>NZ_CP134771.1:0-726875 GCF_031880315.1 Pseudomonas baltica | reverse complement strand
GCCGGTGAGGTCCCACAAGGCGATGTCGATCGGGCCGTGGCCCATGTGATCGAAGTGGTGCAGCTTGCGCTTGAACTCGTCGTAGATGGCTTCGCGGTCGTTGGGGTTGCGGCCGAGCAGGTCCGGGGCAAGCATCAGTGACTGGGCAAGGGCTGGGCGAGTGCCACCCCACATGGCGACGTATTCACCCCGCACACCGTCGTTGGTTTCGATGACCACGGCGTACTTGGACAGAGTCATTTTGCCGCCTTTTTTATAGGCCACGTGGTTGTGCGTGTGCTCGCCCTGGGAGGCGAGGTTGTGGACGTCGTAGGTAAAATCGAAGATTTCGACGCGAGTGATGTGCGACATAGAGCCGTTCTCCATTTGTTGTTGTCGAGGGCTGCGTCAAGTCGGTATCACCGATGCCCGGCATGTCAGCGCTCTCTTGGAAGTGAGAGTAAGTTGCCAATCGATGCATGTCTAAGCCATATTTGGTATTCAAACGATCCAAAAGGTGAATCGATGATAGGTTTCGCGCAGCTCCGATGCTTCGTCGCGGTAGCCACCGAACTGCACTTCGGCCGGGCAGCGGTGCTGCTGCACATGACGCAACCGCCGTTGAGCCGGCAGATTCAATTGCTCGAAGACCAGCTCGGGGTGCTGTTGCTGCAACGCACTTCGCGTTCGGTGTCTCTGACTCCGGCCGGTGTGGCGTTTCTGGGCGAGGCGCGCAAGCTGCTGGAGCAGAGCGAGCGGGCCATTCAGGTGGCCAGGCGCGCGGCCAATCTGCTCAGCGGCTCGGTGACGGTAGGTTTCATGGGCTCGGCGGCGTACAGCTTCCTGCCCAAGCTGGCGGAGCTGGCCCAGGTGGAGCTGCCGAACATCGAGGTGATCTTTCGCGAGATGACCACCCGCGATCAGCTGCAGGCCTTGCCCTTCGGCCGTATCGATCTGGGGCTGATCCGTCCGGGGCTGGAGCAGAAGGGACAGGAGTCGGTCTGTATCGACAAGGGCGATCTGGCGCTGGCGGTGTCGCGCAATCATCCGCTGGCTTCGCGCCGCCAGATGGTGGCGCTCAAGCAGCTCGATGACATGCCCTTCATCATGTACACCCAGGTGGGCTGGTACTTCCATGACTTGCTCATGAGCATGTTCGAGCGGGCCGGGGTCAAGCCGCGTTATGTGCAGTTCATGGACCAGACCCATGCGATTCTGTCGTTGGTGAGTGCGGGCATGGGCGTGGCGATCGTGCCCGAGGATGCGCGTAATGCGTGCTTCGAGAACGTGGTGTTCAAGCCGATTCAGGCGCAGGTTCAGTATGAGACCCATGCCATCTGGCGCGCTGACGACCATGATCCGGTAGTCGCGGCGGTGCGGGAGATAGTTTTACGGCAGCGGGTTTAAGGGATGATGTTCGGCGAACAGGCGCCAGTTTTTCATCGTTGAATGTGTTGGGGTTGGGGGGTGGTCCTTTGCTGCGGACCTGTGCGGCTCGCCCTGCACTTGCACCCCTCGTCGCGGTCTCAAGGTTCAGATCCAACAACCAAGGTAAACCCATGAATGCATGGTGGCAGGAAGTCTGTGACACGTTGGTGCTCGAGTTCGCCGATATCACCGACGCTTCGCAATTGACGCGGGTGACCATCCGCTTATTGATGGCGGCGGTACTGGGCGGCATTCTGGGCTTCGAGCGCGAGTCCCAAGGCAAATCGGCGGGGGTGCGCACGCATATGCTGGTATCGCTGGGTGCGGCGCTGTTCGTGTTGGTACCCAGCCTTGGTGGCGCCGAGCAGGACGCCATGAGCCGTGTGGTTCAGGGCGTGGTGGCCGGTATCGGCTTCCTGGGGGCTGGCACGATACTCAAGAACAGCACCCGGGACCCCCAACGCGTCAAAGGCCTCACTACCGCGGCGGGCCTCTGGATGACCGCCGCGATTGGTGTGGCCACCGGCATGGGCAAGGAAGCCACGGCATTGCTGAGCACCTTGTTGGCACTGCTGGTGCTCAGCGTGATGCCGTGGCTCCTGAGTCGCTTCGAGAGTGAGCCGCGTTGAGGTTTGGCACCCCTGGCGCTGGGTGCCGCGGCACAGGGCTGCGCCCGCCTGGCGATCTGCTCCGACTTGCCCCCCGGCATCCATTTCTCCCGATGCTCGAACAGGAAGCACTGCGAAGTATCAGCGCTCGAAGGCTCGGTGCGCGGCGCCCAGCTGTCGTCGTGCAGATCCATGTCGGGGTCGTACTCCACGTGGCAACCCAGCGGGCTGTTGAAGTACCAGAACCAGTTTGAACCCAACTGATGGCGGCCCGGCCCCCAGAACGACTCGTCGCCCTTTTCCACGAACCGGGTGCCGGCCAGCATCACCTCCGTCGGCCCGGCCATGTGGAAGGTGAAGTGCTCGATGCCCTTCATGAACGGCGGAGTCTGAATGAAGAATAAGGTGTGGTGATCCAGTGTGCCGGCCGGGCGCAGGAAGGGGTCTGTGCCGATGAAACGGTCGGTGCAGACGAAGCCCAGGCGCGTGTAGAACGCCTCGGCCCCGGACCAACAATGCGCCCCGACTTGAAGGCCAGGGGGCACAAGCGTGAGCTTCGATCAGGGCCGAATATCCGCCTTGAACCATTTCTGCGACAGCCGTTGCACCGTGCCATCTGCCAGCGCCGCGGTCAGTGCCTGATTGAATTTCTCGCGCAGGTCGTCATCGCTTTTGCGAAACGCCAAGGCCTCGCCTGGGCCCCAGATCTGCCCGCCGATCTTCGGCCCGACCATGTGCACGGCCTTGTTGTCCGGGTTTTCCAGCGCGGAGGCGAAGAAAGTCACGTCGTCGAAGGCCAGGTCGATGCGCCCGGCACTGAGGTCCATCATGTGCTCGCCGGACTTCTTGTATTCGCGAATGGTGGCGATGTCGTTGAAGTTCTTTTCCACGAATTCGGTGTAGGCGGTCCCGGACTGGATGCCCAGCACCTTGCCCTTGACCAATGCCTTGAAGGTGTCGATGACGGCTTTGTCCGCCGTTGCATCACCGCTGAGCTTGAGCACGTCGGTGCTGGGCATGGAGGCGATGATCTTCGGATCGGCACTGGCGAACACGCCTTGAGTGTTGGCATAGGGGTGGGAGAAGGCGACCACTTGGGCGCGGTCCGGAGTGATCACGATGGCATCCATCAGCACATCGAACTTGCCGGCGTTCAAGGCGGCGATCATCCCGTCCCAATCCTGCGCCTGCAGTTGGCAATCGAGCTTGAGCCGGGTGCACAAGTCCTTGAGCAGTTCGGGTTCGAACCCGGAAATCTCGCCACTCGGCAGGGTGGTGTTCCAGGGTTCATAGGCCCCTTCGGTGGCGACCCGAACGGTGCTCCAGTCCTTGGCCAAGGTAAAACCCGAGAACATCACGCTGGCGCTGAGGGCGGCGCAGGCGAGGATTTTACTGGTGACGCGGTAGGTGTGACCCATGAAGTTCCCCAACGATTGGATTAAAGGTGGCAGGGTCGAGCTAAGGGCGAAGCACAGGATCCTTTTTATTGTGGTTGACGCGTTATGTGTGGGTTCAGGACGCCCGACCGTAGAAGCCGATCTGCTCTTCGGCGGTGAACATCACCCCCGGTTTTTCGTAGTAGGAAAACACCGCCACCATGCGTTCACGCTGGCCGCGCACGGGGGTGACCCGGTGCGCGGTATTTTTGCCGCGGAACACATTCAGGGTGCCGGCTTGTAGTTGCAGCGACTGCACCTTTGGATCGTGCCCCTCGAGCAACTGCGCGACGCCTGCGTAGTTGGGGTCGTCGTTGCTGCGCAAGTCACTGCGGTACTGGAATTCCCCGCCTTGGTCGGGTGCCTGCAGGAGCAGGGTAGTAGTGAATTCCGAGCGGTCGAAGTGCCAGTTCAGGGTTTCGCCCTGGCGATAGCTCATCACGTTGACCCGCGCCAAAGGGTCGGTCATGACGTGCAGCGCGGTTTTTTCCATGACCGCGGCCAAGAAGGCGACCAGCCCGGGATATTCGTATACGGCGGTGACCAAGGTGTCTTGCAACTGATCGGCGCACAGGGTGTGGCTGACGGTCTCGACACTGCGAAGGGCAGGGTGGTCGGCAGGCAGCTCGGGAATCTGCGGCTTGAAGTAGATGTTGTGCGAGCGCTTGTGGGTATGGGACTGGCTGGCCATGATCGGCTGAATCTGCGCTGCGGCCCGTTGCACCTGTTCGGCGAGCACGAAGCCTTCGAGGCTGAACATGCCGTCGCGTTGCAGATCCTCACGTGCCCTATGGACCAAAGCGGTCCATTCTTCAGTCCCCTCCCGGTCCAGCGGGTAACGTTGCAGATCGATGACGTTGTTCATTGCGTCGGCTCCAATGGTTGAGCCTTCAAGCTAACCCGCAAAAAACTTCGCATCAATGCTACAAATTGTTAGGCTCCCTACAGTAAAACTTAGGGAGGCTTCTTTCTTGAAACGACTACCGCCGCTCAATGCCGTCAGGACTTTCGAAGTGGCCGCCCGCCTGGGCAGCTTCGCCATGGCCGGCCGGGAGCTGGGCGTATCGGCGGCAGCGGTCAGCCAGCAGGTGCGTCATCTGGAGGAGTATTTTGGCAAGAAGCTGTTCATGCGCAACGGTAATCGCCTGTCGCTGACCGACGCCGGCCTGGCGATCTATCCGCAGACTTCGCGCGCGCTGGACGAAATCGCGACCATGACCACGCGCATTCTCGAGGGTGAGTTGCGCACGCGGCTGATCGTCAGCGTGCCGTTCTCCTTGGCCGAGGGCTGGCTGGCGCCCAAGCTGGCCAGCCTGCTGGAGATCTACCCGCAGTTGTCGGTTGACGTGCGGGTGGAAGATGATCCGGTCGACCTGGCGCGGCATGACGTGGATATCCGCGTCAGCTACGGCGATTATCACTACCCGTCGTTGACCGCCATTGCGTTGTTCCATGATCAGGTAGTGCCGCTCTGTGCGCCGGAACTCTGGTATCGCCATGGCAATCCGACGTTCGATCTGTCCCAAGTGCACGAAAGTCTGTTCATCCATACGCAGTGGGGGCCCAATTACGCGTCGCATCCGACTTGGAGCGAGTGGTATGCCCAGCAAGTTGGACAGCCAGCGCCGGACCCGGCGCAGGGGCGCAGATCGGGGTTGTCGAGCCTGTCGATTACCTTGGCGCGGCTGGGCTGCGGGATTGCCTTGGGGCAGAAACTGTTGGCGCAGGCGGATCTCGAAGCGGGGCGGCTGTTGGCGTTGTCGGCTGCTTCGTTGCCGTTGGGGCATGCCTATTGCGCTTTCGTCCCGGCGGATAAGTGCAAGCGTGCGAATGTACAGCGGTTTATCGAGCTGCTGGGTGGGGAGACCCTGGGTAGTACGGGCTCGTCCCGCTGATTCACACGTGCGCTAGCGTATGGGGACTGGTCCAGTGCCCTTCAGCAGCGCGTTGTTGCCGTTGTGCGTCGCGTTTCCACCGAATCGCCCTATCAGCAGCAAGGTGCGGGTGTTTATCGAGTGGGTTACCGAGTTGATGGCTGAGCAAGCGCCGGTCGCGGGGCATCCGGGTTCAGGCGAATGAACGATCAAAATAGAACACCTCTCCCGGCCGCCGATTCTCCACCGTGGCCTGCGCCTTGATCCCCTCGCCGGATTTCTTGCGCCCGGTCTCAGCGATAAACCCCTCATCCACCAGCTTCAACAACCGCTGGCGAATGCTGGTCTTGAGCACCGGCCGCCCCAGTACCACCGAATACACCGTCGTCGCCTCCGGCGCACTGAATTCCTGCCCCAGAAACAGCAACGGCAAGCTGGTGTACAGCGACTTCGAATACAACCGCTCGCGAACCTTGTCGACCAGCTCGTTGTGATCGAAAGGCAGGCGCGTCTCGCGGCTTTCCAGGGACTTGAGCGACACAAATTTCTGCTCGTCGCTCAAGGCGGCTGGCTGGGCCAGAATCGCCAGATAGATGGTCGAGGACGACCAGCAGCGCGGATCTCGGTAGGCATCGCCGACGGTGGCGACCTGCTCGATATAGTCGAGCGCCAGGCCGATCTTGCTCGATGCCACCAGGCGCTGCACGCCTTCGTCCATGGTCACATCGCGCACACTGCCGTTGAGTACCAGCCCCGGCAGCGCCCAGCTGTCAGCGAAGGGAGCTTGCTGGCGGCGGTTGAGCAATACCTGGATGGCCTGGGTCTTGCGGCAATAATGCAGCACGACCATGTCGATGGTGTGCAGGTAGTCCATTCTCTTGCCGTGTTCGAGTGCGGTCTGGGGCATGTCGAGAATTCTCCTTTGGGGTAAAAGTACATGACGGATACCATGTATGCAATTCGAATGCCTCCTTGCCGCGCCTTTGGCAGAGTGATTTTAATTGTTTTTTGACGGGTGTTGATATTACGGTACATCACGTGTACTTTGTAGTCAGGCAACGGAGGAACACGATATGACTCTAAGCAAACTCACCACCGCGTCATTCGATGTCGATGCGCAGAAGTCCTTCACCCCGCTGTGCCCTGACGAGCTGCCGGTGGCAGGTGGCGAGCAGATCGGCAGCGAGCTGAACTTCATGGCTCGTTTCGCCAGCCTACGGGTCGGCAGCAAGGACGCCCACGCCAGCAATCCCGCCTGGCTCGTGACCGGCCACGAGAACATGCTCCAGCCCACCGGCCTCAAGCATGCCGACCTCACCTGGGTCAGCCACTGCGTACCGGGCACCGAAGGCTTCACCCTGCTGGACGAATTACCCACTCCCTATGACTACGACTACTTCGTGTGGAAGGGCGTGGAGCCGGATCTGCATCCTTACGGCGCCTGCTACCACGATCTGGACAACAAGCTGTCCACGGGTGTCATCGAGTTCCTCAAGGCCAAGGACATCGAACGCGTGATCGTTGGCGGTTTGGCTTTGGACTTTTGCGTCAAGACCACGGCCCTGCAACTGGCTTCAGCGGGTTTTGCGGTGCTGCTGTACTTGCCTGCCTGCCGCGGTATCAGTGAACAGGGTGGCATCGACGCGCTGGCGGCGATGCAGCAAGCAGGGATTCAGGTCATCAGCGATCAACCGGCGTTGATCGCGGCCACTCAGGAGTAAAGGCATCATGGAAAGCGCATACATCCAACAACCACGGATCATCAACAGCCTGCTGGACAACGACTTCTACAAGTTCTCGATGATGCAGGCCGTGCTGCACCAATTGCCGAACGTCGAGGTCGAGTACAAGTTCATCGTTCGCTCCAGGGAAGACTTGACGCATCTGATTCCGGACCTGCGCGAGCAGCTCGAAAGTCTGGTCAGCCTCGAGATGCGTGATGACGAGCTGCGGTTCTTGTTCGATGCGCGCTTTCGTGAATACCTGACGCCTGATTTTCAGCGCTTTCTGGGGCTGTTCCGCTTCAAGTTCAGCTACGTGCACATCGGTGTCGAGGACGGCCAGTTAGCCATCCGCGTGCGCGGCCCGATGCTGCACTGCATCCTGTTCGAAATGCCGATCCTGGCCACCGTCAGCGAGCTGCGCAATCGCCATCGCTACCCGGATGCGACCTTGAGCCAAGTGCGCGATCGGCTGTATCAGAAGTTCGAATGGCTGGAGAAAAACGCCTCCAAAGAGGAGCTGTCGCAGTTGCGGGTGTCTGACTTCTCCACCCGCCGGCGTTTGTCGTTCGCCGCTCAGCGTGAAGTGGTCAGCGTGATGCAGCGCGACTTCCCCGGCGTGTTCGTCGGCACTTCCAACGCGCAGTTGGCCTATGAATTCAACCTGCCGCTGATCGGCACCATGGCCCACGAATGGCTGATGGTCCACCAGCAGCTGACGCGCCTCGATCAGAGCCAGAGCATGGCCTTGGAACGCTGGGTACAGGAGTACCGCGGGCGCCTGGGCATCGCGTTGACCGATTGCATCTCGACGGACTTTTTCCTCAAGACCTTCGACCTGTACTTCGCCAAACTTTATGACGGCTTGCGCCAGGATTCGGGTGATCCGTGCGTGTGGGCCGACAAGGTCATCGCCCGTTACGAGGCGCTGCGCATCGACCCCAGGAGCAAGGAATTGATGTTCTCCGACAGCCTGAATTTCGAGAAGGCGCTGAATATTTTCCGCCACGTCGGTGGCCGCGCCCGCGCGGGTTTCGGCATCGGCACCAATCTGGCCTGCGACGTCGAAGGCGTCGAGCCGCTGAGCATCGTCATGAAGCTGGTCAAGGTGCACGGCCAGCCGGTAGTGAAGTTCTCCGACGATCCGATCAAGAACGTCTGCGAAGACCCAAGCTTTTTGCGCTACGCCGCCAGCGTGTTCGGCGTCGACACCGTCAACGACCAGGGAGCCAAGTGATGAACATTCAAACCCGTCTGCAAGCCGACATCCAGGTCGCACTGGGTATCGATCCAAGCATCATCGATGCCGCGACTGCCCGCACCGAGATCACCCGCCGAGTCGAATTCATCAAGGGCGTGCTGCTCGACTCCGGCGCCAAGGCGTTGGTGCTGGGCATCAGCGGCGGGGTCGATTCATCGACGGCGGGGCGCCTGTGCCAGTTGGCGGTCGAGCAGTTGCGCGGCGAGGGGCACGCGGTCAAGTTCGTCGCGGTGCGCCTGCCCTACAAGACCCAGGCCGACGAGCAGGATGCGCAGCTGGCGCTGCAGTTCATCCAGGCCGACGCGGTAACCACCGTCAATATTGCCGACGCAGTGGATGGCCTGATGGCCAATATCCACCTCGACGGCCTGCAGCCGAGCGCCGAGCTCACCGACTTCGCCAAGGGCAACGTCAAGGCCCGCAGCCGGATGCTGGCGCAATACGCCATCGCCAACTTCGTCGGCGCCTTGGTGGTCGGCACTGACCACGGTGCGGAAGCGGTGATGGGCTTTTTCACCAAGTTCGGCGATGGCGCCTGTGACCTGGCGCCGCTGTCGGGGCTGACCAAAGGCCAGGTACGGCTGCTGGCCGAGACCTTGGGCGCGCCCGCGCAACTGGTCGGCAAGCCGCCCACGGCGGACCTTGAAGAGCTAGTGCCGGGCAAGCTGGACGAGGTGGCCTACGGCTGCACCTACGCTGACATCGACAACTATCTGCTAGGCAAGCCGCTGCCAGCGGGGGCGGTGGCGATCATCGAAGCGGCGTATCTCAAGACGGCGCACAAACGGGCGTTGCCGATCGTGCCTGAATGAAGGTCGAGTGACGGGCGGCGGCGAGGAGGCCGCCGAGCCTCAGGGCGAACACACACTACTGTCCCGCACAATCAACGCCGCCGGAAACCGATGTGACTGCACCGGCTCACCCTTGATGCGCATGAGCAGGGTTTCCACCGCGCGCATTCCCTGCGCGTGCATGCTGGTGCTGATGCTGGTCAGTTGCAGGTGGGCTGCCAGGGGCGTGTCGTTGTAGCCGACCACGGCGATGTCGCGGCCGGCCACCAGGCCGCGATGGCGCATCGCGCCGAACAGACCGATCGCCAGAAAGTCGTTGACGGCGAAGATCGCCGTCGGTGGCTGTGGATGGGCGAGCAAGCGTTCGCCGATGCTGAACCCGGCCTCGGTGTCGAAGTGGCCGGGGATGATGCGCTCGGCGCCGATCTCTATGCCGCGTTCGCGGTAATACGCCACGAAACTTGCGGTGCGGTCCCGCGCGTTGCTGCTGTGCGGCTCGCCGGCGATCACGGCAACACGGGTATGGCCTTGGGAGTACAGATGCTCGGCGACCAGGCGGCCCCCCATTTCGTCGTCCGAGGTGACCGAGCAATGCTCGCCGCGGCGGCGGCTGACCAGCACGAAAGGCACCTGGCGCTCCTGCAGCTCTTCCAGAAAACCCGGCTCGGCCGTGCAATGCACATCGCTGATGATCAGGCCCGCGACATTGCGCGCCAGGGCGCGTTCGGCACGTTCGCGCTGGCGCTCGGGGCGGTCCAGAGTGTTGGCCACGAAAGTGGTATAGCGCTCGGCCCCGGCGGCTTCGTCGATTCCCTCATAGATGGTCGCCAGGACGATATCCGACAGCCGCGGTACCAGCACGGCGATCTCGTGGCTGTGCCGGGTCTTGAGGGTGCGCGCATGGGTATTGGGCTGGTAATCGAGGCTGGCGGCCAGGGCGCGGATGCGCTCGATGGTCTCTTTGGACGCGGCCCGCCCGGCGTGGTCGAGGTTGCCGTTGAGCACGCGGGACACCGTAGACACATGGATGTCGAGTGCCTGGGCGATACCGCGAAGCGTGGCCGGGCGTTTGTTCATGAGGTAGGCCTGAGCGCAAGAAGCTGGGTAGGAGAATCGCATTTTTCGCCCCCATTTGCGCAAGCTGGTGGGCGTTAAAGCATCATCTCGTGCGGCTGCGCCACTATGGAGCGCCGCGTACCAAAAGATTGCATGAAACATCACGCAACACTACCCAAACGTTTGGGTGGTTTTGGGGGATGATTTTTTAAAACACTTATCTATCTGAAAATTAAGCGAAAAAAGGCTGTGGTGAATATTTCGCCAGACCATCTGGTAAAAGTTGGTATGGCCATTGCGTTGGACCCTCCCAGCTCTCCTTACCTGACTGATGGGACATACGCCATGACGCACGCTTCAGCAACTCGCGCACGCCGCTTCACCCGCCTGGCACTGGCCTGCTCGATCGCCATCGGCGCCCTGTCGCCATTGGCCGCGATGGCCGAAAGCACTCTGCGTATCGCCATGACCGCGGCGGATATCCCATTGACCTACGGCCAGCCGGATCAAGGCTACGAGGGCAATCGTTTTACCGGTATCACGATGTTCGACTCCCTGGTGGAGTGGGACCTTTCCCAAGGCGAAAAACCCAGCACGCTGGTGCCGGGCCTCGCCACCGAATGGGCGGTCAAGCCCGACGATCACACCAAGTGGATCTTCAGGCTGCGCCCAGGAGTGAAGTTCCATGACGGCTCCGCGTTCAACGCCGATGCGGTGGTGTGGAACGTCAACAAGGTGCTCGACAAGCAAGCTGCGCAATATGCACCGGGACAGATCGGCATGACCGTCTCGCGCATGCCGACCTTGCGCAGCGCGCACAAGATCGACGATCTCACGGTCGAGCTGACCACCAGCGAACCGGATGCAGTGCTGCCTTACAACCTCACCAACCTGTTCATGGCCTCGCCGACCGCCTGGCAGAAGGACTTCGACGCCGTGCCGGCGACCACCACCGATCCGGCCGAACGCTCGAAGCTCGCCTGGACTGCCTTCGCCGCCCACTCGGTGGGCACCGGCCCGTTCAAGATGGACCGCATGGTGCCGCGCCAGGAGCTGGTGCTGGACAAGAACCCCGGCTACTGGGACCCGAAACGCATCCCCCGGGTCGATCACGTGGTGCTGATTCCGCTGCCTGAGGCCAACGCTCGCACCGCCGCGTTGCTGTCCGGCCAGGTCGACTGGATCGAAGCGCCGGCCCCCGATGCCATGGACCAGATCAAAAGCAAGGGCTTCAAGATCTACGCCAACGGCCAGCCGCACCTGTGGCCTTGGCAGTTCTCCTTCGCCCCCGGTTCGCCATGGCTGGACAAGCGCGTGCGCCAGGCCGCCAACCTGTGCCTGGATCGCAGCGAGCTGAAAGCCTATCTGGGTGGCTACATGCAGGAGGCCACGGGCATCTACGAGAAGGATTCGCCGTGGTACGGCAACCCTGAATTCAAGATCCACTATGACCAGGCCGCAGCGCAAAAACTCATGACCGATGCGGGCTTCAGCAACGACCATCCAGTCAAGGTCAAGGTCCTGACCTCGGCGTCCGGCTCCGGGCAAATGCAGCCGTTGCCGATGAACGAATACATCCAGCAGAGCCTCAAGAGCTGCTATTTCGACGTCGACATCGCCGTCACCGAATGGAACACCCTGTTCAGCGGCTGGCGCCTGGGCGCCAAGGACCCTGCGGCCCAGGGCGCCAACGCGATCAACGTCAGCGCGGCGGTCATGGACCCGTACTTCGGCATGGTGCGCTTCTCCAGCGAGAAGGCTTTCCCGCCGGTGTCCAACAACTGGGGCTACTTCGCCTCGCCGCAGGTCGAGAAGCTGATCACCGAGGTGCGCAATTCCTTCGATCCGAAGGCGTTGGATGAGGCCTCTGGCAAATTGCACGCGGCGATCGTCGATGAAGTGCCGTTTCTGTTCGTCGCTCACGACGTCGGTCCGCGAGCCATCTCGCCGAAAGTCACCGGTGTGGTGCAGCCGCAGAGCTGGTTTATCGATCTGACGCTGGTGTCCAAGCAGGACTAGAGAAGCCTGCTGGAGGAGGGTTGCTCTTTAGGGCCCTTTCGCGGGCAAGCCTTGCTCCCACAGATGTACGACATTGGAACTGTTTGCTCTGTGGGAGCAAGGCTTGCCCGCGAAGAGGCCCGCCAGGCCACCGCAAAACCGTGAACGACCCCAAGAGGAAAGCCCATGCTTGCCTATATCTTTCGCCGCGTGCTGCTGGCGACCCCGATCCTGCTGGGCGTGGCGCTGGTGTGTTTCATGCTCGTGCACATGGCCCCCGGCGACCCGCTGGTGTCGGTGATGCCGCCGGATGCCTCCGAGGCCCTGCGCCAACAGCTGGTAACGGCTTATGGCTTCGATAAACCCTTGCCCGTGCAATTCGGCCTGTGGATCTGGCACGCGCTGCATGGCGACCTGGGCATGTCCATCGCCAGCGGCCGGCCGGTCGCCAGCGAAGTACTCAACGCCGTCAGCTACTCCTTGCGCCTGGCGGTGCTGGCAACCCTGTTCGGCTTCGTCCTCGGCAGCCTGTTCGGCTTTGTCGGCGGGTACTTTCAGGACAGCTGGCTGGACAAGATCGCTTCGGCGTTCTCGGCCATCGGCGTCAGCGTGCCGCACTACTGGCTGGGCATGCTGATGGTCATCGTGTTCTCCTCACAACTGGGCTGGCTGCCCGCCACCGGTGGCGGCCCCATGGGGCAGTCGGCCTGGGCGTGGGACTGGGCGCACCTGCAGTTCATGATCCTGCCGGCGATCACCTTGTCGGTGATCCCCACCGGCATCATCGCCCGCACCGTGCGCGCCCAGGTGGCGGAGATCCTCTCCCAGGAATTCATCATCGGCCTGCGCGCCAAGGGCCTGGGCGAATGGGGGCTGTTCCTGCATGTGGTGAAGAACGCCGCGCCCACCGCCATGGCGGTCATGGGCCTGCAGATCGGCTACCTCATGGGTGGTTCGATCCTGGTCGAGACCGTATTCGCCTGGCCCGGCACCGGGCTGCTGCTCAACTCGGCGATCTTCCAGCGTGACCTGCCGCTGCTGCAGGGCACGATCTGGGTGCTGGCCTTGTTTTTCGTCGCGCTCAATCTGCTGGTCGACATCCTGCAGACGCTGCTCGATCCACGTATCAAGAGGGGCTGAGCATGAACCTGTCGATGGTACGACCGGCCGCGCCGGTCATCGCAGCAGTCGAGAGTTCGCCAGGCTACTGGCGTGAAGTGTTCGGGCGCGTGCGCCGCGACCCGGTTGCCCTGGCGGTGGCCCTGGTGATCCTGGCGTTGCTGGTGCTGGCGGTATTGGGCCCGTGGATAGTGCCGGGTGATCCGTTCACCACCTCGATGTTCAAACGCCTCAAGCCGATCGGCACGCCAGGCTTCCCGCTGGGCACCGACGAGCTGGGCCGGGACTTGCTCTCGCGCCTGATGCTGGGCGCGCGGCTGTCGCTGTTCATGGGCATCACCCCGGTGATCTTCGCGTTCTTTATCGGCGGCGCCATCGGGGTGATCGCCGGCTACTTCGGTGGCTGGCTGAACAGCCTGATCATGCGCACCGTGGATGTGTTCTACGCGTTCCCGTCGGTGCTGCTGGCCATCGCCTTTTCCGGTGCCCTGGGGGCAGGGGTCAATAATGCGCTGATCTCCCTGACCCTGGTGTTCGTGCCGCAAGTGGCGCGGATCGCCGAGAGCGTCACTACCCAGGTGCGCAACCGAGATTACATCGAAGCGGCGCGGGCCTCGGGGGCGGGTGCCTTCACCATTATCCGTACCCAGGTGCTGGGCAACGTATTGGGGCCGATCTTTGTCTTCACCACTGGCTTGATTTCAGTGTCGATGATCCTCGCGTCCGGCCTGTCGTTCCTCGGCCTTGGCGTGACCCCGCCAGAGCCGGAGTGGGGCTTGATGCTCAACACCCTGCGCACCGCGATCTACACCCAGCCGCTGGTGTCGGCGCTGCCGGGGGCGATGATCTTCATCACCTCGATCTCATTCAACGTGCTCGCCGACCGCTTGCGGGCGGCCATGGCGATCAGGAGCTGAGCATGAAGCAACGTGATATTGGCGGTCCGGCGCAACCCTTGTTGAAGGTGGAGAAACTGGTCAAGCATTTCTCTATAACAAAGAGCCTGGTGAAAGGTGGGTTAGGCAAAAAGAATGTGGTGCGCGCTGTCGATGGCATCGATTTCGTGGTGCACAAGGGCGAGACCCTCGGCGTGGTCGGCGAGTCCGGTTGCGGCAAGTCCACCACCGCGCGGCTGTTGATGCAATTGATCGCCCACGACAGCGGCGAGCTGGTGTTCGATGCCATGCAGGTGGGCGGCCATCAACTGCCGCTGCGTGATTATCGGCGGCAGGTGCAGATGGTCTTTCAGGACAGCTACTCGTCGCTCAATCCGCGCATGACCATGGAGCAATCGGTGGCCTTCGGGCCTTCGGTGCATGGCGTCAGCCGCCGCGAATCCCTGGAGCGGGCGCGCGACTTGCTCGACCGTGTGGGCCTGGAGCCGGGGCGCTTCGCCGGCCGCTACGCCCACGAGCTGTCGGGTGGTCAGCGCCAGCGGGTCAATATCGCCCGTGCCCTGGCGGTGAACCCAAGACTGGTGATCCTTGATGAAGCGGTCTCGGCCCTCGACAAATCCGTCGAAGCGCAGGTGCTGAATCTGCTTCAGGACCTCAAGGACAACCTGCAACTGACTTACGTGTTCATCAGCCACGACCTGCACGTGGTGCGTTATCTGTCTGATCGGATCATGGTCATGTACCTGGGGGAAATCGTCGAAGTCGGGCCCGCCGAGTCGCTGTTTTCGGCGGCGCAGCATCCTTACACCCAGGCGTTGCTGACCTCGATGCCGTCCATGGACCCGAACCAGCGCACCTTGGTGTCGCCGCTCTCGGGCGATCCACCCAGCCCGATCGACCCCCCTTCGGGCTGTCGTTTTCATACCCGTTGCCCGCACGCCGAAGCGATCTGCGGGCACACCGCGCCGACCCTGACGGTTACCAGCGACAGCCATTACGCCGCGTGCCTGATGGTGCAGCCGGGGGCAGGGCACAGCCAGAGCCCGACGGCCGAGTTGATTTTTACAGGAGCCTTGGCATGAGCGAACAACCCATGGTCGCCGTGCGCGACCTCAAGGTGCGGTTCCAGCGCGGGGGGCAGACCTTGTCGGCCGTCAATGGCGTCAGCCTGGAGGTCGCCAAAGGCGAAGTGCTGGCGCTGATCGGCGAATCCGGCTCGGGCAAGAGCGTCACCTTGCGCGCCTTGATGCGTTTGCATTCCGAGCGCTCGACGCGCATCGAAGGGCAGATCGAGATCGCCGGCCGGGACCTTATGGCGTTATCCCGCAGCCAGTTGCAGGCCCTGCGCGGCCCGGTGGCGGCGATGATTTTCCAGGAGCCGCTGTTGGCGCTGGACCCGGTCTACACCATCGGCCAGCAGATCATCGAAGCATTGCGCCGCCATCTGCCATTGTCCAAGGCCCAGGCGCGCAGCCAGGCGCTGGAGGCGTTGCGGCAGGTGCGCATTCCCAGCCCGGAACAACGCCTGGACGCCTACCCGCACGAGATGTCCGGGGGCATGCGCCAGCGCGCGATGATCGCCTTGGCGCTGGCCTGTCAGCCGCAGATTCTGTTGGCGGACGAGCCGACCACGGCGCTGGACGCCACGGTGCAGATCCAGATTCTGATCCTGCTGCGCGAACTGCAGCAAGCGTTGGGGCTGTCGATCATTTTCGTGACTCACGACATCGGCGCCGCTGTTGAAGTGGCCGACCGCGTGGCCGTGATGTACGGCGGGCGCATCGTCGAACAGGCCAGGCTGGCCGAGTTGCTCGATAACCCGCGGCACCCCTATACCCAGGTGCTGCTGGGCACCCGGCCCAAGGACGGCCTGCGCAAGGGCGAGCGCATGATCAGCATCCCCGGCGCGCCCCCTGACCTTGCCAATCTGCCGGCCGGCTGCACCTTTGCCCCGCGTTGCCCGCAGGCCACCGATGTATGCCGCAGCACCGTACCTGCCATCGAAACCGTTATCGCCGACCACCGCGTGAGCTGCCACCACTGGCAGCCGGTGCCTGTTCAACCCCTTTGCGAGTCCTTGTCATGACCGATTCCGCCTTTGCCTTCATGCCCTATCCTGTCGTCGCCGTGCCCCACGCGGCCAGCGGTCCGTTGGCCGGGTATACCTTTGCTGCCAAGGACCTGTTCGACGTGGCCGGCTACCCCACGGGCGGCGGCAATCCTCACGTGCTGGCCATGTCCGGGATCAAGACGCAGACCGCGCCGACCATCCAGCGCCTGCTCGATGCCGGCGCCGAACTGATCGGCAAGGCCCACACCAACGAAATGGCGTTCTCCATGAGCGGCAAGAACGCTCACTACGGCACGCCGCGCAATGGCGCCGCCCATGATCGAATTCCCGGCGGATCGTCGTCGGGCTCGGCCTCGGCGGTGTCCAACGGCTTGTGCGACTTTGCCATGGGCAGCGACACCGGCGGCTCGGTGCGCACGCCGGCGAGCTACTGCGGGCTGTTCGGCCTGCGCCCGAGTCATGGGCGCATCTCCCTGGCAAACACTCAGGCGCTGTGCGAGAGCATGGACACCGCCGGGTTTTTCACCCGCGATGCCAAGCTTTTCGGATTGGTGGGCGAGTGCCTGCTGGGCGAGGACTCGGCACCTCTGCCTGCGCAACCGCAGCTGCTGAGCAGTGACGAATTGTTCGGGATGCTACCGGCGGCTTCCATCGATGCCTTGGCCCCGGCATTGGCGCAGATCAGTGCCGTGGGTGGCCCGCTGCAAACACTCGACGGCGAACTACCGTCCCTGAAAGAAGCCTACTGGGCGTTCCGCTATATCCAGGGACGTGAGGCCTGGGAGGCGCAAGGCGAGTTCATCGAGCGCAATGGCCTGGCCCTCGGACCTGACGTGGCCGCACGTTTCGCCTGGTCCAAGGCAGTGACCGATGAGCAGTACGACGGTGCCTGTGCGTTCCGTGAAACCTTCGCGGCGCGCTGGGACGCGCTGCTGGGCAATCGGGTGTTGGTGATGCCGACCGTGCCGGACATCGCGCCGCTGTTGAGCGCCAGGGATGAAGAGATCGAAGAGACCCGGCAGATCTCCCACCACCTGCTGGCCATCGCCGTGCTGTGCCGCATGCCGCAGTTGAACATGCCGCTGGTCAACAAGGACGGCGCGCCGCTGGGGATCTCGCTGATGGGGCCGCGGGGGAGTGATTTGAGTTTGGTCAAACTGGCGGTGCGTATCGCTGGAATTTGAGGTGACCATGCGGGCGCCTTTGCGGGCAAGCCTTGCTCCCACCGGTGCAACGCTGGATCCGTTTGCACTGTGGGAGCAAGGCTTGCCCGCGAAGAGGCCGGCGACGACTGCACACCTGTCATTGGAGAACCATCATGAATAACCTGTCCACCGCCACCAGCCCGTTCAATACCAGCGCACCCCTGATCAACACCCAGCGCCTGTGGCAGTCCCTGATGGACCTCGCCCAGCTCGGCGCTACGGTCAAGGGCGGCGTCTGCCGTCTGGCCCTGACCGATCTCGATCGTCAGGCCCGTGACCTGTTCGTGCAGTGGTGCACTGAAGCCGGCTGCGAGGTCAGCGTCGATGCCATCGGCAATATCTTCGCGCGCCGCCCCGGCAGTGACCCGCAACGCGCACCGGTGATGACCGGCAGCCACATTGACACGCAACCCACCGGGGGCAAGTTCGATGGCTGCTTTGGTGTGCTCGCTGGGCTGGAAGTGATCCGCACCCTCAACGACCTCGATCTCGACACCGCTGCGCCGATCGAAGTGGTGGTCTGGACCAACGAAGAGGGTTCGCGCTTCCCGCCGTGCATGATGGGCTCGGGCGTCTTCGCCGGTAAATTCGACCTCGCCGAGACCCTCGCCAAGCGCGACGAGCAAGGGCTGGGCGTCGGCGATGAGCTGCAGCGCATCGGCTATGCCGGCCCGCGGCCGGTTTTGGGCCATGCAGTGGGCGCCTACTTTGAAGCGCATATCGAGCAGGGCCCGATCCTCGAAGACCAGCGCAAGACCATCGGTGTGGTCATGGGCTGCCTGGGGCAGAAATGGTTCGACCTGACCCTGAGCGGCGTCGAGGCCCACGCCGGCCCGACGCCGATGTCGCTGCGCAAGGACGCCCTGGTCGGCGCCGCGCATGTGGTCACTGCGGTCAACCGCATCGCCAACGCCAGCCAGCCCCATGCCTGCGGCACCGTTGGCTGCCTGAACCTGCACCCAGGCTCGCGTAACGTGATCCCCGGCGAGGTGAAGATGACCATTGATTTTCGTCATCTGCACAGCGACAAGCTGCAGGCGATGGTCGATGAGTTGCGACAGGCCATCGATGAAACCTGCGCACAGAATGGCTTGACCTGTGTGCTGACGCCCACCGCCGACTTCCCGCCGCTGGACTTCGCCCCCGAGTGCGTCGATGCCGTGCGTGACGCTGCCGCGCAACTGGGTTTGAGCCATATGGATATCGTCAGCGGCGCCGGCCACGATGCGATCTTCATCGCCGAACTGGGCCCGGCCGGGATGATCTTCGTGCCCTGCGAGGGAGGCATCAGCCATAACGAAATCGAAAACGCTACTCCCGAGGATTTAGGCGCCGGGTGTGCGGTGTTGTTGCGGGCGATGGTCAGCGCGGCGGGGTAGAGGCCGCAGGCCTGATTGGATTTTGAATTGGCCGGAATCGGCAGCGGTGAAGGCTCAGCGCCAGAGGCAGTACCCTCGGCCAGCCGTGCGAAGCGTAGGCGGGCGGCAGCTGGTATCTAAGATTCCTTCTCATTTGCACTGCCTACGCTTAGGGATCCTTTCCCAGCGGGTTTTCGGGCAGTTTCTCTCTATAGAGTAGGGCGCTTCAGGAGCTAGCCGGACGGGGGGGGCGGCGCATTTTCTCAAGCAAGCCCACCAATGGCGCGCCAAAGGGGCGGTCACGGTGGCGTACGCTCTCTGGAAACTCGGGCTTGAGTAAAGTGCTGGGAGGAGCCGACCATCCGACCAAAGGTCCACCTCCAAATCACGATAATGAGCAGCGGCACATTGCCATCTGTATACTCGGCGCCATCGCATGCCCGAGCTCCGCCCATGCCCTACTTGCGTCCCCTCTGGTTGGCCCTATTGGTGTTCCTGACCGCTGCCCAGGCGCTGGCCGAAGAGCCACGCACGCTGCGGGTCCTGACGTGGCCGGGATATGCCGACAGTGACGTGGTGCAGACCTTCGAGAAGCGCTACAAGGTCAAGGTAGAGATCACCCTGGTGGGCAGCGACGAGGCCTTGCGCAGCAAGATCGGCGAGAACAAAGGCGCCAACTTCGATGTGATCGCGGCCAATACCGCGGAGATCCACAACTATGCCGATCAGGGCCTGCTGCAGCCGCTGACGCCCTCGCGCGTGAGTAATACCGCTCAGCAAATGCCGCGGTTTCGCGACTACTCACGCATTCCCGATATCCGCGTCAACGGCAAACTGTACGCGGTGCCGTATGTGTGGTCGGACATGGGCCTGATCTACGATCGCAAGCAGTTCAGTCAGCCGCCGGACTCCATCAACGCCATGTGGGACCCGCAATTCCAGGGTCGGGTGCTGGCGTTCAACACCAGCAACCATAATTTTTCCCTGGCCAGTCTGTCGCTGGGCGGCGATCCGTTCCAGATCAAGCCCGAGGACTTCCCCAAGGTGTCCGAGCGCCTGATTGCGCTGCGTCGCAACGTGCTGACGTTCTACACGCTGCCAGAGGAGGCCGCCGAGTTGTTTAGCAGCCACAAGGCGGCGTTGCTCTTCGCCAACTATGGCCGTCAGCAGCTCAAACAGCTGCAAGATGCGGGTGCGGATGTCGGCTACGTCATCCCCCGCGAAGGCGCGCTGGCCTGGCTCGACTGTTGGGCCATCAGCCGTGGTGCACAGGATGCGGCGTTGGCAAGCCTGTGGATCAACTACATGCTTGAGCCGCAGGTCAGCCGTTTGCTCAGCGAGCGCCAGGGGCTGGCCAACACCTTGCAGGACCCGGACGGCGCCAGTACCTCCGTTCACCTGATATGGCTGCGCCCGGTCGAAGACGACGCGCGCCGTGCCGCGCTCTGGCAGCGCATCGTTTCCGGTGAGCGACCGCCCCTGCTGGAGGTGCGATGAAGTTCGGTATCGCGTTCAAGCTGGGCTGCCTGATGGCGGTCTTCGGAGTGCTGCCGACGGTGCTCGCCGGCTATTCGATCTACAACAACTCACGAGAAGTGATGCTGCAGGCCGCCGAGCGCGATCTGCTGACCTCGGCGCAGGTGCTGGGGCGCAACCTGCACAGCAGCTTGCGCAACATTTCGCTGGACGCCACGGTGTTGAGCAATGGCCCGCACCTGGCCAGCCTGAGCAGTCTCGGCGATCCGCGCCAGCGTGCGACCGTGCAGGATGATCTGGCGGCGTCGTTCCGGGCGATGCTGCTCGCGCATCCGGACTACATGCAGATCCGCTTGATCAGCGCCACCGACCATGGCCTGGAATGGGTGCGAGAGGACCGTGACGGCCGGCGAATCGTCCGGGTCGAGGGCGCCGATCTGCAGGAGAAAGCCCATTATTCCTACGTGTTCGAGGCGCTGCGCCTGAAGCCAGGCGAGGTGCGCATCTCGCCGATCGTGATCAATCACGAGCAGGGCGCGCATTCCGGGCTGGACAAGCCGACGCTGCATGTCAGCACGCCGGTAGCAGACGCGGACGGCAAGATATTCGCTCTGGTGGTGATCAACGTCGACCTCGATCAGTTGTTCACCCAGCTGCAAAGCGACCTGCCAAGCGAGTATCAAGTCTATCTGGCCAATCGTTGGGGCGACCTGCTGGTGCATCCGGATCATCGCCGCACGTTCGGGTTCGATCTGGGGCGGCGCCTGTTTTTGCAGGACGAGTTTCCCGACGTGAGCACGCTGCTGGGCGACACCAGTGCCCATAGCCTGATCAGCCGCAGCGTCGAGCAGCCTCGCGAGGATCGTCTGGTGGCCGCCTTTGTGCGGCTGTCCAACGACACCCGCAACTCCGAGCCATTCGTGGTGCTGGGCCTCGGCCAGCCCCAGGCCCACGTGCTGGCGCAGGCCTCACGGGCCGGCACCGATATCGCCCGCATCGCGCTGTTCTTCAGCCTGTTGGCGTTGCTGGTAGCGTTTATCGTCTCGCGTGCGTTGATCCGCCCGCTGCGCAAGATGACTGACGCCGTCGAGCTGTTTTCTCGCGAGCGCAAGATCAGCACCCTGGCGCCGCGGCAGGATGAGCTAGGGGTGTTGGCGCGCAGTTTCCTGGCCATGAAGCAGGAAATCCTCAGTCAGCTTGAAGACCTCACCCGCAGCCGCGCTGCTTTCGAGCATTTGGCCCGCCACGATCCGTTGACCCATCTGCCCAACCGCCGACGCTGCTTCGAGCTGCTCGACCAAGCGCTGTTGGCGGCACGGCGCAACGGCCAGAAAATGGCCTTGCTGTTCGTCGATCTGGATCATTTCAAGCAGTTGAACGATCAGTACGGCCACGCCTTCGGCGATCAGGTACTGGTGGCGGTGGCGCGGCTGCTGACCTCGGCCAGCGATGGCGTCGACAACGTGGCGCGCCTGGGCGGCGATGAATTCGTGATCTTCTTCGAGAACGTCCAGGACCCGCAGAAGATCGTCACCCTGTTGCAGCGCCTGCACCTGTGCCTGCAGTTGCCGTTGCTGATCGGTGGCCACAGCGTGAACATCCATGCCAGCATGGGCGTCAGCCTGTTCCCACGCGACGGTGATGACATCGGCACCTTGATGCAGCATGCCGATCACGCGATGTACAAGGCGAAGAGCGCGGGCAAGAATTGTTATTCGTTCGATAGGGTGGATGAGGCGTAGGGCGCTCAGTGTACAGGCCTGCTGCGGCCGTTCAGGCATTTCGCAAGCCTGCCGCTGCCGTCAGCGACTCACGACTTGCGGTTCCGGTATCGATGCGCTCGAAGGGCTGGCGCCGCGCACCACCCGAGGAAACAACCCCGCCGCCGCTAGCCCGCACACTGCACACCCCAGCCACAACGTCCCCCAGCCCCAATGCGCCACCAGCGCAGATGCCACGATCGGTGTGCCGAACAGCACC
Source organism: Pseudomonas baltica (assembly GCF_031880315.1). Taxonomy (NCBI): domain Bacteria; kingdom Pseudomonadati; phylum Pseudomonadota; class Gammaproteobacteria; order Pseudomonadales; family Pseudomonadaceae; genus Pseudomonas; species Pseudomonas baltica. The sequence continues at coordinate 704,618 of NZ_CP134771.1, read as the reverse complement.
AGAAACACTCCCGTGTTGCCCATCGCCAGAGCCGTGCCGGAGCGTTCGGCGCCGGCTTGGGTGGCCAGTTCCGCATAGCCCACACCATGCCGCCTGGAGCGCCTGACGAAGATCGTTGGCGATGCCATTCGCTTGCACTTGGGATAATCCGGCAACCGTCTAGACTGCTGGTCATTCAGCATCGGGAGATACCATGTTCAGCCACATTCAGCTCGGTGCCCGCGACCTGGGCGCCATGATCGCATTTTATTCGGCGGTTCTGCCGCACCTGGGGCTGGTCCGAATGCCGGACGAAGACGACAGCGGGCCGCCAGGCGCCGGGTGGCACGCGCCTGGCAAACCCTGGCCGCAGTTCTACGTGCAGTTGCCCTTCAACGGTCTGCCAGCCTCGGCCGGCAATGGCACGCAGGTGAGCTTCGCCGCGTGCTCTCAGGAGCAGGTGCGCAAGGCGTGGGAAACGGCAATGGCCATGGGCGCGACGGACGAGGGCGGCCCAGGATTGCGGCCGCACTATGCCGCGGATTATTACGGCGCCTATTGCCGCGATCCGGAGGGCAACAAATTGTGTTTCGTCCATGCGCATGGGCTGGGGTAGCAGATCACCCACGTTTCACTATTGTTGCAGCAATTCAACGAGCCCCCTGGCATACCCCGGCAAGCTGGCGAAGTCTGTAGCGCAAAGCACAAGCTTGCGCGCGGCCCACGGTTCGCTCAGCGGCTCGATGATGAAATCCAGATGCCCGTGGCAGCGCTCGGCCGCCGCGCGGGGCACTACGCCGACCCCTGCGCCATGGGCGACCATGCGAATCAAACCGTCGAAACCCTCGGCTCGCACCCGTACGGCCAAACGTCGAGCGCTGCGTCGGGCTTGCTCGTCCAGATGCAGCGCCAGGGCGCTTTGGGCGCCGAGGCAGACGTGGCGATGGTCGAGGCTGGCAATGAAGTCAGGACTTGGCGTCTGGGTCAAAGGATGGTGACGGGGCATGATCAGCACCAGCGGGTCGTCGCGAAACGCCAGCGTCTGTAGTCCGCTGGTATCGACCGCGTCGGAAAGAATCGCCAGGTCGGCCCTGCCATCGCGCAGATCCTGCACGCTTTGCAGGCTCGGGCGCTCCTGAACATCAAGGTCGACGCCGCTGAAGCGTTGAAGAAATCCCGCCAGCAGTTCCGGCAAGTACTCGGTCAGCGCGGCGGTGTTGCACAACAGGCGAACCTGGCCTTGGCTGCCTTGGGCGAATTGGGCGAGGTCGAACTGTAGATGGTCGACCTGTTGCAGTACGCGCAGTGCGTGCTGGCCCAGCGCCAAACCCGCCGGGGTCGGGTTGACGCCGCGCCGAGTGCGGTTGAGCAACGGCGTACCCAGCGAAGCTTCCATGGCTCGAATCCGCGCGCTGGCCGCTGCCAGGGACAAGTGGCTTCGTTCGGCACCGGCGGTGATATTGGCGGCTTCCAGCGTGTTGATGAACAAGCGCAGGTCAATCAGGTCGAAGTGCATGGCTCTGTCCAGACAAGAGGCTGACTCAGTATATGGCAGATGTTCAGCCGTGCCAGGAACGGGCAGGATAGCGCCATGACAGACATCCTCGCATTCTATCAGCAGCTCGGGCTGGCCCTCACCTTGATGGTGTTGGCGACGTTCTTCGCCGCAGGCACGGTGAAAGGAGTAATTGGCCTGGGCTTGCCTAGCGTCTCCATGGGGCTGCTGGGTTTGGCTATGGCTCCGGTGCAGGCTGCCGCCTTGTTGATCGTGCCGGCGACATTGACCAATATCTGGCAGGTGGCCTTCGGCGGGCATTTTCGCAGCGTAGGGTTGCGCCTGTGGCCCATGCAATTGGGGATTGTACTGGGTACGGTACTTGGCACGCTGTGGTTCGGGCTCGGCAGCGGTACGGGGATGGCGCGAGCCCTTGGCGCAGCGTTGCTGATTTACGCACTGGCAGGGCTCGCGGCGCCGGCCCTGCGCATCGCTCGGCGCTGGGAGGTAGGGGTGGGGCCGTTATGTGGGTTGCTGACCGGGGCGATATCGGCAGGGACTGGCGTGTTCGTGATTCCTGCCGTGCCGTACCTCGGTGCATTGGGGTTGCATCGTGACGAGTTGGTCCAAGCGCTAGGGCTATCGTTTACCGTATCGACCCTGGCGCTGGCGGGTGGCCTGTTGTGGCATCAGCAGTTGGGCACCGCCGAGTTGGGTGCGTCGGTACTGGCGGTGGTGCCAGCACTGCTGGGCATGCTGGCGGGGCAATGGCTGCGCGGCCGCATCAATGGGTTGTGGTTTCGGAGGATATTTTTTGTCGGGATGGGCGCGCTCGGGCTGCATCTGCTAGTGAACGGTTAGCCATCATCCAGCGTCCAACGATTACACCTGCGACGGGCACACGTGCCGGGCCCTTTTGCGCACCTGCCGTTGTTGCGATAGCGCCAAAGCCTGCCACACCCTGCATAAGGAATCCTCAGATGCTCAGGCACGTTCTAGTCGATCACTATCACGGTTACATCGCCTGCCTGAACCGGCAGGACTGGGACCATCTTGGCGAATTCGTCGACCCGGACGTACATCACAACGGCCGGCCGCTGGGTGTGGCTGGCTACCGGCAGATGCTCGAAAAGGACTTTTCCGACATCCCGGACCTGCAGTTCAACATCGGCCTGCTGATGTGCGATCCACCCCACATCGCCGCCCGGCTGGAGTTTGATTGCTCACCCAAGGGCGAGTTTCTCGGCTTGGCGGTGAACGGCAAGCGGTTGTATTTCACGGAGAACGTTTTTTACGAGTATCGCGAAGGGAAGATCTGGCAGGTGTGGTCGATCGTCGACAAGGCGGCGATCGAGGGGCAGCTGTAGTTGGCGCTGTGGGAGCAAGGCTTGCCCGCCAAGGGCCAACTGTTTACTCACTGGCTAGCGCGAAAACCGTCTGGCCCCGGCCACACAGACGATCACCGCCACTGTCACCCCGACCATCCCGGCGCTCACCTGTTCATGCAGCAATCCCGCCGCCAGCGCCAGGCCGAAAAACGGTTGCAATAGCTGTAATTGCCCCACCGCGGCGATACCGCCCTGGGCCAGCCCCCGGTACCAGAACACGAAGCCGATCAGCATGCTGAACAGCGACACATAGGCCAGGCACCACCAGGCACTGGGGCTGATCGCCACAAAAGAAGCGGGCATCAGCACGGCCGTCAAAGTCGCCATCACCGGCAGTGCCAGCACCAGTGCCCAGCAAATCACCTGCCAACCGCCCAGGGTTCTCGACAGCTTCGCACCTTCGGCGTAACCCAGGCCGCAGACGACGATGGCCAGCAGCATCAGCAGATCACCTTTGGGGGCCGCCGTCAGGCCTTGGCTCAACGCAAAACCGACCACTAGCGCACTGCCGAACAATGAAAAAATCCAGAACGCCCGCCGTGGCCGTTCGCCGCCGCGCAACACCGCAAAAATGGCGGTCGCCAATGGCAGCAGCCCCAGGAACACGATCGAATGGGCTGCGGTCACGTGCTGCAAGGCCAGCGCCGTCAGCAGCGGAAACCCCAGTACCACGCCTGCCGCCACCACGATCAATGCGGCCAATTGCGCGAGTGCCGGACGCTGTGGCTTGAACAGCCATAGCAGGATCACGGCCAAAAAGGCCGCGAGGGTCGCCCGCGCCGCAGTCAGAAACAATGGATCGAACGCGGTGACCGCCAGCCGCGTTGCGGGCAGCGAGCCGCTGAAGATCACCACGCCGATCAAGCCGTTGATCCATCCGCGGGTATTGTGGCTCAAGGCCGGTTCGTGCAGTCGAGAGGTCTTTTCCATGGCGCTCACTTCGGTCGCAGGGGTTGTCAGGCGCCCATCCTAGGAGCGAGTATCAGGACAATCAAAAAATTGTCATGGATACAGTTACCGATGCCACCCCCGCGTTACAAGACTCTTGTCGATAGCTTGGCCGTCGACATTCGTAACGGCGCTCTGCCGCCGGGTACGCGCCTGCCCACCCACAGGGACCTGGCGGCTCGCGAAGGGATGGCGTTGGTCACCGCCAGCCGCGTGTATGCCGAGCTCGAAGCCATGGGCCTGGTCAGTGGTGAGGCGGGGCGAGGGATGTTCGTCCGGGAGATCGCGTTGCCGCCCGGGTTGGGGATCGATCAACAGGACGTTGCCGCTGGCATGATCGACCTGAATTTCAACTATCCGTCGCTGCCAGGACAGGCCGAGATGTTGCGCGCGGCGTTGCGGCAGTTGGCGTTGTCCGGGGACCTTGAATCGCTGTTGCGCTACCACCCCCACGGAGGTCGCCTGCACGAGCGCGCAGCGGTGGCGCGGCACTTGATCGAGCGCGGCGTGCAAGTGCCCGCCGAGCAGGTGTTGATCGTCAATGGTGCGCAGCATGGCCTGACGGTAGCGCTGATGGCGCTGTTGCAGCCCGGTGACGTGGTCGCGGCAGATGCGTTGAGTTATCCGGGGTTCAAGGTGCTGGCCGAAGCCCTGCGCCTGGAACTGGTGGCGATCCCCGTCACTGCCACAGGGCCGGACCTCGACGCCTTCGAGGCGCTCTGCCGGCGTCGACCGGTGCGTGCGGTGTACAGCATGCCGACCCTGCACAATCCATTGGGCTGGGTGATGCCTGCCGAGCAACGTGTGCGGTTGGTGGCCATCGCGCGTCTGTATGGCGTGCAGATCGTCGAGGACGCGGCCTATGCGTTTTTGGCGGACAACCCGCCAGCGCCCTTGGCGGCCCTGGCGCCCGAGCGCACGGTGTATGTCTCGGGCTTGTCGAAAAGTGTCGCGACCGGTTTGCGCGTCGGTTTCATCGCTGCACCGGCTGCGTTGGTTCCGGCACTCGAGCGCAGTATCCGCGCGACGGCCTGGAACACCGCAGGTGTGTTGACCGCCATTGCCACAGGGTGGCTCGAAGACGGTACCGTCGCCGCCCTGGAGGTGCAAAAACGTGCTGACGCCCGCGCTCGGCAGACCGTCGCTGCGCAGGCGCTGGCCGGCTTGTCGTGGCACAGTCATCGCGCGTCGTACTTCTTGTGGTTGCCCTTGGCCGAAGATGCCCGCGCCGATCAGATCGCCATGGCGCTGATGCGCGAGCAGATTTCTGTGTCGACTGCCGAGCCCTTCGCAATCGGTGCGCCGGTGCCCCATGCGCTGCGCCTGGCGCTGGGCTCGGTGAGCCTGCAGACGCTACGCGAGGCGCTGGCCAGGGTGAAATGGGTGGTGCAGGCCCATACCTGATTACAGCGCAGCCCGTGGCAACTCGAGCCACTTCACCACACTGGGGCGCCGCCATTGCCGCTGCGCATAGGCCTGCAATGCAGCGGGTACCGGGTCGCCGTTGAGGATCAGGCGGTTGAGCATCAGCGCCAGGTCGACATCGACGATCGACCACTCGCCGAACAGGTACTCGCGGCCATCAGCCAGCCATGCCTGCGCCGCCTCGAGCAACTTGCTGAAGGCGACCTGCGCCCGCGCCGACAGCGGCCCGTAATGTTGCCCGCAAAAGACCACCAAGGTGGATCGCTCCTGGCCGATCACCAGCAAATCGCTGCGCAGCCATGCCTGGATCTGCCGCGCGGTTGCCCGTGCCTGGAGCTCGCGAGGGTAGAGCGGCACCTGGGCGAACGCCTCTTCCAGGTATTCGGTAATCGCCGAGGACTCGGCCAGGACGAAATCGCCGTGCACCAACGTCGGCACGCGTTGGGTCCGCGACAACCCGGCGAACCCTGCGCGGTGCTGTTCACCGGCTTCGAGGTCGAGCTCGAGCAGATCGAAGTCGAGGCCTTTTTCATGCAATGCGACGAACACCGACATGGCATAAGGACTGAGAAACAGGTTGTCGGTATAGAGCTGCAGCGGCTTCATGGCGGTCACTCCTGTGGGGGAGAGGACACGCTACGAGATCACGCAGAGGAAATACAATGCAGGATTTTCATGCGCGTATTCCCTCCAGGAATGGGCGCCGCAAGGCCGCACGACGGCGCCCTTGTTGTCAGTCTTGCAGCTGCAACTGCTTGACCCAGTCCTCCACCGAATCACCGCTGCCGATATTCGGTTGTACCAACCCGTCGACCATGAACGTCGGTGATACATGGATGCCGTTCTGGCGCGCATATTTGCACTGCCATTTGATCGTCTGTTCCAGCTCCGGCCGGGCAAAGGCTTCGGCCAGTTTGATACCGCTGTAGGCTTCGAGGCGGGCGATGATGTCGTTGGGCGTGGCGTCCATGTTCGGGCCAAAGGCATGTTTCTCGAACTCGAACTCCTCGCGATGGGCAGCTACCGCTGCCAGCACCGCTTTGGCCGATTGTTTGCCACCCTCCACCGTGGAGGCTGCCAGCACAGCGCGGGTGACAACCCCGGAATACAGATGCCATGGCTGCGATTGCAGGCGGATCTTGACGGTCACGCGCGCTTCACCGGCCAGCGCCAGCAGTGCATCGAGTTTGTTGAAAGCACGCACAGAGAAGGGGCAGGTGGGCTCGAGAAACACCTCAAAAACGCGCGGGCCATGGCCCCAGGTAAGTGCATCGGCATGGAAGTCGGACATGATCGTTTCTCCTTGAGTGGATAAGGCTATGGACGACTTTAACGGATGAAAGGTTTCAGCTGTCACTGCGATCTGGCTGACGTAATAACCATTCGCACCATTCATGCAATCGATAGTGACCATCAATTTTTGCAAGTACTGTTTTTGCGCAAAAGGAGGAGGATAGCCACATCACCACCCTGCTTGTGAAGGACACTTGCCATGAGGATTTCTACGCTGTTGACGCTGGTTGCCGTACTGACTGGAGCATTCGTCGCCACTGCCGGGGCTACCGGTCGTGACAACTGCCACCTGCAGCCTGTGGCCAACAGCCCTGTGACCCTCAAGTCGTCGCAGACCGTGGGCGTGCTCTACAGCGAAAATACTGTCGGTACCCTCGATTACCTCACCCGCTACCACGCCATGGCCCAGCAGGGCGCGCCGGGCAGCACGCTCGATACGCGGATTCGCAACGCGTTCATCAACAGTTCCGACCCGCGCCTGGCCATCGATTGGCTGCAGGGGTCGCTGCAAAAGACTTTCGCCAAAGTCACCGTGTACGACAACCTCGATGCGTTGATGCAGGCTCATCCTGACGTTACGGTGATGCTCGACGCCTACAGCCAGCTGGTGACTCAGCGCAACAGCCAGGTTGAAGCGCGCTACGTGGCGACCTTTTACGACGCCAACCTGCAGTACATCGGCAAGGCCCAAGGCGCCGGAATGAAACAGATGTCTGCCGTGTGGGTGCACGACAAGAGCGCCGAGCAGATTGCCGCGCAGATCGACCAGCAGCGCCAGTTGCAGGTCAATGCCCTGCAGCAGTTCGACGGCTCTTTGCAGGCGCTGATCGGTGCCGGCGACGGTGCCCGGGTGGCAAGTAACTAGCTGTTACAATTAGTGAGCCGTACTCCGATCCAGCCAAAAAATTTGGCTGGATTTTTCATTTCAGGCTGTTATTATCGCGGCCTTCGTTGGGGAGTAGCCTGCTTGCACAGCAACGTGCAAGCGTTCGTATCAACATTCTCGGCAGCATGCCGTGGTGCGAACACCGTTCCGGTTGGTGAGACCAGCGACACTTTCATGCCTAAAGTCGGGCGTGTGGAGGTGTCGTTGACTCATAGCCCGACTGGACGTAATCCGTGAATCCCATTTCCCTCATTCTGCTGGCACTGGCCATGTCTACCGACGCATTTGCGGCGGCCATCGGCAAGGGCTCCAGCCTGCACAAACCTCGTCTTTCAGAAGCGCTGCGCACCGGCCTGATCTTCGGTGTGATCGAAGGCATTACGCCCATGATTGGCTGGGCCGTCGGCCAGGCGGCGACCCGCTGGGTGCAGCAATGGGATCATTGGATCGCCTTTACCCTGCTGGTGATTCTCGGTCTGCACATGATCTATAACGGCGTGAAGCACGACGACGAAGAAGAGCAAAAACCCGACCAGCATTCGTTCTGGATTCTTGCCGTGACCGCCTTCGCCACCAGTATCGATGCACTGGCAGTGGGCGTGGGTCTGGCCTTCGTCGACGTCAATATCTTCGTGGCAGCCGCAGCGATCGGCCTGGCGACCATGACCATGGTGACCATCGGCGTAATGCTGGGCCGTGTGCTAGGTAACGTGGTTGGCAAGCGCGCCGAGATCATCGGGGGTGTGGTGCTGATGCTGGTGGGCGCGACCATTCTGTACGAGCATCTGTCGGCCTGAACAGAGTAGGTGCGGCGACCGGCCGCGTCGCCGCCTGCTCCCACAGGAGTACGACTTGGCAGTTACCACGGTGATCACCGCTCCTGAGCCCTGCACCTGCGGGAGATTCCAGGGTGCTGGGCAAGCTGGACCGGCCCCTTCGCGAGCAAGCTTTGCTCCCACGGGTGTACGGCTCAGATGCGGCACAGTGGGAGCAAAGCTTGTTGGCGAAGAGGCCCTCGCAGTCAACTCGAGCCGCTCGGATTCAGCCCGTTGACGCGGTGCCACGCCCCAACGCGGCGTTGGCCACGGTGACGGTATTGCGTCCGGCACTTTTGGCGTCATAGAGGGCCATGTCCGCTTCGTGCAGCCACATGTCCGGCGCCGCCAGGTGCGGGCCATACGAGGCAATCCCGATGCTCAGGCTCAAGGACAGCTGCGGCAGGCCCGGGTATTCGAATTCATTGACCACGCGGCGCAAGCGCTCGAGGATGTCCCTGGCCTGCGGCGCGGTGGTATCCGGCAGAATCACGCAGAACTCGTCGCCGCCATAGCGGCCCACCAGGTCGGTCTTGCGCAGATGGCTGGACAACGTCTTGCTCACCGTCCGCAAGACCGCGTCCCCGACCAGATGGCCATAGGCATCGTTGATCTGCTTGAAATGATCGATATCGATCAACGCCATGCTGTGGTGCCGGGCACCGCTCTGGGCGCGGGTAAACTCGCGCAGCAGCAGGTTCTTCCAGGCACCGTGGTTGATCAGGCCGGTCAGGCTGTCGGTCTGGCTCAGGCGCGCCAGGATGCGCTTGTGCTGAGCCAGTTGCCGGGTGACGCGGTTGTACATCATGCCGATGGCCATCGGGTACGCCACGAGCACCGGCAGGCAGGCGAGCATCTGTAGCTGGCTGGTGGTCGGGAACAACGGTGGAGCGAACAACCATAGCCCCGCGGCGATACCCAGCGCTTGCATCAGCAAAGTGCGAAACAGCATGTTCCAGCCGCCCGCGGCCACTTTGTCCATGGCGATCATCGATAGAATGATCACGCTCGGCAGCGGATTGAGGCCTATGGCGCCCACCCACACCCCCCCGGCAAACGCATCGAACAGCAAACTGCGGCGCTCGGTGCGAAAAGGCTTGCGGGCGCGACGGCCGATCAGGAATGCCAAATGCGGCCAGGCGAAGGCCTGGAGGAACATCAGCGCCCAGGTCCACCACGGCGGATCGAGCGGCCAGATTCCGATCGCCACGCAAAAGAAGCCCAGTCCGGTCCCTACGACCCGTGGCATGTACATGCGCTTGACGAATGAAAGACCTTTGCGTGGACGAGTGGTCATCGCGAATCACCTAATGACGAGGGCCGCGACGGGAAGGAGCGGGCGCTATGAACAGCCTGGACTGATGAATGTGCAGTCTGAGTAAGGCGTCATTGTGCCATCATTGCTCCGTCAATAGCGATACGGGCCGACCAGTGTCATCCCCGTGTGGGGCGCCAGTCGCTTCTCGACGCGTCAGCCTTCAGTAAATGAGTGATCCAGCAGCCACTCCCTGAAAGCCTTGAGTGCAGGCAACTGCTGATACGGCGCCGGGTACGCCAGATAGTAGCTGCGGCCGCTGTCGGTGGGCGCGTGCAGGGCAACCAGGGCGCCGCTGTCCAGTTCGTCCTGGACCAGAATGCTGGGCACCAGGCCGATACCGATGCCTGCCACTACGGCCTGAATCAGGTGCGCGGTCAGCTCGAAGCTCGGCCCGTTGCGCAGGGTGGCGGCGGGCGTCATGCCGATGCTCTCGAAATACTCGCCCCAGGCATGCGGGCGCGACACGACGTTGAGCAGCACCTGCTGAGTCAGGCTCTGCAACGCCACCCCGGCCTGCTCGGGCAAGGCCGCCGGGCTGGCGACCACGACCATCTTTTCGGCCAGCAACCGGTGCGCGACGAAACCCGGCCAATCGCCCGAGCCGGCGCAGATCAGCGCCGTCATGTCGCTGGCATCGCGGGACAGGTCGGCGGGGAATATCCGTGAATGGATGTGCACCAGATTGTCCGGGTGGCCGGCGTAGAACTCCGGCATGCGCGGCATAAGCCACTTCGACGCGAAGGTCGGCAACACCCCGAGGTGCAGCACGTCACCCTCGGCCTTGCGCGCGATGGTCTGCAAGGTGGCGCTGCGGATGCGGGCCAGGGCACCGGCCAGTTCCTGTTGATACAGGGCGCCGGCGGCGGTCAGCTCGATATGCCGCCCCTCGCGCTTGAACAGCGCCACCTCTAGCGAAGCTTCCAGCGCCTGCACCTGACGGCTGACGGCGCTCTGGGTCAGCGCCAGTTCATCGGCCGCCTTGGTGAAGCTGCAATGCCGGGCTGCTGCCTCGAAGGCCAGCAGCAAGGACATCGACGGCGTGAGACGCTTGGGGTTCATTCATGAAACTCATGCAAAACGGACAGGAATTACGTTTGTTTTACCCCGCCAAACCCCGGAAAATCAAGCGATCATCTTATAAAGCACGGGCCAGCCTGCCCGCCGTACCCGTGCATGGAATGCATTTGCCTGCCGAGACCGCCGACCATGATTGCCTATCTCCCGCTTCAATCGACCTTGCCGCAGCGTTATCAGGAATTTCTGCGCCAGCTGGCCCAGGCGGGCTTCAAGGGTGAGATCGCTGACGATCTCGGCTTGCGCACCGTGTTGGCCACCGATAACTCGATCTATCAGCGCCTGCCCCAGGCGGCAGTGTTCCCACGCGACGAGGCCGATGTGCAGTGCCTGGCGCGCCTCGCCGCCCGGCCCGAATACAGCACCGTGGTGCTCACGCCCCGTGGCGGCGGCACCGGCACCAACGGCCAGTCGCTGACGGACGGCATCGTCGTCGACCTGTCACGGCATTTGAACAATATTCTCGAAATCAACGTCGAGCAGCGCTGGGTGCGGGTGCAAAGTGGCGTGGTCAAGGACCAGCTCAACGCCGCGCTCAAGCCCCAAGGGCTGTTCTTCGCCCCCGAGCTGTCGACGTCCAACCGCGCCACCATCGGCGGCATGATCAGCACCGACGCCAGCGGTCAGGGCAGTTGCACCTACGGCAAGACCCGCGACCACGTGCTCGATCTGCGCACCATCCTGCTCGACGGCACACCGCTGGACAGCGGCGCGATCGATGCCGCCGCGCTGCAAACAGCAAGCGCACGCAACGATCGCATTGGCGCGATCTATCGCTGCGCCGCGCAGATCGCCGAACACGAAGCCGAGCGCATCCAGGCGATCTTTCCCAAACTCAACCGCTGCCTGACTGGCTACGACCTGGCGCACCTGCGCGACGGGCAGGGCCAGTTCAACCTCAACAGCGTGCTGTGCGGCTCCGAAGGCTCGCTGGGCTTTATCGTCGAAGCGCGGCTGAACGTCTTGCCGATCCCGCGTCATTCGATTCTGGTCAACGTGCGCTACGCCGGCTTCATGGATGCGCTGCGCGATGCCAACGCGCTGATGGCGCACAAGCCGCTGTCCATCGAGACCGTCGACTCCAAGGTCCTGCTGCTGGCCATGCAGGACATCGTCTGGCATGGCGTGGCCGAGTACTTCCCGGCGGATGAACAGACCCCCACCCTGGGCATCAACCTCATCGAGTTCAGCGGTGACGATCACGCCGAGCTCGAACAGCGCGTGCACGATTTTATCCAGCACCTGGAAACCGACACCTCGGTGGTGCGCCTGGGGCACACCCTGGCGATCGGCGCGCAGGCGGTGGGTCGCGTGTATGGCATGCGCAAACGCGCGGTAGGCCTGCTGGGCAATGTCGAAGGTGAAGCGCGGCCGCAGCCGTTCGTGGAAGACACCGCCGTGCCGCCGCAGCATCTGGCCGAGTACATTGCCGAGTTCCGCGCACTGCTCGACAGCCACGGCCTGCAATACGGCATGTTCGGGCATGTCGATGCCGGCGTATTGCACGTGCGGCCGATCCTCGACATGAAAGATCCGGCCCAGGCAGCATTGATTCGGCCATTGTCGAACGCCGTCGCGGCGCTGGCGCAAAAGCATGGCGGCCTGCTGTGGGGCGAGCATGGCAAAGGCCTGCGCTCGCAGTACGTGCCCGAGTACTTCGGCGAGCTGTACCCGGCGTTGCAAGCGCTGAAGGCGGCATTCGACCCCGGCAATCAGCTGAATCCCGGCAAGATCGCGACCCCCAGCAGTGTGCCCGATGCACGGCTGACGGCGGTGGATGAGGTGACCCTGCGCGGTGAACTGGATCGCACCATCGATGAGCGCGTGTGGCAGCACTACGAGTCCGCTGTGCACTGCAACGGCAACGGCGCCTGCTACAACTTCGACCCCAATGACGCCATGTGCCCGTCCTGGAAGGCCACGCGCAACCGCATTCATTCGCCCAAGGGCCGCGCCTCGCTGATTCGCGAGTGGCTGCGACGCCAGGGCGAGCAGGGCGTCAATGTGCTGGACGGCGCCGCCAAGGTGCGGCCACTGGTGGCGCGGCTATGGAACACCCTGCGTGGGCGTGGGGATTTTTCCCACGAGGTCTATGACGCGATGGCCGGCTGCCTGGCCTGCAAATCCTGCGCGGGGCAGTGCCCGGTCAAGGTCAACGTGCCGGATTTCCGAGCGCGCTTTCTCGAGTTGTACCACAGCCGCTATCTGCGCCCGCTCAAGGATTACCTGATCGGCTCGCTGGAGTTCAGCATTCCGCATCTAGCCCATTTTCCCCGCGCGTACAACGCGGTGATGGGCGCTGCTCCGGTGCGCTGGCTGCTGGAGCATGGCGCAGGGATGGTCGACAGCCCGCTGTTCAGCGCAGTCGACTTCCAGGCGGCGTGCAACCGCTGGCAGGTCAAGCTGGCCACGCCTCGCGCGTTGGCTGTGTTGTCGGATACCGAACGCCAGCGCAGTGTGGTGCTGGTCCAGGATGCCTTTACCCGCTACTTCGAGACGCCGCTGCTGGCCGAATGGCTGGAGACCCTGTCGCGCCTTGGCTATCAGGTGTACCTGGCGCCGTTCATGGCCAACGGCAAGCCGTTGCAGGTGCAAGGCTTCCTCGGCGCCTTCGCCAAGGCGGCGCGGCGCAATGCCCAGAGCCTGCTGCAGTTGCAGGCGTGCGGCGTGCCGTTGGTAGGGCTGGATCCGGCCATGACCCTGGTCTATCGCCAGGAATATGCGAAAACCCTCGGCGGCGACAACGCCCCCAACGTCGCTTTGCCCCAGGAGTGGCTGGCTGGCGTGCTGCCCAAGGCCGACGCGGACGCGACCGGCGAAACCTGGCAGTTCCTGCCACACTGCACCGAGAAAACCAACGCCCCGAACAGCATCGAGGCGTGGCGCCAGGTGTTCGAAAAGTTCGGCGCGCGCCTGGAGGTGCTGCCCAGCGGCTGCTGTGGGATGTCCGGCACCTATGGCCACGAAGCCCGCAACCTGCAGACCTCGCAGGTGATCTACGGGCAATCCTGGCAGCCACTGGTGGCCCGACATGGGCAGCAGGGCAGGCTGTTGGCGGATGGCTATTCGTGCCGCAGTCAGGTCAAGCGTCAGGATGGCCGCAGCTTGCAGCATCCGTTACAGGTGGTGCTGGCCAATTTGCGGGCGAGGGCGGCAGTGCAGTGAGCTAACCTCAAGAAGTGCCGCGCCATGCCGATAGTGTCTCTATTGCAAAGCCCCGGCCGGTACCTTGTGGCCTTTCTGACAGGATGCTGATCTTGGCGTACACCCAAAAAAAGTTTCTGATCGTCGATGACTTTTCCGATTTCCGTAGCTCCGTGCGTTCGATGCTGCGCGATCTCGGGGTCAAGGACGTGGACACGGCGGACACTGGCGAGCAGGCTTTGAAGATGTGCGCGGCCAAGCGCTACGACTTCATCCTGCACGACTTCAACCTCGGCGACGGCCGCAAGAACGGCCAGCACGTGCTAGAGGACCTGATGGTCGACAAGCTGCTGAGCCGCGAATGCGTGTTCATCATGGTCACCGCCGAGAACACTCAGGCGATGGTCATGAGCGCCCTGGAATGGGAGCCGGACGCCTACCTGACCAAGCCGTTCAACCGCGCCGGCCTGGCCCAGCGGCTGGATAAACTGGTTCAGCGCAAGACCCTGCTCAAGCCGATCCTGCAGGCGCTGGACCGCAGTAAGCCGAACGAGGTGCTGGCCGCCTGTGCGCAGCTGACCCAGCAGGATCAACGCTACGCGCCGCTGTGCCTGCGCTATCAGGCCGACGCCCTGCGTGACCTCAATCAGCACGACGCGCTGGAAAAACTGCTCAAGAGCATCATTGCCGATCGGCCCACGCCCTGGGCGTATCGGATGCTCGGCACGCTGCTGTTCAAACGCAACAAGATCGCCGAAGCGCAGGGCGTCTACGAGCACGCGCTGGAAGCTTTCCCAATGTTCCCGGCGCTCTACGACGGCCTGGCCGACGTGCTGGTGTCCGCCGGCGAAGTGCGCCGCGCCCAACGCGTGCTCGAAGATGCGGTCAAGCTGTCGCCGCTGGCGGTGCGCCGGCAAAGCCTGTTGGGCCGCCTGGCGTTCGAGAACGAAGACTTCGAAAGTTCGACCCGCGCCTATCGCAGCGCGGTCTCGCAAGGGCAGCACTCGCGGTTCAAGAATCCGGAAACCAATCTCGGCTTCGCCAATGCGCTGCTCAACAAGAACGGTGATCAGGGCCTCGATGCCCGCAGCCGTATCGAACTCAACAACACCCTGGGTGAAGTCACCAAGGAGCACGGCAGCGACGAAGGCCTGCAGATCCGTACCCGCTTGATGACCGCCACCAGCCTGCAGAAATCCGATCCGGAGACCGCCGCCAAGCTGACCCAGGAAGCCATGGAACGTCTGCAACGCATGGACGAGTTCATGACCTCCGGCGCCGCGCTGACAGTGGCGACCCAACTGCAGAACCTCGGTCAGGCCGGGGCCGCTGCCGGGGTCTTGAAAAGCTGTGCGGAAATCTACGGTGACGACCCGCAGGTCATGCTGCGCATCGCCGCCAAGACCGACGATCCGGCGATTCTGGGTGCCAACAAGGCGGCCATCGACTTCAACCTGCAGGGCGTGCGCGCGTACAAGGCGGGCGACATGGATCAGGCCCGAGAGATGTTTCGCAAGGGCCTCGGGCTGCAGCCGAAAAACATCAGTATCGCCCTCAACCTGGCGCAGGCGTTGCTGCCGGGCAAAGGCGAGGAGCAGGACCTGACCCAGCTCAAGGAGTGCCAGAACTGCCTGCGCATGGTCGGCAAGATGCCGTCCACCGATCCGCGCTTCGAGCGCTTCCAGAAACTGCAGATCAGGGCGTTCGGCGCATGAGTGAATCGCAAGCGGGTCTGGATTTTTCCATGGTCATCGCCTCGACCGTGCACGACATGAAAAACGCCTTGACCGCGGTCATGCGCGCCCACGGTGAATGGCTCGGGCGTTTGCCCGAGGCGCAACGCCATGGCCCCGAACGCGCGGTGATCGATTACGAGTTCGCCCACCTCAACGGCATGATGGTGCAGTTGCTGGGGCTCTATAAGCTGGGGGTCAATCAACTGCCGCTGCGGCCCGACTACCACGAGCTGGATGACTTCATCGGCGCGCAACTGGCCGGGCATCAGGAGGTGCTCGACAGCCGCGGCATCAGCGCCACCTGCGAGGTCGATGCATTCTGCCCGTTGGGCTTCTTCGACCGCGAGCTGATCGGCTCGGTGGTCGGCAATGTGCTCATCAACGCCATTCGCTACGCGCGCCAGGCCATTCAGGTCTCGGTCAGCGAAGCGCAAGGGCAACTGGTGCTGAGCATCAATGACGACGGCCCGGGTTATCCCGCCGAGATGATCGAGCGCCAATCCGATTTCGTGCAGGGCATCAATCCGGTGAGCGGCAGCACCGGGCTGGGCCTGTACTTCTCTGCTCGCATCGCCGAGCGGCATCAGCGCAATGGCGTGCATGGCCGGATCGAACTGGCCAACGGCGGCGCGCTGGGCGGCGGATTGTTCCGGTTGTATCTGCCCTGAGAGATCTTTGGCATCTGCATTGACTGGCCAAAAACAGCAGTTTCACCACGACCGCCAGGTGGGTGTGGCACTCTTTCCCCTCGGCGTCTAATCTTGAAGCTGCATCGGCCCAGGCCGATTCGTCAGAGCCTGATGATCACAACTGAATGCGCAATCGGTACAGGCCAATATGCTCCTGACCATGCCATCGACCACATCCGGACATCGCCGCCCCCAGGGCAGCAGCGGGTGATCAAGACCAAAGGAACAGCAACCATGGCTACAGAATCGAAGTGTCCGTTCAATCACGCCGCTGGCGGTGGTACCACCAATCATGACTGGTGGCCCAAGCAGTTGAACTTGAAGATTCTCCACCAGCATTCCTCACTGTCCGATCCCATGGGCGGCGATTTCGACTACGCCGCCGCCTTCAACAGCCTCGATCTGGCGGCGGTCAAGGCCGACCTGCTGGCGGTGATGACCGACTCCAAGGACTGGTGGCCAGCGGATTTCGGCCATTACGGTCCGCTGTTCATCCGCATGGCCTGGCACAGCGCCGGCACCTATCGCACCGGCGATGGTCGTGGCGGTGCCGGCGCCGGCCAGCAGCGCTTCGCCCCGCTCAACAGCTGGCCCGACAACGTCAGCCTCGACAAGGCCCGCCGGCTGATCTGGCCGGTCAAGCAAAAATACGGCCGCAATATCTCCTGGGCCGACCTGATCATCCTCACCGGCAATGTCGCGCTCGAGTCCATGGGCTTCAAGACCTTCGGCTATGCCGGCGGTCGTGCTGACGTGTGGGAGCCGGACGAGGACGTCTACTGGGGCACCGAGACCACCTGGCTGGGTGGCGACTCACGCTACGGCAAAGCCGCCGCTGGCGAGGGCACCCTGGTGGCCGAGCCCGACCTGCATGGCACTGAGCACGGCCGCACCGACGGCGCCGGTCGCAACCTGGAAAACCCCCTGGCCGCGGTGCAGATGGGCTTGATCTACGTCAACCCTGAAGGCCCGGAAGGCCATCCCGATCCGGTCGCTTCGGCCAAGGACATCCGCGAGACCTTCGGGCGCATGGCCATGAACGACGAAGAGACGGTCGCGCTGATCGCCGGAGGCCACGCCTTCGGCAAGACCCACGGCGCCGGGCCCGCTGAAAACGTCGGCCCCGAGCCCGAAGCCGCTGGCCTTGAAGAACAAGGCCTGGGCTGGCGCAACAGCTTCGGCACTGGCAAGGGCGCGCACGCCATCACCAGCGGCCTGGAAGTCACCTGGACCTCGACGCCGACCCGCTGGAGCAACCAGTACCTGGAGAACATGTTCAACTTCGACTGGGAGCTGACCAAGAGCCCGGCCGGTGCCCACCAGTGGCGGCCGGTCAATGGCGGCGGTGCCGGCACCGTTCCCGATGCCCATGATCCGGCCAAGCGTCACGCGCCGACCATGCTCACCTCGGACCTGGCCCTGCGCTTCGACCCGGAATACGAAAAGATCGCCCGACGCTTCAAGGACAACCCCGAGCAGCTGGCCGATGCCTTCGCCCGCGCCTGGTACAAGCTCACCCACCGCGACATGGGCCCGCTGGCGCGCTACCTGGGCCCGGAAGTGCCCAGCGAAGAACTGCTCTGGCAAGACCCGATTCCGGCCGTGGATCACCCACTGGTGGATGCCGACGACGTCACCGCGCTCAAGGCCAAGGTGCTCGACTCGGGTCTGTCGGTCTCGCAGCTGGTGTCTACCGCCTGGGCGGCCGCGTCGACCTTTCGTGGCTCTGACAAGCGCGGTGGCGCCAATGGTGGTCGTTTGCGTCTGGCGCCGCAGAAAGACTGGGCCGTCAATCAGCCCGCGCAACTGGCCAGCGTGCTCAAGACCCTGGAAAGCATCCAGGCCGAGTTCAATGCCGGGCAGGCCGGGGGCAAGAAAATTTCCCTGGCCGACCTTATCGTGCTGGCCGGCGCCGCCGGGGTCGAACAGGCGGCCAAGAACGCCGGGCACACGCAGATCATCGTGCCGTTCACCCCAGGGCGTACCGATGCCTCCCAGGCGCAGACCGATGTCGAGTCGTTCGGATTTCTCGAGCCCATCGCCGACGGTTTCCGCAATTACCTCAAAGGTGACTACAAGGTTTCGGCCGAGGCGCTGGTGGTCGACAAGGCACAACTGCTGACCCTCACGGCGCCGCAGCTGACCGTGCTGCTTGGCGGCCTGCGGGTGTTGAACATCAATGTCGACGGTGCAGCCCATGGCGTGTTCACTCAACGTCCGCAAGCCCTGACCAACGACTTCTTCGTCAACCTGCTGGATATGGGCACGGAGTGGAAGCCGGTGGCCGGCGGTACCACGTATTTCAACGGTGTCGATCGCACCACCGGCGCGCCGAAGTGGACGGCCACCCGGGTCGACCTGGTGTTCGGCTCCCATGCGCAACTGCGGGCGATCGCCGAGGTGTACGCCAGCAGTGACGCCCAGGCACGCTTCGTGCGTGACTTCGTGGCCGTATGGACGAAGGTGATGGATCTGGACCGGTTCGATCTCAAGTAACACTGTTCCCACGGCGGTCGCAGTCTTGGCTGCGGCCGCCGCTTTTTTTCGCTGTAACATCACTTTAATATCACTGGCCTAAGCTCGCCCGTTCAAACCTGCGTGAAGTATGTCGCATGAACGCCAAGCTACCCTCCCTGCCGGCCACTGACGGATCGTGGAATCGTCGTTGCGCCTTCGACCTGTGCCAAGCGGCGCCGACCGTCGATGCCGATGCGCTCAATATCGTGGTCATGGACCTGTTTTCAACGCACCGCGAGCTGGTGTCCCTGGCCGTGCTCGAGCACGGTCGGCCAATCGGCCTGATCAATCGCACTATTTTCATGTCGCAGATGAGCCGGCCCTTTCACCGCGAGCTCTACGATCGTAAAAGCTGCATTGCCTTCATGGACAAGCAGCCGCTGATCGTCGACGCGCAGATGAGCATCGAAGCGCTGACGTTCAAGACAGTCGAGTCGGGCGAAAAGGCCTTGGCCGACGGCTTTATCATCACCCGTGATGGCCAATTCGCCGGCCTTGGCAACGGCTTGCAGTTGATGGCCGTGGTGGCCGAGATGCAGGCGGAAAAGAACCGCCAGATGATGCAGAGCATCGAGTACGCCAGCGTCATTCAGCGCGCCATGTTGCGGGCCTCGCGCGATACGCTGGCCGCCACCCTGGCAGACGCCGCCTTGCTGTGGGCGCGCGGGATGTGGTGGGTGGCGACTTCTATCACTTTGCCAGCTATGACGATGGCTGGTTCGGCGCGATCGCCGACTGTACCGGGCACGGGGTGCCAGGGGCGTTCATGACCCTGATCGCGTCGTCGTCCTTGACCCAGGCACTGGCGCAGCTCGGTCCTCGCCAGCCGAGCGCCTTGCTGGCCGCAGTGAACCGCAGCGTCAAGAGCCTGCTGGGCCAGGAGCAGGGCACCGCGCAGGTGCCGGAGTCCGACGACGGCCTGGATGCAGCGTTGTTCTGGTTCGATAACGTCCACCAGACCCTGACGTTCGCCGGCGCACGCATCGCGCTGCACGTATTGCGCCCTGATGCCGAGGCCTTCGAGTCCATCCCGGGTCAGCGCATGGGTGTGGGTTATGTCGACAGCGATATCGACCAGCAATGGAGCGATATCTGCGTGCCCATGCCGGCCGACAGCCTGATGTTCATCTGCACCGATGGCCTCACCGATCAGATCGGCGGCCCACGGCGCATCGCCTTCGGCCGGCGCCGTGCCATGGAGACACTGTTGCCGCACCGCCATGCGCCCGCCAACGCCATGGGCGAGGCCTTGCAGGCTGCCCTGCGGCAGTGGCAGGGCGAACAGGTGCGCCGCGATGACCTGACCCTTTTTTGTGCCCGCCTCTAGGAGAGCCGTCAATGACCTGTGCTTTGTCTGTACACGATTATGCGTTCCTGGAGCTCGCCCAGCAGCGCCAGGTGATTTTCTATCACCAGGGTTACTTCTCCCATGGCATCGTCTCGGCGATGGCCGAAGTGGTGAAGCTGCAACTGGAGGTGGCGGGCGTCAGCGGCCCGACCCGGCGTCGGTTGTTTTCATCGTTTGTCGAGCTGTCGCAGAACATCATTCACTACTCGTCCGATGCGCTGGGCAGTGACGAGGCTTCGGTGCGCCAGGGCGCGGTGTGCATCAGCGTCGAGGGTGACCAGCACTTCATGCTATGTGCCAACCCCATCGCCAGTGGCGAAGTCCAAGCGTTGCGCGACAAGCTCGAGCCGCTGCGCAGCATGTCGCTGGAGCAAATAAAACAGGCTTACAAGGTCTCGCTGCGCGCCGAAACGCCCGAGCACAGCAAGGGCGCGGGATTGGGGTTCCTGACCATGGCGCGGGACGCCAGCGCACCGCTTGAGTTCGCCTTCAGGGTCCGCGAGGACGATCCTGAGACCACCGTGTTCTGCCTCAAGGCCATCATCTGACTGCAACGGAAGACCGACTCCATGGATAACCTGTCAATTGCTGCAACGGCCACGTCACCGCGGGTCGACTTTCGCTTCGATGAGCATCGGCTGACGCTCAAGGGCGAGTCGTATCCCGAAAACGCCGCCGCCTTTTACGCGCCGATCATCCAGCAGCTACGCGAGTACCTGGCCGGTTGCGAAGGCCAGACCATCACTGCCGATATCGCGCTGGCGTACTTCAACAGCTCCAGCACCAAGATGCTGTTCAGCCTGTTCGACGCGCTGGACCAGGCCGCTCAGGCTGGCAACACCGTGCACATGAATTGGTACCACGACGCTGAAGACGAAACCATTTTCGAGTTCGGCGAAGAGCTGCAAGCCGATTTCACCGCGATCCTCTTCACCGATCATCCGGTGACCACCTGACAGGAGCCAGGGCCATGCACAGTATCGCCAACACTGCAGCGCATTTACCCGACCTTTTCGAAAGCGAAACCCAGGCCCTGGAACGCGTACGCCAGACCCTCGCGGCGTCAGGCGTCACCGCGACGGTGTACCGCGAATCGCTGGTGGAAATCATGCTGCATTTCGAACGCCTGATGCGCGAGACCCGCCGTCTGATAGGCCGTAGCGACCGTGCCGAACGGGAGATGAACGCCCTCAACCTGCAACTCGGCACCCTGGCCCGGCAGCTGGAATACCGTGCCACCCACGATGCCCTCACCGGGGTGCTCAACCGCGGGGCGATCATCGATAGAGCCTGCGAAATGCTAGGCACTGCCGGCGCCGTGGTGGTCGTGCTGGACATCGATCATTTCAAGCGGGTCAATGACGATTTCGGTCATCCGGTGGGCGATGCGGTAATCAAGGGCATCGTCGACTGCCTGCGCCAGGTCGTCGGTGCCTGCGGACAGGTAGGGCGAGTAGGGGGCGAGGAGTTCACCGTTCTCGTCCCTGCGGCTTCCCTCGAACAGGGCCAGACGCTGGCCGAGTCCATGCGTCTGGCCATCGCCGAGCACGTGTTCGACACACCCGTACAACGGCTGATCACCGCCAGCTTCGGCGTCAGCGCCAATGCCGCCGGCACGCCGTTCGACACGGCCTACGGCGCGGCAGACGCGGCGCTGTATCGAGCCAAACGAGCAGGGCGCAACCGCGTCGAGTGCGCGCCGCAGGAGTGACGGGTCAGGTCAGGCGCTGCATGCCTGTGCATATGCCTGGGAATATTGACCCGAATGTCATCTCTGACGCTCTGGTGTTTTCGCTCTAACGCTTGGTGCCCAATACGGACATTGAGGTGCTCAATCTGGCCACGCTCGCGCCCTGCTTTGCCCTGATTCCCCGTAAACAGGGCGTTTCGCCTAGATCCATAGCATTCATGCTGCAGGCAATAAACTTGCGCGCAAATCAGTTGCTTCGCTATAACGCCATACTCTCTGTGCATTGAACCCTTGCCCCGCAGCCACGCTTGAGTCGTGCGTGTTGCATTAACCCAATGGACAGCCTGCGACCATGACCGCACTCGACCCCCATAGCCTGGCCTGGGCTGCCGTCAATCTGCGGACCGATGCCGAGCGTTTCGACGAGCAGTGGCTGGGTGATCTGGAGTGGACGCTGCTGCAGGATCACGGCGGCCTGGTGTGGTGGCGGGTGCGCTCGCCCATGGCCACGCGCAGCTGGTTGGTGGTGCGCTCGCGCGATGAGGCGAGTGAGGCCGATGTGCGCCGGTTGGACCGCGAGTTGCTGTTTGCGGGTTACCTGCAACCGGCTTGGGCGGTGCTGCCGATGCTCAAGCTGCACTCCAGCGAAGGGCCGCTGCTGGTGCTCGATGATAACGGCGGGCGGCCGCTATCGGCCTTGGCGGATGGGCAGATTGCGGTCGGGCGTTTTCTGCGTCTGGCCACGGCGGCAGCATCGGCCCTGGCGGCGGCCCACGATCAGGGCATCACCCACCGCGACATCAAGCCCGCGCATTTCATCCTCGGCAGCGACAATCAGCTGCGCCTGAGCGGCTTCATGCTGGCGGCACATCCACAGTTGCCCCAGCCATCGGACGCCGATGCCATCAGCGGCAGCCTGCCCTACATGTCCCCGGAGCAGGGCGGGCGCCTCAATCACGGGGCTGATCAGCGCAGCGATCTGTATTCGCTGGGCGTCTGCCTCTTCGAATTGCTCACCGGGCAGTTGCCGTTCAACGCCAACGATGCCGCAGGCTGGTTGCACCAGCACGTTGCGGTAGCGCCGGTGCCCTTGGCGCAGTATCGCCCGGGTTTGCCCAACGCCTTGCAACGCTTGATCGACGGGTTGCTGGCCAAATCCGCCAGCGAACGCTTCGCCAGTGCGGCGGTGCTGGCCGCGCAGCTGCGCCAGGCCTTGAGTGAGTGGAACGAATTCGGTCATATCAACGAACCCATCGGCGCCCACGACGCCGAGGCCCTGGTCAGCGCACCCGCGCCGCTGCTCGGGCGCGCGCTCGAGTACCAGCAATTGCTCGCCAGTGCTCAGCGCCTGAGTGCCGGACGATCGGGTGGCATGCTCTGGATCTCGGCGCCTGCGGGGATGGGCAAGACCGCGTTGGTGCGCCAATTGCGCGGCGAGCTCGCGGGTGGGTCGCTGATGTTCGGCAGTGGCAAATTCGAAGCGGGGCTGCAGAAAAGCCCCTATGCGGCGCTCTCCAGCGTGCTGGCCTCGTTGCTGACGCGGGTCGTGGGCGACGAGCCCGAAGAGCTCGAGCGCTGCAGTGTGCGGCTCAAGGCGGCATTGGGTGCCCATGGACAATTGCTGACACGCCTGGTGCCTGAGCTGGAGTGGGTCACTGGGCCACTGCCCGGCGACAACGAGCCCATCGCCGCCCAAGACCGTCGACGCCTGCTGGGGTTGTTCCTGCGCACCTTGCGCGCGCTGGGCAGTGCCGAGCGCCCGGTGATCGTGTTCGTTGATGACCTGCACTGGCTCGACAGCGAAAGCCTGGCGTTTTTCCAGGCGCTGCGCGCGGAGGATTTCCAGCACCTGCTGTTGATCGCGGCCTATCGCAGCGACGTCGAGAATACGGCATTGCAGAGCCTCCTAAGCTTTGCGCGAGGCTTGCCCGTACCGCGTGACGAGGTGCAGCTGCAGGGGCTCAAGACCGTTGAAGTGTTGGCCATGGTTCGGGCCGGCCTGGCCCTCGCCGAGCCTGACGCGTTGCGCTTGGCGCAGCGGCTGCAGGCGCAGGGCGACGGCAATCCACTGTTCGTCAGCCAAGCCTTGCAGGCTTTCAAAGAGAGCCCGCCGCAGGCCGAAGACTTGGCGGTGGGGGACCTGATCGAGGTGATGGACGTGCGCATGGCGCGCCTGCCCGAGCCGACCCGGCGATTGCTCGGGTGCATGGCGCTGCTCGGCAGCCACGTCGAGCGCTCCTCGCTGGCGGCGGCTTGCGGTGTCTGGCCGAGTGCACTGGATGAGCTGCTGACGCCTGCCTTGAGCGCCCGTCTGATTCGCGAAAGTCACGATGGCCTGCTGTTCTGTCACGACCAGGTACAAGAAGCCGCCCTGCGTCTGCTGCCCAAGCGACTGGGCGCCGAGCACGCCCGTATCGCCACGCGTCTGGTGCAGGCGCTGTGCCCGAACGCGACTGCCGAGCAGCTCTTCCGTACCGCCGCCCACGTATTGCAATCCGACAGTCAGGTGCTGAGCGATGAGCAGCGCCAGGCTTTCATTCATCTGTTGCTGCGCGCCGCCTATCGAGCCAAGGACGCCGCCGCAGCAACCTTCGCGCTCGACTACCTGGCCCACGCGCAGCACTTGCTGAGTGAACAGGGGACGCCAGCGGATTCGCCGCTGATCTATGAAATGGCCTTTCTGCGCGCCCAGTGCCTGATCCTCAGCACCCAGTACCTGAAGGCCGATGAACAGATCGTCGCGTTGCTCGGCTGGGTCGATGACAGCGCGGCGTTGTCGTCGCTGTACGTTCTCAAGACCGAGATTCTGCTGCTTGCCGGCGACTACGCCGGGGCCGTCGGTGCCGCCGTCGAAGCGTTGGCATGTCTGGGCTTGCAGGTCGATGTCGCGCCCGATGACGCCCAGGCCGACGCGGCCTGGCGGGCGGTACAGGCTAGCCTGGCAGGGCGCCAGGTCGCTTCCCTGAGCGACCTGCCCGTTACCACTGACGGCCGTATCGCCCGCTTGGTCGGATTGCTGACCACCGCCGGCATCATCGGCTGCTTCGTGCAGCGCAATTTGATGTTCGTGCTGCTCTGCCACGGCGTGCGGCTCAGCCTTGAACATGGCCTCAGCGCTGCGGCCGCCCGTACCTTCGCCTGGTTCGGGGTGTCCAGCGCGCACCGCCACGACAGCCATGGCGAAGGTTTCAAATGGGCGCAGATGGCGCTGCATCTGGTCGATCAGCGCGGCTATGTCGAGCAGCGCCCCTCGGTGCTGCTGGCACTGGACCGCATCAGTGCCTGGGCCCGGCCGTTGCCCTTCGCCCTGGGCTGTGCCGAGCAGGCGCTGCGCACCAGCCTGGCGCAAGATACGCCGGTCATGGGCTGTTATGCCAACAACCATATCGTCTCCGACCTGTTGGTGATGGGCGCGCCGATCGAGCGTACGCTGCGCCAGATCGACACCGGCCTGGCGTTGGCGCAGAACCTCGAATTCATCGACTCCCAGAACATTCTGTTCATCCAGGCCCTGTACATTCGCCGGCTGGCGGGAGGGGGCTCGGGCGCTATAGCGCTGCCCAGTCGTGACGAAATGGCTCGGCGCATGGCGGTGACGCACGTCGGGCCGGCGCAGTATTGGTGGCACCTGTTCGAAGGGCTGTTCTTCTATCTTGAAGGCAACTTCCGGCGCGCCAGCCTCGAACTGGATCAGGCCTGGGCGCTCAGCTGGGCGGCGCCGGCGCATATTCATCTGATTGATCTGGCGTTGTTCTCGGTGCTCAACAGTGCAGCCCGGCTGGACGGTTCGCCTGCCTCGCTGAGCGCACTGGAGCACCCGATGGAGCGCCTGCAGTACCTGGCGTCGCTCAACCCCAAAGCGTTCGGCGATCGTCTCGATCTGGGCCGCGCCGAGGTGTTGCGCGCCAAAGGGCAGACCCTGGAGGCGCTGCGCCTGTACGACGCGTCGGTGTCCAAGGCGCTGGGCTGTGGCGCGGTACACATTCAGGGCCTGGCCCACGAGCTGGCCAGCCGCTGTCATCAGGCGCTGGGCCTGACGGTGTCGACCCGCACCCACCTGCGCAAGGCGCGCGATGCCTGGCGGCAATGGGGTGCCCACGGCTTGGCCGAGCAGATGGAAGCGCAACATCCTTATCTGCAAGAGCAGGCCATGGGCCCCCGAGCCAGCGTCGACCTGCCAGGCGGTCAGCAACAGTTGGACATGATGTCCATCACCAAGGCCTGCCAGGCGCTTTCCCGCGAGCTGCAGGTCGAGCAACTGCTCAAGACCCTGCTGGCCAATACTATCGTGCATGCCGGCGCCAGCCATGCCACGTTGCTGCTGATGCAAGGCGACAACCTCAGCGTCGAAGCGCTCGGGCACGCCAGTGCCGAGGGCGTTGACGTCAGCCTGGTGCGCCATGCCCCGCGGGCCGATGAACTGCCCTTGAGCCTGGTGCGGACCGCCTTGCGCAGCCGGCGCTCGATCGTCATTGAAAATGCCCGCCATCCCGAACGCTTCGTCGATGATCCGTACTTGCGTGGCCGCCGCACCGGCTCGGTGCTGTGCGTGCCGTTGCTCAAACAAAGCGAGATCATTGGCGCCCTGTACCTGGAAAATCTACTGGTGGCCGGGGTGTTCAACCCGGCCAGGGTCGACGTGCTCGAAGTACTGGCCGCGCAGGCGGCGATTTCCCTGACCACCGCGCGGCTTTACGAAGACTTGCTGGAAGAGAACCGCCGGCGGCGCGACAGCGAAACGCGGCTGGTGGGCTCCCAGGCCGCATTGCGCAGCGCGCGGGCGGAGATGGCGCAGATCAGCCAGCGCACGGTGCTGGCCGAGCTCGCTGCTTCGATCGCCCACGAAATCAACCAGCCGCTGCTGTCGATCCTGGCCAACGCCAGTGCCAGCCTGCGCTGGCTGGAACGCGATACCCCGGCGCTGGAAGAAGCCACCGAGGGCGTGCGCGACATCCTCAGCGACGGCCGCCGCGCCGCCGATATCGTCAGTGCCATGCGCTCGCTGGCATGCCAGGAGCCCATGCGCCGTCAGCCGCTGGCCCTCGACGCACTGGTGCGTCGCGTCGTGGAGTTGACCCGCGCGGAGCTGGAGGACAAACACGTCGCCGTGCGGATGCTCATCGATCCGCTGCCCGCGCTGCAGGGCGACCCGGTGCAATTGCAGCAGGTGGTGCTCAATCTCATCAGCAATGCGGTGGAGGCCATGCACCGGGTCGAGCCCGCCGCACGGCTGCTGCGCCTGGAGCTGCGGGCGCTGCCGCAAGGGGTGCTGTTGATGGTCGAGGACAGCGGTCCTGGCGTCGCTGCGGCAAACAGCGAACAAGTCTTCCAGGCGTTCTACTCCACCAAGGCCAGCGGTATGGGCATGGGCCTGGCCATCTGCAAGTCGATCGTCGAGGCCCATGGTGGGCGGCTGATGGTGGTGCATGGGCGAGGCGGGGAGACGATATTTGTGCTGTTGCTGCCGGGGCGCGCTGATTGATCGGCGATGCGAAGTGATTTAGGGGGCTCAGCAGTAACGCGAATATATATATATTCTAAATCGCTATTTATAATTTTTTTTATTCCCGCATAACATAAGCACACCGGTCCACCGGACATCGCCGCCGTTCTAGCAAAACAGCATTTCAAACGATGACCGGACCTGCCCGCAGTTCCGGCCTACGCCAATGAAGCGAGGCCCGTGTGACTACCTTTTCCGCGCAGCTCCCGGCAGACACCGCTCCGGCTGTGTTCCCCGCCCATGTGATCGCCACCGACGCCGAAGCCCTACAGGCGGCCCGCGAGTTCGCCGAGTACGCGAGCCGTGATGCGGCCTTGCGTGATCGCGAGCGACGGCTGCCCTGGGCCGAGCTTGAGCGCTTCACCGCCAGCGGTCTGGGCGGCATCACCGTCCCTCGTGCGTACGGCGGCGCCGAGGTCAGCTATGTGACCGTCGCCGAAGTATTCAAGATCATCTGCCAGGCCGACCCGGCGCTGGGGCAGATCCCGCAGAATCACTTCGGGGTGCTCAGTGTGCTGCGTCATGTGGCCGAGCCCGCGCAACAGCAGGCGTTGTTCCAGAGCATCCTCGAAGGCCGGCGCATCGGTAACGGCGGCCCGGAGCGGGGCACTAGACATACCCTCGACCTGCGCGCCACTGCACAGCGCCAGGCCGATGGCAGCTACCGCATCAAGGGCGAAAAATTCTATTCCACCGGCGCCTTGTTCGCCCATTGGGTCAGTGTCAAGGCGCTGGACGAGAACGGCCAGGCGGTGATGGCGTTCGTCGAGCGCGGCAGCCCTGGCCTGCGCATCGTCGATGACTGGTCCGGTTTCGGCCAGCGCACCACCGCCAGCGGCACCGTGTTACTCGACGACGTGGTGGTGCCTGCCGAGCGGGTCATCCATAGCGGGCATCTGGCGCAGATGGCGAATATCCAGGGCGCGTTCTCGCAGTTGATTCAGGCCGCCATCGACGCAGGCATCGCCCATGCCGCGGTGGCCGATGCCATCGCTTTCGTGCGCGACAAGTCGCGGCCCTGGCATGACGCGCAGGTCGAGCACGCGCGGATGGAGCCCTTTGTGATCGCTGAGGTCGGCAAGTTGCAGATCGAACTGCTGGCCGCTGACGCCCTGCTCGAGCGGGCTGGCCGCACGCTCGATGAAGTCGCCGCGCAGCCACTGGATGATGCCAGCGCTGCGCGAGCTTCGATCGCGGTGGCCGAGGCCAAGGTGCTGACCACCGAGATCGCCCTGCAGGCCAGCGAAAAACTCTTCGAGCTGGCCGGCAGCCGCGCCACCCTGGCCGAGTTCAACCTCGATCGCCATTGGCGCAACGCCCGCACCCATACCCTCCATGACCCAGTGCGCTGGAAGGTGCACGCCGTCGGTAATTACTACCTCAACGGCGCATTGCCTGCGCGCCACTCCTGGATCTGAGCCCATGAACGCACCCTTGCAATCAGGTACATCTTCGTCGGGAGCCAGCCCCCTCGCTACAGGGCGCGTTGTGCTGATCGAGAATGATGCCCAGGCCCTCGCTGCGGCCGAGGTATTGGCGCAGCAGTTCAGCCTTGACGCTGCGCTGCGTGATCGCGAGCGCCGCTTGCCGCATACCGAACTGGAGGCGTTTTCTCGCTCCGGGCTATGGGGCATCACCGTGCCGCGAGCCTTTGGCGGTGCCGAGGTCAGCAGCGTGACGCTGGCCAAGGTGATCGCGCGGATTGCCCAGGCCGATGGCTCGCTGGGGCAGATTCCGCAGAACCATTTTTATGCACTGCAAGTGTTGCGCGTCAACGGCAGCCTGGCCCAGCAGCAGCGCTTGTTCGCCGAAGTGCTGGCCGGTGCGCGCTTCGGCAACGCGCTGGCCGAGCTGGGCACCAGCACCTCGCAGATTCGTACCACTGCGTTGACCCGCGACGGTGAGGGTTATCGCATCAACGGCCGCAAGTTCTACGCCACCGGGGCTTTGTATGCCCAGCGGATTCCGACCTCGGCGGTGGACGAGCAGGGTGTGCAGCAGATGGTCTTCATCGATCGCGATACCCAAGGGCTGAGCATCGTCGACGACTGGTCCGGCTTCGGCCAGCGCACCACCGGCAGCGGCTCTGTGGTGCTCGACAACGTTTACGTGCAAGCGCGCGACATCGTGCCGTTTCAGGCGTCGTTCGATCGCCCGACCAGCGTCGGCCCGCACGCACAATTGATGCATGCCGCCATCGACACCGGCATCGCCCGCGCCGCTTATGAAGACACCCTGCGCTTCGTGCGTGAACACGCACGGCCGTGGCCGGATTCCGGCGTCGACAAGGCCAGCGACGACCCACTGACCATCAGCGAGATCGGCCGCCTGGCGATCCGGCTGCACGCCGCCGAAGCCTTGCTCGAACGCGCAGGCACCGCCGTCGATGCCACGCTGCACGCGCCCGATGCCGCGAATGTTGCCCACGCATCCTTGGCGGTGGCCGCCGCCCGGGCCTTGAGCACGGAAGTATCGCTGGCTGCCGGCAGCAAGTTGATCGAACTGGGTGGCGCCCGCGCGTCCCTCAGCGAGCACGGCCTGGATCGCCACTGGCGCAACGCCCGCGTGCACACCCTGCACGACCCGGTGCGCTGGAAGTACCACGCCATCGGCAACTTCCACCTCAATCAGCAACTGCCGCCGCGCAAAGGCTACATCTGACTGCGCAGGCTGCTCGCGCCACCAAGAGATCACTCCATGGCACACAAACAGATCCTGCTCAACGCCTTCAACATGAACTGCGTGGGGCACATCAATCACGGCCTGTGGACCCATCCGCGGGACCGGTCGACCGAATACAACACCCTCGAATACTGGACCGACCTGGCCAAGACCCTGGAGCGCGGGCTGTTCGACGGGCTGTTCATTGCCGATATCGTCGGGGTCTATGACGTCTACCAGCAGGGCATCGACCTGACGCTCAAGGAGAGCATCCAGCTGCCGGTCAACGATCCCTTGCTGCTGGTCTCGGCCATGGCCGCGGTGACCCGCCACCTGGGCTTCGGCCTGACTGCCAACCTCAGCTACGACGCGCCGTATCTGTTCGCCCGGCGCATGTCGACCCTCGATCATCTGACCCGCGGCCGCATCGGCTGGAACATCGTCACCGGTTATCTGGAAAGCGCCGCCACTGCCATGGGCCGCCCGGCCCAGGTCGAGCACGACCGACGCTACGATCAGGCCGATGAATACCTCGAGGTGCTGTACAAACTCTGGGAAGGCAGCTGGGAAGACGACGCCGTGGTCAAGGACCGCGAACGCCGCGTCTATGCCCAGCCCGGCAAGGTGCACAAGGTCGAGCACCGTGGCGAGTTCTATCAGGTCGAGGGCTATCACTTGTGCGAGCCCTCGGTGCAGCGCACCCCGGTATTGTTCCAGGCCGGCTCTTCGCCCCGTGGCCAGCGTTTCGCTGGCGAGCATGCCGAGTGCGTGTTCATCAGTGGCCAGAGCCGTGCGGCAGTCAAAGTCGCGGTCGACACCATTCGCGACAGCGCGCGCAAGGCCGGCCGTGACCCCCAGGCGGTCAAGGTGTTCATGGGCATCAGCGTGGTGGTCGGCGCCACCGAGGCCCTGGCCCGCGAGAAACACGCCGAATACCTGCGTTATGCCAATCCCGAGGCGGGCCTGGCGCACTATGCCGCGTCCACTGGCATCGACCTGTCGCGCTATGCACTGGACGAGCCGATCCGCTATGAGAAAAACAATGCCATCGAGTCGGCGGTCAAGACCCTGACCCGCAACAACGACTGGACGGTACGCCGCATCCTTGAAGAGAACGCCTTGGGTGGCCGCTACCCGGCACTGGTCGGTGACCCCGAGCAAGTGGCGGATGCGTTGCAGGCCTGGATCGAAGACACCGGCCTGGACGGCTTCAACCTGACCCGCACCGTGACCCCGGAAAGCTACGAAGACTTCATCGACCTGGTGATCCCGGTGTTGCAGGCCCGCGGCCTGTACAAGACCGAATACGCCCAGGGCAGCCTGCGCCACAAGCTGTTCGGCCAGGGCGATCGTTTGCCCGCCGAGCACAGCGGCGCGCGCTGGCGTCAGGCGCCTGCTTCGGCCGACAACGCCAAAGTGGCCCGTTCATGACAGCGCTGCTGGATGTCCGCGGTCTGCAGGTCAGCTTCGCCGGCCAGGCCGTGGTCCGTGATCTGGACTTCACCCTCGAGGCTGGGCAGACCCTGGCGTTGGTGGGCGAATCCGGCTGCGGCAAGTCCAGCACCGCAATGGCGCTGATGCGCCTGCTGCCCAAATACGCCGAGGTCAAAGGGCAACTGCTGTTCGAGGGCCGCGAGCTGCTCGGCCTTTCGGACAAGCACATGAGCCAGTTGCGTGGCGATGCGCTGTCGATGATCTTTCAGGAGCCCATGACCTCGCTCAACCCGCTGCAGAGCATCGGCCAGCAGGTCGCCGAAACCTTGGTGCTGCATCGCGGCATGACCCACCAGGCAGCGCTGGCCGAGGCTCTGACCTTGCTTGATCGGGTCAAGCTGCCTGAAGCGCACAAGCGGTTGCTCGACTATCCCCATCAGCTGTCTGGCGGTCAGCGGCAACGGGTGATGATCGCCGCAGCCATCGCTTGCAAACCGCGCCTGCTGATCGCCGACGAGCCGACCACCGCCCTGGATGTCACCCTGCAAGCACAGATACTCGCTTTGCTTGATGAGCTGCGTGCCGAATTGGGCATGGGCCTGCTCCTCATCACCCACGACCTGGGCGTAGTGGGGCAGTGGGCCGACCGCGTGGTGGTCATGCACGGTGGGCGCAAGGTCGAGCAGGCCAGCACCGAGCGCTTGTTCGCGGCCCACCCGCAGCCGCCGTTGCACCCCTATGCCGCCGGTCTGTTGCAGGCGTCGATGCACGACGGCGGCAAGGGCCATTACCGCGACAACCGTCTGAGCGAGATCCGCGTGCGCGAAGATGCTCAAGGCCAGGTGCTGTTTCAGGGCTTCACCCCTGAGCCCGTACAGTTGTTGCCGATCGGCCGTCAGCCGTTGTTGCAGGTGCGCGACCTCAAGGTTCACTACAGCGCGCCCCATGGCCAGCGCGTCGAGGCGGTGCGCGGCGTCAGTTTCGAGGTGCGTGGCGGCCAGACCGTCGGGTTGGTAGGCGAGTCAGGGTGCGGCAAGTCGAGCCTGTCGCGGGCGATCATGCGCCTGGTGGACAGCGCCGGCGGGCAGATCGTGCTCGACGGCGAGGACATTACCGCGCTGCACGGGCGCGCGCTCAAGCCGTTCCGCCGCCGGGTGCAGATGGTCTTTCAGGACCCTTACGCTTCGCTCAACCCGCGCCAGACGGTGGCGACCTTGCTCGACACTGCGCTGCGCATCCATGCCGTGGGCGATCGCCGCGAACGCCAGCAACGCGCCGCTCGCATGCTCGATGCCGTCGGCCTGCCGAGCAGCGCCCTGGCGCGCTACCCCCATGAGTTCTCCGGCGGCCAGCGCCAGCGCATCGGCATCGCCCGGGCGCTGCTGCTGGAGCCGCAACTGTTGATCTGCGACGAGCCGGTGTCGGCGCTGGACGTCTCGGTGCAGGCACAGATCCTCAATCTGCTGGTCGAGCTCAAGGCGCAGTTCAACCTGGCCTACTTGTTCATTTCTCACGACCTGGCGGTGGTGCGCTACTTCGCCGATCAGGTGCTGGTGATGAACGCCGGGCGCATCGTCGAAAGCGGCGATCACCAGCAGGTCTGGCAGCACCCGCAACACCCGTATACCCAGAGCCTGATCGAGGCGGTGCCGAGCTGTCGGCCCGAGGCGAGCTGGCAATCCCTGTCCCGGCCCGCGGCAGTGTCCGCCGCTCAAGCGCTATAGAGGCGCTCTCAAGGAAACAACCTCATGCACGACCTTTCATTGGTGCCCCGCCGCGCATTCGCGATGGTGGCCAACGCGGTGCTGGCTGGCAGCTTGTTGTTGAGTGCCACGGCATTTGCCGCCGACACTGCGCCCGCTAACGGCAACGCTGCGGCCAGCGAGCAGGGCGCCCAGCGCGGCGGCGTGCTCAAGGCGGTGATCCAGCCCGAGCCGCCGACCCTGGCGTTTTTCATCAATACCGCCACGCCGACCCGCGC
Organism: Pseudomonas baltica; assembly: GCF_031880315.1. NCBI lineage: Bacteria > Pseudomonadati > Pseudomonadota > Gammaproteobacteria > Pseudomonadales > Pseudomonadaceae > Pseudomonas > Pseudomonas baltica. Next base: position 671,294 of record NZ_CP134771.1, on the reverse strand, counting down.
CGTGGCGAGCAAGATCTTCGACGGCCTGTTCGACTACGGGCCGGACTTGAAGCCGCGTCCACAACTGGCCCAGAGCCTGGACATCTCCCCTGACGGCCTGACTGTTACCTTCAAGCTGCGGCCCAATGTGCAATGGCATGACGGCCAGGCGTTCACCGCCGCCGACGTCAAGTTCAGTGCTGAAGTGATCTGGAAAAAATACGCTCCCACCGCGCGGCGGATCTTCCAGAACCTGACGTCGGTAGATACCCCGGACGACCTCACCGTGGTCCTGCACCTGTCCAAGCCGGCGCCGGTGCTGGTCAACGCCCTGGACGTGGTCAGCGCGCCGATTCTGCCCAAACACCTGTACGAAGGCACCGACATCCTCAACAACCCGTACAACAACAAGCCGGTGGGTACCGGGCCGTTCGTGTTCAAGGAATGGCAGCGCGGCAGCTTTATCAGCCTGACCCGCAACGAGCACTACTGGGAAGCCGGCAAGCCGTATCTGGACGGTATCGTGTGGAAGATCATCCCCGATGTCGCCGGCCGCGCCACCGCGTTCGAAACCGGCGACGTGCAATACGGCGAGCGCAACCCGGTAACCTTCGCCGACGCCAAGCGCCTGGCCAAGCTGCCTGATCTGGAAGTTTCCACCGACGGCTACAACGGCTTCGCCTCGTGGTTCTGGTTGATGCCCAACCTGCGCGATCCGATCCTCGGCAAGCTGCAGGTGCGTCAGGCCATCGCCCACGCGATCGACCGCCAGGCACTGGTCAAGACCGTGTGGAATGGCTATGCGGTACCTGCCACCGGGCCGGTGTCGTCGTTGCTCAAGGGGTTTTATGACAAGGACACCCAGCAGTACAACTACGACCCTGCCGAGGCCGAACGGCTGCTCGATGCGGCGGGCTTCCCACGGCAGGCCGACGGCTGGCGGTTCAAGCTCAACCACGACTACATCCCTTATGGCGATGACTACAAGCGCACCGGCGAGTTTGTCCGCCAGGCACTGCGCAAGGTCGGTATCGACGTGACCCTGCGCAGCCTCGACCTGGCCACCTGGACCAAGAACGTGTTCACCGATTACAACTTCCAGCTGGTCAGCTCCTGGGGCGCCAACTGGCAGGATCCGCAACTGGGTGTCGAGCAGCATTTCTGGTCCAGGTCCGAGAGCAAAGGCACCCCGTGGTTGAACGCCACCGGCTACGCCAACCCGGAGATGGACGCGGCTCTGGAAGATGCCCAGACCCAGCTCGATCCGGCCAAGCGCGTGCTCGACTACAACAAGGTGCAGGAGCTGGCGCAGCGTGATCTGTCGCAGATCGTGCAGTTCGAGTTCCGGTGGTTCGGCATCTGGGATCGCCAGTTGCGCAACGTCACCGACACCTACGATCACTCGCAAAGCAACTTCGCCCACGTCTGGCTCGCTCCCAAGGCCGGCGCCCAGTAATACCTCCTGGCCGCGGGGCGCCTTTGCCGGCGTCCTGCGCAGGACCTGACCCGGTGACACAGCCATGCTGAACCTGGTATTGCGCCGCCTGCCGTTGATCGTGTTGACGGTGTTGGCCACGGCGGTGCTGAATTTCTTTCTGCTCAAGGCCGTGCCCGGCGATCTGGTGGATGTCATCGCCGTGCAGAGCGGCTCGGCCACCCCTGAATACATGGCGCAACTGCGCGCCGCCTATGGGCTGGACAGCGGTCTGCTGACCCAGCTGGGGCACTATCTGTGGCAACTGGCGCACCTGGATCTCGGCCATTCGTTTCGCTACAACGAATCGGTGCTAGGCCTGATCCTCGGGCGCTTGCCGGCGACCCTGGCGCTGGTGGGCGCGGCGCTGACCTTGGCGGTGGTCTTCGGGGTGCTGTTCGGTATCGCCTCGGCGCAGCGCCCCCATGGCTGGCTCGACACTGTGTTGTCGAGCCTGTCGACCCTGGGCTACAGCGCGCCGATGTTCTGGACTGCGCTGATGCTCATCGTGCTGTTCGGCGTGCAGCTGGACTGGCTGCCGGTCTCGGGCATCGAGGAAATCGGCGTCGACCGCCACGGTGCGGCGCTGTGGCTGGACCGCGCGCGGCACCTGGTACTGCCGGCGTCGACCCTGGCGTTGTATTACCTGGCGGTGTTTGCGCGGCTGTCGCGGGCTTCGATGATCGAGACCCTGCAAGAGGATTTCATCCGCACCGCACGCGCCAAGGGCAACCGTGGCCCGCGGATCGTCTGGCGGCATGCCCTGCGCAACGCCATGCTGCCGGTGGTGACCATGTTCGGCTTGCAGAGCAGTGCCTTGCTCGGTGGCAGTATCGTGGTCGAAAGCGTATTCGCCTGGCCGGGGCTGGGGCAGTTGTCGTTCGATGCCATTACCAATCGCGACCTCAATGTGCTGCTCGGCATCCTGCTGTTCAGTGCGGTGCTGGTGGTGCTGTTGAATCTGCTGGTCGACCTGCTGTATCGCGTGCTCGATCCACGAGTGAGGCATGAGCCATGAAACAGCTGTTACGCAATCTGGCACGGCAACCCTCGGCCTGGGTCGGCGGGATCATGTTGCTGCTGGTCGCAGGCGCCGCGCTGAGCGCGAGCCTGTGGTTCCCCGGCGATCCGCTCGAGATGGTCGGGGCGCCGTATCTTGCACCGGGGGAGGACGGCGATTTGCCGCTCGGCACCGACCTCATGGGTCGTGACCTGCTGGCCGGGCTGTTGCACGGCGCGCAGGTGTCGTTGCTGGTGGGCGGGGTGGCGGCCTTGATCGCCTTGAGCATCGGTATCGTGATCGGTGCCTTGGCCGGTTTCTATCGCGGCAAGGTGGATGCAGCGCTGATGCGCATCACCGAGTTTTTCCAGACCATCCCGGCGTTTTTGCTGGCGATCATCCTGGTGGCGGTGCTGCAACCGTCGTTGGCAACCCTGGTGTTCGCCTTGGGCGTGACGTCCTGGACGGGCATCGCGCGCCTGACCCGTGGCGAGTTCCTGGTGTTGCGCGAGCGCGAGTTCGTGCGCGCCGCCGAGGCGCTCGGGGCATCGCCGTTGCGCTTGATGGTGCTGGAGATTCTGCCTAACGCGCTGACGCCGATCATCGTCAGCACCGCGCTGCTGGTGGCCAACGCGATATTGTCCGAGGCGGGTCTGGCGTTTCTGGGGTTGGGCGATCCTAACCATGTGAGCTGGGGAAGCATGGTTGGTGTGGGGCGCGAGGCGTTGCGTACCGCGCCTTATATGACCGCGTTGCCTGGGGCGGCGATCATGCTCACGGTACTGGCGTTGAATCTGCTTGGCGATGCGCTCAATACCGCGCTCAATCCCAAGCTCGCCCGGCAGCGCGGCGCGGCATTGGTTTGAATGTAGCGAGGGGGCTTGCCCGCGAAAATCGTACCGGCGCCATCAATGCGTAGAGCATGCCGAATCGGGGGCAAGCCCCCCGCTACAGGCATATTTATATTCCATTAGAGTATTTAAACCTCTGCGCTTATTCGTATAACGTTAGTGCTCCTAGCCTAAATCCCTGCCTCGACCGGACTACCGGAGATCGCTTCCTTCAGGAGCTTTGCCGTGTCGATCAGGTCCGTTTTGCGTCACTCTCTGTTGTTTTCCGTGTTGCTGACACCGCTGGCGAGCTTCGCCGCCCAGCCCACTCAGCACATCCGTATCGGCATCAACGACAGCCCGCAGAACGTCGCGCTCGAGGTGGCCGCCAAGCGCGCCGCTGCCAAGGGCCTTGACGTTGAACTGGTGTCGTTCAGCGACTGGAACACGCCGAACATCGCGCTCAACAACGGTGATATCGACGTCAACTACTTCCAGCATCAACCCTTTCTGGATAACGCCAACAAGCAGAACGGCTTCGATCTTGTGCCGATCGGCCTGGGCGTGGAAAACCGCGTCGGGCTGTACTCCAACAAGGTCAAATCTTTCGACGAGGTCAAGGATGGCGACACCGTTGCAGTGGCCGACGATCCAGTCAATCAGGGCCGGGGCCTGCACCTGTACGAGCAGGCCGGCTTGATCACCCTGCGCGCCGATGCCGGGCCTAAAGCAGGTCTGCAAGACATCACCGGCAATCCCAGACACCTGAAATTCATCGAGCTGCCCGGCCCGCAACTGGCACGCGTGGTGGATGACGTCACCATCGCTCAGAGCTATCCGTCGCACATGCTGGCCGCCGGCAAGGACCCGAACAACGCATTGCTGTTCAGCCAGAACGCTCCGGGCGATCACCTGTATGCACTGCGTTTCGTAGTAGCACGCAAGAACCTCGATAACCCGGCCATCAAGGAGTTTGTGCAGATTTTCCAGAACGACCCTGAAGTGCGCGCGGCCATCGAAAAGTCCTACGGCAACCCGAAACTCTACTCGCTGGGCTGGCTCGATGATGCCAAAGAGGCTTCGCGATGAGCCAGGTGGTGCCACTGCGTCCATTGACGCTTGTGGCTGAGCCGGTGCCGGACGCCGCTCAGGTGCATGTGCAGATCACCCAGCTGGGCAAGACCTATCAGGCCGGCAGCGGCGCGGTCACAGCCCTGACCGGGGTTGACCTGAGCATTCGACGCGGGGCGATCTTCGGTGTTATCGGCCGCAGCGGCGCCGGCAAGTCGAGCCTGATTCGCATGCTCAATCGCCTGGAGGAGCCGACCGAGGGCAGCGTCAGCATCGACGGTGTCGACATCGGCACTTTGCACGGCAAGGAGCTGGTGGCGTTGCGCCGGCGCATCGGGATGATCTTCCAGCACTTCAATCTGCTCTCTTCGCAGACTGTGCTGGAAAACCTCGCGCTGCCACTCAAAGCCGCGGGCATCGGCCGCGCGGTGATCGAACAACGCGCTCGCGAACTGCTGGCGCTGGTCGGCCTGGAGGGCAAGGAGAAGGTCTACCCATCGCGGTTGTCCGGCGGCCAGAAGCAGCGCGTGGGCATTGCCCGGGCGCTGATGCTCGAACCGCAGATCCTTTTGTGCGACGAGGCCACCAGCGCGCTGGACCCGGAGACCACCCAATCAGTGCTCGCGCTGCTCAAGGAAATCAACCAGCGCCTGGGCCTGACCCTGGTGCTGATCACCCACGAGATGGCGGTCATCCGGCAGATCTGCGACCACGTCGTGGTGCTGGAGCAGGGCCGCGTGGTGGAGCAGGGCCCGGTGTGGAAGATCTTCGGCCAACCTCAGGCCGAAGCCACCCGAGCGTTGCTGGCGCCACTGTCAACACAATTGCCAAGCGACCTGGCGGCGCGTTTGCAGGCCAGCGATGGCAGCGGTGCGACCGTGCTGGAGCTGATCTTCGATGGCCAGAGTGCGCGCGAACCTGATGTGTTCGCCATCGGCCAGGCACTGGGTGGCCAGGTCGAGTTGCTGCATGGCGGTATCGATCGGATCCAGGGCCGCGCGCAGGGACGGTTGCTGATTTCTACCGTGGCGCCGGCCAGCCGTGTCGCGGCCTTTCTGGAAAAAACCGGGCTGTTCAGCAGCGCCAAGGTGATCGGTCATGTCTGAATTCATGCTTAAAGCGTTGTGGAAGGCCTTTGTCGATACCCTGACCATGGTCGGTATCTCCGGCGTACTGGTGTGGTTCGCCGGCATTGCCTTGGCCATGGTGCTGATCACCACGGCCCGCGGGGCGATCTTCGAGGCACCGACCCTCAACCGGGTACTGGGCGGCATCGTCAACGGCTTTCGGGCCACGCCGTTCATCATCTTGCTGGTGGCGCTGATCCCGCTGACACGCTTGTTGACGGGCACCACCATTGGAGTCTGGGCGGCGGTGGTGCCTATCACCCTGAGCGCCACGCCATTTTTCGCGCGCATCGCCGAAGTCAGCTTGCGTGAAGTGGGCGGTGGGGTGATCGAGGCAGCCCAGGCCTTGGGATGCGAGCGCCGACATATCATCTTCAATGTGCTGCTGCCCGAAGCGTTGCCGGGCATCATTGGCGGCTTCACGATCACCTTGGTGGCGATGATCGGCGCCTCGGCCATGGCCGGTGCCATTGGTGCGGGTGGTTTGGGCGATCTGGCGATTCGCTACGGCTATCAACGCTATGACACCCAGGTGATGCTGTGCGTGATCGCCATGCTGATCGTGCTGGTGTGCGGGATTCAGTATTTGGGCGATCGCTATGTGCAGCATTTGCGGGCGCGGTGAATGCCCTGCGGGAGTGACGTGACCAGCCGCCCTGCGGTTACCCGAAGGGCGGCTGGTGGTGTCGCATTCGATTCAGGATCTGCCGACTCGGGAGAGTGCGTAGCATCCTTATCGCCGGGTGTTATTGGGGCTCACCGCCTTTGAGCCACCAGATATCGTTTCTATCACCGAGGATGATGTCTTTATCTGACAAAAGCTGGATATGCGATGTGGTAGTGGGGCCGGCGGACCTGTCGAAAGCTGCTTTTCCGTCTTCTCCAAAGTTCTTATCGAACTGGCCATCGCCGAGCAGGCGTGCGATGCCGATGAGTCTTCGAGACGGGATGGGGCCGGACAGGACCATTCGGGTTTCCCCCTTCTCTGTGTAAAAGATACCTCTATGCCAATTGCCGTATCCTGGCTCGATCTCGGTCAGCAGCAACTGTCCTCCATAGAAGGAAAGATCTTGTTTTCCTTGATCGGTATATCCGCGAACCGCCCCGATGAAATTGTCATCGTCGAACGTACTGCCTATCACTTTCAGAGCACCATCTTCGCCGGCCCATAAGCTGTAGACGATAAAAAAATCTTGCCAGTCTATGCGCACCAATCCCTGGTCGTTACCGCAACCGCCGAAGTCAAAGTGGCGCTGGCCTGTCACGTCGTACCGCAGCATGAAGTAGTTGCCTTCGAGTGGATCGACGATCTTCAGTGCTTCCTGAACAAGTATGACGAGTTCGCTTTGCTGACCTCTCGTCTGTAGTACTGCCTGTCTGGCGACGTTGTAGGTGATGCCGGACCCTGCCAATGTCTCCACTACGTAACCGGTTTTATTGAACGCTCTGTCGAGCTCACCTGACCCGTCGATTCGTACAACGACCGCGTTCAGTTGTTCAAAATCGCCCCATGTCACGGTAAACACTAAGTATGCGCCTAGGCTGTCAGCGGCGCTGTACACCGTTGCGGACTTCGGCGGTAGGCGCTTTTGCTGATCAGTGGTGAGCCCCAGGTCTGGACTGCTTACCAGAATACGAGGGTCCTTACGGCCTTCGATGTTCAGATCGGACACCCGGACGATGGCGTGCCCGCCTACGCCATAGGCGGTGTCCAAAGCGCCATGCGCGTGGAAGCGCGTAATCGATAACTGGTCGGCATGCCCGCCGCCCGTCACCAGAAACGATCCATCGTCCAATTGGTGAAATTGGTCGAGATCCAGGAAGACGGGGTCCTCGAACAGAAAGAATCCCTTTGTGTCCCCGAATGATGTGTCCAGCGTGCCTTGGGGGGTGAATCGGGAGAGGTAGTAGCCTTGCTGAACGCCGGAGCGACGCGAGAGCACCAGTATGTTGCCTTGGGCAGTCAATTCGAGCCAGACCAGGTAACCGTCGGCACCCGTATGGTCGAGCGTGACTTTGCCGTTGTTGAACACCGGGTTGAGATCCCCCGGTCTTTTTGCTTGATGTTGATCAACCATGGTGCTCACCTCGGTGGGGTTGCAGATGAACCGTAATGATTCGGTGCCAAGCAGCATATTGAGGCCACGGGCTAGGCACAGCTCGCAGAACAACTAGCTTGTGGTTTGCCAATAAGGGTGAGTGGCATCCAGGGTAGGTCGGCCCCGGGACTCGCATCAGTCTTCTTCTGCCCAGGTTCTGAGGGTATGCGCGGCCATTCACGGCAGCTCCAGCCAAGGACTGCTGATGCCTGTCTGCTTGACCATGATCTGCCAGCGTCGATCATTTGGGTCGCGCCGCAACAACACCGTCGCGGGGCGCAATACATCACCGCTTTGCGCTAATAGCAGTCGGTAGCGCCCCCGTACCAGGCTTTTACGCACCTCGTAGAAGCGCTCTCCCAGTTGCACGAATCGCTGATGGTCCCGTGTTGCCATGCCCCGGCGATTGACGTTCAGACCCTCGGGGGCGGGTTGCAATCGCGCCTCGGTGAGTAGTCTGCGCAGATCCGGCTGGGTGCCTTGCCAATACAGATCCGAGACGATTTCGTAGTGGCCTGCCGCGTTCTTGCGCACTTGCGGGGGATGATTCGCTTCGGGGTTCCGGGCATCGATGATGTGCCAGTAGTCGCCGTCGAATTCGATCTTGTAGCGCCGCCCGGCGCGGTCTTCTATCAGGTATTCGGCAGCGGCACCGTCTTCGCCGAGGGTTTCATACACCCCCTCGCGATAGATGCCGTCGATGCGGTAACGCAGACGGGTATTTTCCCGCGGCACGGCCATGACGCTGTTGAGCACCGAAGGCGGTTGCAATGGCAGATTGCGGAAGGACCTGGCAAATGTGGGTGAGCCCGCCAGGCTGATGCCGACATCGCCCAGATAAGTGATGCTGCTCATGAAGTGCTGCAGGGCGATATCGCGATCGTGGCGGTTCTCCAGGCCCTCCCACAGGGTGCCAAGCGCCCGCGCCAGTGCCACTTGCAGCGGTACCGGCGCCGGGGCCAGGCTGGCCATCATCTCGAGGACCGAGAGCCCGGCCTGGGTAAAGGCGGTGGCCTCCAGTCTCAGGGTGCTGATGGCCTGGGCCCGGACATCGGCGAGCACCTGCCGGACTTCAGCGTCATAGCAGCGCTCGATGAAGTCGCCATCGATGGCGGCCAATCTCACGTTGGCGCCCCCGCTGGTATTGCTCAGGGTTCGTCTGACTCGTGCTTGCTCGCCCAGGCTGGCCCTGTTGACCAGATAATCCAGCAGGATCGGCGTGCTGGCGAACGCGCGTAAAAATTCCGCACGGCTGGCGAACTCGCGCCAACTGCGCCGATCGGGAGCGGCAGGCGTGTAGACCACGACATTGGACGGCGCATGCGGCTGCGTCGCGGTGATGACCAGCACCCCGTTGAGGGTTGCCTCTTGAACCAGCAGTTGATTGACCGCCAGTTGCTCGGACCGTTGCAGCGACTGGCGTTGGTGGGCAACCGGGTGATTCAGCACGGCGCAGGCCCAGGCGAAGCCCCGTTGCTGTGGATGGGCGAGAAATCGCCCGCTGGCATTGCCCTTGTAGGCTTCATAGCGCATGCGCGCCAGGGCCAGATGACGGTAGCGCTCGCGCCGCCATTGCGCATCGCTGTCACGCAGCAGCCGTTGCTCCAGAAACTCCGCGTAGGTACTGCCCAGGCTGAGCTGGCGCACGAGGGTTTTCACCCGGCCAGCGGTCAGCCCGCGCGGGGCGGGTGCGCCGTCGATGGTGACCCGCGCCGTCAGGATAAAATCAAGGTCGAGCAGGCTGACATTCTCGAGCGCCAGGACCGCCAGGCTGCGGCGGTGCGTGATGAGGCTGACCGACTCTCCTGTCTTGTCTCGCAGTACGCCGGCGATGTAGCTACTGGGTTGCAGTGGATGCAGGAGGGCGCCGGTACGCACCGCTTTGGTGGTGGCGATCATCACATGATGGGGGTCGACGTCGATAGCCAATTCGATACGGATGCGTTGGCGCAGTTGGGTAGCGGCGTAGCGCAGCAATTCTTTGCGCTGGCTGAACCGATTGACGCTGGGCAGTGCCGGGGTGCGCGCCAGGGTCATGGCCAGGATCAACTCGCGAATGGCCTGCATGGCATCGATCTTGTGCGCTTCGGCGGTGTTCTTGAACCAGGGGAGCATGTGCCGGGCCAGCAACAAGGCATAGCGCGTTTGCAGTGCGCCACGGCGATGCAGCAGCTGCGCCAGGTCCGAGCTTTTATTGAGGTGCTGTTCGAGGGTCGCCAGGTCGGCGTTCGACGGCCGATTATCCCAGGCCTGACGCAGTTGGCGCAGATGCCATTCGCGCAGGTCGCGGGCGATGGTTATGGCCAGTGCGCCCTGGAGAGTTTCGAACGTCAGGGCATCGGCCTGATAGGCCTGGTGACGTTGGGCGGTGGTCAACGGCGCCAGCAGGGCGCCGCCTTGACGTGGGTCGTCCAGGCGTTCGCTGAACTCGCGTTCGAGGCGGGCCAAGGACGCGAAGCGTTCGAAGCCGAACGCCAGGCTGTGCAGCAAGATGGCCGGGGCGCTGTCGTCACCGATGACGAAGATCCCCGGCAGGGCCAGGCTCGATTGCTCAGGCCCGCAGAGCTGTGTCCCGGATAGCTCAGTCTCGGTCGTCAGGTGCAGTTGTTTGATCCAAACGCCATCGGTAGTGCCTGCCAGCGCCCGGTGCATCAGCGCGATGCTGTCGGGTTCCAGGGTGTGATCTTCACGGCGCAGTTCCAGTTGCACGCGCCAACGCTGTTGCAGCTCCGCAGCCAGGCCTTGCAGTGCGGTCAACTGCGTGCCTGGCCAGCGCGCGGTTTTCCAGAAGCCGACGGCATGGTCCACGGCAGTGAACGGCAGTTGGCCGGCCAATTGCCTGATACCGTCGAGCAGGTGTTGGTGACTGGGTTCGGGTAATGGGGTGCCGTCAGCCTGCAGGATCGTCGCATCGTCTTGCAGCTCGCCATTGAGTCGGGCGATCACCGCCTCGGGCAGGGTCCGCAGGCCGATGTGCAGCGTGGTGGTATCCAGCCTCGGCAGCCGGTCGGCGATGCGTTTGGCAACGAGCTTGCTCAGGGACTGGGTGCTTGCCCACTGGGCATGCAGCGCTTGATCCAGGGCTTCGAGTTGTTCCAGGGGGCCGGTGGCGCTCATGTCGGTGTACCGCTTGAGAAAGGGACGCCGAGCCTAGGGCCGAGCCAGCTTTCTCAAGGGGTAGATGGTTACCGCCACGGCCCGCGGATTGCCACCGCAACGCCACTTGGTTTATTGCAGCTTCTTGGCCTCCTCGCGCAGCACGTACTTCTGGATCTTGCCGGTGGAGGTTTTTGGCAGCACGGTGAACACCACGGTTTTCGGCGCCTTGAAGCTGGCCAGGTGTTCGCGCACGAAGAGAATGATCTGCTCGGCGGTGGCGCTGTGGTTGTCCTTGAGGGTGACGAACGCGCAGGGCGTTTCGCCCCATTTGTCGTCTGGGCGCGCGACCACGGCCGCTTCCAGCACCGCCGGGTGACGGTAGAGCACGCTCTCGACCTCGATGGTAGAGATGTTCTCGCCGCCGGAGATGATGATGTCCTTGAGCCGGTCGCGGACCTCGACGTAGCCATCCGGGTGCCACACGGCCAGGTCGCCGGTATGGAACCAGTCGCCGGCGAAGGCCTCGGCCGTGGCTTGCTCGTTGCCCAGGTAGCCTTTCATCACCGTGTTGCCGCGCATGAAAATCTCGCCGAGGGTTTTGCCGTCCTGGGGCACGGCGAGGCCTGTGTCGGCATCGGCGACCATCAGCCCTTCGAGGGTCGCATAGCGCACGCCCTGACGGGCCTTGAGGCGGGCGCGTTCATCGGCGCTGTGTTGGTCCCAGTCCGAGTGCCAGGCGCAGACGGTCACCGGGCCGTAGGTTTCGGTCAGGCCATAGGCGTGGGTGACCTGCACGTTCATGGCTTCGACCGAGGCGATCACCCGCGCCGGTGGCGCCGCACCCGCCGTCATGACTGCCACAGGGTGCTCGAAGGGCGTGGTGTCCGGCGCATTGGCCAGTGCGTTGAGCACCACCGGCGCACCGCAGAAGTGGCTGACGCGGTGTTCGCGGATCAACTCGATGATCTTGACCGGGTCGACCCTGCGCAAAAACACGTGGGTGCCGGCCTGGGCGGTGATGGTCCAGGGGTAGCACCAACCGTTGCAGTGGAACATCGGCAAGGTCCACAGGTACACCGGATGGTGCGCCATGCCCCATGCCATTTGGTTGCCGACGGCGTTGAGGAACGCGCCGCGGTGGTGATAGACCACGCCCTTGGGGTTGCCCGTGGTGCCGGAGGTGTAGTTGAGCGAGATGGCATCCCATTCGTCCGCAGGCCAGGCCCAGGCGAAATCGGGGTCGCCGCTTTCCAGCAGCGCTTCGTAGTCGAGGTCCGATACGGGCTCGCCTTGGGGGTATTCAGGGTCGTTGACGTCGATCACCAGCGGTGGGTTGTCGAGCTGGGCCAACGCGGCGCGGATCACTGTGGCGAACTCGCGGTCGACCAGCAATGCCTTGGCTTCGCCGTGGCGCAGCATATAGGCGATGGCCGTAGCGTCGAGGCGGATGTTGAGGGTATTGAGTACCGCACCCAGCATGGGCACGCCGAAATGCGCTTCGAGCATCGGCGGGATGTTCGGCAGCATGGTCGCCACGGTGTCGCCAGGGCCGATGCCGTGGGTGGCGAGGGCAGCGGCCAGGCGCCGGCAGCGCGCGTAGGTCTGCGCCCAGGTACGGCGTAGCGAGCCATGAATGACCGCGAGGTGATCGGGGTAGGTGTGGGCGGTTCGCTCGATGAAACTGAGCGGGGTGAGGGCCACGTGATTGACTGGCCCTTTGGCCAGGCCTTGCGTGTAGATCGACATGCGGGCACCTGTGGCGTTTGTTAGCTCTGTAGTGCACGGCGTCTGGGCCGGGCATCGGGTGTGCAAGGCGAACTATGCCACGGTAATGCGGCGCTGGACAGTCGGCGAAAGGCAGCCGTTATCGCTACCTGATGCAGCGAGGGGGCAAGCCTCCACGCTGCAGCAAAAGCCGGTATCACTCGTGCTCGGGCGTACCGATGAAGGTCAACGAAGTGAAGTAGCTGTTCTTGTTGACATCGGCATCCTTGGCCACCTCCTGCGAGGTATAGGCGGCGATGATGTTGAGTCCGTCGTTGCGCACCGGGATGGACGCGCGGCCTTCGGCGTCGGTCTTGGCCGACACGGTGTGCGGTGCGCCGCGAAAATCACCCATCAGCGACACGTCCTTGACCGGCTTGCCGTCGAGCAGCACCTGCACAGGCAACTCTTTGCCCACGCCGACGTGCAGCGGATCGACCTGAGGCACGATCACGAAGTGTACGTCCTTGGGCACTACGATCTTGGCTTTCTCCTCATGGATGGCCAGGCTGTAGCGCACGCTGCGCAGGGCATCGAGGGCGCCAGGGACATCGCGCTTGCCCTGCGCGACCCAGGTCTTGTCCGGTTTTTGCGCCCACAGGCCGCCGTCCATGACCACGAACAGGGTGGCAGCCTCGCTCGCGGGTTTGAGTCGGGCGTGGTCGGCCTGGGGATCGATGCTCACGGCGATTGCCTTGCCGGCCGGGTCATAGGCCCAGGCGCTTTTGACCTGTTCGGCCTGGTAGGCGTCATCTTCGGCGCCATCGCCGAACACCACCTCGATATGACCGCGGCGTTCTTCGGTCCACAGGCCATGGGCGCAGGCATTGGCGCTGATGAATACGCCGAGGGCAGCGGCGAGCAGTGTTTTGGGCAGGTGACGCATTGGGCAGATCCTTGAGTGATGGCAGGGTAGGGGTCATACGAAGGCGCTGCGAGGGGGCCGATGGATGCTCGGCTCGAAGCCCTGAGCGTCTGAAATCCAGAATATACAGATGCATATCATTCGTATTTGCGCATCCTAACGGCAACTGCAAGTGGGCTGCTTGCCCACGCTGTTTCAGGATGTTTCCCCGGATTACCCTGGGTACATTTGTCTGTAATCTTCGGCACCGACTATGGTCGTCCTCGAACCACAAAAACTACCCACGCAGGAGCGTCGCTATTGTCCAGCTGGCACAAAACCCTATTGATCAGCGCGTTGTCGCTGGCCCTCGCTACCACCACCGTGTACGCCGCGCCATCACCGGGCGAGGCGCTGGCCAAGGCGGCAGGCATTCCCTGGCCGGCCGTGATCGCCCACCGTGGGGCGTCGTTCGATGCGCCGGAATCGACCCGCGCGTCCTATCTGCTGGCTCGCGAGCTGGGTGCCGATTACCTGGAAATGGACCTGCAGCGTACCCGCGACGGCCAGTTGATCGCGCTGCACGACACCAACCTCAAGCGCACCACCGATATCGGCCAGAAGTTTCCCGAGCGCAAGGACCAGCCCGTCAGTCAGTTCACGCTGGCCGAGCTGCGCACCCTGGATGCCGGCAGCTGGTTCAACCAGGCCTATCCGCAACGTGCGCGCGCCAGCTACGCGGGGCTGAAGATTCTCACTCTCGACGAGATCATCGATATCGCCGAGCAGACCCCGCAGCATCGCCCCGGCCTGTACATCGAGACCAAGGCACCGCAGCTGTTTCCGGGGATCGAAAAAGACCTTCACGCCAAGCTCCAGCAGCGCGGCTGGATCACCGCCAATGGCGATGTCGCCAGCGGTCATCACCTGATCCTGCAGACCTTCGAGCGCAACAGCCTGACGCTGCTCGATCAGTACATGCACAAGGTGCCGAAGATTCTGCTGCTGTGGGTCGGCGAGGGCGGTATGGAGCCGGCGTCGGACAAGGCTTTCGATGCCACCACAGGCCAGACCAAGGCCGCCTATTACGCCCAGCAACAACCCAAGGACCACGCCGAGTTCGAGCGCTGGATCGACTTTGCCAAGGCCAACGGCGCTGCCGGCACCGGCCCCTCGGCGGCCCTCACTCAAGGCGGCGACCAGAGCTACATGGACCTGGTGCAACCCTGGATGAATAAACTCACCCACGACAAAGGCCTGCTCGTGCACGTGTACACGGTGGATGATCCGGTGGATTACAAGAAAGTCATGGAGGCCGGTGCCGACGGCATCTTCACCAACCGTGCCAGCGAGTTGCTGAAGTTCTACAAGCGCCCGGCGACGCGGTCGGTGGCGGAAATCTTGAAGGAGCAGGGGTATTGAGTTGTCTGTAGTGTTGGCGAAGGGGCGGAACATGCGGCGAAGACTTTCCCGCAACACGCCCTGAAAGCAACAAGAGAACGGGGCCGCACTGGTTCGTTTCGATAGCCCGGCAGTAGGCTGGCTGCCGACGCTCTCTTGACAGCGTTACTCTGTAGCGAGAAGGCAGCGGATCAGCCCGGAATTCGCACCCAGCCTTCCATCAACACCCGCGCGCTACGGCTCATGATCGCCTTGGTTACCACCCACTGGCCCTTCTCGAGCCGGGCCTCGGCGCCGACGCGCAGGGTGCCGGACGGATGACCGAAGCGCACCGCCGTGCGCTCGACTCCCCCGGCGGCGAGGTTGACCAGCGTGCCCGGAATCGCCGCCGCCGTGCCGATGGCCACAGCCGCCGTGCCCATCATCGCGTGATGCAGCTTGCCCATGGACAGCGCCCGAACCAACAGGTCGATGTCACTCGCCGCCACGGCCTTGCCACTGGAGGCGACATAGTTCGCGGGTGGCGCGACGAACGCGACCTTGGGCGTGTGCTGGCGGGTGACGGCTTCGTCCAGGTGCTTGATCAGCCCCATGCGCAGGGCGCCATAGGCCCGCACGGTCTCGAACATGGCCAGGGCCTTGGGGTCGCTGTTGATTGCGTCCTGCAGCTCGGTACCGGTGTAGCCCAGCGCCTGCGCGTCGATGAAGATGGTCGGGATGCCAGCGTCGATCAGGGTCGCGCGGAAGGTGCCCACGCCCGGGACTTCAAGGTCATCGACCAGGTTGCCGGTAGGGAACATGGCGCCGCCGCCGCCGCCGTCGCCTTCATCGGCGGCCGGGTCGAGAAATTCCAGCTGCACTTCGGCGGCCGGGAAAGTCACGCCGTCGAGCTCGAAATCACCGGTTTCCTGGACCTGCCCGGCGGTGATCGGCACATGGGCGATGATGGTCTTGGCGATGTTGACCTGCCAGATACGGACAGTGGCGATGCCGTTTTCGGGGATGCGTTCAGGGTCGATCAGGCCGTTGGCGATGGCGAACGGACCCACCGCAGCAGAGAGATTGCCGCAATTGCCGCTCCAGTCGACGAAGGCCGAATCGATGGACACCTGGCCGAATTGGTAATCGACGTCGAAGCCGGGGCGCTGGCTGCGCGAGATGATCACCGTCTTGCTGGTGCTGGAGGTAGCGCCGCCCATGCCGTCGATCTGCTTGGCATAGGGGTCGGGGCTGCCGATGACTCGCAACAGCAGCGCGTCGCGGGCGGGGCCGTGTACCTGGGCCGCAGCGGGCAGGTCTTCGAGCTTGAAGAACACCCCCTTGCTGGTACCGCCACGCAGGTAGGTGGCAGGGATACGGAGTTGCGGTGGATGGGGCATGGTGATTGTCTCCGAATAAGGCTTGGGATAGCGGTGTTGCTACCGGCCCCTTCGCGGGCAAGCCTTGCTCCCACGGGCGTGCACCTGTGGGAGCAAGGCTTGCCCGCGAAAGGGCCCTTGCAGGCGCGACAAAATCACGCCACCGCCGACGACTCTAGAAAGTCCTGAGCGAAGCGCTGCAACACACCACCCGCTTCATAGATCGAGACCTCCTCGGCGGTGTCCAGGCGGCAGGTCACCGGCACATCCAGGCGCTCGCCGTTGCGTCGCGTCAGTACCAGGGTCAGGGTCGCTCCCGGCGTGCGATTGCCGATCACGTCAAAGGTCTCGGTACCGTCGATGGCCAGCGTATGGCGATCGGTGCCCGGCTGGAACTCCAGCGGCAGCACGCCCATGCCCACCAGGTTGGTGCGGTGAATGCGCTCGAAGCCTTCTGCGGCAATCGCTTCCACTCCCGCCAGCCTGACGCCCTTGGCGGCCCAATCGCGCGAAGAGCCCTGGCCATAGTCGGCGCCAGCGATGATGATCAGCGGCTGCTTGCGCGCCATGTAGGTTTCGATCGCTTCCCACATGCGCATCACCTGGCCCTCCGGCTCGACCCTGGCCAGCGAGCCCTGCTTGACCTTGCCGTTCTCGACCACCATCTCGTTGAACAGCTTGGGGTTGGCGAAAGTAGCGCGCTGGGCGGTCAAGTGATCGCCACGATGGGTGGCGTAGGAGTTGAAGTCTTCTTCGGGCAAGCCCATTTTCGCCAGGTACTCACCCGCAGCGCTGTCGAGCATGATTGCGTTGGACGGCGACAGGTGATCGGTGGTGATGTTGTCCGGCAGCACCGCCAGCGGGCGCATGCCGGTCAGGCTGCGCACGCCGGCCAACGCGCCTTCCCAGTAAGGCGGGCGACGGATGTAGGTGCTCATCTCGCGCCACGCATACAACGGTGCGACCTTGGGGCCGGTGTCTTCATGGATGGCGAACATCGGGATATAGACTTGCCGAAACTGCTCGGGCTTGACCGACGACTTGACCACCGCGTCGATCTCTTCGTCGCTGGGCCAGATGTCCTTGAGACGAATCTCGTTGCCGTGGGTGTCGACGCCCAACACGTCCTTCTCGATATCGAAACGGATGGTCCCGGCAATCGCGTAGGCTACCACCAGCGGCGGCGAAGCGAGGAACGCCTGCTTGGCATAGGGATGGATGCGCCCGTCGAAATTGCGGTTACCCGAGAGCACGGCGGTGGCGTACAGGTCGCGGTCGATGATCTCCTGCTGGATGACCGGGTCGAGCGCGCCCGACATACCGTTGCAGGTGGTGCAGGCGAAGGCCACGATACCGAACCCTAACTGCTCCAGCTCAGTGGTCAGGCCGGCTTCGTCGAGGTACAACGCCACGGTTTTCGAGCCGGGCGCCAGCGAGGACTTGACCCATGGCTTGCGCGTCAGGCCCAGGCGATTGGCGTTGCGCGCAATCAGCCCGGCGGCGATGACGTTGCGCGGGTTGCTGGTGTTGGTGCAACTGGTGATCGCCGCGATGATCACCGCGCCATCGGGCATCTGCCCGGGGACCTCATCCCAATGCCCGGCAATGCCCTTGGCCGCGAGCTCGGTGGTGGCCAGGCGTGCGTGGGGGTTGCTGGGGCCGGCCATGTTGCGCACCACGCTGGACAGGTCGAAGCGCAGCACCCGCTCGTACTCGGCGCTGGCCAGGCTGTCGGCCCACAGGCCGGTGAGGCGCGCGTATTGCTCAACCAACTGCACTTGCTGGTCTTCACGGCCGGTGAGCTTGAGGTAGTCGATGGTCTGTTGGTCGATGTAGAACATCGCCGCCGTAGCGCCGTACTCCGGGGCCATGTTGGAGATGGTTGCGCGATCGCCCAGGGTCAGCGCCGACGCACCCGCGCCGTAAAATTCGAGCCAGGCGCCCACCACTTTTTGCTGGCGCAGGTACTGGGTCAGCGCCAGCACCATATCGGTGGCGGTGATCCCCGGTTGCAGTTTGCCGCTCAACTCGACGCCGATGATGTCCGGCAGGCGCATCCACGAGGCGCGGCCGAGCATCACGCTTTCGGCTTCGAGGCCACCGACACCGATGGCGATGACCCCCAGTGCATCGACATGGGGCGTATGGCTGTCGGTACCGACGCAGGTGTCGGGGAACACTACCCCTTCGCGTGCCTGGATCACCGGCGACATTTTCTCCAGGTTGATCTGGTGCATGATGCCGTTGCCGGGCGGGATCACGTCGACGTTCTTGAAGGCCTTCTTGGTCCAGTTGATGAAGTGGAAGCGGTCTTCGTTGCGGCGGTCCTCGATGGCGCGGTTCTTCTCGAAGGCGTCGGGGTCGAAGCCGCCGCTTTCCACGGCCAGGGAGTGGTCGACGATCAGTTGCGTGGGCACCACCGGGTTGACCTGCGCCGGGTCGCCGCCTTGATCGGCGATGGCGTCACGCAGGCCGGCGAGGTCGACGAGAGCAGTCTGGCCGAGGATGTCGTGGCACACCACGCGTGCCGGGTACCAAGGGAAATCCAGATCGCGCTTGCGCTCGATGAGTTGGCTCAGGGAGGCAGTGAGCGCGGCCGGATCGCAGCGCCGCACCAGATTTTCGGCGAGCACTCGCGAGGTATAGGGCAGGGTGGCGTAGGCGCCTGGCTGGATTGCGTCGACTGCCGCGCGGGCGTCGAAGAAGTCCAGGGGGGTGCCGGGAAGGTTGGTGCGGTACTCAGTGTTCATGGTCTGGGACTCGCTCACGGTAATTGGGCTGGGCTCTTGTGGGTGGCCCTGGTCTGTTGGTGGGGATAGCTGCTGGCCTCTTCCACAGGGTGTGCGCTCGGCGCCTGTATTTGTTGCTGTCAGTACCGGTCTCTTCGCCGCCGAACGCGCAACCTTGCTCCTACAGGTGTACGACGCTGGATCTGTGTGCACTGTGGGAGCAAGGCTTGCCCGCGAAGGCATCCGTAAGGACGCCATCGCCGCCGGCTAGCTCACCGCTCGCCAATCGGCACATAGCTGCGTTGGTCAACCCCGGTGTACTCGGCACTCGGGCGGATGATGCGGTTGTTGGCGCGCTGTTCGAACACGTGCGCCGCCCAGCCGGTCAGCCGCGAGCAGACGAAGATCGGCGTGAACAGCGGGGTAGGAATACCCATGAAGTGATAGGCCGAGGCGTGATAGAAGTCGGCGTTGGGGAACAGTTTCTTCTGCTCCCACATGGTCTTGTCGATGGCCTCGGACACCGGGTAGATGACCGTGTCACCGACCTCGGTGGCGAGTTTTTTCGACCACACCTTGATCACCTCGTTACGCGGGTCGGACTCTTTATAGATGGCATGGCCGAAACCCATGATCTTGTCCTTGCGGGCAAGCATGGCCAAGGTACCGCTCACGGCTTCGTCCGCCGACGAGAATTTCTCGATCATCGCCATCGCCGCTTCGTTGGCGCCGCCATGCAAAGGCCCGCGCAAGGTGCCGATGGCGCCCGTGATGCAGGAGTGCAGGTCGGACAGGGTCGAGGCGCAGACCCGCGCGGTGAAGGTCGAGGCGTTGAACTCGTGTTCGGCGTAAAGAATCAGCGACACGTCCATGACCTTGCGGTGCAGCTCGCTCGGTGCCTTGCCATGCAGCAGGTGCAGGAAGTGGCCGCCGATGGAGGGTTCGCCGGTGTCGCAGTCGATGCGCTTGCCGTGGTGGCTGAACTGGTACCAGTAGCACATGATCGCCGGGAACAGGGCCAACAATCGGTCGGTGGCGTCCCGTTGCTGTTCGAACGAGGTCTCTGGCTCGAGGTTGCCGAGGAACGACGCGCCGGTGCGCATCACGTCCATCGGATGGGCGTCGGCGGGGATGCGCTCCAGCACTTCCTTGAGTGCGGTGGGCAGTTCGCGCAAGGCGCCGAGCTTGTTCAGGTAGGCGTCGAGCTCGGCCTGGGTCGGCAGCTCGCCGTACAGCAACAGGTAGGCGACTTCCTCGAAACGCGCGTGCTCTGCCAGCTCGCGAACGTCGTAACCACGGTAGGTCAAGCCGGCACCCGCCTGGCCCACGGTGGACAGGGCGGTCTGCCCGGCGACCTGGCCGCGCAGGCCAGCTCCGCTCAATACTTTCGCTTCGGCCATGAGTTTTTCTCCAATCTTGTTGTTATGCGTCTCAGTACTGCGCGCCTTCAGGCAGGCGCACCACGGTCAGGCTTTTTTCTGCGCGAACAACGCATCGAGTTTTTGCTCGAACACGTGGTAATCGATGGCGTCGTACAGCTCCATGCGCGTCTGCATGGTGTCGATGACGTTCTTTTGCGTGCCATCGCGACGCAGCGCCGTGTAGACGTTTTCCGCCGCCTTGTTCATCGCCCGGAACGCCGACAGCGGGTACAGCACCAGCGACACATCGGCGCTGCGCAATTCATCGACGGTGTACAGCGGCGTGGCGCCGAACTCGGTGATGTTGGCCAGGATCGGCGCCTTCACTCGGGCGGCGAACAGCTTGTACATGTCCAGTTCGGTGATCGCCTCGGGGAACACCATGTCAGCACCGGCTTCGATGCACGCGGCGGCGCGTTCCAGTGCGGATTCCAGGCCTTCCACCGCCAGCGCATCGGTGCGCGCCATGATCACGAAGCTGTCATCGGTACGCGCATCCACAGCCGCCTTGATGCGGTCGACCATCTCCTGCTGGGTGACGATCTCCTTGTTGGGGCGATGGCCGCAGCGCTTGGCGCCGACCTGATCTTCGATGTGCATGGCCGCCGCGCCGAACTTGATCATCGACTTGACCGTGCGCGCCACGTTGAACGCCGAGGAGCCAAAGCCGGTATCGACATCCACCAGCAGCGGCAGGTCGCAGACGTCGGTGATGCGTCGCACGTCAGTGAGCACGTCATCCAGGCCACTGATACCCAGGTCCGGCAGGCCCAGCGAGCCTGCCGCGACACCGCCCCCCGACAGGTAGATGGCCTTGAATCCGGCGCGTTTGGCGAGCAGGGCGTGGTTGGCGTTGATGGCACCGACCACCTGCAGTGGGTGTTCGCTGGCAACGGCGTCGCGAAAGCGCTGGCCGGGGCTGTTGGACTGACTCATGACTCACCTCGTAGGCTGTTGTTATGGGCGGCGTCCTGGTAGTGACGCTCGACGTTACGTTTGGATGCAGCGATGTGCCGACGCATCAGCAGCTCGGCCAGCTCCCCGTCGCGGTCGGCAATGGCATCGAGGATGCGATGGTGTTCGGCGAAGGCCTGGCGCGGGCGATTGGGCGTGGCCGAGAAATGAATGCGGTACATGCGCACCAGTTGGTACAGGTCGCCGCACAGCATCTGCGTCAAGGTACGGTTGCCGCTGCCCTGGATGATCTTGTAGTGGAAGTCGAAATCGCCTTCCTGCTGGTAATAGCCGACGCCCGCCTGGAACGCCGCATCGCGCTCATGGGTATCGAGCACGTGGCGCAGCTCGTCGATCTGCACCTGCGTCATGCGCTCGGCTGCCAGACGGCAGGCCATGCCTTCGAGGGATTCGCGGATTTCATACAGCTCGATCAGTTCGGCGCGGTTGAGCGACACCACCCGAGCGCCGACATGGGGCACGCGCACCAGCAGGCGCTGGCCTTCGAGGCGGTGGATGGCCTCGCGCAGGGGGCCGCGGCTGATGCCGTAGGTGCGGGCGAGTTCGGGTTCGGAAATCTTGCTGCCTGGGGCGATCTCGCCACCGACGATGGCCGCCTGGATGCGACGAAAAATGTTTTCCGCCAGAGTGGCCGAGTCGGCGTTGGAGGTTTCGATTGGGTCTGACATTGTCGACACATTATGATTGGACTGCCTCGAATCTAATCATTGGAGGGCTTTCAGTCAAATTAATATGTGCTTGTGTCGACAATCCTTGGTCAGTGCCGTGCTAGCGCTCCCACGCGGGCGCAGCTGAACGGCGGCGTTCTTCGACGCTCAGGTTCGAGCCGCTGCCCACGGCATCGGCCAGGTCGGTGAGATCGCGGCCACGGGTTTCGACCGACAGCCAGGTGCCGATCAGCGTCAGTACCGCCAGCACCAAGGTGTACACCGCCAGCACCCAGTAGGCGCCACCCGTGATCCCGACCAGGAAAATCCCCAGGATCGGCACGATGCCGCCCGATAGCATGGCCCCGACTTCGCGCGACAGCGCTACGCCGGAGTAGCGATAGCGATTGCCGAACAGTTCGGTGAAGTGCGCGCACTGCGCGCCGAGCATACTGTTGGCGCCAGTGGCAAAGCCGCCCACCGTGGCCAGGGTGACCCAGCCTTGCTGGCCGGTATCGATCATCCACCACGCCGGGAAGGCCCACAGTGCGGCGAATATCGCCCCGCCGCGGTACACCTTCAAGCGCCCGATGCGATCCGACAAGGCGCCAAAAAGCGGTGTCGTAAGGATGCTGGCCAGACTCGCCAGCAACACGGCGTTGGTGCCGATGGTGCCCAGGCCGGCACTCCCGTTGGCCATGTGCTGGGAAGCGAAGCTGGTCAGGAAGGCGATCGATACCGTGGTGTAGAGCGTTGACGAGCCCGTTTCGGCCATGCGCATCAGGGTCGTGGCCAGCAGCGGCCGGCGGGCGTTGCGCAGCATCGAGCGCATCGGCGAGGCAATGACATTCTTCGATTCGGCCAGTTGCTTGAACACCGGGCTTTCCTTGAGCGTCAGGCGAATCCAGATGGCCATGACGATCAACACCACGCTGGCCAGAAACGGCAGGCGCCAGCCCCAGGCGATGATTTCTTCTGGGGTGAGCAGCGCCTGCATCACGCGAAAGGTCACGGTGGCCAGGGCCAGGCCGCTGAATATGCCGATAAAGGGCAAGGCCGCATACAGACCGCGGCGCTTGGCGGGGGCCAGCTCGGCCATCAGGGTGGCGGCGCCAGTCTGTTCGGCGCCGGCACCGAAGCCCTGCAGCAGGCGCAGCAGCACCAGCAACACCGCGCCGAGGCTGCCAGTGGGCAGCAGGCCGATGGCGGTGGTGGCCAGGCCCATGAGGCCGATGGTCAACAACAGCACCAGCTTGCGGCCTTTGCGATCGCCCAGCGAACCGAAGAACAATCCGCCGAACGGCCGCGCCAGAAAGCCCGCGCCATAGGTGGCGAAGCTGGCCAGCAGGGCTCCTGTGGTGCCCAGGGAGGGGAAGAAGATATGCCCGAAGACCAGCGCTGAGGCGAGGCCATAGATGGCGAAGTCGTAATATTCCAGGGCGCTGCCGACGGCGCCGGTGAATATGGCGCGGCGCAGTTGCTTGGCATCAGGGGGCGTGACGGCTGGGGTGGCATGAGTGGGCATGACGGGCCTCGCTGTTGTTTTTATAGGCCTGCAAGGCCGAACGACAGTCTGGAACGCATGCAGGCAAGGCCTTCACGCTAGAAGCTGGCTACGATAAGTACCAATGGTAAATGTTCAGTAACCGATAACTGCAGGTTATCAGCGGCCCCTGTGGGAGCGGGCTCTGGCCGCGCAGGCGTCATATCGGCCGCAGCGGGTTCGCCGGCGAACCCGCAAGCCGGCTCCCAGGTGCACACAGCGTATCCGTCAATCAATGACCGGCGTGATCAACGTCCCATCCGCAAAAAACTGCTGCAGATTGGCGAACACCAGATCCGCCATCGCCTGGCGCGTCTCATGGGTGCCGCTGCCGATATGCGGGGCCAGCACCACATTGTCCATGCCGAACAACGCTGGCGGCACATTAGGCTCGTCCTCGAACACGTCCAGCGCCGCACCGGCGATCTCACCGGCCTGCAACGCCGCGATCAGGGCCTTTTCATCCACCACCGAACCGCGCGCGACGTTGATCAGATAGCTGTCCTTGCCGAGCGCCTGCAGAATCTCGCGGTTGACCAGGTGCTGGGTCTGGGCGCCGCCGGGCACGATCAGCACCAGGTAGTCGGAAACCTTGGCCAGTTCCGCCAGATCGCTGTAATGGGTGTAGCTCACATCGCTGTAGGCCTGACCGCGGCGGTAATAGGCGATCTGCATCTCGAACGCCTCGGCGCGCTTGGCGATGGTCTTGCCGATCTTGCCGAGGCCGACGATCCCGCAGGTCTTGCCGGTGAGCTGGCGGCCCAGCGGGAACTTGCCGGTCGGCCAGGCACCCTTGCGCACGAAGCGGTCGGCCTCGGGGATGCGACGGGTCAGGCCCAGCATCAGCGCCAGAGCAGTTTCGGCCACCGCGTTGTTGAGCACGTCCGGGGTGTTGCTGACCGGGATGCCGCGTTCGTTCAGATAGTCGATGTCGATGGGGTCGTAGCCGACACCGAAGCTGGTCACGACTTGCAGGTTGGGCAGGCGCTCGAGCACGTCGATTTCGGTACCAAAGGCGCCGGTGGTGACCACGGCCTTGATCTTGCTGCCGTGGGTATCACCCCAACTGGCCAGATCGGTGATCTCGTTGCGCAGGTGCACGGTGTAGTCACGGCGCAGGTTGGCCATGAGTGAAGGGTTCAATTCGGCCCAGGCCAGTACATCGGCTTTGCTTGCGGTCATGCTTGACTCCGTTGCAGCGGCCCCGACATTGGGGCCGGAATGAATGAACAGCCGGCTTCAGCGGCGAGCGGTGCTCAGCGGTGCCGGGTTTGGCGCCGTGCTGAGTGTAGCGTCTTTGCCCTTGAACAGATGGGCTACGGTCATCGTCAGGATCGGTGCGAACAGGGCGAAGTACGAGCTGTCGATGCCGTAGGGGTTGCCTGCCACGAACCAGCCGATGGTCGAGATCACCGAGAGGATCACGCCGACCAGTGCACCGCGCGGCGTGCCGAACTTCGGTGCATAAAAGCACATCAGTACGATCACCGCGAGGGTGGCACGCAGGGCCTTGCCGAGAAAAGCGATGAGCAGGATCTTGTCGGCGTACAGCGCCAGCACCAGCGGCAGGAAGCCGATGACCACGATGGCGACTTTGACGAAGATCACCGATTTGAGGTCGTTCTTTTCCTTGTTGAAGAAGGGGTCGTAGAAGTCCTTCAGCGCCAGGGTCGCCGAGGCCAGGGTGTTGGCCGAGATACCGCCGAACAGCGCACCGGCCAGGCCGATCACCACCAGGCTGGCGGAGTAGGTGGGCATGTGCGCGATCAGTGCCGGGAAGGCGTCGATGGACTTGATGCCCGGATACAGGAAGGCGCTGCACATGCCGATGGTCGCGGCCATCAGGCCGAACGGGATCATCAGCGACGACACGTAGAAGCAGGCGCGCTTGGAGGTCTTTTCATCCTTGGTGCTGACCAGTGCCTGGATCACGTATTGAGTGGCGAAGATCGAGCCGATGCCGCCGATCATCCACGCCATGATCTGGCCCCAGCCCACGCCGGTGAGGTCGAACATCTTGCTCGGCAGGTTGGCCTGCAGGTTGGCGATGCCGCCGCTGGCCTTGAGGGCGAACACCAGCGCCAGGACGATGCCGATGTACTTGATGGTCGCGTGAATGAAATTGGTGTAGACCACCGAGCGCATGCCGCCCAGGCTCACATAGAACACTGTCACCACGCCCACCAGCAGGATCGCGAGGGTCTTGTCGATGTTCAGCACCGCTGCCAGCACCGCGCCGCCGCTGGCGTACAGCGCCACCGAAACGATGCTCAGCGCGCAGATGGTCAGGATCGAAGCCGCGTAGCGCACGCCTTGGCCGTAGTTCTGCGCGAGGATGCCGGAGATGGTGTTGAGCCCGGTCTCGCGGTACTTCTTCGCCAGAATCAATGCCAGCAGCAAAAAGCCCAAGGCCAGCGCCACCAGGTTCCAGGCGGCCGAGATGCCTGCTTCGAAACCCTTCTGCGCGGTGCCGATGCTCACCGAGCTGCCGATGAATTCGGACAGCAACAGCGCGCCGATCAGGAACGGCGGGAAACTGCGCCCGCCACCGGTGAAGCCGTCGCTGCTCTTGGCGTGTTTGCGCACGCCGTAGCCAATGCACGACATCACCACAAAGTAGCCTGCCGTCAGGGCCAGGATGATCATTATTCTTGTATCCATTGCGGTCTCCTCATTCCAGAGAATGGTCGAACATTGTTATTGGATGGGTGAGGCTTTTTGTAGCGAGGGGGCTTGCCCCGAAAAGCTGATACATCTATCAGGGGCGAGCCCCTCGCTACGGATTTGTCAGCGCACCAGGCACGGGCGCTTGGCGTCGAACTGCCAGTCGGGTACCAGGTACTGCATGGCCACTGCATCGTTGCGTGCGCCCAGGCCCATGCCCTTGTAGGTTTCGTTGGCGGCGGCCAGCGCGTCCCAGTCGAGCTCGATGCCCAGCCCCGGCTTCTTCGGTACCTGCACCAGGCCGCCGTTGATCTGCAACGGCGCTTTGGTCAGGCGCTGGCCGTCCTGCCAGATCCAGTGGGTGTCGATGGCGGTGATCTTGCCCGGCGCGGCCGCCGCCACATGGGTGAACATCGCCAGCGAGATGTCGAAGTGGTTGTTGGAGTGCGAGCCCCAGGTCAGGCCCCATTCGTTGCACATCTGCGCCACCCGTACCGAACCGCGCATCGTCCAGAAGTGCGGATCGGCCAGCGGGATGTCCACCGATTGCAGCTGGATGGCATGGCCCATCTCGCGCCAGTCGGTGGCGATCATGTTGGTAGCGGTGCGCAGGCCCGTGGCGCGGCGGAACTCGGCCATCACTTCACGGCCCGAATAGCCGTTTTCGGCGCCGCACGGGTCTTCGGCGTAGGCCAGCACCTGATGCTGGTCACGGCACAGGCTGATGGCTTCTTTCAGCGACCAGGCGCCGTTAGGATCGAGGGTGATGCGCGCGTCCGGAAAACGCTCGTGCAAGGCCGTTACCGCGTCGATCTCGGCGCCGCCCGCGAGCACGCCACCCTTGAGCTTGAAGTCCTTGAACCCGTAGCGCTGGTAGGCGGCCTCGGCCAATTCGACCACCGCCTCAGGGGTCAGCGCGGTGTGGTGACGGCGGGCGAACCAGGCGTTGTCGGCGTCGTCTTCGCGACGATAGGGCAGGTCGGTACGGCTGCTGTCGCCGACATAGAAGAGATAACCGAGCATCTCCACCGCGTCGCGCTGCTGGCCTTCGCCGAGCAAGGCGGCGACCGGTACGTCGAGGTGCTGGCCGAGCAGATCGAGCAGGGCGGCTTCCAGGGCGGTGACGGCATGGATGGCGATGCGCAGGTCGAACGTCTGCAGGCCGCGGCCACCGACATCACGATCGGCGAACGCCGTGCGGGCCTGTTCGAGGATGTTCTGATAACGGCCGATGGAGGCGCCGAGTACCAGCGGGCGGGCGTCCTCGAGCGTCTTGCGAATGGCCTCGCCGCCGGGCACCTCACCGACGCCGACGTGGCCGGCACTGTCCTTGAGAATCACCACGTTGCGGGTGAAGTAGGGGCCATGGGCGCCGCTAAGGTTCATCAACATGCTGTCGTGGCCAGCCACCGGTACCACGTGCAGTTCGGTGATGACGGGGGTGCCGGTCTGGGTGTGCTGAGTCAGTGAGTTCATTGTTATTAGATGCTCGTCGTTGATATCGAAAGGCGCAGCAGACGTTCGATTGAATATCGTACGTCATCGTACAACTACGAGATAGATAATATACTGATAGCGCTATCATTCAAGGCCGATGGTCAGAATTCTTTTCTGTTGCCTGCGTGCAGTTATCTGTCGCCAAAAACCGTGGCGTCGCTGGCGCCAAGGTTCTTCGACATCAGCTACTGCCCCGATCCTGCAGCACGAACCCGGTATCCACCGCCAAGGCGCGGTTGCACGCTCCATCGGCAAAGCGACCCAACAGCGCTTCGGCCACCTGCAAGCCCATCCGCGCGGGATTGATGCTCACCGTGGACAGCGACGGGTGAGCGAAACTCGCCTCGCTCAAATCGCCAAAACCCACCACCGCCAGTTGCTCGGGCACTCGCAGGCCCCGGCTGGCGGCCTCCGCGAGCACGCCCAGGGCGATGGTGTCGGAGCTGCATAGCACCAGTTGCGGCGGTACTGGCAAGGCGAGCAACTGGCGCAGGCCTTCGCGGCCCAGTTGCCAGGAGGCGGGCAGCGGCATGACCTGCACGGGCACGTCGCTGATTCCGTTTTGCGCCAACTGCCGGACCAACGCCTGGCAGCGTCGATGGCCACGAGGATCGTCGGCGGTGATCACGGCGAAGCGTCGGTAGCCTTTGTTCAGGTAGTGGGTGGCCAGGGCGGTGCCTACCGCTTCGTGAGAAAACCCCACCTGCATGTCCAGCGGCTGGTCGCTCAGGTCCCAGGCTTCGACCACCGGAATGCCGGCACCGACCAGGCGTGCGCGGCTGTTGGGTGTGTGCAGCGAGCCGGTCAGGACGATGCCATCGGGGCGCCGACCGAGAATGGCTTCGAGCAACGCCTGTTCCTTTTCCGGTGAATAGCCGGTGGGCCCCAGCAGCGTCTGATAGCCGGCCTCGGTGAGCCGATCCATGATCGCTTGCACGGTGTTGGCGAACAGCGAGTGGCTGATAGTGGGCAGCAAGATGGCCACCAGGCGGCTTTTGCTCGATGCCAGGCTGCCGGCCAGCAGGTTGGGCACGTAGCCGAGGGTCTGCACCGATTCGAGGACTTTTTCGCGGGTAGTCTGGCTGACCAGTTCCGGGCGGCTGAGGGCGCGCGAGGCGGTCATCGTCGATACCCCGGCATGGCGGGCGACATCGGCGAGCGTCAGGGGGATATCTTGGGAGACGGCGTCGAGAGAAGCCAGTTCGCGTCTGGATTTTTTTACCACGAGGGGTCCTGCTACGGCCACGTTTTGAATCGCATCGTAGCTGCAACAGGCGGTTGGACGCTATGGCTGTGGGAGTAAAGCGTGCTCGCGAAGCAGCTGGAGGAAGCAGCACAGAATCTACGGTGCGGCTAAAGCTCTTTCGCGAGCACAGGGTGTTACGAAGCGCGGCGCTTCTTCTTGCTCACTGCCATTTCGAACAGCAGGGTCGAGCGCCCAGTCACCTGGTAACTGCTGTTGAACTCGAACTTGTCGCCCGCATCCAGATCTGGCTGGTTGGTGTCCAGTTGCAACAGCCAGTGCTGACCTTGCGGCACAGCCGGCAAGACGAAGTCCACCACGTCATAGTGCGCGTTGACAATGATCAGCAACGAGGCGTCACCGCCTGCCTTGCGAATCCCGGTCGGTTGCGCACGGCCGTCGAGCAGTATGCCCATGCAGCGGTTGTTGCCGTCGCTCCATTGCTCGCTGCCCATTTCCTCGCCGCTGGGCTGCAGCCAGGTAACGTCCTTGATGTCCAACTGCTCGTTGTACATCCCGGTAAAGAAGCGATTGCGACGCAGCAGTGGATAACGTTTGCGCAGGTCGATCAAATACCGGGTGAAGTCCTGCAGCTCGGCGCTCTTCTCACTGATCTCCCAGTTGATCCAGCCGATTTCGCTGTCCTGGCAATAAGCGTTGTTGCTGCCACCCTGGGTGCGTGCGAACTCGTCGCCGGCCAGCAGCATCGGCGTGCCCTGAGCCAGGAACAAGGTGGCCAGCAGGTTGCGCATCTGCCGGTAGCGCAGCTCGATGATCTCGGGATCGTCGGTCTCGCCCTCCACGCCGCAGTTCCACGAGCGGTTGTCGGAGTGGCCGTCGCGGTTGTCTTCACCGTTGGCTTCGTTGTGCTTCTCGTTGTACGAGACCAAGTCGTTGAGGGTGAAGCCATCGTGCGCAGTGATGAAGTTCACCGACGAGGACGGCTTGCGGCCTCGCTGGTTGAACTGGTCGCCCGACGCCAGGAGGATCTTGGCGAAATCGCCGATCTGCTCGTCGTCACCTTTCCAGAAAGCGCGCGAGATATCGCGGAACTTGTCATTCCACTCCATCCAGCCGGGCGGGAAGTTCCCCACCTGATAGCCGCCCGGGCCACAGTCCCATGGCTCGGCGATCAGCTTGATGCCGTTGAGCACCGGGTCTTGGCGGCAGGCGTCGAGAAAACCACCGCCTTCGTCAAAACCATGGGGCTCGCGGCCAAGAATGGTCGCCAGGTCGAAGCGGAAACCATCCACGCCCATTTCCTGGGTCCAGTAGCGCAGCGAGTCGGTG
The DNA here is from genome assembly GCF_031880315.1 of Pseudomonas baltica. Lineage (NCBI taxonomy): Bacteria > Pseudomonadati > Pseudomonadota > Gammaproteobacteria > Pseudomonadales > Pseudomonadaceae > Pseudomonas > Pseudomonas baltica. The sequence goes on along the minus strand of NZ_CP134771.1, from coordinate 641,239 downwards.
ACCATCTGCAGCACGCAAGGATGGCTCATGTTGAGCGTATTGCCGGTGCCGGTATCGTTGATGTAGTAGCGCGCATCATCCGGCATCAGGCGATAGTAGTTGGCATTGTCGATGCCTTTGAGCGACAGCGTCGGGCCCATCTCGTTGCCTTCGGCGGTGTGGTTGTAGACCACATCGAGGATCACCTCCAGCCCGGCCTTGTGCATGCGCGAGACCATCACCTTGAACTCGCCGATCGACTGCCCGGCCATGTAGCGCGCGTGAGGGGCGAAGAAGGCCAGGGTGTTGTAGCCCCAGTAGTTGTGCAGGCCCTTTTCCAGCAGATGATTGTCATCGAGGAAATAGTGGATCGGCATCAGCTCGACCGACGTCACGCCCAAGGATTTGATGTAGTCCACCACATCGCTTTCATGGAAGGCCGCAAAGGTGCCGCGCACGTCTTCCGGTACGCCCGGATGCTGTTTGGTGAAGCCGCGCACGTGGGCCTCATAGAAAATGGTCTTGTCCCACGGCACGCTGGGCTTGGGCACGTTGCCCCAGGTGAAGGCCGGATCGATGACCCGGCAGCGGGGCATGAACGGCGCGCTGTCACGCTCGTCGAACGACAAATCGGCATCGGGGTGGCCGATGGTGTAGCCGAACAGCGCGTCATCCCATTGCAGCTCACCGACGATCTGCTTGGCATAGGGGTCGATCAGCAGCTTGTTATGGTTGAAGCGATGACCATTTTTCGGATCGTACGGGCCGTGCACTCGGTAGCCATACAGGGTGCCGGGGCGGGCGTTGGGCAGGTAGCCGTGCCAGATCTCGTTGGTGAATTCGGGCAACTCGATCCGTTCGATTTCTTCCTTGCCCTCGGCGTCGAACAGGCACAGTTCGACCTTGGTGGCGTGGGCGGAAAAGATCGCGAAATTGACCCCCGAGCCGTCCCAGTTGGCACCTAGCGGATAAGGCTGGCCTTCCTGGACTCGCGATTGGGATTTGTTCTGGAAAGCGGTCTCGGCGGCACTCGAAACCCCGCCATCAAGCGTCATCGTGTTCATGGGCATAGCTCTTCAGTCAAATTGAATCGCGGCAAGAAAGCCGCGAACGCCAGGCGGACGCTGCGTGATAGGTAGAGCGCCGGCCGACTCGGACAGTTCAGAAAATTTCATTGGGTCGATGTTTGAAACCGTCGGTGGGTCGAGACAAGGAGCTGTCACCGGCACAGCCTGCATTCCCACGATCCGATTCCTCGGGGGGCCGATATAGTGCTGTAGGTATCGGGGATAATTTTTCTATTTCTTGATGAGTGGGAATTATTATTCTATAAAGACGGCACCCAAAACAAAAATTTCAAAGGTGATCTTCCCCATGGCCGAGCATTCCAACCATAGCCATCCCTTGCCTGAGCTGGGCATCGGGCTCATCGGCACAGGATTCATGGGCCGGGCCCATGCCTTGGCGTTTCGCAACGTCAGCGCGGTATTCGAGCTGCCATTCCAGCTCAAACTGGCGGCGCTGGCCGATGCCGATGCCTCGCGAGCCCGGCAGTGTGCTCAGGCCTGGGGCTTTGCCCAGGCCCACAGCGATTGGCAGCAGTTGATCGACGACCCTGCGGTGGACCTCATCGCGATCACCACGCCCAATCATTTGCATTACCCCATGGCGATGGCTGCTTTGGCCGCCGGCAAACCGGTCTATTGCGAGAAGCCCCTGGCGGTGAGCCTCGAGCAGGCCGAGCAGATGCAACAGGCGGCGCAGCGGGCCGGGGTGGTCACCCGTGTCGGTTACAACTATCAGCACAACCCGATGATCGAGTGGGCGCGTGAGTTGATCCACAGCGGCGAGCTGGGCGAGATCATCAGCTTTCAGGGTGAGTTCAGCGAAGACTTCATGGCTGACGCGCAATCGCCGTGGTCGTGGCGCTGCGAGGCGCAGCATGCCGGCGGCGCACTGGCGGATCTGGGCAGTCATTTGTTGTCCATGGCGCGCTACCTGCTGGGCGATGTCGAAGCGGTGTGCGCCGACACCCACACCGTGCATCGCCAGCGTCCGGCCAGCAAAGGCAGCCTGGAGTTGCGCGATATCGGCGTCGACGATCAGGTCCACGCACTGCTGCGTTTCGCCAGCGGTGCGCGAGGCACTGTCAGCAGCAGTTGGCTCAAGCACGGCTACAAGAACCACCTCAGTTTCGAGATCAGCGGCACTCGGGGCACCTTGGCCTTCGATCAGGAGCGCTTGAACGAACTGCGCCTGTGCCGCGCGGGCGAGGCGGGCTTCCAGCGCCTGCTGGCTGGGCCGCACTTGCCGGGTTACGCCGCGTTCAGCCCGGCGGCAGGGCACCAGTTGGGCTACAACGAACTGAAAACCCTGGAAGTCCATGAATTGATCATGGCCTTGGCGGGGCAGGGCGAGCGAGGCACCGATTTTGCCGGGGCTCTGGCGGTGGAACGGCTGGCGTCGGCGATTCGACTGGCGGCGCAAGAGTCGCGCTGGGTGGTTGTCGAGCAAGCCTGACAAGTCATCCGTGCGTGCGCGCCGCCGAACGCGCAACCTTGCTCCCACAAAGGCCTCTGGACCGGTGTGCACTGTGGGAGCAAAGCTTGCTCGCGAAGGGGCCATTCGCCTCACCGCGCATAACCAGCCTGCCTCAAGTCGCACCCTGATCCGCCGATAGCGTTGAGGCGTACGACGACTATCCGATCGTACACCCCAACAATAACGAGCCTACGGTCATGACCCTACGCAATTTGACCATCGCCCGCCGCGCGGGCATCGGTTTCACCTTGATTTCGCTGCTGGTGGCCCTGCTGGGCTGGTTCGCGATGAGTCAGATGTCCGACATCCGCCAGAACGAAGTACAGGTCGAGACCGACCTGCTGCCGAGTCTGCGCGTAGTGGGTGATATCCGAGAAGCGATGTTGCGCATCCGCACCATCTCCCTGCGCATGGCGCTCGATCCGGACCCCAAGAACATCAGCACCTATCACAGCCAGATGGACGCCCGCAGCCAGCAGCTCGCCGAGCGCCTGCAGACGTTCAGCAAATACGTCGATACCGCCGAAGAAAGAACCCTCGACGACGCCTTTCGCAAGAATCTCGCCGAGTACCAGCAAGGCCTGGCGCAATCGTTTGTGATCGCCGAGCGTGGCGACATGGCCGCGCTGAACAAACTGCTGCTGGTGGACATGAAGGTGGTGGTCGACGGTTCCGGCAAGCAGCTTGCCGACCTGGGCGACTACTACCAGAAGCAGGTCGACCTGCAAGGCCAGGCCGCCAAGAGCCAATACGACCAGTCGCGCAACGTCGTGCTGGTGTTCATTCTGCTGGCCGGCGTCGCGACGGTGATCCTAGCCCTGTGGCTGACCCGTAGCATCATTCGCCCCCTCGAAGGCGCCGTGCGCGCTGCCGAGCAAGTGGCGGCCGGCGACCTCACACAAACGATTCAAGTGGACGGCCAGGACGAAGTCACCCGCCTGCAGCGCGCCCTCGAACAGATGCAAGGCAACCTGCGCACCACGCTGCGACTGATCAACGACTCGGCAACCCGGTTGTCGTCGGCGGCCACCGAGCTGAACAGCGTGACCGAAGACAGCCATCGTGGCCTGCATCAGCAGAACGCCGAGATCGAACAGGCGGCAACGGCCGTCACCGAGATGTCCTCGGCCGTGGACGAAGTGGCGCGCAATGCGGTGTCCACCTCGCAGGCCTCCAGCGATTCCAACAGCGCCGCTCAGGATGGCCAGAGCCGCGTGCTGCAGACGGTGCAGTCGATCAAAAGCCTGACGACCCAGGTCCAGGGCACTTCGGTGCTGGTGCAGAACCTCGCCGACCGTTCCCAGGACATCGGCAAGGTGCTTGACGTGATTCGCGCCATCGCCGAGCAGACCAACCTGCTGGCGCTCAACGCCGCCATCGAAGCCGCGCGTGCCGGTGAGTCGGGGCGCGGCTTTGCGGTGGTCGCCGACGAGGTTCGCGCCTTGGCCCATCGCACCCAGCAATCGACGTTGGAGATCGACAGCATGGTCTCGGCGATGCGCAGCGGCTCGAGCGAGGCGGTCGCATCGATGCAGGTCAGCCGCGATCAAGCGGGCTCGACCTTGGCCCTGGCCCAGGGCGCGGGTGAATCGTTGAGCCGTATCGCGACCTCGATCAACGAAATCTCCGAACGCAACCTGGTAATTGCCAGCGCCGCGGAAGAGCAAGCCCAAGTGGCCCGCGAAGTGGATCGCAACATCGTCAACATCCGCGATCTGTCGGTGCAGTCTTCCTCGGGGGCGGATCAGATCAGTGCTTCGAGCCACGAACTGTCACGCCTGGCCGTGGAGCTCAATCAAGTGGTAGCGCGCTTCAAGGTCTGATTCAGGTTGTCCAGGCACGGGAATGAATGGTGCGCGTGCGAAGGGGCGGCGCACTCTCGGCGGATCGTCTACGCTTGAGCCATTTCCTGCGTCGGGAAACCACAATAATCCGCCTGAAGGGCCCTTTCATGAGCGCTATTCTCTTCTCTGTGCCAGACCTGTTCGACGCCTTGCGCAGCATCCTCGGCGAGCGCTTGAGCACCGGCCTGGCCGAGCGCGAACAGCATGGTCGCGGCGAGTCCTACCACGCCAGCCAGGCCCCCGACGCCGTGTGCTATGCGCAAACCACCGAGGAAGTCGCGGCGATCGTGCGGGTCTGCGCGGCCCGGCGTGTGCCGATCGTCGCCTTTGGCGGCGGTACGTCGCTGGAGGGGCACGTTGCGGCGCAGCAAGGTGGTGTGTGTATCGACCTCAGCCGCATGCAACGGATCATCAAGGTGCGCGCCGATGATCTGGACGTCACGGTCGAGGCCGGCGTGACCCGTCAGCAACTCAATACCGAGCTGCGCACCACCGGGTTGTTTTTTCCGGTGGATCCGGGCGGTGAAAGCACCCTCGGCGGCATGGTTGCGACTCGTGCCTCGGGGACCAACGCGGTGCGCTACGGGACCATGCGCGAGAACGTCCTGAACCTGACCGTGGTGCTGGCCAACGGCGAGATCATCAAGACCGGGAGCCGGGCGCGCAAGTCGGCGGCCGGTTATGACCTGACGCGGGTCTTCGTCGGTTCTGAGGGCACCCTGGGGATCATCACCGAAGTGACCCTGCGCCTCTACGGTATTCCGGAAGTGCTCAGCGCCGCAGTGTGTGCCTTCAGGGATGTGCAGGCGGCGGTGAGTACGGTGGTCGCGATCATTCAGTACGGTATTCCGGTGTCGCGGGTCGAGCTGCTGGACGCGCGCACGGTGCGGGCGGTCAATCGCTACTCGCGCTTGGCCTTGGTGGAGGCGCCGACGCTGTTTTTCGAGTTCGGTGGCACGCCGGCCAGCGTCACCGAGCAGTTGGAATTGACCCGTGAAATCGCCCAGGGCATGGGCGCCGTGAGCTTTGAGTTCGCCGCCGATGACGATGCCCGTCGCAGCCTCTGGCGCGCGCGCCACAACGTGCACTATGCCATGCAGGCGATGCGTCCCAATGCGCGGATCTGGAGCACCGATGTGTGCGTGCCGATCTCGGCGTTGCCTGAGTGCATTGCCGAAACCGCCGAAGATGTCGACAAAGCGTCGTTTTTCGTCGGTATGGTCGGCCATGTGGGCGACGGTAACTTCCACTTGGGCATGGTCGTCGACCCCGACAACCCTGCCGAGCTGGCGGAAGCCGAAGCGCTTAACGTGCGCGTGGTGGAGCGGGCGATTCGTCTTGAAGGCACCTGCACCGGCGAGCATGGCATTGGATCCGGGAAGATCAAATTCATGACCCTGGAGCACGGCGCCGCGCTGCAGGCCATGCAAGCGATCAAGCGGGCACTGGATCCGTTGGGGATTCTCAATCCTGGCAAGGTGTTGCCACAGCAGTAGCGGCGGCCAAGAGGTCCTGTAGAACCCCGCAAACGCCGCATACTGCCCAGCCTCAAGACTGCCAACCCAGCCCCAGCGCCTTGTGCAACGACACAAAATCCTTGAGCAACTGCGCATCGCCACCGATGCGATTCTGCTGAGCGTCGAAGCGTGTGCGTTCCGCGTCCAGCCAGTCGAGAGTGCTGGCGGTACCGGCGCGATAACGTTCGCGGGTCAGCTCGGCGGCGCGGGCAGCGGAGTCTTCGATGCTGATCAGCAGGGCCAGGTTCTGGCGGTCATGGCCGTAGCGCGACAGCGCCACATCGGCATCGCGCAAGGCGCCCAGCACTACGCCGCGATAGTGTGCCTCGGCCTGGTCCCGGCCGGCCTTGGCGCTGTCGACGCTGGCCCGAACGCGTCCAAAATCCAGGGCGTTCCAGGTCAATCGTGGCAGCATCAGCCAAGTTCCGTTGTCCTTGCGTACCAGATGCGAAGGATCACCGGCGGAGAAGCCCAGGTCGCCCATCAGACTCAGCTTGGGAAACCAGTCCGCGGTCTTTTCGCCGATCTGAGCGTTGCTCGACGCCAACTGGCGCTCTGCGGCGCGGATGTCCGGGCGCTGCTTGAGGAGCGCGGCGGGGTCGGCAATCGGCAGTTGCTCAGGCAGTGTCGGCAGCGCCTTGACCGGGCCGAGGCGGGCGTCCAGTTCACCCGGTTCGAGGCCGCACAGGGCGGCCAATTGATCCTGGGATTCGATGATCTGCGCCTGCAACGGCAAGCGTTGCGAGCGGGTGGTCTGCTCCTGGGTGAGCACCTGTTCAAGCTGCAACTGCGAGGCGACGCCACGGCTGCGGCGTTGCTGAGTGAGGTCGAGCACCTGGGCCTCGAGGTCGGCGGTGGCATCCACCAACGCCAGGCGCGCCTGCTGTTCACGCAGCCCGACGTAAGCCTGGGTGACTTCGGCCGTCAGTTGCACCTGCGCATCGGCCAGTTGCGCGGCGGCGGCGTCGGCGCTGGCCGAGGCCGCCTCGATGGCGCGGCGCGTGCCACCGAACATGTCCACTTCCCAGCTGGCATCGAAGTCCGCCAGGTACAAGCTCAACGGCCCGCGTCCGCCGCCACTTTCGCCGCCGGTAAAGGATGAGATATCGGGCGAGCGCATGCGCAGCATGTTCGCGCTCATGCTGGCCTTGGGCATGCCGCTGGCCTGCTCGCTGCGCAGCCCCGCGCGGGACTGTTGCAAGGCCGCGCGGGAGGAGGCGATGTCGGGGTTGTGGGCCAGTGCCGCGCTGATCAGCGCATCCAGCTCGGGGTCGGCCAGGCGCTGCCACCACCGCGCAACGGCCGGTGCAGCCTGCGGGCTCTCGGGCGCATGGGGCAGGCGCCCGGCCTGCAGGGTGTGCTCAGCCGCCGCGGGGGCGCCGTGGTAGTCAGGGCCCACAGTGCAGCCGGCCAGGGCCATAAGGATCAGGGTCGATAACAGGGAACGCTGGATCATTGTTTAACACTCGCCGTGCGCTTCTTCAGGGTCAATGCCAAGGGCACGCAGGCCAGCAGCGCGAGGCCCAGCAGGAAGAAGGATTCGTTGTAGGTCATGACGGTCGCCTCGCGGGCGATGGTACTGGCCAGCTGCGCGTAAGCCTGGAGTTGCGCCAGGGCGGCGTCACCGCTTTGGGCTAGAAACGAGGCGCTGCTGCTGGCGATATGTGCCTGGCCGATGCTGCTGTTGGCGGTCAGCGACTCGCGAATGACCTCGTCGTGGTAGTGCGTGCGGCGGTCGATCAACACGCCGAGCAAGGCCAGGCCGATCGAGCCGCCGAGGTTGCGTGCCATGTTGTACAGGCCTGCCGCATCGCCTGCTTCGTGAGCCTCCACGGCGGCCATCGACGCCTGGTTGAGCGGCATCATCGCCAGCATCTGGGCAAAGCCACGCAGGATCTGCGACAGATAGAAGTCGTGGCCCACGCTGTCGGCGGTCAGGCTGATGTCGAGCATGCAACTGGCGAAATACATCAGCAGGCCGATGCACACCAGCACCCTCGCCGAATAGCGGTTAAGCAGCGTCGGCAAAAACGGCATCAACAGGAACGCCGGAGCCCCTGACAACAACATGATGCCGCCGGCCTGCTGCGCGTTGTAACCGGCCACCGTGCCGAGAAACTGCGGCAGCAGATACGACACGCCATACAGCCCTGCTCCGACGGCGGCGACGATGATAATCACGCTGGCATAACGCGGATTGCGCAGCAGGGCCAGGCGCACGATGGGCTTTTTCGCCGTGAACTGGCCGACGGCGATCAGCAGGAAGCCGATCACCATCAGCACGCTGAGGGTGACGATCATGGTCGATTCGAACCAATGATCTCGCTGGCCTTCCTCGAGCACAACGGTCAGCGAGCTCAAGCCCAGCGCCAGGCCGAGAATGCCCAGCCAATCGGCCTTGAAAAACTGCTCGAGGTCCATCTTGTCGGACTTCAGCCCGGTCCACAGCAAAGTAATGAGCGCCGCGCTGACCGGCAGATTGAGGAAGAAACACCAGCGCCAACTGGCGTTTTCGGTCAGCCAGCCGCCCACCACCGGGCCCATCAGCGGGCCGAGCAGCACGGTCAGGCCGAACACCGTCATGCCGATGGCCATCTGGTGCGCTGGCAGGCGCGTGCGGATGATGGTCTGCGCGGTCGGAATCATCGCGCCGCCGGCGAAACCTTGGCCGATGCGGCCGATGATCATCGCCGTGAGGCTGTTGGACATGCCGCAGTACATCGAGCATAGGGTGAACAGCACCGCCATGGTCATCAGGAAGCGCCGCAAGCCGAACACCCGAGTCAGCCACGCCGCCAGCGGGATCATGACGATTTCCGAGAGCAGGTAACCGGTTGAAATCCAGGTGCCTTCGGTGCCGGTGGCGCCGATCTGGCCCTGGATCTGCGGCAAGGCCGAGTTGGTGATGGAGATGTCCAGGGTGGCCAGCAATGCCCCCAGCGACCCGGCCGCCACGGCGATCCAGTCGGTGAACGAGGCGTTGGCGGGTTTGCCGGCAGCGCTGAGGGGCAGGGCATCAGCCACGATCGTGGGCCTGGCTGCGGAGATCGACATCGACATTTACCGACAGGCCCGGTACCAGCACCTGACGCACGTCATCGGGAATGTCCACCTGGATGCGCACCGGTACGCGCTGGACGATCTTGGTGAAGTTGCCGGTGGCGTTGGACGACGGCAGCAGGGCGAATTGCGATCCGGTGCCCGGAGTGATGCTGTCGACATGGCCCACCAGGTCGCGGCCGGACAGCGCATCGACGTGCACGGTGGCCGTCTGGCCAGGGCGCATGCCGCCGATCTGGGTTTCCTTGAAGTTGGCGGTCAGGTACAGCGCCTGCACCGGCACCACGGTCAGCAAGCGGGTACCGGGCTGGGTGAACTGGCCAACGCGCACGCTGCGATCACCCACGCGGCCATCGATGGGCGCACGCACCGTGGTGTCCTCAAGATCAAGCCCCGCCTGCGTAGCGCTGGCCTGAGCCACCGCCAGTTGTGCGCGGGCTTGCAGCAACTGCGCCTGCAAGGTCCCGATGCGGGTCTGGCTGGCGCGCAAGGCGGCCTGACGCGCGGCCAGGCTGGTGCTGGCGCGGGCCATGTCATTTTGCAGATCGGCCAGGCGCTCTTCGGTCTCGGCACCCGAGCGCGCCAGCGGCGCATAGCGCTGGACCTGCGCCTTGGCGTGGCCGGCATCGGCCTGGGCGCCCTGCATGTCGGCGCGGCTCTGGGCGATGCTGGCGTCCTGCTGGACCAGATCGGCTTCGGCCTTGGCGACATCGGCCTGGCGCGCGGCGACGGTGGCCTGGGCTTGGTCGAAGGCGGCGCGGTATTTGCGATCGTCCAGGCGGGCCACGGGCTGACCGGCGGTCACCGTCTGGTTGTCGCCCACCAGCACCTGCGCGATATAGCCGCCGACCTTGGGTGCGACGGTCATGCTGTCCGCTTGCAGGAAGGCGTCGTCGGTGCTTTCGATAAAGCGCCCGACCAGCCACCATTGCCCGGCCCACAGCAGGGCGGCGACTAAAGCGACGATCAGCAAGGACAACAGCACCCAGCGTGAACGCTTGGCTTGGGCGGGAGGCGCGGGCTGCTCGGTGGGGGTAGGCGGGCTCGCGGTGGGCTGAGCGGTCATGCGGGTGCTCCAAAGTATTCCAGTCGGAATAAGTTGAAGTTTGGCGGAATTTTTGTCAAATGATATATTTTCGTCAGCGCGCCTCATCCAAATTCAGGAAGAACTTCCCCATGGCACGACATAAACCCGCCGCTGAAGGCGGCTACCAGCGCGGTGAAGAGACCCGCGAGCGCATCATCGAGGCGGCCTTGGGCATTTTCGGCGAGCGCGGTTACGAAGGAGCCTCCACCCGCGAGATCGCTGCAGCAGCGGGGGTCAATGCCCCGGCGCTGCAGTACTACTTCGATAACAAAGAGGGCGTTTACGTTGCTTGCATCGAGTACATTCTCAAGCGCGTGTGGCTGCAGGTGGCGGTGCCGGTCGAGGCAGCCGAGGCGCTGCTGAGCGCTGACGAAGTCGATGACGCGCACTTGATCGACGCGCACCTGCGCATTCTTGGCTGTTTTTTTTCGTTCATTCACGACACCCCGCAGTCGACCAGCTGGCGCCAGTTCATGGCACGCGAGCACGCCGAGCTCGGGCCGGCGCCCGCGTTCGAGCGCATTGACAACTCGGTGCATCAACGTATCGGTGAGGTGACCTGCGCGATCATCGGCCGCTTGACCGGCATGCCGGCCAAGCACGAGGAAACCATCATCCGCACCTTCGCCATCAACAGCCAGGCCATGGCGTTTCGCGTGCTGCGGCGCAAGGTCCTGAAGGCGCTGGAATGGGACAGCATCGACCGTGAGCGCATGGAACGGGTGCGCGATTTGCTGGTAGCGCAAACGCGCATCACCCTCGAAGGCCTGGTCAAACAGCGCAACGCCTGACGCCTGGTGCGAGGGGGGCGCCCGCGAGAATCCCCCAGCGTCGCTAAGCGGGGGCAAGCCTCCTCGCTACAGGAGCAGCGCAGTCAAACGGTGCTGCCTGGAAATTGATTCAGGCGGATTTGCTGCATGGGCTCGGCGAGGATCTTTTCCAGCGCCGGCATGGCGTTGGTCAAGGTCGGGGCCTTCATGTGGGCTTGCAGCGCCGCCTCGTCGTCCCAGCTTTCGTAGGACACGAAGCGGGTCGGGTCCTCGAGATCGGTAAGCAGTGCGTAAGCCTGGCAGCCGGGTTCCTGCTGGAAATGGGGCAGGGCTGCTTGCAGCAAGGTGTGCAACTGCGCTTCCTTGCCAGGCTTGGCTTTCATGATGGCGACGACGTTCAGGGGCAGGTTCATGCACGGTGTCCTTGCAGGGCGGTACCGGGGCGGCGCCGCTAGTGCTTGAGACCCGGCCCTGAATCCTTTCATTCAGAAAAGTTGCTGCGCCTGTCATGATGCACGCCTTAGCCACAAGCCAGTAGCGCTTGTCGGCCGTATTTACCAGTGAGCTGAATATGACCCGTTCCACCGATATCGACTTCATGCGTCTCGCCCTGGCCCAAGGCCGCCTGGCCTTGCCAGGGTGCCTGCCCAATCCACCGGTGGGCTGCGTGCTGGTGAAGGACGATGCCGTGCTCAGCCAAGGGTTCACCCAGCCACCCGGGCAACATCATGCCGAAGCCATGGCGTTGAGTCGGCTGCCTGACGATTGTTACGGGGTGACTGCGTTCGTCACGCTTGAGCCCTGCGCCTTTCATGGCCGCACGCCCTCGTGCGCGGAGGCGCTGGTCGAGAGCGGCGTCGATCGAGTGGTGGTGGCGATGCTTGACCCTGATCCGAGGAACTCGGGAGCGGGGATCGAGATTCTTCGCGACGCGGGGATTACGGTAGTCGTGGGGGTGTTGGCGGATGAAGCTGCTGAAGAGATGGGGGAGTATTTGATGAAGCCGCCGCAATTGCCTGCGGCCTGAGCAACACCGTTCCTGCGGCGATACGGGAGTACCGCATCGCTGAAGGTTCAGCCATGGAGGTCTGGATTTCTATAAGGGTGGCTTGGCCCATGCCACCAGCGACCCGCTACTCAGTCCCCCTCCAGCAACCCCGCCACCGCCTGCAACGCCAAGCCATACCCCTTGGCCCCCAGCCCGCAAATCACCCCATCCACCACCGTCGACATGATCGAATGCCGATGCAGTTCATCCCGCGCATGGATATTCGACAAATGCAGTTCCACCACCGGCGCTTCGATCAGCTTCAACGCATCCAGCACCGGAATCGAATGAAACGACAGCCCCGCCGGATTGATGATCAGCGCCGCCCCGCAGTCGAACGCCTCCTGAATCCAGTCGACCATCACCCCTTCGTGATTGGTCTGGCGAAACTCGCACGTCAGGTCCAGGCCGTCGGCCGTGCGCTCGCACAGCTGCTGGATCTGCGCCAAGGTGGTGTGCCCGTAGATGTGCGGCTCGCGGCGACCGAGGGTATTGAGGTTGGGGCCGTTGAGGATGTACACGGTTTTCATCATGGCTGCTCGACGAGTGTGGGGGTGGAGAGGTTCTGGGGGCTGGCGGGTGCCGTTTCGGTGACGTGATCCAGATCGACACCGCGGGTTTCCGGGCCGATGGCGATCATCGCCAGGGATACCAGGTTGATCACCGCGCACAGGCCTACCAGCGGCCAGGGCGAGTTGCCCGATTGGCTCATCAGCCATACGGCGACCATCGGCATCGGCCCGCCGACCAGCAGGTTGGCGCCGGTGTAGGCCAGCGCCGAGCCGGAATACCGCACCTGAGTGGGGAAGGCTTCGGCGAAAGCCACTGGCTGGATCCCGCTCTGGAACTGCGTAAAGCCGAGGAACAGGCCCATGATCGCCATGATGGCGAAGGTGTTGCGGGTATCGAGGATCGGGAAGTACACCAGCATGATCGCCAGGGTCATGATCGATCCCAGCATCAACGCCTTGCGCCGGCCCCAGCGGTCCGACAGGTAACCGCCAGCCAGGGCGCCGACGATGGCGCAGAGATTGGCGACCATCAGCGCGCTGAAGCCCAGCGACTGGCTCAGGCCCAAGTGTTTGGTGAGGTAGCTGAGGGTGAAAATCACGATCAGGTAGAACAGCGCCGCCGGCGAGCAGAAGAACAACATCAGCCGCAGGATGGCCTTGCGATGGCTGCCCAGCGCCGCTTTGAGCGGGCTGCGTTCCTTTTTCACCGGGGTCTGTTTCAACGCGACGAAGGCGGGCGTTTCATCGACCTTGAGACGGATGAAGATCGCCACCAGCACCAGCACGAAACTCATCACGAAGGGGATGCGCCAACCGAAGCTCTCGAACTGCTCGGCGCTGAGCAATCCGGCCAGGGTGAGCAATACGGCGTTGGCAAGGATCTGGCTCAAAGGCGAGCAGATGCCCAGCAGCCCCGAATAGCGACCGCGGCGATCGGGGGCGGCGTGCTCAAGCGCCATCAACTGTGCGCCGGTGGATTCACCGCCCAGGGCGAAGCCTTGGATGATGCGCAACACCACCAGCAAGATGGGTGCCCACACCCCGACCTGGTTGTAGGTGGGCAGCAGGCCCATCATTACCGAGGCCAGCCCCATCAATGTCACGGTGGCGAGCATCAGGCGCCGGCGGCCCAGCTTGTCGCCCAGGTAGCCGCAGGTGATCGCCCCCAGTGGCCGCGCCGCGAGGCCCACGCCGAAGGTCGCCAATGAGGCCAGCAGCCCGGCGGTGGGCTCCATGGCCGGGAAGAACAGCTTGGGCAGAATGGTCGCCGACACGGCGCCATAGAGGGTGAAGTCGAACCACTCCAAGGCGGTGCCGAGGGTGGCGGCTGTCACGGCCTTGCGCGACATGCGCGAGTCGTGCGGCGTTGCAGACGAAGTGCTCATGCTGGGCCTCGTTATTGTTGTTATGAAGGTGACGATAGCCGCACCGGGCGGGCTGTCGACCTGGGTAGACAGTACGCCTGCGGGAGTAGAAGATAATTATCGAAAACCCGACAAATCGATAAGTTCACCTTATGGCGGAGTGCCATGGAATTACGACACCTCAAGGCCTTCGTCGCAGCGGCCGAGCTCCAGCATTTCAGCCGTGCCGCCGAGCAGCTGGGCATCGCGCAGCCGGCGCTCAGCCAGTTGATTCGCACCCTGGAGCACGAGCTGGGGCTGGTGTTGTTCAAACGTCAGAACCGCGGAGTGATACTCACCGCAGCTGGCCATGCCTTCGCACCCCATGCCCGCCGAGCCATTGCATCGAGCGATCTGGCGGTGGCGGCGGCGCGGCAGGCACGGCGTGGCGAAGTGGGGGAGATCAAGCTTGGCTACCACTCGGCGCTGCTGGAGCCGAACCTGCCGCAGTTGCTGCGCCATTACTTCACCGCGTTCCCCGGCGTGAAGGTATCGCTGGTAGATGCCGGTATCCGCACGCAGTTCGAGCAGTTGCTCGGCCACGACCTGGACCTGGGCTTCGCTCGGGTATTCAAGGACCACCTGCCCGAGCGCCTGCGCACCCACAGCTTCAGCCAGTGCCCGCTGGTGCTGCTGGTGCCGGACAATCACGGACTGATGGCCGGCTTCAATGGTGAACTGGCGAGCCTGCGCAACGAGCGCTTCGTGTTCCTGCAGGACCCGACGGGTATCGGCCTGACGTCCCATACCCTGCAAGCGTGCCGTCCGTATCAATTGCACCCGCAGGACATCCTTCACGTGCCGTCGCTGATGAGCATTCCCGGGCTGGTAGCGGCGGGGATCGGCATCAGCATCGTGCCCCAGACCTTGGCTCAATTGAGCATGCCGGGGGTGCATTTCATCGAGCTGCCTCAGCCGGAGATGGTCAGTGAGCTGTCGTTGATTTCCCGTATCGATGAGCGTTCGAGTGCGGTGATGCACTTTATCGACGAGGCTAACGGTTGGGGGTAGGGGGGGGTGATGCGGATGGCGTCTTCGCCGCCGAACGCGCAGCCTTGCTCTCACAGGTGTGCGACTCAAGATCGGCTAGCACCGTGGGAGTAAAGCTTGCTCGCGAAAAGCCCTCACAACCCCTGACTCGTCCGGATCAGCTCATAAGCCTTCTGCACCAACGGATTCACCGCGTTACGCCGCACCCACAGGTAATACGTCACATCCGGCAGCCGCGGCAATCCATCGCTTTCACCCAGCACGCGCATGTCCGGGCCGACCATTTCCATGCTCCGCGCGGTGACCCCCAGCCCTGCCCGCACCGCCGCCTTGATGCCGATCAGGTTGGAGGCCAGATAGGCCTGGCGCCACGGGATGTTGTGCGCTTCCAAGGCCTCCAGCGCCACCCGGCGGAAGATGCTCGGTTCATCCACCACCACCAGCGGCAGCGGTTGCGAGGGATCGTGCTGATACTGCGCCGCGCAGATCCACCACACCGGCGAGGTGCGCAGGGCGAAGCCTTGCAGGGTCGGGTCGGTGCGGGTCGAGATGATCATGTCGACTTTGCCGCGGTGCAGATCGTCCATCAGGAACGGGCTGCGGCCGACGTCGATTTCCAGGCGCAGGTTCGGCGCCGAGCGGGCGATGTGGCTGAGGATCGGCGGCAGGATGGTGTCGGCGATGTCGTGGGGCGAGCCGATGCGCAGCATGCCGCTCAGGCTGTTGTCCCGCAGGCGGTCAAGGATGTCGTCGTTGAGGGCGAGCATCTGCCGGGCGTGGCGCAGCAGTTGGCGGCCGCCGTCGGTGAGGGCTTTTTGCCGGCCTTGTTTGTGGAACAGGCTGACGCCGGCTTGCTGCTCCAGGCGCTGCATGTGCTGGGTCACGGACGATTGCGTGCGCCCCAGTTGTCGCCCGGCGGCGCCGAAACTGGCTTGGTCGGCCACGGCGACGAAGGTGCGCAGGAGCTCGAGTTCCAGGGTGGATTGGGTCATTGGCAGGGTCCAGGTGGGGCGATCTTGAGGGCCTCTTCGCGCGCAAGCCTTGCTCCCACAGGTGCATGACGCTGGACCTGTCGGCACTGTGGGAGCGAGCCTTGCAAAGAAGTCCGCAACGCTTAAGCATTCAACGATAAAACATTAAAAATCATTATGTATTTGGATGTAAAGCCCCATCCTCGTAAACCTGAAGCCCAATGTTTCTAGGTCAGGCGCCCGACGGATACGCCCGGCTGACTTTAAAGTTATAACAATATTAGATATTTGAATTTCCTTCCGCCCCGCCAACTCCCTAGCATGCCCCACCATTGCGCCGCCTTTTGCGGCAGGGAAGGGGAGTTCACCATGTCGCTACTGTTCAAGGCTCGTGTTCAGGTACTGAGTGCTCTGGTCGCTGCCGCCACGCTGAGCGTCTGCGCGACAGCCCATGCAGATGCTACGCTGGACAAGATCCAGGAGCGCCACAAAGTGGTGATCGGCGTGCTGCTGTCCGGCGGCCCGTTCGGCGCCATCGACCCCAGCACGCAGAAACCGGTCGGCCTGAACGTCGACATGGCCAACGATCTGGCTCGCCAGCTGGGCGTCGAGGTCGAGCTGGTCTCGGTACTGCCTGCCAACCGCGTGCAATTCCTGCAGCAGGGCAAGGTCGACCTGCTGATCGCCAACATGGAATGGACCGCCGAGCGCGACAAGATCCTCGGCCACGTGGCCACCCCGTTCTACACCGTGGGCGGCACGGCGCTGGTGCGCGCCGACAGCCCTTACCACGCCTGGGCCGACCTCAAGGGCCAGCCGGTGTGCATCTCCCAAGGCAGCAGCTACATCCCGGCAATCACCCAGCTGGGCGGCGAGCCCAAAGCCTTCAAAGGCTCCGCCGAGTCGCTGCTGGCCTTTCGCGGCAACAACTGCGTTGCCGCCGTGCACGACGCCACGTTGATCAACCCATTGCTGGCCCGTGGCGATGAATGGCAGGGCTACCGCGCGATTACCCCGGAACTCAATCCGGCGCCTTCGGTGATCTGGACCCGCCTCGGCGAAACCGACACCCAGGCGCGCCTCGACCCCATCGTCAAAGGCTGGCACCGCAGCGGTTGGCTGATCGAGCACGAGAGCAGCAACCACATCAGCCCGGCCTCGCCAACGCTGGTCAAGCTGCATAAAGAGCTGAGCGCCGAAGGCGCCTGAATACTCCGATAAGGACCTGATGATGAAAACCCCAATCGCCGCCACCCTCGCGGTGCTCTGCAGCCTCAGCCTGGGCGTCGCCCACGCCGATGCCACCCTCGACAAGATCCAGCAACGCCACCAGATCAGCGTGGGCGTGATGCTCACCGGCGCGCCGTTTGGCACCATCAACCCGCAGACCCGCGAACAGGAAGGCTACAACGTCGAGCTGGCCAAAGAGCTGGGCAAGCGCCTGGGCGTGGCCACCGAAACCGTCTCGGTGCTGGCGCCCAACCGCGTGCAGTTCCTGCAGCAGGGCAAGGTCGACGTGCTGATCGCCAACATGCAGTACACCGACGAGCGCGCGCAGATTCTCGACTACGTGCCGACCCCGTACGAACAGGTCGGCGGCGCGGCGATCATCCGCAAGGGCGCCGGCATCAAGAGCTGGGCCGACCTCAAGGGCAAGCCGGTGTGCGTGTCCCAGGGCAGCAACTTCATCGAGCCGCTGCAACAGCAGTACGGCGCGCAGATCAAGGCTTTCCGCAGTCAGTCCGAGTCGCTGCTGTCGCTGCGTGGCAATGGTTGCGTAGCCGCGGTGCACGTCAGCCCGACCATGCACGGCTTGCTGGATAACGCCGAATGGGCCGACTACGAAATCCCGCTGCCCACCGATCTGATCCCGTCCGATTCGGTGATCTGGGTGCGCAAGGGCGAGCACGATACCCAGGCGCGCATCGACGCCATCGTGCGTGACTGGCACCGCTCCGGCTGGTTGATAGAACTGGGCAACCGCACCGGCATGCACCCCTCCGCCGCGCTGCTGGCCCTGCACGAAAAGTACAAAGACGCGGCGCCATTGCAGGCCGCCGCGCAATGAGCTTGTTCGCCACCCTGCAGGCGTTGCTCGGCGAGCGTTACGTGCAAGCCGACGACAGCAGCCTGGCGGTCCTGAGCGACAAGCATCGCCAATACCACGGCCGCGTCGCCGCCATCGTTCACCCTGGCTCCACAGAAGAGGTTGCCGCCGTGGTCCGCGCCTGTGCGGCCTATTCGGCGCCGGTGGTGGTGCAGGGCGGCAACACCGGCTTGATGGCCGGCGCGACCCCCGACGACAGCGGTCGCTCGGTGCTGTTGTTGCTTGACCGCATGAACCGCGTGCGCGACGTGGACACCGACAACGACACCCTCACCGTCGAAGCCGGCTGCATTCTCGCCAACGTGCAGACCGCCGCACGCAACGTAGGGCGCCTGTTCCCCTTGAGCCTGGGCGCCGAAGGCAGCTGCACCATCGGTGGCAACCTCGGCACCAACGCCGGTGGCACCGGGGTGCTGCGCTATGGCAACACCCGCGAGCTGACGTTGGGCCTGGAAGTGGTCACCGCCGAAGGCGAGATCTGGCACGGCCTGCGCGGGCTGCGCAAAGACAACACCGGCTACGACCTGCGCGACCTGTACATCGGCAGCGAAGGCACCCTGGGCATCATCACTGCAGCAACGCTGAAGCTGTTTCCGCTGCCCGAATCGCGCTGCACCGCATTCGTCGCTTTCCCTACCTTGGCCGCCGCCGTGGGTTTTCTGTCCCATGCGCGCGGCGGCTTCGGCGCCAGCCTGACCGCCTTCGAATTGCTCTCGGCAGCGTGCCTGACCCTGCTGCAACAGCAGTTTCCCGAGTCGGTGCTGCCGTTCGGTGAACGCGCGCAGCCTTGGTACGCCTTGATCGAGCTGTCCCACCCGCAAGCCGAGGACAGCGCCCGCGCCCTGTTTGAAGCGGTGCTCGGCAGCGCGCTGGAAAGCCAATTGATCGAAGACGCGGTCATCGCCCAGAGCCTGGCCCAGAGCGAAGCCATGTGGCAGCTGCGCGAAAACATGAGCGAAGCCCAGGCCCGCGCCGGGCGCAACATGAAGCACGACATCTCGCTGCCGGTTTCGCGCATCAATGAGTTCGTCGAGCACACCGACGCCGTGCTGCAGCAGCACTTCCCCGGCGTGCGCAATTTCACCTTCGGCCATCTGGGCGACGGCAACCTGCACTACAACGTCGCTCACCCGCTGACCTCCAGCGTCGCCGAGCACATGGTGCATTACGCCGCGCTCAGCCAGCTCGTGCACGACAGCGCCCACGCCTTTGGCGGTTCGATCAGCGCCGAGCACGGCGTCGGCCAGCGCAAGCGCGACCTGCTGCCACGCTACAAAAGCCAGGTAGAGCTCAACCTGATGCGTCGCATCAAGCAGGCCCTCGATCCCCACAATCTGCTCAACCCCGGCAAGGTCCTGCCGCTGGAGGCCTCATGAGTCTGCAACTGTCCCAACGCGTGCAACGCGTCTCGCTGTCGGCCAATGCCGCGGCCAAATCGCGGGTCACCGAATTGCGTGAAGCGGGTCGCGACATTCTCGACCTGACCACCGGCGAGCCGGATTTCGACACCCCCGAGCACATCAAGCAGGCGGCCTACGCGGCCATCGAGCGCGGCGCCACCAAATACACCGCGACGCCGGGCGTGAAAGCCCTGCGCCTGGCCATCCAGCGCAAGTTGCAGGACGAGAACCGCCTGGCCTACGAGCTGGGGCAGATCGTCGTCGCCAACGGCGCCAAAGGCATCATCTTCAACGCCTTCGCTGCCACCCTGGACGACGGCGACGAAGTCCTGGTGCCGGTGCCGTACTGGCCGACCTTCCCGGACAGCGTGCGCTTCAACGGCGGCGTCCCGATCCTGCTGGAATGCCCGCTCGAGCATGGCTGCAAACTCACCCCGGCGCAGCTCGAAGCGGCGATCGGGCCGCGCACCCGCTGGCTGATCCTCAACAGCCCGAGCAACCCCAGCGGCGCCGTGTACAGCGCTGCGGAGCTAGAAGCACTGGCGGTGGTGCTGCGCCGTCATCCGCAGGTGCTGGTGCTGCTGGATGAGCTCTACGAACACATTCGCTTCGATGGCGGCCAGCCCCTCAACCTGCTCAACGTAGCGCCTGATTTGAAGGCGCGCAGCCTGTTGGTCGGTGGCGTCTCCAAGACCTACGCCATGACCGGCTGGCGCATAGGCTTCGGTGCCGGCCCGCAAAAACTCGTCCAGGCCATGGCCGTGGTGCAGTCGCAGTCGGCATCAGGGGCTTCGTCGGTTGGCCAGGCCGCCGCACTGGCCGCCTTCGAAGGCGGCCTGGCGTTTCTCCAGCCACAGGTGGCCGCCTACCGCGAACGCCGTGATCTGCTGGTGCAGGCGCTGAGCGACGTCGAAGGCCTGCAAGTGCTCGAGCCCGAAGGTGGATTCTTTGTGTTTATGCGTTGCGCTGACCTGATCGGCCGCAGCACGCCGGGCGGACAGGTTATCGACAGCGACAACGATCTGGTCGACTGGTTGCTGGAGGAGGGCGTGGCCGCCGTGGCTGGCAGCGCCTACGGCCTGTCGCCGTGGTTCCGATTGTCCATAGCGACCGCCACCGACAGTGTTGCCGAAGCCGGCAAACGCATTGCCAGCGCCTGCGCCAGACTCAAGCCGCGCGGGGCCGCTGCATGATGCAAGGGTTCGTCGATGGGGCCGCCAAGCTCGGCCTCAATTACCAGTTCCTGCTCGACGCCTATCAGCGCGGCACGTTGCTGGACGGCGCGGTCACCTCGCTGTGGCTGTGCCTGCTGACCATCATCGGCAGCCTGCTGGTCGGTATCGGCCTGGCGGCAGCACTGACCAGTGGCCGCCGCTGGCTGGCAGTGCCGGCGCGGGTGTTCATCGAGATCACCCGCAACACCCCGACCCTGGTGCAGCTGTATTGCGCTTTCCTGGTCCTCAACATGCTGCTGACCCAGGCCGTGGGCGCGGCCAACCCGCTGACGCCGTTCGCCTGGGTGGTGATCGTCATCTCTCTGCACAAGGGCGCCTTCCACGCCGAATCCCTGCGGGCGGGTATCGAAGCGGTGCCCGCTGTGACCCTCGAAGCCGCCAGCTCGCTGGCCTTCGATCGCCGCCAGTTGCTGTGGAACGTGCAACTGCCGTTGGCGCTGCGCTTCGCCTTGCCGGCGCTGGTCAACAACCTGATCGACCTGGTGAAGATGACCGCCGTGGCCTCGGCCATCGCCGTCAACGACGTCACCTACGCCTCGATCATGATCTGGACCCAGAGCGACAACGTCATCGAGCTGATGATCCTGCTGCTGGCCTTCTTCGGCTTGCTGAGCTTCGTGGTCAACTGTGTCGGCCGTGCCCTTGAAACACGCCTGAGGATGCCTGGCTATGGTCACTGAAGTGTTCGCCGCGCTGTGGCAATGGTCGCCTGCACTCGGCATCGGCCTGCTGCAGAACATCCTGATCAGCATCACCGCCATCGGCCTGGGCACCCTGGCCGGGTTGTTGATCGGCGCGCTGGCGATGTCGCCGCTCAAGCCGCTGCGCTGGGCCGCGAAAGTGTGGGTGCAGGTGTTTCGCAACGCGCCCTGGCTGGTGCTGATCTACTTCACCACCTACGTGTTCCCGTTCGAGATCCATGTCGGCGGCCACTACCTGCCGTTCCCGGATTGGCTCAAGGTCACCGTCGGCCTGGCACTGCCGGCCAGTGCCAACGTGGCGGAGATCTTCCGTGGCGCCATCGCTTCGATCCCCAGCACCCAGTGGGAAGCCGCGCGCTCGCTGGCCTTCGATCGCGGTCAGATCTTTCGCTCGATCATCCTGCCGCAGTGCTTCAAGCGCATGCTGCCGCCGTGGATGAACCTCTACGCGGTGGTCACCATGGGCACTGCGCTGTCGTCGCTGGTGGGCGTGCACGACCTGATCGACACCGCGCAGATCGCCAGCAACACCGTCAACCTCACCGGCTTCACGGTGCTGATCTACTTCAGTCTGCTGGCGCTGTTTTTTGCTTATTGCTATCCGATTTCCCGACTGACCCAACGCCTGGAGCGCCGTTATGCCTTCTGAACCCCTGATCAGCCTGCGCGATGTGCAACTGGCGTTCGGCGACAACCGCGTGCTCAAAGGCATCGACCTGGATGTCGAGCGTGGTCAGGCGGTGTCGATCATCGGCCCGTCGGGCTCGGGCAAGTCGACCATCCTGCGCTGCATCACCGGGTTGCTGCGCCCCCAGGCGGGTACCTTGCGGGTCGCCGACACCGCAGTGCACGGCTTGAGCAGCGAGGCCGAGTTCATCAGCCTGCGCAAGCGTGTCGGTTTTGTGTTCCAGCAATACAACCTGTTCCCGCACCTCTCGGTACTCGAGAACCTGGTGATCGCCCCGCGCAAGGTGCTCGGCCGCAACCGCGCCGATGCCGAGCGCGAAGCCCGGCAATTGCTGGCCAAGGTGCGCATGGAGCACAAGGCCGATGCCTACCCCGGGCAGTTGTCCGGCGGTCAGCAGCAGCGGGTGGCGATCGCTCGCGCCCTGGCCATGCGCCCGGAGCTGATCCTGTTCGACGAAGTCACCTCGGCGCTGGACCCAGAGACCGTTGGAGAAGTGCTCACCGTGATCCGCGAGCTCACCGAAGAGGGCATGACCTGCGTGCTGGTCACCCACGAGATGCGCTTCGCCGAAGAAATCAGCGACGTGGTGTATTTCACCGAAAACGGCCTGATCACCGAATCAGGCAGCGCCGAGCAGATTTTCCAATACCCGCAAAACGAGCGCACCCAGGAATTCCTGCGGCATGCCTTGGGCGAGAGTGGCCGTCGCCACGCCAAGCCCGGCCCGGATGTGTTCAGCAACCTGAGCCGCTACAGCATTTCGGTTTAACCGTGCGTTTCCAACCAACAGCCTGAGAAGAGACCTCATCATGTCCGCTGATTCCGTTGTGCAATCGTTCCTCGAAAAAATCCGTGTGATCCACCAGCGCGGCGTCGACCGCGAAGCGCTGAAAGAGATCGTCAGCCTGCTCGAAGGCCTGGCCGAGCGCCGCGAGCTGTTCAACTTCGAGCGCTTCCCGGCGCCCACCGAAGCTCAAGGCACCACGCAGTTCCGCTACCGCCTCAACGATGACGGCGAGACCCCGACCCTATATGTCAACTCGCTGCTGCCGGGCAAGAGCACCATCCCCCACAACCACGAGACCTGGGCCGTGATCGTCGCCATCGAAGGCCAGGAACTCAATGAAGTGTTCCGCCGCGCCGACGACGGCAGCGACCCGACCCGCGCCGATCTGCAGCTGGAGCAGAAAGTCATCGTGCAGCCCGGCACCTCGATCTCTTTCCTCGGTGAAGACCTGCACGGCATTCGTGTCGATGGCGAGCACGCGACCCTGCATTTCCATCTGTACGGGCGCCCGCTGGAGTCGTTGGAAAACCGTTACGGGGTCAAGGCCGACGGCGCCGTGGTGCTCTACAACAAGTCGCAGATGACCCCCTCGATCGAGGCCTACGGACTGTGATCGATCTCTACTACTGGCCCACTGCCAATGGCCTGAAGATCGGCATCCTGCTCGAAGAACTGGGCGCCGACTACCGTCTGATCCCGGTCAATATCCGCACCGGCGAGCAGCGCCTGGAGAGCTTCCAGCGCATCAGCGCCAACGGCCGCATTCCGGCCATCGTCGATCATGCGGCCGCAGGCGAACCCCTGAGCCTGTTCGAGTCGGGGGCCATTCTCAACTACCTGGCCGATCGGGCCGGGCGCTTTCTGCCGCCCGCAGGCAGCGTCGAGCGCCAGCGCGTGCAGGAGTGGTTGTTCTGGCAGGTCGGGCATGTGACCCCGTATCTGAGCCAGTTGCAGGTGTTCCTCGAGAAAGCCCCGGAGCCGATTCCCTTTGCCCTCGACCTGCTGCAAGGCGAGGCCAAGCGCTTGTACGGCGTGCTCGAGCGACGCCTGGCCGAG
Source organism: Pseudomonas baltica (assembly GCF_031880315.1). Lineage (NCBI taxonomy): Bacteria > Pseudomonadati > Pseudomonadota > Gammaproteobacteria > Pseudomonadales > Pseudomonadaceae > Pseudomonas > Pseudomonas baltica. The sequence continues at coordinate 617,543 of NZ_CP134771.1, read as the reverse complement.
CAGCCATTCGTGGCGGGTGAGTACTCCATCGCCGATATGGCCATCTTCCCGTGGATCCAGCCGACGCGCCAAGGCATCGAGCTGGCCGCGTATCCGCACATTCATGCCTGGCGCGAACGCCTCAAGGCGCGTCCGGCGGTGCAGCGCGCCTATGCCAGCGGCGCCAGCGTGGCGGCGGGCGAGCGCTCGTTGATCCTCGAGTAACGGTTTTTTCCATTCAGTTTCGACGGTACTTTCATGAGCCAGACCCTCACATCCGCGCAACTCAAGCAATGGCTGTTCGACGGACAGGAAATCGCCCTGTTCGACGTGCGCGAGCACGGCCAGTACGGCGAAGCCCATCTGTTCTACGGCGTCAATCTGCCCTACAGTCGGCTCGAAATCGAGGTGCCACGCCTGGCCCCCAACCCCAATGTGCGGCTGGTGGTCTACGACCAGGACGGCGGTGCGCTGGCGCAATTGGCGTTGGCGCGCCTGGCCAACCTCGGCTATCGCAATACCTGGGCGCTGGAGGGCGGCGCAGACGGTTGGCAAGCCGCCGGCAATCAGTTGTTCGCGGGCGTGCACCTGCCCTCCAAGGCCTTTGGCGAAATCGTCGAACATGCCTGCGATACCCCGCGAGTGACCGCGCCACAGCTGTTGCAATGGCAGCAGCAAGGCAGCGCGCTGGTGGTGCTCGACGGTCGGCCGCTGGACGAGTTTCGCAAGATGAACATCCCGGGCGCGGTGTGCTGCCCGAACGGCGAACTGAGCTATCGCCTCGAGGATCTGGTGAGTGACGAACACACGCCGATCGTCATCAATTGCGCCGGCCGGACCCGCAGCATCATCGGCGCGCAGACGCTGCTCAACCTCGGTATCAAGAACCCCATCTATGCGCTGGAAAACGGCACCCAGGGCTGGTTCCTGGCCGATCAGACGCTGGAGCATGGCAACCAGCAGCACTATCCGTCACGCGGCCCGGTGACCGCCGAACAGCTGCAGCGCTCGCGCCAACTGGGCGAGCAGACCGGGGTGCAGTGGGTGACGGCCGAGCAGGTTCGTCAGTGGGCCGATGATGACCAGCGCAGCCTGTTTCTGGGCGACGTGCGCACGCCGGAAGAATTCGCAGCGGGCAGCCTTGCGGGTGCTCAGCACACGCCGGGTGGGCAGTTGATTCAAGGCACCGACCTTTACGTCGGGGTGCGCAAGGCCCGGATCGTGCTGTTCGACAGCGATGGCGTACGCGTTCCGGTGGTCGCCAGCTGGCTGCGGCAGTTGGGGCATGAAGTCTATGTGCTCGAAGGTGGCCTCGACAGCGGGCTGGTGCTGCCGAGCGCAGCGGGCGTCGCGGTTGATCTGCCGATTGCCACGACCGCCGAGCTAAGCGCTGCGCGGATCATCGATCTGCGCCCGAGCACGCTTTATCGCAAGGCTCATTTGCAGGGCGCGCAGTGGTCGATTCGTCCACTGCTGGCGGAGCAGGTCGCTGATGAGACGCGGCCATTGGTGCTGGTCGCCGACGACCCGCAGGTGGCGCAATTGGCCGCGCGTGAGCTGCCTGCGGCGCAGCGCCAGCGCACCTCGGTGCTGGTCGATTGGCAAAGACTGGACCTGCCGCAGGTCGAAAACGACTTGTCGTTGGCCGATGCTCAGTGCATCGACTTCCTGTTTTTCGTCCACGACCGGCATGCCGGCAACAAAGAGGCGGCCCGCCAATATCTGGCCTGGGAAACCGGCCTCATCGCGCAGATGACTGCCCAGGAAATCGCCAGCTTCACGCCGTTGCAAGCCGTTACCGGGGTGCAGCATGCATGAGCAACCCTTGCGTACTCGTTTGATCCATGGCGGTCGTGGACCGCGCGGCGCCGGCGCGCAAGGGGTCAACCCGCCGCTGGTGCGTTTGAGCACGGTGCTGTTCGACAACCTGGCGCAGATGCGTGATGCCCGCGCCAGGCGTGACCACGAGCGGGTGCTCAGCTATGGCGCCCGAGGCAATCCCACGGCCTATGCGCTGGAGGACCTGGTTACCGATCTCGAGGGCGGCCATCGCACCAAGCTGTTCGCCACGGGCCTGGCAGCCATTGCGCAGACCTTCCTGGCGTATCTGCGCCCCGGTGACCACCTGTTGATCACCGACGGCGTGTATGGTCCGGTACGGCGCCTGGCCAGGGATTTCCTGCTGCCGTTCGGCATCGAGGTCGATTATTACCGTGCCGACGGGCAGGGGCTGGCGGCGGCGTTCAAGGCCAATACGCGGATGGTCTATGCCGAGTCGCCGGGCTCGTTGCTCTATGAGCTGGCCGACCTGCCGGCGATCGCGGCGCTGTGCAAGGCCAACAAGGCCCTGTTGGCAGTGGACAACACCTGGGGCAGCGGCTACCTGTACCAGCCGCTGCAACTGGGTGCCGACATCTCGATCATGGCCTTGACCAAGTACCTGGCTGGCCACAGCGATGTGGTGATGGGCAGCGTGTGCACGCTTGAGGGGGCCTTTGCGCCGTTGTCGCGCATGAGCGATACCTTCGGCAACACTGTGAGCCCGGACGATGCCTGGCTGGTGCTGCGCGGCGCACGAACCCTGGCCAGTCGCATGGAGGTGCATGAGCGTCAGGGGCTGGAAGTGGCTCAGTGGCTGCAGTCGCGGCCGGAGGTGGCCCGGGTGTTTCATCCGGCGCTGGCCTCCCATCCGGGGCATGAGCTGTGGAAGCGTGACTGCGCGGGCAGCAATGGCTTGCTGTCGTTCGAATTCGCCGAGCCGGGGCTGGCTCGGGCCGAGGCGTTTATCGATGCGCTGCAGGTGTTCGGGCTGGGGGCTTCATGGGGTGGCTATGAGAGTCTGGTGACCCTCGCCGATCTGGGCGACCGGCACTATCCGGTGGCTACGCAGGGCGCGGTCGTGCGGCTGCATATCGGCCTGGAAGACGTGACCTCGCTGACTGCCGACCTGCAACGCGGCTTCGCCGCCATCTGAACAACGGCACCACCCCCTCGCTACAGGATGGTGGTTTCAATCACTCACCCCAATGATGGCACCTGCGCCGATCCGCGTCAGCCAGCGCTCGCGGCGCGGGCTGTCGACGCCGTACAGCAGGTTCTCGACGAAGCTCATGTGCGCGCGCAGCGATTGCACCACGTTGGAATCGGCTTCCCCCAGCTCGACCAGCAGGGCGAACAATTCGCTGATACGGATACCACTGCCGCCATGGCTGGGGGAATAGGCAAAGCGGTGAAGCCGGCCTCGCGCAGCCAGTGGATCTCTTCGGTGGGCAGGCGTCGTTCGAAGTCGCGGCTGACGGCGCCGGTGCGAATGCGCTGGAAGATCGGCCGAAAACGTTCGGCCAGCGCTACATAGTCAGCGCTGGGCGGACGGCCCCAGGCCAGGTTGATCTGTGACATGTGCTACTCCTTGTGCAAGGGGGTGTTGTGCAGACAGCAAGGGCCCCTTCGCGGGCAAGCCTCGCTCCCACAGGATTAAGCGGTACACCTGTGGCAGCAAAGCTTGCCTGCGAAGGGGGGTAATGATCGCCATCATCGATAAACCAAGCCGAAATCCTGCAGGCAATGGGCGTTGATTGCCGCCAGATCCGGCGTGCCGGCAAACGCCATGCAGCGGTCCAGCTCCTCCTTGAAAAACGTCAAGCTGCGCAAGCCTCCCGCTTCGCCACCGGCGGCCAGGCCGTACAGCGTGGCGCGGCCGAGCAGTACTGCCTCGGCGCCCAGGGCCAGTGCCTTGAACACATCGCTGCCGCGCACAAAGCCGCTGTCCACCCACACCGGGCAACGCCCAGCCACGGCCGCCACCACCTGCGGCAGCAATTGCGCGGGGCTCACCGCGCTGTCGACGTTGCGCCCCCCGTGGTTGGAGACAATGATCGCGTCCGCCCCGGCCTGCGCCGCCGCCAAGGCATCCTCCACGCAACCGATGCCCTTGACGATCAGCGGCCCGGACCAGCGCTTGCGCACCTGCGCGACCGCGCGCCAGTCCGCCGACTCGTCACGCTTGACCGGCGCCCAGCGCTGCTTCTGGCGCCCGGCCACGCTGTTGCGCATGCCCTGCGGATAGTTTTCGAAACGCGGCATGCCACCATTGGCCAGGTAGCGGCCGATCACCCCAAGGGTCCAGCGCGGATGAAGCACGAAGTCGAAGATATTGCGCCGGTTGACGGTCACCGGCACGCTGAAGCCGTTGCGCGAGTTGTATTCACGGTTGGGCGACACCACGGTGTCTACGGTGAGCACCAGCGCATCGAATCTGGCCGCCCGCGCGCGGTCGATCATGCCATCGCTGATTTCCTGGTCCGGCGACAGGTACAGCTGGAACCACAGCTGTCCATCGCAGGCCGCGCGCACGTCCTCCAGCGGCGTGATCGACGACATCGCCAGCACATAGGGCACCCCGGCCGCCGCCGCAGCCCGCGCCAGTTGCGCCTCGCCCTGGTACCAGAGCAGCCCGGCGGCGCCGGTGGGGCCAACGATCAGCGGCAGTTTTTGCCCTCGGCCGAGCAGCGTCGTCGAGGTGTCGCGGCGGCTGACATCGGTGAGCACCCGCGGCTTGATCTTGATGCTGTCGAGCACCGTGCGGTTGTGCCCCAGGCCCACTTCGTCCTCGGTGCCGCGGGCGACGAACTCGTACACCCCGCGCGGCAGGCGCTGCTTGGCCAGGCGCCGCAGGTCGTCGATATTGCAGGTACGCTCCAGTGCCTTCATGGCTTGATCCATACGTTCTTCAGCGACGACAAGGCCGCATCGGGAGCTTGCGAGATGCCACCGAGGCGCTTGGAATACACCGAAAAATTCTGCATCTCGAACAACGGCAGCACCGGCAGATCGGTCTGGGCGATGCGCTGGAATTCATGAAAGCTGGCCACCCGCTGCGGGCCATCGCCTTGCACCTGCAGCGCCTCGATCACCTGATCCATCTGCGCGCTGTGATAGTTGGAGGCGTTGACCCACGGAATCCCGGCCTTGGCGGTCTTCGACCAGTACTGGCGCAGCACGCCCATCTGCGGATCGGAGTAGCCCGAGAACTGCCCGCCATCGATGTCGTAGTCATACTCGCCGTAGACCTTGCGCAGGAAGCTCGGCAGGTCCTGGTTGCGCACCGTGGCGTCGATGCCGACGCGCTTGAGGTTCTGGCGCAGGTACTCGTCGGTGTTGGCGAAGGTGTCGTTGAACGGCTGGTGATCGAGGGTGATCTTGAAGCGCACGCCGTCGGCACGGCGTGGGTAACCGGCCTCGTCGAGGAGTTTTTCCGCCAGCGCCGGATCGAAGCCGTACTGCGGCAGGTCCGGAGCATGGAAGCGCGTCACCGCCGAGACGATCGGGCTGTCCGCCGGCTTGCCGAAACCGTACCACACGGTATCGATCAGGCCCTGACGATCGATGGCGTGGGCGATGGCCTGGCGCACCTTGAGGTTGGCCAGTTCGGGCCGGCGCAGGTTGAACTCGATGAAATAGTAGGGCGCTTGCCACTCGTAGCCATGGGTGTCGACGGCCAGGTCCGGCAGCGCCTTGAGCCGTTGCACATCGGCCAGCGGCACCGGGTTGTACGGCGCATACAGCACCTCGCCGGTCTCCAGCGCGGCGGCACGCGAGGCCGCGTCGGGGATGATCCGGAAGATCAGCTTGTCCACCAGCGGCTTGCCGGCGTCCCAGTAATCGGGGTTCTTTTCCAAGCTGATGAACTGCCCGCGCTGCCACTCCTTGAAGCGGAACGGGCCGGTGCCGATGGGCTTGACGTTGTACGGGCTGTTGGCGATATCGGTGCCGGCATACAGATGCTTGGGCAGGATTTGTGCCTCCACCGCGTTGACCGCGCTGAAGATTACCGGTGAAGGATGATCGAGCTTGAGGATCACCGTGTAGTCGTCCGGGGTGTCGACTTCGCGCACGGCAGCGAAGGTGACGCGGCCGCGGGCGTGGAGTTTTTTCCAGACTTCTTCGAGGCTGAACTTGACGTCGGCGGCGGTGAACGGCTGGCCGTCGTGCCACTTCACGCCGTGGCGCAGGTGGAAGGTGATGGTCAGGCCATCGGCCGAGTTTTCCCAGGCGGTGGCCAGCGACGGCTGCGGGTTGAACTGGGCGTCGTAGGTCACCAGGCCGTCGAAGATATTGCTCGAGACCACGCCGTTGGCATAGGTGTTGTTGATGGCGCTGGTCATCGCCGTGGGTTCGGGCTGCACGATGGCCGTCAGAGTCCCGCCGGGGCGCGGTGTATCGGCTGCAGCCGGCCCGGCCAGACAGGCGAACAAGGCGATGGAACTGAGCAAGGCTTTAAACACGATGAAGCGACTCCGGATCAATGCACACCACCGTAGCGAGGGGGCTTGCCCCCGATCGCGGTGTGTCAGATAAATCAATGTGGTTGACACACTGTCAGCGGGGGCAAGCCCCCTCGCTACAGGGTCGGAGCAGGCACCGGATCACTTGATCCGGAACCGCCCATTGACGTGATCGCCGATCTGCCGTGGCAGGTCTTCTTCCCAGGCGATATACGCCGCGCTGGCCTGGGTATTGCCCTCATGGCGGTCATGCAGCCAGAACAGATAATCGACCCGCAGCCCGTCCTCCAGCGGCCCGTCGACCACCTCGATGCCCGCCGCCTGCCAGTCCCGCACCCCGGCATTCACCACATACACCGGCAAGCCGGCCTGGCTCAGTTCCCGCGCGACGCCGCGAGCCAATTCGAGCGCTTCGGCAAACACCAGCACCCGCTCGGCGCCTTGCAACTGTGCCGCCAGGGCCTGTAAGCGCGAGCGGTTGACCCACTGCGCCCCCTGGGGATGAGCCTGCTGGAAATCACCACTGCGGTCGGCACTCAAGGCCACGGCGCCTTCGCTCAGCCACTGCGCGGCGGTCTGCGCATTGATGTGCTCCAGGCCGCTCCAGTCGGCTTGCGGCAGTGGCCGCGGCATGGCGTTGGCGGCGATGCCGATCAGCACACTGGCCTCCCAACCCAGTTGCTGCAGCCAATGGGCAGTGGTGATGGCGCGCACGCCGTCTTCGTCGTTGAGCACGATGCGCGCATTGCGCGTGCCTACCCACAGGTCCAGCGCCTGCACCAACTGGCCGCCGGCCACGTGGCGGGCATCGGCGCGATGGCTGTGGGCGAATTCCTCGCGGCTGCGCACATCGAACACATAGGTAGTGCGTTCGGCGTCGGCCTGCCAGCGGCTGAGCGTCTGCTCGTCGATGAACTTCAAGGCATGCCGCGCCGCCAAGGCGTGGGCGCGCTGGATCGCCTGTTGCCGGGCACCGGCGCTCAAGCCCGAGTAGCGGGTCGAGTCGTTGTTCACCGTCGACAGTCCGGCCAGGCGCCAGCCCTGGGTGCCGCCGGCCAGCGCCACCACCTTGTTAGGCACCCCGGCGTTGATCAACGTCTGCGCGCCGACGATGCCGCGGGTACGGCCTGCGCAAGAGACCACCACCAGGGTGTCTGGCGACGTCACCAGGTCATCGAAGCGGTACAGCAGTTCGGCGCTCGGCACGCCCTTGGCGGTGGGGACGTGGAAGCGCTGGTATTCCTCCAGGGTGCGGCTGTCGAGCAGCACGTAGTCGGCTTCATCGATGATCAAGCGCTGCAGCGCGTCCGGGGCGATGGCCGGGGTGTGCAGACTGTGCTCGACGCATTCGGCGAAGGCCTTGCTCGGCACATTGATGCCCTGAAAGGTCGCCAGCCCGGCGTGCTGCCAGGCCTGCAGGCCGCCACCTAGCACGTGGACGATGCTGTAGCCCAACTGGCCCAGCAGCTGTGCGGCGTGCTGGCCATGGCGATCGTGCTCGGCCAGCAGCACGATCCGTGTGCCCAGGCGCGGCACCCGCGAAGGCAGCTCGGTTTCCAGCAGGCTGTAGGGCACGTTGATCGCCAGCAGCGGGTGATCTTCGCCGAACAGGCCTTCTTCGCGGATGTCGACGAACGCCAGCTCGGCGCCGTCGTCCAGCCACTGTTGCAGCGTGTCGATATCGATCAGCGTCGCGTGGGCCAAGGGGGTTTCAATCTGAGAATCTGCGCTCATGCTCGTTCCTTGTCGCAAGTGAGTGGTCATAGCCGAAGGCCCGCCTGGTGCAACAGCGGGAGGATGTGCTCGCCGAAATACGCCAGCTCCGGCTGGTAGTCGACGAAGCACAGCTGCAAGCCGTCGCAACCGGCGGCCTTGAGCTGGATGATCTGTGCGGCAATCTGCGCCGGGGTGCCGATCAACTGGATGTTGCCGCCAACGATGCGCTCGTCCCGTTGATGGCCGCGCCAGGAGCGGCTGTCACCGGTGGCGTGGGTATGGAAGAAACCGGCCACCGCAGCGTCATCGACCTGATCGAGAATCGCCTGATACACCGCCCAGGCTTCGGCCTCGGTGTCGCGGGCGATAATCATCGGGTTGACCAGCGTGCGCACGTCGCGGCCGATGGCGGCGGCGGCCTCTTTGACCTGACGATTGATCGCCGGCAAGGCCTCGATGGCGGCGTCGAAACGGGCACCCGCCGGGCTGGTGACGAAGATCAGATCAGCCTGGGCCACGGCATGCCTGATGCCTGCCGCCGAGCTGGTGGCGCTGACGATGATCGGCCGACCGTGCACCGGCTTGGGCGTCACGAAGGCCTTGTTCAGCTGCCACTGCTCGCTGTGATGATCGAAGTTCTCGTCGCTGCTCCACAGGGTTTGCAGGATATCGACGTATTCTCCGGCCAGTTCGTAGCGGCGGTCGTGTTCGATCTGCTGCTGGCCGAACATGGCCCATTCATCCTGGCGAAAACCGGTCACCAGGTTCAGCCCCCAGCGGCCACCGGACATGTGGTCCAGAGTGGCGCCGAACTTGGCCAGGTGCAGCGGATGCCAAGGGCCATAGAACACATGCACGGTGGAGATCAATAGAATGCGCTGGGTGATCGCCGCCAGCCCGGCGCTGGTCATCAGTGTGTCGAGGGCGGTTTCGCGGTAGTGCATCTCGCCACCGAAGCCGCCCTTGGACAGCCAATGCGCGGGGCCGAACACCAGGTCGAAACCCAGCGCTTCGGCCTGCTGGGTGAGGGCGGCGTTGTAGTCGAATGTCCAGTCGGTGTCGCGCGGGTAGCTGGACATGGTCCAGCCACCGTTGTGGATCGGCAGGAACAACCCCAGCAGCAACGGCTGGCGCAGGGCCCGGCCGAGCGGGCTGTGGGCGGGGAGTGCGGGTAGAGGCGTGGGCACGGATCAGTTCCGGTAGTCGGGTTCGCGGCGGTCGAGCAGCCGGCGCAGGGCTTCGAAATGCAGCTGATAGCCCGGCTTGTAGGTCGTGCTGGCGGCGTCGTGCAGCGGTGTGTTGTGGATCTGGTCCTGGACCCTGTCGACCTGCGCGCTGCTCAGGCCGCGCAGCGGTTGGCCAGTCCACAGGGCGAACACTTGCAGGCGTGCAGCGCGCTCCAGGGTGTAGAGCCGGTCGTAGGCTTCGGCAACGCTGCGCCCGGTCACCAGCACGCCATGGTTGCCCATGAAGAGGATGCTGCGTTCACCGAGGATGTCCGCCAGGCGCTGGCCCTCGGACGGGTCGCGGGCCAGGCCGTCGTAGTCTTCGTCGTAGGCGATCTGGTCGACCAGTTGCGCCTCCAGATGGCCCACGGCGTGCAGGTGCTGGTCGCGCAGGCGGGTCAGGGTGCTGACGTAGGGCATGTGGGTGTGCAGTACGGCGGCATGCTTGGGATGGGCGGCGTGGATCGGTGCGTGGATGCAGTAGGCCGAGCGCTGGATGATGCCTTCGCCGCTGAGCTGCCGACCGTCGAAACCGATCTCCATCAGTTCGCTCGCTATCACTTCTGACCAATGCAGGCCGAAGGGCGGCAGCAGAAAACTGTCGCTGCTGCCCGGCACGGCCACGGTGAAGTGGTTGTAGATGCCCTCGCTGAAATCGTGCCACACGGCCAGGCGGTGGGCGGCGGCGAGGTCTTCGCGGGCTTGCTGCTGTGCGGCAACGGGGGCGCCAAGCGCGCCAGCGTGGGCTTGCGAAAGAATAGTCATGCGGGCGCTCCGGAGGTGGCGTCATAGAGGTGGCAGGCGACGTGGTGCCCGGCTTGCAGCGCTTGCAGGCGCGGTGCCTGTTCGCGGCAGCGGGCGTGGACGTGCGCGCAGCGGGTATGAAAACGGCAGCCGCTGGGCGGCGTGAACGGGCTTGGTACATCGCCGGCCAGCACCTGCTTGTCGGCGGCGCGGCTGCGGCTCGGGTCCATGATCGGTACGGCGGCGATCAGCGCCTGGCTGTAAGGGTGGGCCGGGCGTTGCCAGAACAACGCCCGGTCGCCGATCTCGACGATCTCGCCCAGGTACATCACGGCGATGCGATCGGCCAGGTACTGGACCACCGACAGGTCGTGGCTGATGAACAGGTAGGCGACGCCCAGTTGCGCCTGCAGGTCGCACAGCAGGTTGAGGATCTGCGCTTGCAACGAGACGTCCAGCGCCGACACCGGCTCGTCGCACACGATGAGCGCCGGGCGTGGTGCCAGGGCGCGGGCGATGACCACGCGCTGGCGCTGGCCGCCGGACAGTTGATGGGGCAAGCGACTGGCGAGGTCCGGGTGCAGGCCCACCTGCTGCATCAATTCGGCGACCCGCGCCTGGCGTTGCTGGCGGTTGAGTTCGCCGCGGGCACGCAGCGGTTCGGCGATCGAGTCGAACAGGCTCAGGCGAGGATCGAGGGCGCTGGACGGGTCCTGGAAAACCATCTGCACGTCCTGACGGCGGGCTTGCAACTGGCGCCCGGAGAGGCTCGCCAAATCGGTGCCGTTGACGCGGATCTCGCCTTCGCTGGGCTTGACCAGGCGCACCAGAGTGCGCCCTAACGAGGACTTGCCGCAGCCCGATTCACCCACCAGGCCCAACGTCTGACCGGTGTCGAGGTCCAGATTCACAGCGCTCACGGCATTGAGCTCGCCGCGTGCAGTGGGGTAGCGCACCGAGAGGTTGCGCACTTCCAATAGACGGCTCATGCCATGGCCCGGTGCAGCCGCTGGGGCGCTGGACAGGGGTGATGGCAGGCGACTGCGGCCAGTGGCTCGAAGGGCAGCAGCTCAGGCAATTGCTGGCAGCGCGCGTCGGCATGTTCGCAGCGTGCGGCAAAGGCACAGCCGACGGGCAGTTGCGAGAGCATCGGGACCATGCCGGGGATTTCCTTGAGGCGTACGCGGCGCTTGCCGGGGCCGACCGCCTCGAGTTGCAGGGCCGGGCGCGCGCCGATCAAGCCGCGGGTATAGGGGTGGCGCGGGTGGGCGAACAGGCCGTGCACCGGCTGCTCTTCGACCTTGCGCCCGGCGTACATGACCATCACCCGGTCGGCGGTTTCGGCGACAACGCCAAGGTCGTGGGTGATCAGGATCAGGCCCATGCCCATTTCGCGCTGCAGGCTGGCGAGCAGGTGGAGGATTTGCGCCTGGATGGTCACGTCCAGTGCGGTGGTCGGCTCGTCGGCGATCAGCAGCGACGGGCCGCCGGCCAGGGCCATGGCGATGACCACGCGCTGGCGCATGCCACCCGAGAACCGATGCGGGTAGTCGTCCAGACGCTTGTGCGGTTCCGGGATGCGCACCCGCTCCAGCAGCTCGACTGCGCGGGCTCGGGCCTGGGCGCGGGGCAGGGGTTGATGGGTCTGGATGGCTTCGATCAGTTGGTCGCCGATGCTCATCACCGGGTTGAGTGCCGACATCGGGTCCTGGAAAATCATGCCGATGTGCCGCCCGCGAATGGCGCGCATGGCGCGCTCGTCGAGGTCGCTCAGTGACTCGCCCCGGTAGCGCACCGAACCGCTCAGGCGCGCCTGGCTGCCGTGCAGCAGACGGGTCAGCGCCAGCGCGGTGACTGACTTGCCGCAACCGGATTCGCCAACGATGGCCAGGGTTTCACCGGCCTGTACCTGCAGTGACAGGTCGTTGACGGCAATCAGTGGCGTGCTCGGTTTGCCGAACTCCACGCGCAGGTTTCGTACGTCCAGTAATGGCGTGCTGGCAAGTGTGGTCATCGTGCCTCCGTGCGCGGATTGAGCAGGTCGTTGAGGCCGTTGCCCAGGTACATGAAGCCCATCACTGCAACAAAGATCGCGCCGCCGGGGATCGCCGTCATGTACCACGCGGTGCGCAGGGACGAGCGCCCGGCACCGACCATGCTGCCCCATGAGATGACGCTGGGGTCGCCAAGGCCGAGAAACGACAGCGATGCCTCGGTGAGGATCGCCTGGGCGATGAGGATCGAGGTGGCGACGATCACCGGCGAAATGCTGTTGGGCAAAATGTGCCGCCAGATGATCGCCGGGTGGCGGATGCCCATGGTCAGCGCTGCGCTGACGAAATCCTGTTGGCGCACGCGCAGCGCTTCGGCCCGCACCAGCCGGGAAATCTGCGGCCATGAGGTGATGCCAATGGCGAACACGATGCTGGCGATCGACGGTTGCAAGATCACTACCAGCAGGATCGCGAAGAGGAAGCTGGGCATGGTCTGGAACAGCTCGGTGAGTCGCATCAGGCAGTCGTCGAGCCAGCCACCGGTGTAGCCGCTGACCACACCCACCGTGGTGCCGATCAGCACTGACAGGGCCGCGGCACCGACGCCGACCAGCAGTGACACGCGTGCGGCGTGGAGCATGCCGGCGGTGAGATCGCGGCCGAGCATGTCGGTGCCCAATGGGTAGCGCGGGTTGCTGCCCGGCCATTGGTTGGCGCGGCCGACGATGTCGAACGGGTCGGCGGGGTATAGCCAGTTGGCCAACAGCGCGGCGATGCTGATCGACAGCAGGATCGCCAGCCCGAGCAGCAGTGCGCGGGAATGACCCAGACGCAGGACGCGTTTCATGAGCGAATCTCGATGCGCGGATCGAGCAGCGCGTAGAGCAGGTCGACCAGCAGGTTCATGAGGATCACCAGAAACGAACTGCACAGGAAAATCCCCAGCAACAGGTTGATGTCGCGCTGGAACACCGCGTCGAACGCCAGGCGCCCCAGGCCCGGCCAGGAGAACACGGTCTCGACCACGATCGAACCGCCCATCAGCGAGCCCAGTTGCAGGCCGGTGACGGTCACCAGGGGCAGCAGTGCGTTGCGCAACACGTGCCGCACTGCGACTCGCGCTTCGCTGATGCCTTTGGCGCGTGCGGTGCGGATGAAGTCGAGGCCGTAGACTTCGAGCATCGCCGAGCGGGTCATGCGCACATAGATCGACAGGTAGAAAAACGACAGGCTCAACGCCGGCAAGGCCATGTAGCGCAGCCGATCGAGGAACGAGGCCCAGGCGCCGTCGACGCCGCCGATGGTCTGCATGCCGGCCGAGGGCAGCCAGCGCAGGTTGATCGAAAACACCACGATCAATATCAATCCGACCCAGAACACCGGTGTGGCAAAGCCGATGGTGGACAGGGTCGAAATCACTTCATCCGGCCACCGGCCGCGATAGCGGGCGGCCACGGCGCCCAGGGCGATGCCCAGCACTGCGGCGATGAACACCGCCACCAGCATGAGGGTCAGGGTGGCCGGCACACGATCGGCGATGAGCTCGGCCACGGGCATGCTGTTGCGAAACGAGTAGCCGAGGTTGAGGTGCGCGAGGTTGTCCAGGTAGCGGCCGAACAGCACGTAGCCGGGGGCATCGAGGTCGAACTGCTCACGCAGCTGGGCCATGTATTCCGGGGTCGCCGCGCCGGATTCGCCGGCCATCACGTCGACCATGTCGCCGGGCGCCAGGCGCAGCAGCAGGTACGAGGACAGCACGATGATCAGGGCCACCGGCAGCAATTGGGCGAGCCGGCGCAGCATGTATTTGGCGAGGGCTGGCATGTCAGATGACCGGGTCCGCGCCGCCGTTGACCGGGATCACCGCGCCGGTGATGTAGCTGGCGCGGGCGCTGGCGAGGAACACGGCGAGGTCGGCGACTTCTTCGGGGCGGGCGAAACGGCCCAGTGGAATCTGCGCCTCGGCATCTTGCAGCGCTTGCTCCTTGCTGATGCCGCGGCGGGTGGCTTCGAGGCTGATGGCCTGGTCGACGCGGCCGGTGTAGGTGAAGCCCGGGTTGATGGCGTTGATGCGAATGCCGTGACGGGCATAGTGCCTGGCCAGGCCGACGGTGGACAGCAGCAGGGCGGCGTTGGCCGAGCCCCCGGGCAGGTGGGTGGCGGTGGGGTGTTTGCCGCCGGTGCCGACGATGTTGACGATGGCCGCGCTCTGCAGCGGCTGGCCACTGGCTTCGGCCCTGGCCAGCAGGCGCTTGAGCACCGCATCCTGGGTATGGATGGTGGGGAAGAACTTGGCGTCCAGCGCCGCTTGCCAGGTCTGCGCGTCGAGAAGCTCGGGCTCGGTACGCTTGGCCGCACCGGCGCTGTTGACGAGGATATCGATCGGTCCTTGGCGGGTTTCGGCATCGGCAATCGCCGCTTCGGCCGCAGCGGCGTCGCTGAGGTTGGCACTGATCACCTGCACCTGGATGCCGGCATGGGCGAACTGGCGCCGGGCCTCTTCGAGGGTGGCCGGGTCGCGGGCGATCAAGCTCAGGCGCGCACCTTCGGCGGCGAACGCATGGGCGATGGCCAGGCCGATGCCCTTGCTGGCGCCGGTGATGACGACGTGCTTGTCAGTGAGTTGCAGGTGCATGGCAGTACTCCTTATACACGGGCTGGTCAGGGCGCGATGGACACGTCTTTGAGGGATGACAAGGCGCCGTCCGGCGCCACGCTCACCCCTTGCAGGCGCTTGCTGTAGACGGTGAAATTCTGTTGTTCGAACAGAGGTACTACCGGTAGGTCGTGCTGGGCGATGCGCTGGAATTCGTAGAAGTCCTGCTGGCGCCGCGCCGGGTCGATCTCGCCTTGCAGGGCGGCGATGACCTTGTCCATGGCCGGGCTGCTGTAGTCGGAGGCATTGCTCCACGGCACGCCGGGGGTGATGTTGGCGGTGGAGTACTGGCGCAGGCCGCCGATCTGCGGGTCCATCATCGGTACCCAGCGGCCGGTGTTGATGTCGAAGTCGTAGTCGCTGTAGACGCGTTTGATGAAGCCGGCGAGGTCCTGGGTGCGCACGGTGACATCGATGCCGACTTTCTTCAGGCTCTGGCGGATGAATTCGGACTGGTTCTTGAAGCCTTCATGGAACGGCTGGTAGTCGATGTTGATGCGAAAGCGCACGCCGTCGGCGCCACGGGGGTAGCCGGCTTCATCGAGGAGCTTCTCGGCCTGGGCGATATCGAAGGGGTACTGCTGGACGCCGTCGGTGGTGTAGAAGTTCTTGAGCGAGGAGGGCACCGGCCCGGTGGCGGGTTTGCCCAGGCCATACCAGACCACGTCGATCAGCGCCTGTTTGTCTATCGCCTGGTCGATGGCCTGGCGCACCTTGAGGTTGGCCAGCACCGGGTTGCGCAAGTTGAATTCGAGGAACACGTAGGCGGCGGACGACTCATAGCCGCGTTTGGCGACCACCAGTTCAGGGTTGTGGCTGAGGCGCTCGACATCGCTGAAAGGCACCGAATCGTAGGGCGAGTACTGCACCTCGCCGGTCTCCAATGCGGCGGCGCGCGAGCTGGCGTCGGGGATGATGCGGAACACCAGCTTGTCGACCTTGGGCTTGCCAGCGTCCCAATAGTCCGGGTTGCGGGTGAGCTCGATGTATTGGCCACGCTCCCATTTGACGAACTTGAATGGGCCGGTGCCGATAGGGTCGAGGTTGTGCGGGTTTTTCAGGATGTCGGTGCCGGCATACAGGTGCGCCGGGAGGATCTGCGCTTCGTTGGCGTTGATCGAGCTGAGGATGACCAGCGACGGTTGCTTGAGCTTGAATACAGCGGTGTAGGGGTCGGGGGTGAGCACGTCTTCCAGCGCGGCGAAGGTGGTGCGCCCACGGGGGTGGACCTTTTTCCAGACTTCCAGTGCGGAGTATTTGACGTCGGCCGAGGTGAAGGGCTGGCCATCATGCCATTTGACCCCGTGGCGCAGGTGGAAGGTGATGCTCAGGCCGTCCTTGGCGATGTCCCACGACAGCGCCAGGCTCGGTTGTGGCTGCATGTTCTGGTCATAGCTCACCAGCCCTTCATAGATGTTGTTGGAGACCACGCCGTTGGGGAAGTTGGTATTGAAGCTCGAGGTCAGGGCCACCGGTTCCGGCTGCACGATGGCGGTCAGGGTCACGGCCATGGCCTGGGCGCTGGCGAGCAGCGTGATCAAACCGGCGGCGATCACGGGCACACCACTACGACGTAGGGATGACAGGTCGAATCTCATTGACGATATCCAGTCAGGCCCGCGCAGATCGTTGGCGTTCTGCTTCGCGTGGCGACTCCAGAAGAAAGCGTTTGGCGTTCAGGCTGATACGCGCAGGAGCCGGTATTCCGGTGTGGCCACGCTATAGAGTCGTGCTGCGTAGTGCCAATATCGTTAGTGCATATTCTTAGGCGATGAGGATTATTCGAAATAAGCGCGGGTTGGGGATATAAGCTTATTCCTTGGGTGGTTATTTCTGACTTGTCGTTTTTTTGGGGACTGCGCTGGTTCTGCTTTCGAGTCGGCCTTGGGGTCGCGGCCCCCGCCATTGGCCCTTCGCTTTGGCTCAGGGTGCCCGCGCTTCGACGCACTGGCGAGGGGCACGCCCCGATGGGCCTTCCGTGGCCCAACGGGGCTTAGCCGGCATCCATGCCGGCTATCCCCTCGTCAGTGCGTCGAAACGCGGCCTGCTGGAAGGGGGCCGCGACCCCAAGGCCGACTCGAAAGCAGAACAGCGACATCAGTGCCGTTGCTTCAAAAAAGCTTTAGGACGCTCACCAAATCTCGGCTGGTCCTTTGCTGCGGGCCTGTGCGGCGCGCCCCTCCAGCAGGCCGCGTGGAGGCGCCTGAAGAGAGGGAGATCCCGGCAGGATGCCGGGTCAGGCGCGTTGGGCCAAGGATGGCCCATTGCGCCGTGCCCTCTCTTCAGGTGCCGGAACGCGGGTACCCTGAGCCTAAGCGAAGGGCCAATGGGCAGGGCGAGCCGCACAGGCCCGCAGCAAAGGACCACCCAGATCTCAGACCCCACCTCCAAAAAACCTCCGGCATAAATACCTGCGTTGTTCAATGCAAGTCCGTAGCGACATCGTTCGATGCAAGCTCCAAGCGAAAGGACGAAACAAACTCAAAGTGCCAATTGGTTTTAACTTTATAACCTCGAGCATTAATCAATAGTGTTCAGGCGTTTATATAACCATAGAACATAACGCTCTTTCCGTTCCGTATGGCTTTGCTCTATTACTGCTGTGCCTTAACCGCGCGAGTGACTGCTTGAAAGTCGCCGTGTCAGTGCACATTCTGTAAAGGAGTCATCGTCATGCGTCAGCCTGCTTCGCCCTTGTCGCCGCCCGCACTCACAGTCGCCGATGTGCCCTTGGTCGAGTACCGGTTTCACGATGGCGTGCTGGTGCCCGCTGGCTGGTTGGGGCGGGTGCGGCGTCAGGCCGGTCGGTTGGGCGGGTTGCGGTTGCTCATCCCGATTGTGCTGCTGGGCCTGTGGCAACTCAGCGCCAAGGCTGGCTGGCTGAGCGAATTCGTCTTGCCCTCGCCCTGGAGCATCATCCAGGCCTATCAGGAACTTTGGCACACCGGCGAGCTGCAGGCGGCGCTGCCGGTGTCTTTGGGCCGGGCCGGGCTGGGGCTGTTGATCGGCGGCGGCCTAGGGCTGGTGCTGGGCGTCATCGCAGGCCTGTCGACCTTGGCCGAGCGTCTTTATGACGCGCCGCTGCAGATGCTGCGCACCATTCCGTTCATTGCCTTGGTGCCGCTGTTCGTGGTGTGGTTCGGCATTGGTGAGTGGTCCAAGGTACTGCTGATCATCGGCGCGTCGATCTTCCCCGTGTACCTCAACGCCTACCACGGTATTCGCGCCATCGACAAACGCCTGCTGGAACTGGGCGCCAGTTTCGACATGAACCAGCGTCAGGTAGTGCGCCTTATCGTACTGCCGCTGGCCATGCCGAGCATTCTTGTGGGCTGGCGCTATGCCGCCGGCGCCGCGCTGCTGGGGCTGGTGGCCGCCGAGCAGATCAACTCCAACGCTGGCATCGGCTACATCCTCAACAACGCCAACCAGTTTCAACGCACCGACATCATCATCGCCGGCATCCTCATCTATGCCGTGCTCGGTGTGATCGTCGACATCGTCATGCGCCTGATCGAACGCGCGCTGCTCAGCTGGAGACCCCGTCATGAGCCATCTTGAAAGCCTCGGCCCGTATCAGGCCGCGCGCTTGACGCCGCCTGCCGCCACGCCCGCCGTCATTGACCTGCAAGGCCTGAGCAAACGCTATGGCGACCAGGTGATTCTCGACGCCTTGGACTTCACCTTGGGCAAAGGCGAGTTCGTTGCTCTGGTCGGGCCTTCGGGCACCGGCAAGACCACCTTGCTGCGCATCGTCGGTGGCCTCGAAACCGCCAGTGGCGGCAGTGCGGCGATCGCCGAGCGCACCTCGGTGGTGTTCCAGGACCCGCGCCTGATCCTTGCGCAGCGGGTCTGGCGCAACGTCGTGCTGCAAGACCACAAGGCCCCCGACAGCTATGCCCGTGCCGTAGCGGCGCTGACCGAAGTCGGGCTGGGCAACAAGGCCGATGCCTGGCCTTCGAGCCTGTCTGGTGGCGAGGCGCAGCGGGTCGGCCTGGCCCGCGCGCTGTACCGCGCGCCCGACCTGTTGCTGCTCGACGAACCTTTCAGCGCGCTGGACGCCTTTACTCGGCGCAAGGCCCAGGACCTGGTGATCGAGCTGTGGCGCGAGCATCAGCCAGGCGTGTTGCTGGTGACCCACGACATCGAAGAGGCGATCTTGCTGGCCGACCGCGTGCTGGTGCTCGGTGCGGGCTTCGTCAAGGCCGACATCCCGGTCAACCTGCCGCGCAAGCGTGACCCCACCGCCAGCGATTTCAACCAGATCAAGCGCAGCGTGCTGCACCACCTTGGCAGCGTCGCCTGACTCGCCTTCCGCTAGATGCCCTTATCAAAAGTAGAGAACATCGATGAACAAGATTGTCCGCGGGCTGTTGCTGCCCACCTTGGGTCTGATTGCATTCCACGCCACTGCCCAGGAGCGCACCACGCTCACCATCGCCTATCAGGATGCCGGCTTCCCGGCTCTGATCAAGGAATCCAAGGTCCTCGACGGCGCGCCGTTCGACGTCAAATGGGTATTGCTCACCGGCCCGGCCGCCAACCTCTCGGCGCTGTACGGCAAGGCCATCGATGTGGGCCACATGGGCGACACCTCGCTGACCATCGAACAGGCCAATGCGCGCACTGACTGGACGGCTGCCGACGCGCCGCTGAAAATCGTCGCCGGCTGGCGCAACGACTACAGCCCCGACTACTCGCCGCTGGTCACCGCGGTACGCACTTCGGCCCACATCGACACCCCGGCGCAGCTCGCCCACCACAGCTGGGCCTACAACTACGGCGGCTACAACCACGCCCAGTACCTGGTGTCGCTGGTCAAAGCCGGGTTGACGGAAAAAGACATCAGCCCGTTCAAATTCAACGACGGCGCGTCTTCGGCGGCGGCGTTCAACTCCGGGCAGACCGACGCCTATTCCGGCAGCCTGGGGCCGATTCTGCAGAGCGTACGCGGTGGTCAGGCCAAGGTGCTGCTCGATGATCGCGCCACGGGTATTCCGGCCCTGGGGGTATGGACCGCCCGCGCCGATGTACTTGCCGACCCTGCCAAGAGCGAAGCGCTCAAGGGCTTCTTTCAACGGGTGAGCAACTACTGGGCGTGGCACAAGAGCCACCAGCAGGAAGCCACCGCGGTGCTGCAGACCACCCTCAAGCTGACGCCGGAGCGGGCGGTCTACGAGTATCAGGTGCGCAGCGGGGCCTTCCGGCCGTTCGATGCCAAGTTGCTGGCCGAAGAGCAGAACGTCGCCGACGCCTTGTTCGCCGGTGGCGCGATCAAGAAGAAGGTCGACGTCAAGGTCGGTTTCGATGACCGCTACAACGCCGTGCAGCAGGCCGTTCCTTCACAAGTGGCGGGGCGCTGAGCCATGACCGACGCCGTGAAATTCCTGGCCGAGCTGAGCGCTCTGGCCGAAAGTATCGCTACCAGCGCCGACGCGCGCGACCGCCAGCGCGCCTACGGCCATGACGTTATCGATCAATTGCGCGCGCTGGGCTTCTGGCGCCTCAACGTGCCGGTGGCCTATGGCGGCCTGGGCTTCGATCATGAGGTGCTGATCCAGGCGGTGGCCATCGTCGCCAAGGCCGATGGCAGCCTGGGACAGATCCCGCAGAACCATTTCAACTCCGTCGAGCGTCTGCGCATCGCCGGCAGCCCGGCGCAGCGCGACCATTATCTGTCGCAGATCGGCGCCGGGCAGTTCTTCGGCAATGCCACCGCCGAGCCCGGCGAACGCTACCCCGGGGAAGCCGCTGCCGCCTTGACGCCAGCGGCTGAGGGCTGGCGCCTGAATGGCCGCAAGGTATATTCCACCGGCGCCTTGCTCGCTGATCACATCAGCGTGCAATGCCTGGACGAGACCGGCCGCGCCTGCTCGGCCATCGTCACCCGGGGCGCCGCAGGCGTGACGATCACTGACGATTGGGACGGTCTTGGGCAGCGCACCACGGCCTCTGGCAGCTCGGTGTTCGTCGACACTCCGGTGTCGGCCCTGGGGGTAATCAGCCATCCCCGCGATCCGCAGGTGTCTTACCGGATTTCGGCGCAAAGCCAACTGCTGCACGCGGCGATCGACGTCGGCCTGGCCGAGGGCGCGCTGCAGCGTGCAGTGGATTTGTCACGGCATGTGCATGGTGGCCGCGGCAGCGGTGCCAAGGCGTTCGCCGATGATGTGCTGGGCATCGCGCAGCTGGGCGAACTGGTGCTGCTGGCCGGTGCCGCGCGGCGCTTGACCGAAAGCGCCGCGCGGCGTTTGGCGGCCAACGACGCGCACACCGAGCTGGCGACGGTACTGGATATCTTCTATGAAGTGGCCCAGGCCAAGGTTCTCACGACTCGCGCGGTGCTGGAGGTCAGCTCGGCGCTCTTCGATGTCGGCGGTGCCAGTTCGGCGCGGGTCGGCAGCGGCCTGGATCGCTACTGGCGCGATGCGCGCACCCACACTCTGCACGATGCGGTGCGCTGGAAACCCCATTCCATCGGCCTGTGGGCCAGCCAACGGATCGTCGCCGACCCCTGGAGCATCGGCCATCCGTATCGCCCCTATGACGAGCTGTTGACCGCACACCGCCTTGCCCGCCTCGCCGCAGCTCAGGAGGTACCCGCATGACCCGCCAATTGCACCTGAACGTTAACGTCAACAACAGTGGTCGTCATCCCGCCTCGTGGCGCGTGGCCGATGATCCGCTGGGGTTTCTTAGCCTGGAGTTCTACGAGAACATCGGCCGCCTGGCCGAGCGCGGCAAGCTCGACGCGGTGTTTTTCTCCGACGGCTTCGATTATGGCGGCCCCCATGTGGAGCGCCCCTGGCAAGCCCTCGATCCCTTCATTCCTCTCACCGCCGTGGCGCGGGTGACCCAGCATGTCGGCCTCGTGGCGACGGTGTCATCGAGCTTTCACGAGCCCTACAACATCGCCCGCACCGTGGCGTCGCTGGACTTTATCAGCGGCGGTCGCGCGGCCTGGAACGTGGTGGGCACGCGCACCCCGGAAGTGGCGCAGCTGTTCGGCCTGGAGCAACTGCTCGACCACGACGCCCGTTACGCCCGCGCCGAGGAGGCCGTTGAAGTGGTCAAGGCGCTGTGGGGCACGTGGGACAAGGATGCGCTGCGCGGCGATCAGCGCAGCGGCCAGTTCGTCGATGTGCGGGGCATTCACCCCATCGATCATCAGGGCACCTACTTCAAGGTCAAGGGCGCCCTGAACGTGCCGCGCTCGCCCCAGGGCCGTCCGGTGGTGCTCCAGGCTGGCGGCTCGCCGCAGGGCATGGGCCTGGCGGCGCGGCATGCCGATGCGGTGTTTACCGTCAATCACAGCTTCGAGGCGGCGCAGGCCTTCTATCGCAGCATCAAGTCCGAAGCCGCGCAATACGGGCGTGGCGCTGACGAAATATTGATTCTCCCAGGGCTGCTGCCGATTCTTGGCAGTACCGAAGCCGAGGCCATCGCGCGCAAGGATTGGCTCGATGAAGTGTCCGGCTTTGAGCGCGAGCGCCTTGACCTGGCCAACTCTTTGGCCATCGACGCGCAGCACCTGAAACTCGACGAACAACTGCCGTGGACGAAAATCGAAGATGCCGCCCGCAGCCGTGCGGGCCAGGGCTTTGCCAAGGCGGTGCTGGACCTGGCCGCGCGCGAACGCCTGACCGTGCGCGAGCTGCTCAAGCGCAACCCCAATGGCCACCGCAATATCGTCGGCACCGCCGAGCAGGTCGCCGACTCCATCGAGCAGTGGTTTCGCGGGCATGCCGCCGACGGTTTCAATTTGAACGCCGACTATTTTCCCCAGGGCCTGGAAGCGATCGTCGAGCAATTGGTGCCGGAACTGCAGCGCCGCGGGCTGTTCCGCCGCGAATACGAGGCCAGCACCTTGCGCGGCAACCTCGGG
Organism: Pseudomonas baltica; assembly: GCF_031880315.1. NCBI lineage: Bacteria > Pseudomonadati > Pseudomonadota > Gammaproteobacteria > Pseudomonadales > Pseudomonadaceae > Pseudomonas > Pseudomonas baltica. The sequence continues at coordinate 595,059 of NZ_CP134771.1, read as the reverse complement.
CTGCAATTGCCGTGGTCGTGAAGGTGCGACGCCTCGACGGGGGCTGGAGGAGGGCGCATGCGCGGTGACTCCATCACGCTGCGCCTGGCCACGGCCGCCAGCCGCCTGCGCTACGACGATCTGCCTGGCGAGGTGGTGGATCAGGCACGCTTGTTGATGACCGACACCTTGCTGGTTGCCGCCGCCGGGCAGACCTCGACCCTGGCCCGCAACCTGTGCGCCACCCTGGCGCCCTCGGTCGGCAACTGCCACGCCTGGTTCGTCGACGACCGCGCGCCGATGTCGCCGGTGGACGCGGCCTTCATCAACAGCCTGCACGCGGCGATGCCCGGTTACGCCAGCATCAATGACAAGGTCCATGCCGACATCGTGTGCCTGCCGGCCGCTTGGGCCATGGCCGAACACCTGGGCAGCAGCGCCGCCGAGTTGCTGCTGGCGTTCGTCGCCGCCAGCGAGATCGTCGGGCGTTTGTCCCACCATGCCACCCAGCGCAGCGCGGGCTGGTCGCACACCTCTTTGTACGGATGCCTGGGCGCGGCACTGGCCGCAGGCTTGCTGATGAAATTAGCGCCCGAGCAGTTGTCCGATGCCATGGGCCTGGCCCTGGCCCAGGGCGCGGGCACCCAGCAGGGCAGTCTGGAAGCAGCGATCAGTCGGCGTTTGCAACCGGCCTTCGCCAGCCGCAACGGCGTGTTCGCCGCGCAGTTGGCTGCGGCCGGTGCCACGGCGGCTAGCCAGGCGGTAGAGGGGCGTTTCGGCTTGCGTGCGCTGTATGAGGCAGGCGACGACAAGCGCCTGTTCAGCGCTTTGTGGCAAGACTGGCAACTGCTCGACACCTCGCTCAAGCCTTGGCCAGTCTCGGCTTGCAGCCAGGCGGCCATCGCAGCCACCCTGGACTTGCGTCAGCGCCATGAGGTCGACGAGCAGGAGATTCTGGAGATCGTCGCCTACGTCTCGCCCTTCATGTTTCGCTATGTGGGGGCCGAGTTCAGCCTGGAGGGCGATCTGGAAATGCTCGCCCAGTTCAACCTGCGCTACCACCTGGCAACCGCCGTGTTGCGCGGCCCGGTGACCTTCGCCCATCTGCGGCCGGAGGCGCTGCAGGACGCCGACATCGCCCGGGTGCTGCGCAAGGTGCACCTGCGCGTCGACCCGCGCAACAACCATGATTTCGCCCCGGTGACCGTGGCCATCACCCTGCGTGACGGACGGGTATTGGAGGCGCTGCAGGCGCACTTGCCGGGCTCGCGTCAGCAACCGCTGAGCGCTGCCGAATTTGCCGCCAAGGCTGCCAGCTGCGGCGCGCAAGCCGGTATCGACGGCCTGGCGTTGCTGGAGCGCTTGCGCCATTTCGAACACGCCACTGTCCCTGTGGGAGCGGGCTCTGCCCGCGAAGCGCTGCGTCAATTTTCCCGCGGATGTCCCTCGCCCACTCACTAACTCGATGAAGGATCACGACATGTCAGCTCCCCAAAATACCGAACAGGCCATCGTCCCGACCGTGACCGTCGGCCAGTTGCGCGAGCGCTTGGCCGGCACCGGCGAAATCGCTTTGATCGATGTCCGCGAGCAGGGTGTGCAGGCGCGCGACGGTTACATCCTGCGCAGCGCCGGCCTGCCCCTGAGCCAGCTGGAGTTGCGCGCGGCGACCTTGCTGCCGCGCTTGCACGCCCCGGTGATCGTCACCGATGCCGGGGACGAAAGTCTGGCCCGCCGCGCCGTTGCCAAGCTGCAGGCACTGGGCTACAACCAGGTCAGTGTGCTGCTGGGCGGCGTCGCGGCGTGGCGGGCCCAGGGTGGCGAGCTGTTCACCGGCACCAGCGCCCTGAGCAAAGGCTTCGGCGAATTCGTCGAGCATCAGTACGGCACGCCGCACCTGAGCGCCGAGGCCCTCAAGCAGCGCCTCGACAACGGTGAACGGATCGTCCTGCTCGATGGCCGGACCCTCGCCGAATTCGACACCTTCAGCATTCCCGGCGCCCAGGCGTGCCCCAATGGCGAGCTGGTCTATCGCGTGCATCCGCTGCTGGCCGACGACAGCACGCCAGTGGTGATCAACTGCGCCGGGCGTACGCGCTCGATCATCGGCGCGCAGACGCTGATCAACGCCGGGCTCAAGAACCCGGTGCTGGCCTTGGAGAACGGCACCATGGATTGGCTCATGGCCGGCTTCGATCTGCAAAGCGGTGTCGAGGCCACAGTGGCGGCCCCGGCACGCTTGCAAGCCGCGGATGCCGCAGCCAGGCACCTGATCGAGCACTTCAGGGTGCCGGTGATCGATCTGCCGACGCTGGAGCATTACCGCCTGGAAGCGACCCAGCGCACCTTGTACCTGTATGACGTGCGCACCCGCGCCGAGTACCAGGCCGGGCATCTGCCGGGCGCACGCTGGGCCGAAGGCGGGCAGTTGGTACAGGGAGTGGACGTGTACATCGGCGTGCAGAACGCGCGGGTAGTGCTGGTCGACGATGAGCATGGCGTGCGCGCGGCGGCGGCGGGCTCGTGGCTGGCGCAGATCGGTTGGGCCGAGGTGTCGATCCTGCGTGTCGACGCCGCGCAGGCCAGCGAACGCGGCGATGATCCACAGCCGTTGCGCGCGCCGTTGCCCAAGGTGCAGCGTCTGACCCCGGCGGCGTTGGCCGAGCTGTTGCCTGCGGGTGACGCCGTAGTACTCGACCTGGACAGCAGCCTGGCGTATCGCGAGGGGCATGTGCCGGGTGCCTGGTTCGCCATTCGCGCACGGCTCGACCAGCGGTTGCGCGAGTTGCCCGGCAGCGGCGCGGTAGTGCTCACCTCCAGTGACGGACGTATCGCCCAGCTGGCTGCGGCCGAAGTGCAGGCGCACGTGGTGCGCCAGGTGCTGGTGCTTGAAGGGGGCACCCAGGCCTGGCGCCAGGCCGGGCAAAAGCTCGAGCAAGGGGAGCAGCGTTTGTGGGACAGCACCGATGATGTGTGGCGTTCGCCGTATCAGCTGCAGGATCGCAACGCCGCGTTCCGCGAGTATCTGGACTGGGAGCTGGGGCTGGTAGAGCAGTTGCAGCGCGATGGGACATCGCGGTTCAAGACCTTTCCTGCGGTGACCGCACTCTGAACCTGTCGCAAGGGGGCTCGCCCCGTGGGCCCGACCTGCCCGGCGCGCACCCTTGCTCCCACAGCTAAGTACGACTCGATATCGGCTAACACCCACGGGCGCAACGCTTCCTCGCGAAGAGGCCATGTGCCACACCGCACCACTCCGACGACTGACCTTTCACCCTTCTGGCGCAGGCCCGAAAAGCCGCTAGGGTCAAGGAGCCGAGGCGCGACGCCTCTTTCCTTACCACCCGCGCAAAGGACTGTCCCATGGCCGCTCTCGATACCTCCGCACTTGACACCACAGCCCATACCACCCGCACCTCCCCAGGCAAGACCGTGCTCGACGTCACCGGTTTTGACGACCTCAACCAGAGCATCGCCGTGCAGGACGACGGCAAGATCCTCGTCGCCGGCTTCACCTTCTACGGCGGTATCTTCGAAACCGATTACAACTACTCCATCGTGCGCCTCAACGCCGACGGCACCCTCGACCACAGCTACGGCACTGACGGGCGCACGGTGATCGACGCCGAGGTCTCCATCGATCAGGGCTACACCCTCGCCGTGCAGCCCGATGGCAAATTGCTGATGTCCTACATGACCTACAATGGCAGCAGCTTCGATTTTCAGGTCACCCGCTTCACCGCCCAAGGGGCGCTGGACAGCGCGTTCAACGGCACTGGCCGGGTCGATATCGCCGCCGGGATCGACCCGGGCAGCGCCACGATCAAGCTCAACGCCGATGGCTCGATCCTGCTGACCGGTACTGCCGACGATCACGTCGTGGTGACCCAATTGCACGCCGATGGCAGCCTCGACCGCAACTTCGGCGACCAGGGCACCGTGATCATCTCCAGCATCGAACTGTTTGACGCCCGTGCCACGTTGCTGGCCGATGGCAAGCTGCTGCTCGGTGGCACCGTCTACGCCGACGGCAGCTATCAATATGCCGTGGCGCTGATCAACGCCGATGGCAGCCTCGACACCCGCTTCGGTACGAATGGGCAGGTGGTGCTGGGCAACAGCACGGGCCTGGATTACACCAGTGCGGTGACCGAGCAGGCCGATGGCAAGATCCTCATCGCCGGCGCCGGTTCCGCGGATTTTGGCCTGGTACGGCTCAACGCCGATGGCAGCTTCGACACCACCTTCAGCGGTGATGGCCAGACCACCCTGGACGTCCAGGGCCACGACGCAGCCCACTCGGTAACGGTGCTTGCCGACGGCAAGATCCTCGTCGCCGGCACCAGTGCACTGGGCAACAACCAGGACTACAGCATCATCCGCCTTGACAGCGACGGCTCGCTCGACACCACCTTCGCCAGCCCCAACGGCAAGTCCTATATTCAGGGTTCGGCGGTAGACGACGTGCTGGTCGGTACCGCTGCCGCCGAGACCCTGCAAGGCCTGGCCGGTACCGATGTGCTGGAGGGCGGTGGCGGTCGCGATCAGTTGGCAGGCGGCAGCGGCGCGGACGTGTTCCGTTTCCCCTCGCGCGACGACAGCTATCGCACCGCGACCACCAGCGCCAGCGACCATATCGTCGACTTCAACGCCGAGCAGGACCGCATCGACCTCAGTACCCTGGGTTTTACCGGCCTGGGCGACGGCCACAATGGCACCCTGGCGGTGGTTGCCAACAACGACAGTAGCTTCACCTATTTGAAAAGTTTCGACGCCGACGCCAGCGGCCACCGTTTCGAGCTCGTCCTCAACGGCGACTATGCCGGGCAACTCAACAACGACAACGTGCTGTTCAGCACGCCGGAAATCCTCGGCACGGCGGGCAATGACGTGCTCAGTGGCTCGCCCATCGACGAGATCATCCGCGGCCGCGCCGGCGACGATCAGCTCTCTGGGGCGGGCGGTGATGACGTGCTGGTGGGCGGCGCCGGCCGCGATGTGCTCAACGGCGGCAGCGGCAGGGACGTGTTCCTCTACACGGCGGCCAGTGACAGCTATCGCACCGCCCAGGTCAGCCACGGCGATCTGATCGCCGACTTCGAGCTGTACCAGGACCGCATCGACGTCTCCAGGCTGGGCTACACCGGCTTTGGCGATGGCACCGACCACACCCTCAAGATCAGCTACAACGGCGCGCTCGATCGCACCTACCTCAAGGACCTGCAACCGGATGCGCAAGGGCATCGCTTCGAAATCGCCATCCAGGGCGATGTCGAGTACGACCTGACTCGCTCCAACGTGACCTTCGCCAAGGCCGCGGCGGCGCTGGCGGCCCCCGAAGTGCCATTGGTGGCGCTAGGGGTGGCGGACACCTTGCATCATGACGTGCTGGGCTGAGTAGCCACTCGGTTCGCAGCACCTTGCACCTGTGTGACCGGTCGCTGCCCGGTCATGCGCCTGCATCGGCCCGACAAGATAGCGCTCACCCACTGATCGCCATCACCACTTCTACCGCATCCGCCCGCCAATGCTCCTGGTCATACTCCACCACTGCACCGCTCTGATCGAAGCACAGGCGTTGCAGGTACAGGCCGTTGGAGCCCTCGGCGATGTCCAGCAGGTCGCTCTGCTGCTGATCGAGCAGCAGCGGTTTGAGGCTGATCTCGCTGCGTGCCAGGCGGCGGTCGAAGCGCTCGCGCAGCAGGGTCGTCAGCGAGCCATTCAAGGGCTGGTCGAGCAGGTCGGGGCAGTTACTGGCGCGCAGCACGTTGGTCTCCAGCAGCACCGGCACGCCATCCACCCAGCGCCGCCGTTGCAGCCAGTACACCGGCTCGGCGGCATCGACCTGCATTTTTGCTGCCAGCCACGGACCGGCCGGGCGGTATTCGGCGATCAGGCATTCGGTGCGCGGTTCGCGGCCCTGGGCGGTGACGTAGTCCATGAAACTGGTGGTGCGGGTCGGGTCGTAGTGCACCGCCAACGGTGATACGAACCAGCCCCGGCGCGGGCCGCGGTACAGGCTGCCCTGTGCTTCGAGGCGCTGCAGCGCCTGGCGCAGGGTCACGCGGGTGCAGCCGAAGTGTTCGGCCATCTCGCGTTCGGGGGCCAGCCGCTCGCCGCGTTGCAGGCGGCCGGCGTCGAGGTCCGCGCTGAGTTGCTCGCTGATGCGCAGGTACTGATGCTGCGGGGCCTTATTGCTCATTCCGGGACCTGTGCGTGCAAGCAGAGGATGTCGATACTGGGGCCGCGCTCATGACGGCACCGGCGCGGCGGCGTTGTCGTTCTCCACATCACGCTGCCAGGCGCGCAGGCCATAGGCTGCCAGCAGGATGAAGCCGGCGTAGAGCACGGCGGTCAGCGGCAGCGCCTTGTAGTAGTACAGGCCGCTGTAGATGGCATCGAGGATGATCCACAGCCACCAGCTGGCGATGAACTTGCGCGCTGCCCAGTAGCTGGCCACCAGGCTGAAGCCGGTCAGGCTGGCGTCGAGCCAGGGCAGCGAAGCATCGGTGAAATGCGCCATGCTGGCGCCTAGCGCCACCGAAATCACGGCGCCCACTGCCAGGCTGACCAGCGCCAGGCGTGGTGCCAGGGGTTCGATACGCACCTTGCCGTGGTCCATGCGCCCGGTCTGCCAGCGCCACCAGCCGTAGCCCTGCAGGAAGGCGAAGACGATTTGCAGGAGCATGTCGGAGTAGAGTTTCACGTCATAGAAAATCCACACGTACAGCAGCACCGCGACCACGCTGACCGGCCAGCACCATGGCGTGCGCCGCGCGGTGAGCCAGACACCCAGGACGTTGACCAGTACAGCAATGATTTCAAGAGGGGACATCACGCAGACTCCTTCAGAAGTTGACTGTGGCCGACAGCCGCGCGGTACGCGGGGCGCCGAGGAAAAGGTAACCGTCGCCGACGGATTCGCCAACGTCGCGCCAGTAGCGTTTGTCGAACAGGTTGTCGACCGTCAGGCGAAACACCGTGTCATACCCGTCGATGCGGGTGGTGTATCGCGCGCCGCTGTTGAACACCGCGTAGTCGCCGACCTTGACGTCGGCGCTGCGGTCGGCGTACTTGGCGCCGCTGTACTGCATGCCGCCGAGCAGCGACAGACCGTCGATGCCCGGCACGCTGTAATCGGCCGACAGGCTGGCACGCAGCGTTGGCACATTGATCGATTGATGGCCTTCGTAGGCATCGGTACCGCTGCCGGTGACCCTCGCCCGTATCGCCGCGACACTGGCAGACACCTGCAAGCGCTCACTGGCGCGGCCGCTGGCGGTGAGCTCCAGGCCGATGTTCTTCTGCTGACCCTGCTGCACGTAGGTGCTGGTGCCATCGTCGTTGGGGCGCGAATATTGATACGCCTGGGTGATCTGGAACAGCGCGGCGCCCAGGCTCAGGCGTTGCCAGTCCTGCTTGATGCCGATTTCCACTTGCCGCGAGACACTCGGGGCCAGGGTCTGATCGGCATTGGTGGTGTACCAGGCCGCTGCACTGCCCAGCGACAAACCCTTGCTGTAGCGGGCGTACAGCGACAGGTCGGCGCGCGGTTTGTAGAGCACTGCCAGGTTGGGCAAGAACTCCCACATTTGCGTATGGCGGGTGACGCTGCCGTCGGTGTCGTAGGACTTCTCGTCGAGGCGCACTTCGCGGCCGCCCAGTAGCAGCTGCCACTGCTCGTTCAGGTGCAAACGGTCGTTGAAGAACAACCCGTACTGGCGGCTGTCGAGGTTGCGGTAGGTGTGGTTGAGGGCGCCATCGTAGGGCGCGAAGGTGTCGGGATACGCGTTGATATTGCCTTCCCCGACGTATTGGTTGATGGCTTCGCGCTTGTCGACGGTACGGCGGAACGCACTCACGCCCAGGTCGAGTTCATTGCGCAGGCCGCCGGTAAAGAACTCCCCAGATACTGCCGCTTCGGCTTCGTCAGTGCGCCGCGTGTCGTCGGGGCTGCGAAAGTCATAGATGTCGTAGTCGCCTTCGCGGCTGAATGTATTGGGCACCGCCGTGTCGGCGCAACTGGCAGCGCCGTAGCAGGCCCAGGGGAAGGCGCTGTAATCATCGATGACCACGCGGCTGCGCGACAGGCTCAGGCGCGCGCTCCAGTCGTCGCTCAGGCGGTATTCATAGCGTCCGCTCATGTTCAGCGAATCGATACCGACCGGGTTCGACCAGCTCTGATAGCCCAGCAGATCGTGGGGATTGGCGTGATGGGGCAGTGCGATGCCGCCGAGCAGTTGATAGCCGGGCACGGAGCGTTGTTCGCGGCTCTGGTACTCGACGTCCAGCTGCAGGGTCGAGCGTGGATCGATGTTCCAGTCCACCGCCAGGGAAGCGAAATCGCGCTTGCCGTCGGCGTGGTCGACATAGGAGCGCAGGTCTTCATGGGCGAGGTTGGCGCGCACGCCGAATTGCTGCTCGCTGCCGAACCAGGTGCCCAGGTCGGTGGCCAGGTAGCGACCGCCTTGCTCGTCGGTACCGGCGGTGATCGAGCGCACGTCCTTGGGCCGCTTGGTCACGTAATTGACCACGCCACCGGGTTCGCTGACGCCGCTTTGCAGGCCGGCCAGGCCCTTGAGCACCTCGACCTGCTCTTTATTTTCGAGGGCGATGTTCTGCTCCCCGGTCACGGTGCGGCCGTTGATCTTGTAGCTGCTGGCGGCGTTGAGGGAGAAGCCGCGCACCACGAAGTTCTCGTAATAGCCGACCGGTGCATAGCTGTCGCCGACCGCGGCATCGTTGCGCAGCACCTCGCTGAGCAGGCGGGCCTGCTGATCCTGCAGCAGCTGGCTGTTGAAGACCGAGATGGCCGCGGGGGTATCGATCAGCGGCGCTGGCTTGCCTCCGCCGACCGAGGCTTCGGTGGCGCGATAACTGTCGGCGGCTTCACCCGTGACGGTGATGGCGCTCAGGGTGGTGGCGTCGTCGGCGAATGCCCAGGGCGAGAGCAGGCTCATGCTCGCGACCAGTGCCCGGACGGGGAAGGGAAGGCGATGAATCATTACAGCTCCTTGCATGACAGAGGGATGGCCGAGCGCACTCATCCGCTGCGCCGTTTTTTATTGGGAGCGCAGGATGAGGCATTGGAATTGAATCGGCAAATCAGGCCGGAGTTGGTCCGGTGGTCATTGGCAAGGCGGGGTTGGCGCTCCACTGCTGTAGCGAGCCATCGTAGATCATCACGTTGGCGCGCCCCAGCAGGGTCAGGGCGAAAGCAGTGGCAGCCGCTGAAATACCGCCGCCGCAGTACAGCAGCAGGGGCTCGTGACTGACTAGCAACGCCGCACCCAGGACTTCTTTGAGCTGAGCGCGGGGCAAGTAGCGGCCTTGCTCGTCGAACAGTTGCCGGGCAGGGCGATTGAGGCTGCCGGGGATGTGCCCGCGGCGCTGATAGCGGGTGGCGGCAGTGCCTTCGAACACCCCTTGGCCCAAGGCGCAGACCAGTCGGCCCGTAGTTTGGCCCTGGCTGACGGCCAGCACCTGTTGTTGATCGACCCAATGGCCGGGCTGTGGGCGCAGCGTCGGTGCCGAGGCGCTCGGCTGCTCGCGGCCCGGCCCTGTGTCGATCGGCTGGCCCGCAGCACGCCAGGCTGTCAGGCCGCCGTCGAGGAGGCTGGCTTGGATGCCGACGCTGCGCAGCATCCACCACAGGCGCGCGGCCCAGAAGCCGTCGTTGCGATCATGGATGACGATGCGGCTGTGATCGTCGATGCCCAGGCGTTGCAACTGCGCGGCCAGGGCGGCGAGGTCCGGCATGGCGAAGCTGTAGGCCGCGTCGGCGTTGTGCAGATCGCGGGTCAGGTCGGCATGGCGGGAGCCAGGGATGTGCTCGTCGAGCCAGCCTGGGTAGCCGCTGTCGGCCCGATAGTCGCCGTCGAAACGGGGGGAGGGCAGCACGACCGTGGCGTCGAGAACGATCAGGCCGGGCTGGTGCAGATGGGCGGCGAGCCAGTCTATGGATACCAGTGGGTCAGTGTCTTCTCGGGTGTCTGTAGGGGTCTCTTCGCGGGCAAGCCTTGCTCCCGCAAGTGGACGATTCAGTGCCTGTTGTCTCTGTGGCAGCAAGGCTTGCCCGCGAAGAGGCCAGCCCTGCTCGCACAGATCCGTCAGCTCCTGCGCCGGCCCCGACGAAAATCGTTTGCGCTGCAGATGCGCCAGCAATCGCTGCCCCTCGACCCCGGCGAACCACTCGGTATGCCCAAGCAGATACCGCTGCCAGGCGATATCGGTGCTCTCCAGATTGCCCAGGATCTCGGCGAAATAGACCATCTCCGACAGCGCGAAGTCGGCATGCACCACCGGCAGCAAGGCCGTCAGGGCCGTGATCGATGACGCGGACAACGGCCGCAGCGCGTGATACCCCTCCAGCAATGCGTCGACCATCTCCAGGTCGGCACGGGCCTGTCCGTCGCTGTCCAGTTGCAGCCAAGGCACGGTATTGCGTTCCAGCGCGGTGGCCAGGTCATAGAGCGCGAAGGTGCGGTCGCACAAGCCGAAATCCAGCACGCTCTCGACCAGGTCGTGGGCGTCCCACAGCAGATTGGAAGCGTGCCAGTCGTTGTGCGTCCACAAGGGCGGCTGGTCGGCCAGCCAGGGGCGCAGGGCATGCAGTGCCGGCAGCACGTGGCGCTGCAGCTCGGCCTGCCAGTCCCGTTGCCCCAGGTAGGCGGCCACGGCCGGATGTGCGCGCAGGTAGCCCGTCAACGCTGCGAGGGGATCCTCAGCGGCGAACACTTGCCAACGGCTGGTCAGCACCTGCGCCTGGCGCAGTCGCGCGCTGAACCCTTCGGCGCCATTGTGCAACTGCGCCAGATTTTTCCCGGCGGCATAGGCGTGAGCGCGGGTCTGGAACGGCGACCAGGACTGCGCATCGCGGTACAGGTCCTGGCCGCCGGCGCGGCGGTGGATCTCGTAGGTCCAGTCGCCGATCTGCAAAGCGCTGCGCCCGTCACTGCTGGCCTGCACCTCGGGGGCGCCGATACCGCGCTGGCGCAAATGCGCGATAAAGGCGTGTTCCTCCTCCAGCCACGCAGGCTCGCGCACCGTGTGATGGTGACGCTTGACGAACCATTCACCGCGATCGGTGCTGATCAGCGCCGCCGAGGAGAACGGCCGCGGGCTGTGCCAATCGATGCGCAACAGTTCGCCCAGGTGCGGGAAATGCCTCAGCACACTGTTCACGTCGCTGCTGCTCAGTGCCGGCCAGTCGGCGGCCACTTGTTCGCCGGCCAGACCATGGGTGTGCAGGGGTTGGCTCATGCCTGAGGCTCCGTCAGGTAGTCGTTGGTGATCGCCTGCTGCCAGGCATGCGGGTGGGTAACGATACCGTGTTCGTGCAGCCAGTGGGCATAAGGCTCCACCAGTGCCTGACGTTGCTGGCCCCATTGCCCTTGATGCAGCCAGGTCGGCGCGATCAGGTGCAGCGAGCGCTCGATCAGTGTGGTGGGGAAGTATGGAATGACCCGCTCATAGGCCGCCAATGCCAGGCCCGGCTCTTGCGCAACGGCCTCGAAGCCACGTTTGCTGGCCTGCAGAAACGCTTGCAGCGTTGCCTCGTTGGCCGCCCGCCAGGCATCGCCCGCCGCCAGCAGATAACTGTGGTAGGCCACAGCCCCCCAATCGCTGACGCGGTGCACCACCCGGCGTTCTGCGGGTATGGGGCTGTCCATCAAGGCTTCCCAGGCCCAATAGCCGCCAAAGCTGGCGTCGGCGACCCCGGCGGCGAGTTCTTCTGGGCGCAGTTCGCGGGCGCCGCTGTCGACGATGATCACCGCATCGGGGTCGCCGCCATCGCGGCGCACCAAGTCGCGGACCATTGCCAGGCCACGGGGTGTGGGATTCAGCGCCAGGCGTTTGCCCATCAAATCGCGGGGGCGCTCGATGGCGAATTCCTTGAGGGTTTGAAACGCTTCCAGACCGGCATGGTTGATGGCGGCGACGCCCGTGAGCGCTTGACCCTGATCACGGCGTACCAGCAGACGATTGCTCGGGCATACCGCCAGTTCCACCTGCTGCTCGACCAGGTGCTGCAGGCTGTCGCCGCGCTCCGGATCGGCCACGCGCAGCTCTACATCCAGGCCCAGTTCGGCGTACCAGCCACGTTCGCGGGCCAGGTAGAACCCTGCCGAATTCGGCCAAGGGTGGAAGTACTCGAGCATTAATTTCAGCGACGCCATGAATCAGATTGCCTGCACGGTGGGGGGCACTCTTTATAATCCAGATATTTGGTATATACCAAATAGTAGATAAGCCTATGCTTAGATCCGGTTAGCGGGGTGGGCCGGGCACCAGGCGGCCTACGCTCATGCCAGCACGGTATTTTGAGCGCTGGGTCCAAGCGTCATGATGCTGGCGTATCGCGCAGGCGTTGCAGGGATCGGTTGCTGATGATTGCCATGATCAGTTCCGCATCGGCCGCAGTGTGGCGAAGCGCAAAATTCAAAGCGCCGGACTTCGCACCGGCAAGCGGTGCAACGTGGAAGAAGCGAAATCGAGTACCTAGCGCTCTGCAGTGCGGTATCGGCGGCAACCACGATCCCCACTGGCAAGCTGAATTTGCACATCAGGTGTGCCGAGCAGTTACATCGCCACCCTTAGTGGCGATTGGCGGATATCCAGCAAGGCGCTCAAGGCCAAACACGTTGCATCCGGTCATTGCGACAGGTGCGAGTCTCAGCTATTCGGTGGGCAAGGTGTACTAGCAGATCTGACAGGTGTGCGCGGAGGCGCCCCTGGCGGGTAATGGCATCGCCGATGAGCCATCGCGCAGGGGCGGTTTGGCCCCTGCGCGGACTGCGCGAAGCAGGCGCTGTGCTACGAGCATTGCTGCCTGTTGTCGGGGGAGGCGATCTACTGCTCGACTCTGCCAGGTTTCACGAACCGCAACGTCAACCGATCCGACTCGCCGATCGCCACGTACTTGGCCCGGTCCTGATCACCCAGTTTCAGGGTCGGCGGCAGCGTCCACACGCCTGCCGGGTAGTCCTTGGTGTCTTTGGCGTTGGCGTTGATTTCGCTTTGTGCCTGCAATTTGAAGCCCGCCGCGGTCGCCAGCTTCACCACATAGGCGGTGGGCAGGTAGCCGCTGTCCTTGATGCTCTGCAGGTCGACGCCATCCTTGGCGCGGTGGTCGACCACGCCGAGCACGCCACCTGGTTTGAGCACCTTGAAGAAGGCCGAGAACATCTGCGCGGCGTCATCGGCCATGACCCAGTTGTGCACGTTGCGAAAGGTCAGCACCAGGTCGGCGGAGGCCGGTTTGCCGAATACCGGCGCAGCGGGATCGAAGGTGACGAATTGCGCCTTGGCGTAATGCTCGGGGTCGGCATCGAACTTGCGCTTGAGGGTGTCGGTGGGCGTCGGGCCTTGCAGGGCGGCGATGTAGCGGCCGTGATCCTTGAGCAAGGGCGCGAGGATTTCGCTGTACCAGCCGCCACCTGGGGTGATCTCGATAACCGTCTGGTTGTTGCGCAGGCCGAAGAACTTCAGGGTTTGTTCGGGGTGGCGGTACGGGTCGCGGACGCTGTTTTCCGGCGCGCGCCATGGGCCTTTGAGGACTTGCTGGTATTGCGTATCGGTAATCGCGGCAGATGAAGTCGCGGCGTGGGACAGAGCAGGTGCCAGCAGAGTGGCGAGGGTCAGGGCCAGTAGCGAACGGTTCATGGATGTCCTTGGATTGAGAGAAGGTCCGGATCTAAGGTAGCAGGTTGAGAGGGGGTGTCAGCACTGGCCGCGTCGCGAGCAAGCGCTGCTCCCACAGGTGTACGACGTTGGAGGCTGTCGTATTGATGGCTTGCTGTACCGCGACATGTAGTGCATGACGTCGCGCTACAGGATCGTTCTCAAATCGAGAAATGCGCCAACGGCGGGTTGTCGAGATCCAGCAACGGCGCCCGCCGCTTGTTGACCACCAGCGCCCCGATCCGAATCAGATGCGCCCGTGTGATGTTGCGGCTCAGGCCCAGCAGCTCGGCGGTGTGCACCTGGTTGTGCTGGCAGTAGCGGTAGGCTGCCTGCACCAGCCCATCGGCGACGTGCTCATGCAGGCGCTCGGGCTGTTCCTCGAAGAGCTGATCGAAGGCGCGCTGCAGCAAGGCGTCGGCCGTGTGTGGGGCGTCAACGGCAGCGGCGGGCTGCGCGGCTGAATCGTGGAACACGGCCGGCAGTTCGGACAACTGCAGGTCGGCCTCGCGGATACGCTGATCGCTACACACCAGCAGCGCGTGATGGATGGCGTTCTCCAGCTCGCGGATATTGCCGGGCCACGAGTAGCGCAGCAACTTTTGCTGGGCCTGCAGCTCCAGCTCGATATGCCGAGCCCCCAGACGCCGGCCATGGCGCGCCACAAAATGCCGAGCCAGCGGCAGGATGTCGCCGGGGCGTGCCTGCAGCGGTGGCAGGTCAAGCCGCGCGACGTTGATGCGGTAATACAGATCGGCACGGAAGCGTCCCGCCGCGACCGCCTTTTCCAGCGCGACGTTGGTCGCCGCGACGATCCGCACATCCACCGGGATGCTTTTGCGTGAACCCACACGTACGATCTCGCGCTCCTGCAAGACCCGTAGCAGCTTGACCTGGATGGCCATCGGCAAATCGCCGATCTCGTCCAGGAACAGGGTGCCGCCATGGGCCTCCTCGAACCAGCCGGCTTTGGTCGTGAGGGCGCCGGTGAAGGCGCCTTTCTCGTGGCCGAACAGTTCTGCTTCGACCAGATTTTCGGCGAACGCCCCGCAGTTGACCGCCACGAACGGTCCCTGGCGCCGATCGCTGAGCTGGTGTACGTGGCGCGCTCCCAGCTCCTTGCCGGTGCCGGTGGCACCGATTACCAGCACACTGGCATCGCTGGGGGCGATCTGCTCCAGGCGCGCCAGCAGCGCACGTGAGCGTGGGTCTTCGAAGACTTGCGCCGTGGCGCGAATAGAGGTGGCCAGCAGCGGAGTGTCTGGCAGGGTAACGATGTGCATGGCAGGACCTTGGGTCTGAGGTTGAAGCGGTCGCCAGCGAGCGCGGTCGCCGAGGCGAGCCCCGGCAACGCCTGCCGAGGGCCGTGCAGCCTTGGAACCATAGGTAGGCGCGAGTCGTTCGTAAAAGAACTTGTGGTTATTTGCTAATGAAAAAGCCATGAAGCCCGCACACAAATGCCTATCGCTCGATCGACCGGCTCCAACGCGCATTCCATGCAGGCCGCTGTTGGTTGACCTGATCCCAGTCGATGGAGATCGCTGTCTCGAGGTACTTGTCCATGGCCTCGACACCCGCCCGAGTCTTGTCGGTGGTCGGGGTTTTCGGGTTGGAGGGGATCTGGTCGCCTTCTTCCAGTGCCGGCGACTGGGCCTCTGGCGAGAGCAGGAAGGCCACCAGTTTTTGCGCCAGTTCGGGTTGGTCGTTGTGGGCGATCGCGCACTCGGCGACGTTGAGCACCACCGCGCCTTCCTTGGGCTGGGCATATTCGACCGGCACGCCTTTGAGCTTCAGGGCGCTGACCTGGGTCGGGGTCAGTGGGAACAGCGCGGCTTCGTCGGTCTGCACCATCTCGGAGATCTGCGCGGAGCTGGCGATGTATTCCAGCACGTTGGGTCCGATGGTTTTGGGCCAGGCCGTGAAGCCCGGCTCGACGTTGGTTTCGCTGCCACCCTGGATGCGGTTGAACATCAGGAAGCCGTGCAGGCCGAAGGTCGACGAGGCCAGCGACTGGAACACCACTTTGTCCTTGAAGCGCGGATCGGCCAGATCCATCCACGAGGTCGGCGTAGCCCAGCCTTTTTCCTTGAACAGGCGGCTGTTGTAGGCCAGCCCCGTCACACCCAGCGTCACGGCTACCGCTTGCTCCTTGATCTTCGCCTTGGCCGGGATGTCGGCGAGCACCGGGCTGTCTTCGAGCGTGTTGCACAGGCCCATGGAGATGGCGCGGTACATGATGCCGTCATCGAGGAACATCACGTGCATCTGGGGGTTGTCCTTGCTGGCCTGGACCTTGGCAAGGATGTCGGAAGAGGTGCCTGGGACGATCACTACCTTGACGTGGTTGGCCTTCTCGAAAATCGGCAACACCTTGTCGGCGTACAGCCGTTCCATGGTGCCGCCGTTCATGCCCAGGTACAGGGTCGGGTCGGCCTGGGCGCCGGTAGCGGCGCCGAGCAGGGCCAATAGCGACAGGGATGCAGTGCAACGTTTGACGTGGTTCATGGTGCAACCTTCCTCTAGGCAATGGATGGAAAACGGTGAATCGAAAACGCGTCGAGCGGTTGTGCGCTGCGGCCCTCGCAGACCCACTGCGCGAGGGCCTCGCCGACTGCCGGGCCGATCTGAAAACCGGCCCCGGCGAAGCCGAAGGCGTGCAGCAGGCCAGGCGTGGTGCTGCTGGGCCCGATCACCGGTTCGCGGTCGGGCAGGTAACCTTCGGTGCCGCTCCAGGTGCGAATCGCCTGGGCGCCGGTCAAAAAAGGATAGAGCTCGGCGGCGTTGCGTAGAATGTCCAGCACCGCCGCCTGGCCAGGGCGCGCGGTGCTCGCATCCAAAGCAAAGCCCTGACCGCCGCCGAGCACGCAGTTGCCGCGGGCGACCTGACGGGCATAGATACCGCCGCCTTCGACGCCGGTGCTGACGTCCATCACCCGCGTCAAGGGCTCGGTCACCAGCATCGCCGGATGGCCCGAATGCATCGGTACGGCTTCGTCGAACCAGCCTGCTACCGTGCCGGCCCAAGCCCCGGCGCAGTTCAGCAGCCACGGCGCCTCGGCCTGCAAACCGTTGGCGCAGCGCACCTTGAATAGCGTGCCATGATGCTCGACAGTCTCCACGGTGCTTTGCTCGAATACCCTTGCTCCCGCGCGCTTTGCAGCTTGGGCGAAGGCCGGTGACACCAGTCGCGGATTGGCATGGCCGTCGTCGGGGCACAACGAGGCGCCGACGGCCACGTCTCCGATCCACGGGAAGCGTTGGCGCAGTTGCTGACGATCAAGCAACTGTAGATCGAGGCCGAAGCCACGGCTGGCGTGGGCGTAGGCGACCAATCGCTCCATGTCGGCATCGCTGCGGGCCAGTTTCAGATGGCCGCTGCGCAGGTATTCTCCGTCGATACCTAGCAGTCCCGGCAACTCGCCCCATATCTCATGAGCACGTTGCGACAATGGCAATTGGGTCAGCGGTCGCCCCTGCCGCCGTACCCCGCCATAGTTGACGCCGCTGGAATGCGCGCCGCAAAAATCGCGCTCCAGCAAGGTTACCGGTGTGCCGTGCCGGGCCAGCCAGAATGCCGCCGAGGCGCCGACGATGCCGCCTCCGAGGACGATGACTTCGCTGCTCAATGGCCCGCTCATGCGTCCACCTCGACGCCGAACGGCAGCGGCTTGATCGGTGCCTGTGCACGGAGGCGGCCGATCTCGTCGATCCTCCGGCCGCTGCTGTGGGCGACCAGCTCGCAGGCCGCAGCACCACACATGCGGCCCTGACAGCGGCCCATGCCGACGCGGCAATGGGCCTTGACCCGGTTGATCTCCCAATGGCCTTCGGCGACGACCTGGCGAATGTCGCCGGCGCTGACTTCTTCGCAGCGGCAGATCAGTGTGGCGTCAGCCGTCTCGGCGGCCCAGTGGGTCGGGAACGGAAAGGCTTTTTCCAGACCGTGACGAAAGCGCTGGATGCTCGCCAGTTGTTCGAGCAACTGCTTGCACCGGCCGTGGTCGATGTTCACGCCGGTGTCAGCAAGCAGTGCCAGGGCCGCCAGTTCGCCGGCCATTTGCGAGGCGTCGGCACCCATGATGCCCGCCCCGTCGCCGGCCAGGTAAACCCCTTCGACGCTGCTGCGGCCCAACGCGTCGCGTTGTGGCAGCCAACTGCGGTTGAGCGCGCTCCATGCGAACTGGCAGCCGAGCAGGTCGGCCAGTTGTGTCTCGCTGCGCAGTGCGTGGCCGATGCCGACCGCGTCGCAGTCCAGCGTCTGGCCGTCGTTCGAGGTCAGGCCGCTGACCCTGTGTTCGCCGTGGATGGCTTCGACCTGTACGCCGCTGTGCACAGGGATGCCATGAGCGGTGAGCCAGGCGCGGTAATACAGGCCCTTGGCAAAAGTCGCTGGCTGCCCGAGCAGTGCGGGCGCCGCTCGGACCTGCGCGCTGAAGGGCGCACTGTCGAGAACGGCGACCACGCAGGCGCCGGCCTTGGCGTACTGGTAGGCAATCAGATACAGCAACGGACCGCTGCCGGCGAATACCACGCGCTGGCCGATGGCGCAGCCCTGAAACTTCAGGGCGATCTGCGCGCCGCCCAGGCTGTAGACACCCGGCAGACTCCAGCCTGGCACCGGCAGGATGCGATCGGTAGCGCCGGTGGCCACGATCAGGTGTTGATAATCGACGCGCCTCACATGGCCGTCGCAGAGGGTATCGAGTTGGCCACGTTCGGCGTTCCAGACGAGCGTCTGCGGGCGGTAGTCAATCTGGTCAGCCAAGTCATCCATGGCCTTATGCACCGCCGTGGCCTTGGCCGCGTCGAAACCGTACAGCGCCTTGGCATCGCGCTTGAAGTTGGCCGGCTGGCGGCGGTAGATCTGCCCGCCGCCGCGCAGGCCCTCGTCGAGCAGCAGCGGCTGGATGCCGTAATGCACCAGCGTTTGCGCCGCGCTGATACCGGCCGGGCCAGCGCCGACGATCACTGTGCTCATAGTTGGCGCCCCGGCTCGCGTTCGACTATCAGGTCGGCTTCCAGCAAGGTCGAGCATGCCCGCACTCGAAGGCCGCCGCCAAGCTTGACCCAGCAGTCCTGGCAAGCGCCCATCAGGCAGAAGCCTGCGCGCGGCTCGGCGCTGAAGTCGCTGCCGCGCAGGTGGTCGGCCTGGGTCAGCACGGCGGTCAGCAGGGTGTCACCCAGCAGGCCGACAGCGGGTTGGCCGTCGAGGGTGAAGGGCAGTGTCGGACGGTCCTGTTCGGCCAGGCGCTTGAGCAAGGTCATCAGTGTTTTCCTACCAATACGCGGTCCAGCCCGTAGACACGGTCCAGGACGATCATGGTTACCGCGGTGAGGGCGATGACCAGCGCCGAGACGGCGGCCATCATCGGGTCGATGGATTCGGTGGCATACACGTACATGCGCACGGGCAGCGTCTGGGTCGCGGGCGAGGTGACGAAGATCGACAAGGTCACTTCGTCGAAGCTGTTGATGAACGCCAGCAACCAGCCACCGGCCACCCCCGGCAGGATCATCGGCAGGGTGATCTGGCGGAACAGCGTCCAGCGGCTGGCGCCCAGGGATTCGGCTGCCTGTTCGGCGCTGCGGTCGATGCCGATGGCGGCGGCGATCACCAGGCGCAGCACATAGGGCGTGATGACCACCACGTGGGCAAGCATCAGCCACGCGAAGCTGCCGTTGACGCCCATCAGCGCGAACAGCCTGAGCATGGCCACACCGAGCACCAGGTGCGGAATGATGATCGGCGACAGAAACAGCGCATTGAAAAAGTTGCGCCCGCGAAACCGATAGCGGGTGATCGCCAGCGCTGCGGGCACCGCGATCAAGGTCGCCAGGCTGGCGGCGACGAACGCCAGAATCAGACTGTTGTAGAACGCATCGATAAAGTCGGCGCGCTCGAATACCGCGCGGAACCATCGCAGCGAAAAACCGTGGGTGGGCAGGCTCAGGGTGTTTTCCGGGGTGAAGGCCACGAGGCACACCACCACCAGCGGCGCCAGCATGAACACCACCACCAAGGCATGAAAAGACAGCGCAAGCGGACCGTTACGGGACATCGTCATTCCCCCAGGGATTTCTTCACGCGGCCTTCGACCATTCGGTTCCAGGACAGCATGATCAGCAGGTTGGCCAGCAGCAGGACTACGGCGAGCGCTGCGCCCATGGGCCAGTTGAGTTCCGAGAGGTATTGGTCGTAGACCACGGTGGCGACCATCTTCAGGCGCCGTCCGCCAAGCAGGCCGGGGATGGCGAACGAACTGGCCGCCAGGCCGAACACGATCAAGGTCCCGGACAGCACGCCGGGCATGATCTGCGGCAGTACCACCAGCCGCATGACCTTGGCATGGCTGGCGCCCAGCGACAGCGCCGCCTGCTCGCCGGCCGGGTCGAGTTTTTGCAGCGAAGTCCAGACCGGAATGATCATGAACGGCAGCATCACGTGCACCAGCGCGATGATCACCGCAAACGGCGTGTAGAGCAGCTTCAGCGGGCGTCCACCCAGCGCCTGGATGGCTTGGTTGACCAAGCCGTCGGCGCCCAGCAGCAGGCTCCAGCCAAAGGCGCGCACCACCACCGAAATCAATAACGGGGTGAGGATCAAAATCAGGAACAGCGAGCGCCAGGGTGTGCCCATACGGCTGAGGATGTAGGCCTCGGGCACGCCGATGGCCACGCACAGCAAGGTCACCAGGGCACTGATCCAGAAGGTTCGCCAGAAGATCTCGTAGAAGTACGAGTCGCTGAACACCGCCACGTACTGATGCAAGGTCCAGGCGTCGCTTTTGACCCCGACGCTGTAGTCGAAGACGTTGAACGACAGCACCAGCGTCAGCAGCAGCGGCATCACCAGCAGCCCGGTGAACAGCAGCAGCGCAGGCGCCGACAACAGCGTCGGCGTGGTCCAGCGGGGAGGGGCTGAACTCATGCCGACACCTCGTCCTGAGCCAGCGCGCGCAGCAATTCATCGGGCCAGTCGAGGCCGACCTCGGTGCCTTCGGCCAGCGGCGCGCTGCCGTCGTTGCGCCGCACTACAGTGACCTCGCCCAAGGCTGTGCTCAGGCGATACAACCACTGGCTGCCGAGAAAATAGCGCACCACAATGCGCCCCGGCAGGCGGCCACTGCCCGCGGGCAGCAGATCGATTTTTTCCGGGCGCAGGCTCAACAGCAGATCGCCGGTGCCCTGAGTGCTCAGCACTTGCACGCGGCCGTCGGCGTCGGTGTGGCCGGGCAGCAGGTTGGCCTTGCCGACGAAGTCGGAAATGAACCGCGTGCGCGGATGCTCATAGAGTGTGTACGGCTCGTCGATCTGCGTCACCCGGCCGGCCTGCATGACTACCACGCGGTCGCTGATGGACAGCGCTTCGGACTGATCGTGGGTGACCATCAAGGTGGTGATGCCGACCTCGCACTGGATGCGGCGGATCTCGAACTGCATTTCTTCACGCAGGTTGGCATCCAGATTCGACAGCGGCTCGTCGAGCAGCAGCACCGGCGGTTCGATCACCAGCGCCCGGGCCAGAGCCACGCGCTGGCGCTGGCCGCCGGAGAGTTCACGAGGGTAACGCTCGGCATGGGCCTGCAGACGCACCAGCTCCAGTACGCGAGTGACACGGGTGTCGATCTCGGCGC
Source organism: Pseudomonas baltica (assembly GCF_031880315.1). Lineage (NCBI taxonomy): Bacteria > Pseudomonadati > Pseudomonadota > Gammaproteobacteria > Pseudomonadales > Pseudomonadaceae > Pseudomonas > Pseudomonas baltica. Next base: position 573,763 of record NZ_CP134771.1, on the reverse strand, counting down.
CGGCGACCTTGCGCATGCGCAGTCCGAAGGCGACGTTGTCACGCACGCTCATGTGCGGGAACAGCGCGTAACTCTGGAATACCACGCCCAGGCCGCGGCTGCTGGGTTTGGCGTGGGTGATGTCGCGGCCGTCGAGCACGATCTTCCCGGCGCTGACCTCGACGAAGCCGGCAATCATCTGCAGGGTGGTGGTCTTGCCGCACCCCGAGGGGCCAAGCAAGGAGACGAACTCGCCTTTGGCAACGCTCAGGTCGGTGGCGACCACTGCATCGATCGCGCCGTAGCGTTTGCATAAACCTTGAAGTTGGAGAAAAGCCATGGCTGCGTTCCACCTCGTTATCGGCCCTTGGCGGGCACTTTGGTCTGGGGCAGAAGCGAAGGGTTACTGCAAAGAAGTTCGGCGCGCGATCTCGAGTCGGCTGCCAGGCTGTTGTTTTTGATTTCGCCTCTGTGGACTGGAGAGTAGGACGAGGCATAGGATGGCCTCAATGAGTAATTTCACTGAGAGAAGATTATTTTCGTTTTCTTTCATCTAATGAATTTATATAGGATCGTGCGCGCAAATGGATTCCACTGAGCGGAATATCAGCAGCAAGGAAACAGGTCCCGGCGGCGTTGCGCGACTGTTCGCGCTGTTGCGCTGCCTGGGCGAGGTGCCAGAAGGCGGCGAACGGGTGACGCAACTGGCCTTGGCTGTGGGGCTGTCGCAGCCGACCACCCACCGCTTGTTGCGCAGCCTGATGGACGAGGGCATGGTCGAGCAGGATGCGCGCAGCAAGCGTTATCGCTTGAGCCTGGAGTTCTTCGCCCTGGCCGCGCGCGCGGGCCACAGCGGCAACCTGCGCGACCTGGTGCGGCCCAGCCTGTTGCGGCTGTCGGCGTCTTTGGGCGACTCGTTGTTCTTGCTGGCGCGCAGCGGCTTCGATGCCATCTGCCTGGACCGCAGCGAAGGCCCGTACCCGATCCGCACCTTCACCGGCGACATCGGTGGGCGCGTGGCCCTGGGTGTAGGGCAGGGCAGCCTGGCGATTCTGGCGTTTCTGCCCGATGACGAGCGCGAGACGGTGATTCGCTACAACCTGCCGCGGCTCAAGGATTTCCAGCTATACGACGAAGTGTTCCTGCGCTCGGAAATCGACAACGTCAGGCGCCTGGGCTATGCCGGGCGCAACACCAACGTGCTGGATGGCATGGCTGGCCTGGCAGTGCCGATTCTGAACCGCGATGGCCATGCGGTGGCGGCCCTGAGCGTCGCGACCCTGACCGATCGACTGGGCCCCGATCGCCTGCCGACGGTGGTGGAGATGCTCAAGCGCGAAGCCAACGCCATCGGCCCGCGCATCAACCCGTTCGACCCGACCTTGCGCCGGCCTTCTCAGGTGTTTGGGCAACCGTCGGCCTGAGCGTCGCCTCCCAGAAGATAAAATTTGTCCATGCTGGCCCTCCATTCACCGTAAACGCGATAAATTCGCGGCCGCTTTCTCCACCCCGATAAATGCGCTCGGCCCTGTCATGCCGTGACGCCTATTCAGATATGGATTTCCATCATGTTTCTATTCAAACGGGCCCTTGCCCGTCCTGCCCGCCATTCCCCACTCGTTTTCGCTCTCGCTGCAGCCTGCAGTTGGAGCACGGCCAGCCACGCCGCCGGTGTTTTTGCCGCGGATTCACAATGGATGACCGGGGACTGGGGCGGTGAGCGCACCGCGCTGCTCGACAAGGGCATCGATATCCAGATGGAATATCTCGGTGAATCCGCCAGTAACCTGCGCGGCGGCTACGACAAACGCCATACCACGCGCTACGCCGATCAGTTCACGTTGGGCGCTGAGTTCGATCTGCAAAAGCTGCTGGGTTGGCAAGACGCGACATTCGCGCTGGAACTGAACAACACCAACGGCAAAAGCCTCAATGACGAACGCATCAACGATCCGCGGGTTGAAGGTTTGTCAGCGACTCAGGAGGTTTCGGGCAACGGCAGTGTTACGCGACTGAGCAAGCTATGGTTGAGCAAGGGCTGGTTTGACGATGCCTTGAACCTCAAGGCCGGCCGATTCGCGGTCGGCGATGACTTTGCGGTGGAGGACTGTGAGTTCCAGAACCTGGCCTTCTGCGATTCGCAACCTGGCAACTTCGTGGACAGCTTCACCCAGAGCCCTGTCAGCACCTGGGGTGCACGGGTCAAGTACAACGTGACGGATCAGGTCTATGCGCAAGTGGGTGTGTTCGCTGTCAACGATTCCTACGCCGACAACCACAATGGCTTCAAGCTCAATGGTGCTGGCACCTCCGGGGCGATGATCCCGGTGGAACTGGTGTGGGCGCCTGCATTCGGTCAGCTGCCAGGTGAATACCGCGCAGGGTATTACTACAGCACCGCCAAGGCTGACGACCTGTACAAGGACGCCGACAATCGGCCAGCGGCCGTGACTGGCAATGATTACCGCCGCGATGACAGCCAGCATGGTTGGTGGTTGACCGCCAAGCAGCAACTGACCACGGTCGGCGGTGACGCTTCGCGTGGCCTGGTGCTGTATGCCAACATCAGCGCCTTCGATGCGGCGACTACTCAGGTGGACAGCCTGCAGAAACTGGCACTGGTGTACAAAGGGCCGTTCGATGCGCGTCCTGACGATACCCTGGGCCTGGGCGTTGCGCGCCTGCACGCCAGCAGTCGATACCTGCACAACGCCCGTGCGGCCAATCAGGCCAGCGGTTTGAGCTACGACGATGCGGACTTCGTGCCTGAACAGCACACCGAGTACGACATCGAGCTGAACTACGGTATCCAGGCCACCGAGTGGCTGAGCATCCGCCCCAACCTGCAGTACATCGCTCATCCGGGTGGTGTGCGTGAAGTACGCAATGCCGTGGTCGCCGGCGTGCAGATTCAGTCCACGTTCTGATTCCATGCAGTGATTGGCTACAACCCTGTGGAGAGGGGGCTGGGTCCCGATGCGGCGGGACTGTCACAAGCTTTTCGTGTGACCCGCTGTATCGGAGCAAAGCCCCTCGCCGCAGGGAGTGCAGGGTCATCGGCGTCAGATCAGGGCCGCCGCCAGGAGTGCGATCTGTTCGTCTTCCTGGGAGGTCAGGGTGCGAACGTTGCCCTCGAGATTCAGCCAATGCAGGCCGTTGACGATCCGCTGGCGCACCTCGTCGTCATGCTCACCTATCCCGCCAGTGAACACCACCAGGTCCACGCCCTCCAGCACCGCAACCATTGCAGCGATTTGCTTGCGGGCCGCTTGGCAGAACATCTCGATAGCCAGCCGCGCATCCGCGTTGTCGGGCGCCGCCTGATGCAGTTTGCGCATGTCGCTGGCCACCCCGGAGATGCCCAGCAGCCCGGATTGGTGGTCGATCAACTGTTCCAGTTTCGCGACGTCCAGTTTTTTTTCCCGCAGCAGATAGATCAGTACACCAGGATCGAGGTCGCCGCTGCGCGTGCCCATGATGATCCCGCCGCTGGGCGTCAAACCCATGCTGGTGTCCACCGACTTGCCCTGCTTCACGGCAGTGACGCTGGCGCCATTGCCGAGGTGGACAATGATCAGCCGCTCCGGAATCTCGTCCTCCAGCTGGCGCACGATCGAGGCGCAGGACAGGCCATGGAAACCATAGCGGCGAATGCCCTGAGCATGCAGCGCGCGGGGCAAGGCCAGGGTCTGCGCCACCGCTGGCAGGTCGGCATGGAAACCGGTATCGAAACAGGCGACATGGGGCAGTGTGCTGAAATGGGTACGGGCCTGGTCGATCACTTCCAGGGCCGCCGGTGTGTGCAATGGGGCGAACACGCTGGCCTGTTGCAGTTGCTGACGCACCTGCGCATCGATCAGGCACGGCTGCAGATGCTCTGGGCCGCCGTGCACCAGGCGATGACCGACTGCGTCCAACGTCGGTAACCGCGCCCGTTCGAGCACCTGGCCGAGCCGCTGCATGACGCCATTGACGCTCGCGTCGGCGAGCGTCTTCTGCTCGATGCCGGTGGCGCCAAACGTCGCGCCATCTTCACCCAGGCCCTCGGCCTCGCCGCTCAGCAGGGTGTCTATACGCTGGCCATCGACACGGTAGACCCCGAATTTGAGCGACGACGAGCCGCTGTTCAACGCCAGCACCGTGCTCATGGCGCCGTCCATTGCCAATCGAGGATTTCCGGCAGGTCCTCACCTTGTTCGCTGACATACAGCTTGTGCCGCTCGATGCTGGTCCAGTAGCGCTTCTGCGCCTTGTCGACCTCAGCGTGAAGACGCGGTACGCGCATGATCGCGTCCAGGGCCAGTTGGTAGCGGTCGAGGTTGTTGAGCACCACCATGTCGAACGGCGTGGTGGTGGTGCCTTCCTCGCGGTAGCCACGCACGTGGAAGTTGTCGTGATTGCCGCGGCTGTAGGTGAGTTTGTGGATCAACGCCGGGTAGCCGTGGAAGGCGAAGATCACCGGTTTGTCGGCGGTGAACAGCAGGTCGAAATCCACATCCGTGAGGCCGTGGGGGTGATCGGCGCGGGTCTCCAGGACCATCAGGTCGACGACGTTGACCACACGCACCTTGAGGTCCGGCACGTATTCGCGCAGCAGCGTCACCGCGGCCAAGGTCTCGAGGGTCGGCACGTCGCCTGCGCAGGCCATGACCACGTCTGGCTCGGCATCGCCGGTGTTGCTCGCCCATTCCCAGATGCCAGCACCGGCGGTGCAATGGCGCACGGCGGCGTCCATGTCCAGCCATTGCCATTCCGGCTGCTTGCCGGCGACGATCAGGTTGACGTAGTGATGGGTGCGCAGGCAGTGGTCGGCCACCGACAGCAGGCAGTTGGCATCCGGCGGCAGGTAGATGCGCACGGTCTCGGACTTCTTGTTGGCGACGTGGTCGATAAAGCCCGGATCCTGGTGCGACAGGCCGTTGTGGTCCTGGCGCCAGACGTGAGAGGTGAGCAGGTAATTGAGTGAAGCGATGGGCTTGCGCCACGGGATGGTGCGCGTTTCCTTCAGCCATTTGGCGTGCTGATTGAACATCGAATCGATGATATGGATAAACGCTTCGTAGCACGAAAACAGCCCGTGGCGGCCGGTCAGCAGGTAGCCTTCCAGCCAGCCTTCGCACAGATGCTCGCTGAGCACCTCCATCACTCGGCCTTGCTGGCTAAGGTTGATGTCGACTTCTTCGACCTTGGCCATCCAGGCCTTGCCCGAAACTTCGAGCACCGCTTCGAGGCGATTCGAGGCGGTCTCGTCGGGGCCGAATACGCGAAAATTCTTGCTTGCCAGGTTGAGCTTCATCACGTCGCGGATGAAACCGCCGAGCACGCGTGTGGCTTCAGCCCGTACACTGCCAGGCTGGCCAACCTTGACCGCGTAATCATGAAAGTGCGGCATGGCCAGCGGCTCGAGCAGTTCGCCGCCGTTGGCGTGAGGGTTGAAACCCATGCGCTGATGGCCAGTGGGGGCCAGCTCGGCGTATTCCTGAAGCAACTGGCCGTTGGCGTCGAACAGCTCTTCGGGTTTGTAGCTTTTGAGCCAGCTTTCGAGTTGGCGCAGGTGTTCGGGGTCTTTGAAATCGGCGATGGGCACTTGGTGTGCGCGCCAGGTGCCTTCGACCGGCAGGCCGTCGACGATCTTTGGCCCGGTCCAGCCTTTGGGCGTGCGCAGGATGATCATCGGCCAGCGTGGGCGGGGCAGGGGTGTGTCACCCTGGTGCGCGCGGGCAGCGCCTTGAATATCGCGGATCTTGGCCAGCACGGTGTCCAGCGTGGCGGCCAGGTCTTGATGGACCCGTTCCGGATCATCGCCTTCGACTCGATGGGCCTCGTAGCCATACCCCAGCATCAACGCATCGAGCTCGGAATCGTCGATACGCGCAAGCACCGATGGATTGGCGATCTTGAAGCCGTTGAGGTGCAGGATCGGCAGCACCGCGCCATCGCTGGCCGGGTTGAGGAATTTGTTCGAGTGCCAGCTGGCAGCCAGCGGACCCGTTTCGGCTTCGCCATCACCGACCACGCAGGTGACGATCAGGTCAGGGTTGTCGAACGCCGCGCCGTAGGCGTGTACCAGGGAATAGCCCAGCTCGCCGCCTTCGTGGATCGAGCCAGGGGTTTGCGCCGAGACGTGACTGGGAATGCCCGCCGGCCAGGAAAACTGCCGAAACAGGCGATGCAGGCCGTTGCGGCTGCGTTCGACGGCCGGGTAGCGCTCGGTGTAGGAGCCTTCGAGGTAGGTGTTGGCGACCAGGCCGGGGCCACCGTGACCCGGGCCGGTGATGAAGATCATGTTCAGGTCGTTGTCACGGATCAGTCGGTTGCAATGCACATAGAGCAGGTTCAAGCCGGGGGTGGTGCCCCAGTGGCCGAGCAGGCGACGCTTGACGTGTTCCTGGCGCAGGGGCTCTTCGAGCAGCGGGTTGTCGGCAAGGTAAATTTGCCCTACCGACAGGTAGTTGGCCGCGCGCCAGTAGGCATCCATCTTGCGCAGCTGTTCGGTCGAAAGTGTCTTGCGCATGCTGTTCTCCGCGATAGACGCGGCCCGAACGGGCCGCGGTATTGCCTTTAGGCAGGGCGCGTATAGCCCTCCAGGAAACCTCGGCCGGGGGTCAGATTCCAGGCCGCGATGATCGGTACGTTGGCGTGTTTCGGGTCTAGCGTCAGTACGCTCAGCGAGGCCGTGGCCAAGGGGAAATGCCCGGCCTCGGTCAGCGCCTGGCCCAACCAGCGAGTCGCGAGCACACAGCCGACATGGCCGTGGGCGAACAGCGCGACATCGCCGCTAAGCGTCTTGAGGTGTGCAATCAGACGGTCCATACGGGCCGTCATCTGGGCAGCGGATTCGCCTTGCGGGCAGCCGTCGCGAAAGATGTTCCAGCCAGGTTTTTGTTGCCGAATCTCCGGGGTACGCAGGCCTTCATAGGCACCGTAGTCCCATTCGGCGAGGTCGGGCAGAATCTCCACCTGATCGCCCAGCCCGGCCAGGTCGCAGGTCTGCCGCGCCCGTTGCAGCGGGCTGCTGAACACGTGGCTGAAGCTGACGCTGCTCAGCAACGGCGCCACGGAACGGGCCTCGGCTTCGCCCTGTTCGGTGAGCGGTATATCACTGCGCCCGGTGTGTTGGCCGGTCAACGACCATTCGGTCTGGCCGTGGCGCACTAAAAACAGTCTCAGTTGCGGTGCAGCTGCATTCATTTAGGTTCCATCCCGGCAGTGTAGCGGCCTTGAACGGCGGCGCGGTTGAGCGCAGCGCGTTGCTCCAGTTCCTTTTGCGCGGCGGCCACGTTGGCCGCTTCACCGTTCCAGGCATTCAGCGCCGGTTGCTGCAAGGCCCGGCCATAGGAGAAGGTTAGCGCCCATGGCAACACGCGACCTTGATGCATGTCATTCAAATGCGCTGAAGCCAGGGCCGGCGATTGCCCGCCGGAGAGAAAGGCGATGCCCGGTACTGCGGCCGGTACGCAGCGCAGCAAGGTGTCGAGGGTCGCTGCCGCGACGGCATGCACGTCCGCCTGCTCGGTGCTGTCGGCGCCGCTGGTGACCATATTGGGTTTGAGCAGCATGCCTTCGAGCAACACGCCTTGGATGTTCAGTTCGGCGAAGACCGCGTGCAGAACCTTTTCGGTGACTTCGCTGCAGCGTGCCAGTGAGTGGGCGCCGTCCATCAGTACTTCGGGCTCGACGATGGGCACCAGCCCGACGTCCTGGCACAGCGCGGCGTAGCGGGCCAGGGCATGGGCGTTGACGGCGATGGAGGCAGTGCTGGGAATACCGTCGCCGATGTTGATGACCCCGCGCCACTTGGCGAACCGGGCACCGAGTCTGTGGTAATCCTCCAAGCGCGCGCGCAGGCCGTCGAGGCCTTCAGTAACGGTTTCGCCTGGATGCCCGGCCAGCGGCTTGGCGCCCAGGTCGACTTTGATACCGGGGATCATCCCGGCCTTGACGATCAGCTCGACGAACGGCGTACCGTCTTTTTTCGCCTGGTGAATGGTCTCGTCGAAGAGGATCAGGCCGCTGACGCTGTCGCTCAGCCTGGGTGTGGTGATCAGCAGCTCGCGGTAGGCGCGGCGCATTTCTTCGGTGTCTTCGATGCCTTGCTCGACAAAGCGCTTGCGGCAGGTCGAGCTGCTTTCATCCATGGCCAGCAGGCCCTTGCCATCTGCGACAAGGGCGTTGGCAATATCGATCAGTGCTTGGGTGTTCATGATCTGTCCCCATTAACCGGAAGGTCGCGCCGTGCGCTAGAGCACTACGACGCACTGGGGTGTGACCATACATCGCGCGAGATGTTTCGTGTAGAAAGTGTCATCCCACAAGAGGGAGCAAAACTTGCTCGCGAAGACACCAGCTGCATCACTGCACATCATGAGACTGAACCTGGCACCGGCATCGATGCTTCGCCCCAAGCCTTTCAGTACAGCCCCAGCCCTTGTTTGCGCAGCACCTCGGCGAGGATTTCGCGGCCATGCAGCGAGCCTTTGTCGCGCAGCCGCTGCACCACTTGCTCGCCCCATTTGCCACTGACCTGACCCTGCTCGCGGCTGAAATCGGCGGCGACTTGCTCATAGGCGGCGATCCGCTGCGGCTCCGCATCATCGACCTGGTAGGTTTCATGGTGCAGGACCACGTCCTGGCCCAGGCGCGGCTTGATTGCGGCCGGGGCTTGCGGGTCCGGATAGCCGACGCACAAGCCAAACACCGGGAACACCAGCGGCGGCAATTGCAGTTCGTCGATCACCGCCTGCACGTTGTTGCGCAGCGCGCCGATGTACACGGTACCGAGCCCCAGCGACTCGGCAGCCACCACGGCATTCTGCGCGGCCAGCGCGGCGTCGATGCTGCCCAGCAACAGGCTGTCGAGGTAGGCCGGCGCTTGCAGTTCGATGGCGCGGGTGTCGGCGATGCGCTGGGCGCGGGAGAAGTCGGCCAGCCAGATCAGAAACAGCGGCGCTTGGCGAATATGCTCCTGATCGCTGGCAATGGCCGAGAGCCGAGCCTTGCGGGCTGGGTCTTGCACGGCCAGCACGCTCCAGGCCTGCAGGTTGGAAGATGACGATGCGGACTGCGCCGCAGCCACTAAGGTCGCCATGGTGTTCTCAGGCAGCGGCGTGGTCAGGTAGCGGCGCACGCTGCGATGGTCGAGCAGGGCGTCGATCACCGGGTTCGCGGCCCGCGCAGTGTCACTGGGGGTTCGGTAGCGGTGTTGCCAAGGGGTGTCTGGCGCGGTGGTCATGGATAAATTCCGGTAGATGGACGGAGTAAAGCCAGGCTGGCGGAGGGCGGTCGATCGGGTACACATCCGTCAGGATGCTACCCCCTATCACTCATCAAACAAATACGACCGCCCGATGATTTCATAATTGGCGTGTGCACTCGGCGGATGCCCCCCCGGCGCGGACATCGCGATATAGCCGCTCCAGCTCGTTTTTCTTCGACAACGAGGCGGCTCCGGCGATTTCCAGTGCCAGATTGACCACCTGTTGCGCCGATTCGACCGCGTGCTGTTTGGCCGCGAGGATCACCGCCGCCCACAACGGCCCATGGCGTACGCGATGGTCCCAATCGCCGGCTATCCGTTGCAGCAGCGCCTCGATGCTGTCCAGGGCGATCGCGGCCTGGACCACGGCGTGCTGGGTAAGCGGTTTATGGGCATAACTCTGGCCACCCAGCACCAGCGACGGGCGCTGCTTGGCAGCACCTGTGGAATAAGTACGAGCGAACAGGTTTATATACGCCTATATCGTTGTTGCGGGCACGGCGTTGAGGTGGGCGCCTGCGTCGTTGGTCATGCCCTGTAGAAATGAGCCGTGAGATGTGCATCCGGGCGGCGACGAGGCCTCTACAGCTGGCACGAATACCAGAACCCGCCCCAGTTCTTTGAATAGAACCAACAGGTCTTGGAGTTCCGGCCCCGATCCCGGCAACGTAATGCGCTATTTGTCCTAACCAAGGAGCGCTGCATGAGTCAGGATTTCGCAGGAAAAGTCTATTGGGTCACCGGTGCCACGGGCGCGCTGGGCCGGGCCACGGCGCTGGCGTTGGCGGAGCTGGGAGCTACGGTGGTCGCCTCTTCACGCTCGGTGACCGCCGCGCAGTTCGCCGACTGGCCCAAGGTGTTCGCCTTGCCGCTGGATGTGGGCGACAGCCACGCGGTGGACCAGGCCACCGCCGCCATCGTGGCCGAACACGGCCGAATCGATGGGCTGGTCACCAGCACCAACGTCGGCGCCTTCGGCGAATTTCTCGAGTTGGCCGATGAGGACTGGCAACGGGTGATCGACGCCAAGTTGCTGGGCAGTGTGCGGCCGGTGCGCGCGGCGCTGCCGCATCTGATCGCTGCAGGCAAGGGTGCAGTGGTGGTGATCAGCGGCCGAGGCGGGATCGATCCGTCGCCGCAGCATTTCATCGGCTCCAGCGTCAACGCTGCCCTGGACTTGCTGGTGCAGGGCCTGGGGCGTCGTTATGGGCCACACGGGGTACGGGTCAACGCGGTAGCGCCCGGGCCGATCGAGTCGCCGCGCCTGGCCGAATTGCAAGGCGCGAGCCTTGAGAAGTCCGAACCCTTGACGCCGCTCGCCGGGCCCGGCAAACCCACCGATGTGGCCAACGCCGTAGTGTACCTGCTGTCCGATGCCGCGGCGTTCGTCAACGCGTCGCGGCTGTATGTGGATGGCGGCGGCAAGCGCTACGCTTGATCCGCATCAGTGGGATTGCCCGTGCCACGGTACCAGTCGGCGTTGCAGCGCACGCAGGCCCAGCTCCATGGCAAAGGCGATCACGGCGATCAGCAGAATCCCGAGGATCACCACGTCGGTCACCAGAAACTGCGCAGCCGACTGCACCATGAAACCCAGACCTTGCGTGGCGGCGATCAGTTCGGCCGCCACCAGCGTCGACCAGCCCACACCCAGGCCGATGCGCAGGCCGGTGAGAATGTCCGGCAGGGCGCTGGGCAAAATCACATGGCGGATCAGCTGGGCGCGGGTGGCACCCAGGCACTGCGCGGCACGCAACCGGGCCGGGTCGACGGTGCGCACGCCGTTGGCGGTGGCAATCGCGATCGGGGCGAAGATCGCCAGATAAATCAGCAGCACCTTGGACAGCTCGCCGATGCCGCACCAGATGACGATCAAGGGAAGATACGCCAGCGGCGGTACCGGCCGGTAGAACTCGATCAACGGGTCGAAAATGCCTCGGGCGATACGGTTGCGGCCCATGGCCAGCCCCAGCGGGATGGCGGTCAGCACCGCGGCCACCAGCGCGATGCCGATGCGCCCCAGGCTGGAGCCCAGGTGTTGCCACAGGGTGACGTCCATGTAGCCGTTGTTGAGCACGTCCCAGCCCTTGGCCAGCACCGCGCCGGGACCGGGCAGGAACAGCGGGTCGATGAACCCCCAGTGGGTCACGGCCCACCAGATCAACAGCAGCGCGGCGATGGTCACTGCGCTGATGCCGCGGGTATCGTTGGACGGTGCTTTCGGTATGGGCGGGGGCTGGGTGGCTGTCGTGCTTTCAAGCAGTTCGATGCTGCTCATGTGGGCTCCTGAGCGCTGGCTTGCTGCAGGCTTTGTTGATAGGCAAAGACCTGCGCGAGTACATGTTCACGGGTGGTGATGAAGGCTGGATCGGACTTGATCGCGCGGGCCGGCTCACCGGCGGCGTGACGGCGGCCGAAGTCGAGTTGCAAGCGCTCGACGATGCGCCCCGGATGGGGCGCCAACAGCACCAGATCGGTGGCCAGGAACACTGCCTCCTCGATGTCGTGGGTAATCAGGAACACCGGCTTGCGCGTGCGTTGCCATACGCTGAGCAGCAGCTCCTGCATCTGCTCGCGGGTGAAGGCATCCAGCGCGCCGAAGGGCTCGTCCATCAGCAAAACCCGCGGTTCGGCGGCCAGTGCACGGGCCAGGCCGACACGTTGGCGCTGGCCCCCTGAAAGCTCCCAGACCTTGCGCTGCTCGAAACCCTCCAGGCCGACCAGTTGCAACAGCTCGCGCCCGCGGCGCTCACGTTCGTTACGGGCGATGCCGGCCAGCTGCAAACCGAAGCTGACGTTGGTCAACACGTCCTGCCAGGGCAGCAGCACGTCGTCCTGGAACACCACGCCGCGATCGGCACCCGGCCCTCGAACGGGCTTGCCGTCGAGGGTCAGGGTGCCGGCCGTAGGGGCGACGAAACCGGCGATCAGGTTGAGCAGGCTGGTCTTGCCGCTGCCGCTGGGCCCGAGCGCGACCACCAGTTGGTCGGGCTCCAGGCGCAGCGACAGATCCTTGAGCACCGGCTCCGGCGCCCCGGGGTAGTGGGCGCTGATGTTTTGCAGTTCAAGGGTTGCCATGGCTCTGGCCTCAAGGGATGTATTTGGCGCTGACGAACGTGCTGTAGTCAGGGAGTACGTCAGGGATCTTTTTCTGTTCCTTCAAAAACGCTGCGGTGGCGGCGATGTCCTTGGCGGTACCGCCACCGAGCAGGGCGGCGCTTTTTTGTGCAGCAGCGTCGGGGTAGGTCGCGCCTGCCAGCAATTCGGGAACGTCGGCGGCGTTGGAGCCGGTAAGCCTGGCGATGGCCTTGACCGGCACCGAGTCGGCGGTCCATTCAGCCTTGTGCGCAGTGTAGTCAGCGTAGGCGGCGAGGGTGGTACCGGCGAACTTGGCGATCACGTCAGGGTGCTTGTCGGCGTAGTCCTTGCGGGCCACCCAGACCTCGAAGGTCGGCGAACCCCAGCGGCCGACTTCGGCGGCGTCGGTGAGCGTCTTGCCGGTCTTGCGGATCTCGCCCAGGGCTGGCGACCAGACGAAGGCGCCGTCGATATCGCCGCGCTTCCAGGCCGCGGCGATCTCCGTCGGGTTGAGGTTGACCACCTTGACGTCCTTGCTGGTCAGGCCCCAGTGCTTGAGGGCGCCGAGCAGGCTGTAGTGGGAGGTCGACACGAACGGCGTAGCGATGGTCTTGCCCTTGAGGTCTTCGGGTTTTTCGATGCCGCTGCCAGTGCGCACCACCAAGGCTTCGGACGAGTTGATCTGCGCCGAAACGATAAAGGCCACGATCGGGATGTTGCGCGACGTGGCGGCGGCCAGCGGGCTGGAGCCGAGGTTGCCGATCTGCAGATCGCCGGAGGCGAGCGCCGCGACCACTTCCGGGCCGCTGTTGAAGCGGCGCCAGTCGATCTTCTGGCCGGTGGCTTTTTCATACTCGCCGTTGGCCTGGGGCACCTTGCTCGGATCGGTACCGGTTTGATAGCCGATGGTCAGGTCGGCGGCCTGGGCCGTCCAGGTAAGGCCAGCCAGCAGGGTGGCGACGAACAACTGGCGAAGCGAGGGCAGTGTGGACATGTGCGATAGGCCTTGTGCGTTTCGGAATGGCATAAATCTATTTGATCTAAAAAAGGTAAATCCAATAATTTAACTGCATATCCATATATCGGCGGCAGATTGTTGTGTTTGGAGGGATAAGGTTAGCGGGTATATCGGGATTGGGCAGGTTCGGCCTCTTCGCGGGCAAGCCTGGCTCCCACAGGTGCATCATGCACTAACGTGGGAGCCAGGCTTGCCTGCGAAGGGGCCAGTCGCCTCTCCACGCCTATCATGAAATCTTCTATGCAAAGACCATTGGTTATTGGACCAACCCGCCTGCATGGTCGATGCTAGGCCCTTTGACCATCAAGGGGCCAATGCCATGAGCACTTCCCGGCAACTCAAACTCGGCGCCTTCATGCGTCCGGTCAGCATCCATACCGGCGCCTGGCGCTACCCCGGTGCCTGGGCCGATGCCAACTTCAATTTCTCGCGCCTCAAGCGCCTGGCGCAGACGCTTGAGCGCGCCCGCTTCGATGCCTTCTTCATGGCCGATCATCTGGCCTTGCTGAACATGCCCATCGAGGCCCTCAAGCGCAGCCACACCGCGACCTCGTTCGAACCCTTCACATTGCTCTCGGCCCTGAGCCAGGCCACCGACCACATCGGCCTGATCGCTACCGCCTCGACCACCTTCGACGAGCCGTTCCATATCGCTCGGCGTTTCGCCTCGCTGGATCACCTGAGCAACGGCCGCGCCGGCTGGAACATCGTCACCACCTCCAACCCGGACGCGGCGCTCAACTTCGGGCTCACTGAGCATCGCGCCCATGACGAGCGCTATGCCCGCGCACGGGAGTTCTATGACGTGGTCACCGGGCTGTGGGACAGCTGGGCCGATGACGCTTTCGTGCGCGATGCCGACAGCGGTATCTTCTTCGACCCCGACAAGCTGCACACCCTCGACCACAAGGGCGAGTACCTCTCGGTGCGCGGCCCGCTGCACATCGCCAGGCCGCCCCAGGGCTGGCCGGTGATTGTCCAGGCAGGCGCTTCCGAGCCCGGCCGGCAACTGGCCGCGCAAACGGCCGAGGTGATCTTCGCCGCCCACGGCACGCTGGAGGAGGGGCAGGCGTTCTACGCCGACGTCAAAGGCCGCATGCCGGCCTTCGGGCGCGATCCCGAGCACATGAAAATTCTGCCCGCGGCTTTCGTGGTGGTGGGCGATACGCTCGAGGAGGCACGGCGTACCCGTGCGCATCTGGACAGCCTGGTGCACGAGCAGAGCGCTATAGCTTCGCTGTCGGTGTCCCTGGGGGTGGATGCCAGCAAGTTCGACCTGGACGGCTATCTGCCGTCGATCCCGGAGACCAACCAGAGCAAGAGCTCGCAACAGCGGGTACTGGCGCTGGCCGACCGCGAGAAGTTGACCGTGCGCCAGTTGGCGCAGCGCCTGGGTGGCTATGCGGGGCTGAGTTTCGTTGGCACTGCCAACAGCATCGCCGACGAGATGGAAGGCTGGCTCGAAGGGCGAGGCAGCGACGGCTTCAACATCATGTTCCCGTGGTTGCCCGGTGGCCTGGACGATTTCGTCGCCAAGGTGATTCCCGAGCTGCAAGGGCGGGGGATTTTCAGGCGTGAGTATGAGGGCAAGACGTTGCGCGAGAATCTCGGGTTGCCGCGGCCGGCGAATCGCTTTTTCCCGTGAGTGAGTCGCGGCGAGCAACCGTGACCGTGCCGGATGACGCGCGCGAACCATGATCCGCAGATCAAGTTCCCGCGTGGCGACGCATATCTTTCAATCGAGCCCATAGGCTCAAGCAATTTAGGCACAGCGCTCGGCGTGGTTACCCTCATGGACTCAAACCATAAGATCCATGAGGGATTTCCTAATGAAAACAACTACTTTTTCCGGTCACGCGGTCAGCGTGCTGGCGTTGAGCATGCTCTTTTCGTCAGCCTTCGCTGACACGTTGACCCGTGATAATGGCGCCGCCGTTGGCGACAACCAGAACTCGCAGACCGCCGGCGCCAATGGGCCAGTCATGCTGCAAGACGTGCAACTGTTGCAAAAGCTGCAGCGCTTCGACCGCGAGCGCATCCCGGAGCGCGTGGTGCATGCCCGCGGCACTGGCGTGCACGGCGAGTTCGTCGCCTCCAGCAACATCAGCGATTTGAGCAAGGCCAAGGTGTTCACCCCGGGCACCCATACCCCGGTCTTCGTGCGCTTCTCGTCGGTGGTTCACGGCAACCATTCACCCGAAACCCTGCGTGACCCGCGCGGCTTCGCCACCAAGTTCTATACCGCTGACGGTAACTGGGACCTGGTCGGCAACAACTTCCCGACCTTCTTCATCCGCGACGCGATCAAGTTTCCGGACATGGTTCACGCTTTCAAACCCGACCCGCGCACCAACCTGGATGACGATTCGCGCCGGTTCGATTTCTTCTCTCACGTACCTGAAGCCACCCGCACTCTGACGCTGCTGTACTCCAACGAGGGGACGCCTGCCAGTTATCGCTTCATGGATGGCAATGGCGTACACGCCTACAAATTGGTGAACGCCAAGGGCGAAGTGCACTACGTGAAATTTCACTGGAAGAGCCTGCAAGGCCTGAAAAACCTCGACCCTGCCCAAGTGGTGCAAACCCAGGGCAAGGATTACGCGCATTTGACCCACGACCTGGTGGGCGCCATCAACAAAGGCGATTTCCCCAAGTGGGACCTGTACATCCAGGTGCTCAAGCCTGAAGACCTGGCCAAGTTCGCCTTCGACCCGCTGGATGCCACCAAGATCTGGCCCGACGTACCTGAGCAGAAGATCGGCCAACTGGTGCTGAACAAGAACGTCGACAATTTCTTCCAGGAAACCGAACAGGTGGCCATGTCGCCAGCCAACGTCGTGCCGGGCATCGAGCCGTCCGAGGATCGCCTGTTGCAGGGCAGGGTGTTCTCCTACGCCGATACGCAAATGTATCGCCTGGGCGCCAACGGCATGAACCTGCCTATCAATCGCCCCTTGGTGGCGGTCAATAACGGCAACCAGGACGGCGCGCTGAACACGGGTCACACCACCACGGGCGTCAACTACGAGCCCAGCCGCCTGAATCCGCGCCCGGCCGACGACAGCGCGCGCTACAGTCAGATGGCCGTCAGCGGCAAGACCCAGCAGGCGAAGATCCAGCGCGAGCAGAACTTCAAGCAGGCCGGTGATCTGTATCGCTCTTACTCGCCCAAGGAGCAACAGGATCTGATCAACAGCTTCGGCGAGTCGTTGGCCGACACCGATGCCGAGAGCAAGAACATCATGCTCTCGTACCTGTACAAGGCCGATCCCGCCTATGGCACGGGTGTGACCAAAGTCGCCAAAGGCGACCTGGCCAAGGTCAAGCAACTGGCCGCCAGTCTGCAGGACTGACCTGTGGGGTCACCGGCCGCCATTGCGCGGCCGGTGACCGCAATGCGAGTGAGGGATGTGCCATGCGTGATCTGATTTTTTTCCTGTTCGTGGGCCTGATGGCGTCTAGCGCTTTTGCCGACGACGCGCCGGCGGGCGATACCCGCCAACAACTCCAGGCCCTGTATTTCGAAGCCGCCCGCGAGGGCAGCACCGATCGCCTGGGGGTCTTTATCGATGCCCACTACGACCTCGATACCCGTGATGAAAACGGCTACACCGCGCTGATCCTTGCCGCCTACCACGGCCAGCAGGCCGCAGTGGAGCAGTTGCTGCACGCGGGCGCCAATCCGTGCAGCCAGGACAAACGTGGCAACACGGCGTTGATGGGGGCGATTTTCAAGGGCGAGCTGAGCATCGCGCACCGGCTGATGAATGCCGATTGCGCGGTGGACGAGCGCAATGGCTCTGGGCAGACCGCGGCGATGTACGCGGCGTTGTTTCAGCGCAAGGATATTCTCGATGCGCTGGCGGCAAAGGGCGCCGACCTGGATGCACGGGATGCGACGGGCAATGATGCGCGGTCGTTGGAGAAAGGGCAGTTCAGTGCGGCGCCGGTGCGGTGATCGAATTCCGGCCGACGGTTAACCGCGCGCATGCTGACGGGGCAAACTCGACTTATCGTGATGGATGGCGGTGGTTGAATCAGGCAATGACCTTCGCCATCTCCGACGTACCCTTCCACCCCAACCGTTCATACACCGGTTTGCCGACCTGAGTCGCGTGCAGTATCGCGAAGCTCAATCCCCGGCGTTTGAACTCGGCATCGGCCAGTTGCATCAATGCCGACGCCAGGCCGCGACGGCGGTGGCTGGGTTCGACGAAGACGTTGAGCACATAGCCGCGCTGGTCATCAGTGGGATGGGAAGGGTGCGGCGGCCAGTCGATGCTCATCAGGCCGATGGCGGCGATGGGGCGATCGGCGTCGAGCAGGGCGAAGCCATAGTAGCGGCCATCGGCGAGCCGCGGTTGTAGCCACGGGCGAAAGTGCGCGGTCATGATTTTCAGTGTCTCAGGATCGCCACCGGCTTCGAGGAACATATGCTCGCGGTGTTCGCAGATCATTTCCAGGTCGTCTGGTGTGAACGATCTACAAGTCCAACCTGCCCGTTCGATGTCGTCTGCCATCTTGATCCCTGCCTGTGTCCGGTCGTGGCGAGCGATAGTAGGAGACTGCAGCGACGAGCGTCAGATACAGATCGATGGATAAAACGCCATACAGCCACCTTGCCCGTCTGCGGGTATCCGATCGTCCCGGCTATATCCTTAGCGTGCGAAGTTCTAGGGCTGGCTCAAGCGTAATCAGTAGAGTGGAACATCTGTCTTTCTTACAGGAAAAATTCCATGTCTACAGGTGCCGAAGGGGTCGTCTGGATCACCGGTGTCGGTGCGGTTGAAGGGCTGGGCGCGGCGCTGGCACGGCGTTTTTCGGCCGGTGGCTATCGCGTTGCGGCTTGAGGATATCGCCGAAGCGTATTGGTATCTGCATTCGCAGCCGCGCAGTGCCTGGACACAGGAGCTGGATCTGCGGCCGTACAAGGAGTCTTTTTGATCCGCTGCGGTCGATCATGATACCTCTGCGGTGAGTCGGCTGGCCTGTTCGCGAGCAAGCTTTGCTCCCACGGTGCACACTCTTCATGAGTCATGCACCTGTGGGGCTTGCGCCTGACCGTAGACTCGGATTACTTCGCCGGACTCACCCACGCATCATACAAATTGGAAGGCGAATCCAGCTGCGCCTCGAACCCCAACCCGTGCAGCGTATCTTTCGCTGCAATCTGATAACTCGGCGCAAACAACGGTATCAGATAGGCCTGGTCCACCGCGCGCTGCTGGATGCTGTCCAGAATCGGCTGCCGAGCCTTGAGGTCCGAAGTGGCCCGCGCCTTGGCGATCAAATCCAGAATCAGCGGATCCGCCTTGTCCCGCACGCCGCTATAGAAACCCGGACTGCCGAGCACATCGCGCAGCGACAGGGCGGTGTCGGACGGGTTGAGCGTGTTGGGGTAGATGCTCCAGGTGCCATCGACCCGACGCTTGGCCCAGTCGCCGCCGGTGGTGATCTTGAGGTCGAGGTCGAAGCCGATGTTCTTCTTCACCGCAGCCTGGATCGACTGGATCAGCACGTCGCGGTTGTCACGCACGAAGGGCTGCGGGAAGCCGACTTCGATGCGCAAGCGCTCGCCGTCCTTGGTGCGGTAGCCCTCGGCATCGCGGCCGGTCCAGCCGGCGTCGTCGAGGAGCTTGTTGGCGGCGTCGATCTTGTTGCCCCAGGTACCTGCCAGCGCTTTGTTATAGGCCGGGTTGTCGGGGCCGATATTGGACCACGCGCGGGGAACCGTGCCCAGGTACAGGCTCTTCACCAGCGCATCGACATCGAAACCATCGCGCAGTGCCTGGCGTACGCGCACGTCGGTAGCGACGCCGTGGGTGTAGTTGATGTTCAGAGTGAAAGACGTTTCCGCCGACGGGCCGACCAGATACTGAAAGCCCTTGGCGTCCTTGAACAGCGAGATGTCGGTGGGCTGCACGCCCTCGATCAAGTCGACCTGACCGGAGCTCAAGGCGCCGGCACGCACTGCATATTCGGGGATGAAGCGGTAGGTCACCGAGTCCAGGTAGGCGGCGCCAGTGTGCTTGGCGTAGGCCGGACCCCAGTTGTAGTCAGGGTTCTTGACGAAGCGGGCAGTCTGGCCGCGCTGGTAGTTCTGGAAGATGAACGGCCCGGTGCCGACCAG
Source organism: Pseudomonas baltica (assembly GCF_031880315.1). Taxonomy (NCBI): domain Bacteria; kingdom Pseudomonadati; phylum Pseudomonadota; class Gammaproteobacteria; order Pseudomonadales; family Pseudomonadaceae; genus Pseudomonas; species Pseudomonas baltica. The sequence continues at coordinate 554,299 of NZ_CP134771.1, read as the reverse complement.
CCCAGGGCCACCGGCGCAGGAGTCGGTCGCGCTGTCGAGGGTCTTGGGCGCAAGGAAGCCGAGTTTGACGCTGGACAACGATTCGAGCATCGCTGAATCCGGACGCGAGAGGACGATCTTCACTTCGTGGTCGTTGACGACCTCGGTATGGTCGTAGTACTCGAGGAACCAAGCGGCGATGGCGGTGTGTTTCGGGTCCTTGATGTAGTCGAGGTTGGCTTTCACCGCCTCGGCATTGAAGGGCTCGCCATCAGTGAAGGTCACGTCGTCACGCAGCACGAAGCTATATTGCAGGCCGTCCGGGGAAATGCTCCAGCTCTTGGCCAGCCACGGTGCGAAGCTGCCGTCGGCCTGCTTGCCGATCAGCGAATCGACGTAGTTGCGGATGATGATAAAGGCGTTCTGCTGCCCGGAGCGGTGCGGGTCGAAGCACACCGGTTCCGTGGTAATGCCCCACGACACATCGCCGCCTGCATGGGGCTTGGCCGCTTCGGTGGACGCTTGCGCAGTGGCGGCTGGGGCGGCGGGTTTGTCGCAGCCACTGAGCAGCGCGCTGGCGAGCAGGGTGAGGGTAAGACCGTGGCGAAGAGGGTGCATGCGGAACCTGGATAGATATGCAAAATGGTAATATCCAGTTGAATATATATGCCGAAAATGCAGATCGTCCAAGGCTTGTGGGGTCTATGGATATAACCCTTCCCTGTAGCGAGAGCGCTGCCGCTGAGCGGACTGGGTCAGCTACGGCGGGAGGACTAACCCCTCGCTACAGGGTTGTTCATGTTGGGCAAATTGACTCCAAGGCCGCTCCAGGCCCAGATGTTCGCGCAGCGTGGTGCCGGTGTATTCCTGGCGGAACAGTCCGCACCTTTGCAGCTGCGGGACCACTTGATCGACGAACTCGGTCAGCGCATCCGGCAGGTACGGCGGCATGATGTTGAAACCATCACAAGCCTGCTCGCTGAACCATTGCTCCAGGTCGTCGGCGATCTCGCTGGCGGTGCCGGCCAGCACCCTGTGCGAGCGGCTACCGCCAAAGCGCTTGCCCAGTTGGCGCAAGGTCAGGCCTTCGCGTTGCGAGAGCTCCTGGACCAGCTTGGTTGGCGACGGCGATTGCCGCCACGGTAGAGAGCAGTTTGAATGGCAGGCGCATGGCACGTCCTCGCAAGTGAGTGGCGGCGAGCGTAACCATCGGCGCGGTGGGCCGATAAATACCCAGTAGTGCTGAGCTTATGGCGGCGAGTTCACTGAACCGGAATGTGAAAAAGAGTATAAATAAATAATTAAATATTCTTTCCGGTTCTAACCTGCAACCGTGATCATCCTCCGGTCGAGGGGGGCGTCCTGCTCTTCCTGATACGTGCAACCCACCCGAACCATCACTCGACAGGTAGAGAGCCCCGCCCATGCAGCCGAATAACAATCGCCGACTGTTCCTCAGACATTGCGCCGTCGTGGGCGCCGCTGGCGCCTTGGGCCTGGGCCTCAGTGGCTGCGACAAGGCGGACAAGGGCGCCAAGACCGCCAGTGGCGCGCCGGCCGTGGTCGGCAGCGTCGGCGACAAGGTCGTCGAGTTCAAATACCCGGACAACCCCAGCTTCGACCTGATCTACGTCGCCGACTCGCTCGGTTACTTCGACGGCAGCCGCGCGCGTCCCAAATACATCGGCAAGATCGCCGCGCCGCAGGTCATACCGCTGACCGGCACCGGTGAAATCGACTTCGGCGCGCGCATGGTGCCCTTGGTGATTTCGGCGATTGCCAGCGGCCTGGACCTCAAGGTAGTCGCCGCTGGCGGCAAGACCCTGCAGGAAGCGCCGCACATGAAGTATTTCGTGCGCAACGACTCAGGCATCTTCAAGCCCAAGGACATGGAAGGCAAAACCGTCGGCTTCAATAGCTTTGGTGCCTGCGCCGAGTTCGTCACCAAGAAGTACCTGCGCGAGCAGGGCGTCAACGTCGAGAAAATCAACTGGGTGGTGATTCCCGACAACCAGGCCGAGCAGACCTTGGCCACCGGCAACGTCGACATCGCCATCATCCACCCGCCTGCTTCGGGCGGTGCCGAGCACAACCCGGCGCTGCGCAAGCTGTGGAGCGATTACGACCTCGACGGCGGCCTCGGCGGCATGGCGCCCTACAGCGTGTACGGCAAGTTCATGCGCGAACACCCTGAGGCCACCCGCGATGTGGTATCGGCCATCGCCCGTGCGGCCAACTGGGTCAATGCCAACCCGGACGACGCGCGCAAGATCACCTCTGAACGCATCGGCATGAAGCTCGAGCTGGTGGAGCGTTTCGCCTATGTCGACAACCTGGTAGTGACCGAGCCGCCGATCCAGTACTACATCGATATCCTCGAAAACGAGGGCAAGCTGAAAAAGGGCTCGATCCAGGTCAAGGACGTCTACACCAACCAGTTCAACCCCTTTGCCAAGGCCTCCGTTTAATGAATGCTGCGCTACCTCACAAGATCGTCGCCACGGGCGTGCAGATGGCTTACCAGGCCCGCGATGAAGCCGGCCGAGAAGAGCGCGTGGCGGTGCTGGATGATTTCAACCTGCAGGTCCGCGAGGGCGAGTTTCTGTCGATCCTCGGGCCATCCGGTTGCGGCAAGTCGACGTTTCTCAACATTCTGGCCGGGTTGACGCGCAAGACCGGCGGCCAGCTCGATATCGACGGCCAGCCGCTGCAAGGCATCAACCGCAGCCAGGGCGTGGTGTTTCAGGGCTACGCCTTGCTGCCGTGGCGCAACGTGCTCGACAACATCGCCGTGGGGCTCGAGATTCGCGGTGTCGGCAAGCGCGAGCGCCTCGAACGCGCCCGCGAGTACTTGTCGCTGGTCGGCCTGGACGGCTTCGCCGCGCGTTACCCCCACGAACTGTCCGGCGGCATGCGCCAGCGCGTGGCGATCGCCCGCTCGCTGGCTTATCAGCCGGACGTGCTGCTGATGGATGAACCCTTCGCGGCGCTGGATGCGCAGACCCGCGAAAACCTGCAGGACGAGTTGCTGCGGATCTGGGAGTCGTACAAAAAGACCATCGTGTTCATCACCCACAGCCTCGACGAGGCGATCTTTCTGTCCGATCGCGTGGCGGTGATGACCCAGCGGCCGGGGCGCATCAAGGAAATTTTCGATATCGACCTGCCGCGTCCACGGGCGCCGGGGCTGCGCAACACCCATGCCTTTGTCGAGCTGCGCCAGCGCGCCTGGGAGGCTCTGCGTGACGAAGTCACCCATGGCGCAGACAGCGGCGAGCCCACGCCGCCACAGTCGTGGCAAGGCGTGGCGACATTAGGCGGTTATCGCATCGGAGTGTGATCCATGAGTTTCAAAGCGTCTTCGCGCAAGCTGTTCGACAGCAGCTTGGGCATCGTTCTGTTCTTGCTGTTATGGGAAGCCTTGCCGCGCCTGGGCATCGTCAACCCGGGCTACCTCAGCCCACCGTCGGCGGTGGTGGCAGCGATATTCGACCTGGCGGCCAACGGCCAATTGGTCAAGCACCTGGAGGCCAGCCTGTTGCGGTCCCTGGCGGGGCTGGCATTGGCGATCGTCTTCGGCGTCGGCCTGGGCTTGCTGATGGGTTGGTTTACGCGGCTCGAGAGCATCGTTGATCCGTTGCTGCAGCTGTTTCGGCAGACCTCGGCGCTGGCGCTGTTTCCGGTGTTCATTCTGTTTCTGGGCATTGGTGAAGGCTCGAAAATCGCGATTATTTTCTGGGCGTGCTTCTGGCCGATCCTGTTGAGCACCATCAGTGGCGTCAAGCAGGTCGATACGCTGCTGATCAACTCGGCGCTGTCGATGGGTGCCAACCGGCGCTTTCTGTTCCTCAAGATCGTCCTGCCTTCGGCCTCGCCGTCGATTTTTACCGGCGTGCGGCTGGCTGGCGCCTATTGCATCACCGCACTGGTGGCGGCCGAGATGATCGGTGCGCATTCGGGCCTGGGGTTCCTGACGCTCAACTCTCAGGAGGTGTTCCAGATCCCGAGCATGTACGCCGGTATCCTGTTGCTGGCTCTGGTAGGCCTGGCGCTGAATTTTCTGCTGGCGTTGCTGGAGCGACGCTTCACCCGTTGGCGGCGAGGCTTGAAACACAGTGGTTAAGCCGCAGTGGGCGCTGGCGGCCACCTTGTGGCTGGGGCTGGCCGCGACCATTGTCTGGCTGCAGCGCACCCCCGATGTACACAGCGTCATGCCGGGCCCGCAGTTGCAGGCGGCTCAGGCGCGCCAGGTGCTGCGGGTGGGCGTGCGCAGTTACCCGCGGCCCACCGACAGCCGCGAGGCGCTGGTCTCCGAACCGGATGAAATGGACAGCGCCTTGGCGCGGGCGCTGGCGGCGTACTTGAAGGTGCCGGTGCAACTGCGGGCATTGCCGGACCGCGATCCACAGGCGCTGCTCAAGGATGGCAGCATCGATGTACTGATCGCCGGCAGCCTCGACTTGCCCACTCTGGAGGCCCAGAGCCGGGCGCTGGACGGGCCGCCCAGCGACTACCGTGAGGGTCGTTTGTTGGCGTTGCGCAATGCGCCCTTGCCGAAAACCGGCCTGCAGGGCGTGAGCGTCTGCGTGGCCGAAGGCAGCCCGTGGAATGCGCCGTTGCAGAAGCTGGGCACCGTAGCGCGAATCTATCCATCGTCGATCCGCGCGGCGGTGGCGTTCATGGCCGGCGATTGCAGCCTGCTGGCCGATGAGCGCAATACCCTCGAACGCCTCCAGGCGCAACCGGACTGGCGCTTCTACCGCATGCTCGACACCCGCCTCAAGGCCAGCGACGACGCCCGCGTGTACCTGGCCAGCAACGACCGCCAGAGCCTGGCCTACCTGCGCGCCGCACTGCACAGTTGGCAACGCGACGGCGGGCAGGAACAGGCCTGGGGACTGCATGGCAATGCAGTGCTGATCGACAGCTTGAAGGTGGGGCAGGGGTTGGTGTGTCATTGACTGCCAATAGTCGCCGGTACTGATGCTGTGGGAGCTTGCTCGCGAAAAGGCATCGATGGCGCGGTGATGCGGATGGCCTCTTCGCGGGCAAGCCTTGCTCCCACACTGCAATGGCAAGCCCGAACCCTGTGGGAGCAGAGCTTGCTCGCGAAGGGACCGGTCCTGGTTGCCCAAATCGGCAGTGGGCAAGGATCACGCCTTGCGCACGATTTCGGGTAGCTCGGTAGCAGCACTCGACGCGTCCAGGCTGACCTTGTTGCGCGGCATGAAGATCATCCCCAGCCCACCCGCCGCCACGAATGCCGCGATCACCAGAAAGCCTGCAGTGTAGCTCCCGGTCGTGGTGTACAGCACGCCCGTCAGGTACGGCCCGGTGAACCCGCTGAGGTTGCCGATGGAGTTGATCAAGCCGATCCCCGCCGCCGCGCCGACCCCGGTCAGCACCTGGCCCGGTACCGCCCAGAACACGTTGATGGCGCTGTACACGCCCACCGCCAGGAGGATGAAACCAATCACGATGATCCATGGCTGATTGATCAACAACGCCACCGCGATCGACACCGCCGCCAGCAAGGCCGCGCCACCCGCGTGCCAGTGACGCTCCTGCAAGCGGTCGGAGCGTCGGCTCCAGAGAATCATCGCCACGGCTGCCAGGGCGTAGGGAATGGCCGTGATCAAACCGTTCTGCATCAGCCCCAGTTCCAGCCCGAACGACGCGCGGAAAGACTGCAGCACGCTGGGCAAAAAGAAGTTCATGGCGTTGGAGCCCGAGGTGATGCCGAAGTACACCAAGGCGAGCATCCACACCTGACGATTGCCCAATGCCTTTTTGACCATTTGCCACTTGGTTGGCTGCACGCCGACCACCAACGGCTTGGCGCGCTCTTCGCGCTCCAGGGTGTCCATCAGCCAGGTACGTTGCTCCAGGGTCAGCCAGTGGGCATCGGCCGGGCGATCGGTGAGGTAGAAGTAGCACACCACGCCAAGGATGATCGCCGGCACCGCTTCGGCGAAATACATCAACCGCCAGCCGACCATGCCGTAGGCGTCGCCCAGTTGAATCAGGCCCACCGACAGCGGCCCGCCGATGACCTGGGCGATGGGTACGCCCAGGTAGAAGGTGGCGATCATGCGCGCCCGATAGCGGCTCGGGAACCACAGCGAGAGCAGGTAGATGACCCCCGGAAAAAAACCCGCTTCAGCGATACCCAGCAGAAAGCGCAGGGTGATGAAGTGCCCGGTGGTCTGCAGAAAACCCATGGCCCCGGCGATGATGCCCCAGGTGACCATGATGCGGGCGATCCACACCCGCGCGCCGAAGCGATGCAGCATGACGTTGCTGGGCACTTCGAAGAGGAAATAGCCGAGGAAGAAGATGCCCGCGCCGAGGCCGAAGATCGCCTGGCTGATGCCGATGTCGGCGTTCATCTTCAGCGCGGCGAAACCGACGTTGTTACGGTCCAGGAAGGCGACCACGAACAGCAGAATCAAGAACGGGATCAGCCGCTTGGTCACGCGGCTGATGGTTTGTCTTTCGATGTCGCTGACGTCTGCTAGCGGTGTGTTCATGGTGCGCGTTCTCATGTTGTTATTGTTGTGGTCGGCGATTTGTAACCGGGTGCTGATCTAGGCGTGAGCCGTGTCCTCCAGGTGTGCGCGCACGATGCTGTCGAAGTCGGCATCGGCCTTGAAGCCCAGTGCCCGGGCCCGCGGCGCATCGACCTGGCTGGGCCAGCTTTCGACGATGCGCTGGATGGTGGCGTCGGCTTCCCAGCGAATCAACTCGACTGCGGCGCGGCCGGCGACCCGTTCGAGGGCGGCGACCATGTCGGCGACCGTGGTGGTCAGTCCTGGTAGCGGGATGATGCGCTCGCTGCCCAGGCGCTGGGCCGACAGGGTCATGGCCAGCAGCATCGACTCCACGGCGCGGCGCGGCGACGAGATGTACACCTGAGTGTCAGGACGCACGGGGCACACCGCGGGTTCGCCCACCAACGGCTCGCGGATGATCGAACTGAAGAAGGTCGAGGCCGCCTTGTTCGGCTTGCCGGGGCGCACGACGATGGTCGGCAGGCGCAGCACCCGGCCATCGATAAAGCCTTTGCGCGCGTAATCCGCGACCAGCAGTTCGCCCACTGCCTTTTGCATGCCGTAGGAGGACTGTGGAGTGAGGGCGGTATCGTCGTCGACCACCTCCGGCAAGGCACCGCCGAACACCGCAAAGCCGCTGGCATACACCACGCGTGGGCTCTGGCCCTGGCGCCGCAAGGTTTCCAGCAGGTTGAGCAGGCCGTAGAGATTGACCTGCATGCCGAGCTCGAAATCGGCTTCAGCGGCCGAGCTCACGACGGCGGCCAGATGCCAGACCAGATCGACGCCCTCGCAGACCTGGGCCAGCGTGGCGGTGTCGCTGATGTCGCCGGTCACTAACTCGATACGCGGATCGCTGGGCACACCTTCACCCGCGAAGGCGTCGAACAGCACGATACGCTCGATGGTGTGTGCGGGTTGCTCGTCGAGGCTCAATTGCCCGGCATCGAGCAGGCGCTGGGCCAGTTGCTTGCCGATGAAGCCGGTGCCACCGGTGATCAGGATGCGCATGGGGTTTCCTTATTATTGTCGTCTGGTGGTCGAGCGCCATACGGCGCTCGACTGGCATTGGCGCAGCGGTCAATCCGCTTGCACGGTACGCTGACGCTGCTCGCCCAGGCCCTCGATACCCAGGCGAATTTCCTGGCCGGGGCGCAGGTACACCGCGTTGGGTTTGACGCCCATGCCCACGCCCGGTGGCGTGCCGGTGGAAATGACATCGCCGGGCTGCAGCGACATGCAGCGGCTCAGGTAGGCGATCAGTGCCGGGATCTGGAACACCAGGGTACGGGTGTTGCCGTCCTGGTAACGATGGCCGTCGACTTCCAGCCACAGATTGAGCTGATGCGGATCGGCGATTTCATCGCGGGTCACCAGCCAGGGCCCCAGCGGCCCGAAGGTGTCGAAGCCCTTGCCCTTGTCCCAGGTGCCGCCGCGCTCCAGCTGCCACTCGCGCTCGGATACATCGTTGATCACACAGTAGCCGGCCACGTGCTCCAGGGCGTTGGCCTCGTCGATATAGCGTCCGCCCTTGCCGATCACTACGCCGAGTTCGACTTCCCAGTCGGTCTTTTTCGAATCGCGGGGGATCTGCACGTCGTCGTTGGGGCCGTTGATGGCGCTGGTCCACTTGTTGAAGATCACCGGCTCGCTGGGCACCGCCATGCCCGATTCGGCGGCATGGTCGGCGTAGTTGAGGCCGATGCAGATGAATTTGCCGACCTGCCCCACGCAGGCGCCGATGCGCGGCGAGCTAGTGACCAGCGGCAGGCTGGTTGGGTCGAGGCGGGCGAGGGTGGCCAGGCTGGCGGGGTCGAGGGCGGAGCCGGCGATGTCGCTGACATGGGCGGACAGATCGCGGATCTGCCCCTGGCTGTCGAGCAGGCCGGGTTTTTCCTGGCCTTTGTTTCCGTAACGCAGCAGTTTCATCGAGAGGGTTCCCTATACGAGAGGAGTTGCAAAGCAGATGTCAGACGCTCATGCCGCCGTCGATGACGTGCACGCCGCCAGTAGTGTAGGCATTGGCATCGTCGGCAAGGTAGAGCGCCAGTCGGGCGATTTCTTCCGGAGTGCCGATGCGGCCCATGGGTTGGCGCGCGACGAAGGCCCGGTACACCTCGTCTTCGCTGCGCCCTTCGGCTTTTGCCTGGGTGGCGATACGTTGGCGCAAGGAGGGCGAATCGACGGTGCCGGGGCAGATCGCGTTGCAGCGAATGCCCTGTGCGACGTAGTCGGTAGCCACTGATTTGGTCAGGCCGATCACCGCCGCCTTGCTGGCCGAGTAGGCAAAACGGTTGGGTACGCCTTTGACGCTGGAGGCCACCGACGCCATGTTGACGATACTGCCGCTGCCGGCTGCCAGCATTCCCGGCAGGAAGGCGCGGATCATGCGGTACATGGCGGTGACGTTGAGGTCGAAGGAAAACTGCCAGCCTTGCTCGTCGCAATCGAGCAAGGCCCCGCTGTGCACATAGCCCGCGCAGTTGAACAGTACGTCGATGTCGCCGATCTGTTCGCGCACCGATTCGATCGCTGCAGGTTGGGTCACATCCAGGGTCAGTGCCTGGATGCCAGGCAGGTCGCGAAGGCTGTCGATGTGCAGGTCGGTGGCAATCACCTGGGCGCCGGCCTGCTGGAACGCCAACACCGATGCCCGGCCGATGCCTTGGGCGGCAGCGGTGATGAGGACGCGTTTATGCTCGAGGCTCATGGGCTGGGGGTTTCCCTGTTGTTATTGGTTTGAAGGGCGTGACGGTATGAACCCTAGTGCGAGTGTTCGATAATCTCCAATGAGAAATGCTTAATGGTTGATAACGGCTGGTTATCGTTCTGCGTTGATGCCACGACTAAGGAGATCCCTCTGGCAAGGGCTGCCGCCGATGAGAGATGGCGCAGCGATGATAACCCCAGGTTATCGATCGATGCGGGTATGTCATTGGGCAATCCTGACTGCGCTCTCTAGAGTGACCGGTGCCCGACCGTGCGAGTCCGGGCATCGAACGCTCAGCAGAGGCGCTTATGAAAACAATAAAAAGCTTCCAGACGATGACGATCGTCTTCCTCTTCATGATCGGTGTGGTGAACTACCTCGACCGTAGCGCACTGTCCATCGCCAATACCTCCATCCAGAAAGACCTGCTGATCAGCCCGACGCAAATGGGCTTTCTGCTGTCGGCGTTTTCCCTGGCCTATGCGTTTTCGCAGCTGCCGCTGGGGGCACTGATCGATCGGCTGGGCAGCAAGCTGGCCCTTGGGGGCTCGCTGATCCTGTGGTCGCTGGCGCAAGCGGCGTTCGGGCTGTTCAGTGGCTACGGGCAGTTGCTGGGCATGCGCGTGCTGCTGGGGATTGGCGAAGCGCCGGTGTTTCCGTCGGCGGCAAAGGCGCTGTCGGAGTGGTTCGATACTCAGGAGCGCGGCACCGCCACGGGCTGGGTGTGGTCCTCGACGTGCATGGGCCCGTGCTTGGCCCCTCCGCTGTTGACATTGTTCATGGTGCATCTGGGCTGGCGCGGGATGTTCATCCTCACCGGTGCCATCGGTATTGTTCTGGCGCTGTGCTGGTTCGCCTTCTACAAGAGCAAGGCGCAGTACATGGCCGACACCGGGCGCGCCGAGCCGCAACCGATGCAGCGCAGCAAGCGGCCACGAATCCCCTGGACCACGGTGTTCAAGGATCGCAATACCTGGGGGGCTTTTCTGGGCTTCATGGGGGTGATCTATATGATCTGGCTGCACCTGACCTGGATGCCGGGTTATTTCGAGCGCGAGCATGGTCTGGACCTGTATCGCACCGCCTGGGTGGTGTCGCTGGCCTACCTGTTCGGCGCCATCGGCACGGTGTTCGCCGGCAAGGCCTGCGACTGGCTGGTCAAGCGCGGTATGAAGGTGCTGGCCAGCCGCAAGCTGATGGTCATCCTCGGCCTGGTAGCGGCGGCGTTCTTCACCTTGATCGTGGCCTTCGTCGCCAATGTCGTGGCCTGTGTGGTGCTGCTGTGCCTGACGATGTTTTTCATCAACATCTCCAGCGCCACGGCATGGATGATCGTCAACACCATCGTGCCTTCGGAGCGTGTCGCCTCGTTCGGCTCGATCCAGAATTTCGGCGGCTACCTGGCCGGTTCGATCGCGCCGATCCTGACCGGTTTCAGCGTGCAGCAGAGCGGCTCGTTTTCATCGGCCTTCGTGATCAGCGCGGTGGTGGCGGCCTGCTCGGCACTGGCGTATTGGCTGCTGCTTAAAGAACCACGCACGGTGCCGACGGCGGCACCGGTTGCCAACGCCGGGCTGACGCCGCGAGCGTTGTAAGGCCAGGGCCGCGAGGCGGCCTGCCCTTGGCTACTTGGGTAGATGCTGGCCTTGATACAGCGAGCTGTTGGTTTCGTCCTCTAGCGCATTGTCGGTGTGGGTTTTGACCTGCTCATGGCTCAACTCGGGGTCGGCGGCGGTCTCGTCGTCTTCGTGTGGGATCTCTTCATCGCCGCCGAACAGTTCGTGGATGCTTCGCAGTTCTTCGGGCTCGAGCTGCACGTTGCCCGGTGCGCGGGAGTCGTCTGTCGCGCGGAGTTGGCTATCGTTGCCTTCGATTTTCATGGTCACCTCGCTTGGGCCCGGAATTGGGCGCATAAGCATGTGAGGTGGCGCTGCGCCAGACGTTCGATCGCAGTGCCGACCGGTCATCAGGACGGCACTGCAGCTGACCCCGGCAGGGGGCCGGGGTCGGGGGAGGCTTATTTGCTCAGCGCGGCCTTGGCGATATCCAGGCCTGGCCGACCATCCAGGGTGGTCACCCCGGCCAGCCATTTGTCGAGGATCTGCGGATTGGCCTTGATCCACTCGCGGGCGGCGACTTCGGGGCTCTTCTTGTCGGTCAGGACCTTGTCCATCAGCTCGTTTTCCATCGGCAGGCTGAATTCGAGGTTGGTCAGCAGTTTGCCGACGTTGGGGCAGGAAGCCGAATAGCCTTTGCGCTCGATGGTTTCGACGGTGGCACCGCCATAGTTGGGGCCGAAGGAATCATCGCCACCCTCGAGGTATTTCATCTTGTAGTGGGTGTTCATGGGATGCGGTTCCCAGCCCAGGAACACGATCCAGTCCTTGCGCTTGGTGGCGCGATCGACTTGGGAAAGCATGCCGGCTTCGCTGGACTGCACCATCTTGAAGCTGCCCAGATCGAACTTGTTGCCGTCGATCAGGCCTTGAATCAGCTTGTTGCCGCCGCCACCGGGCTGGATGCCGTAGATCTCGCCGCGAAATTCCTTCTTGTGCTTGGCGATGTCGGCAAAGCTGTGCACGCCGGCGTCATACACGTAGTCGGGCACGGCGAGGGTGTATTTGGCGCCCTGCAAGTTGACGCGCACGGTACTGACGGTACCGGCTTTCAGGTAGGGGGCGATGACATCGACGCCTGAGGGCATCCAGTTGCCGAGGAAGAAGTCGATCTTGCCGTCTTGCATCGACTTGAACGTTACCGAGGCGGCCAGCAAGGTCGTGGTGGTCTTGTAGCCCAAGGCTTCGAGCACGGCGGCGGTGCTGGCGGTGGTGACCGAAATGTCGGTCCAGCCGACGTTGGACAAACGCACGGTTTCACAGCTTTGCGGGTCGGCTGCCTGGGCCACCAGGGGCGCGGCGAGCAGGGGAGAGCACAGCGAAATTGCAGCAAGCAATGACTTGATTTTATGCATTCGAGAGTTCCCTGAAAAATGGATGTGACCATCATTTCCATAAAGCGCCCGCGCCCGGATTGAGCTCCGGGCACGGGTGAGCGCTCTACTATGGGGGACTCGTGTGACAGTGCCTAGTCTGTTGACGCGTTCAGTTAGATTGCGTCGCATTTGGCACAGGGTTGCCGATGTTGTCCTGCAGAATGCGTCCAGATCGAACCAGGCGCCATAGCGCCCGGTTGTCACGGCACCGGTCTAGCGCTCGCGCCAGTGGCCCGGGACCCAGATCCAGTCGCGCTCGCCTTCACGGTAGTGTCCGGGGACCCAGTGCAGGCCGGGCGCGGGCATGACCGGCACGACTTCAACCGGTGGCGGTGGTGGACGGTGGGGGCGGGGTTGCTCGACGACACAGCCTGCCAGCGAGGCGGCAATCAGGGTAGCAGCGAGGGTGGCACGGAAAATCGGCTTCATGGCAGATCCTTGTGGACAGTCACCGGCACTCTTTAGCGCGGTGTACGGGAGTTAAACGCGGCTGTTGGGGAATTCCGTCGGTATCCGTACAAATCTTGCGGGCCTCTTCGCCGCCGAACGTGCAACCTTGCTCCCACAGGTGTACTGCTTAGGCTCTGCTTCCACTGTAGGAGCAAGGCTTGCCCGCGAAAAGGGCGGAACATTCAGCCCCGATATCCCAGGTTTCACTCATCCCGCGAGTACACCGATTGAGCCAGGGTCTGTCGTTCGTCCGGCGCGAGGTTGCCGGCGAAGTCAGCCAGCAGCGTGTCGACCTGCGCGCGCAGGGCGCCGTCGGCTTCGCGGGCCTTGCTCAGGTCGCGGTCCAGGGCCTCGCGGTCCAGGCGTGGCTCACGCAAGCGTTGGACCACCGCCTGTCGTGCCTCGCGGCGAGCGGCCAAAAGATTCTGATTGTCGCTGCGGCTCTGGCGTAGGGCCAGGCGCAACTCGTGGCGCCTGGCTTCGGGGAGTTGGGCCAGGGCCTGGCGCAAGCCATGCGCATGGTCCGGCTCGAGCACTGCTTGCTGATTGCGCCAGTGGTACAGGCCACCGCCGATACTGCCGAGCAAAAAAACATTGAGCAGCAAGGATGCCGCGAGCAGCGGGGTAAAACGTCGACGGGCCGTCATTGCGGGGTTTCCTCGGCAGCATCCAGGTTGAGCACGACGTCGCCATCGCCTGAGTCGAATACATTGGGCAAGGCTTCATGTTCCACCGCCAGCGGCAAGGTCAAGGAGGCCACCAGGATGCCGGCGGCTACACCGGCCAGGCCAACGCCGACGAAGCTGGCGCCGAACAGCCAGGAAAACGATCGAGCCCAGAAGGAAGGCGCTCGCGTGGCATCGGCAACGATCCGGTGCACCAGGTGTGGCGACACGGCTGGCGATGGATGGCGATCGAGCTGCCCGTCCAGCCAGCTGGCCTGGCGCAGTACCGCGTTCAGCGCGCCGTCGTCGCTCGCCAACAGCGCATGCGCAGCGTCGCGCTCGGCACTGGGCCAACGTCGCAGATCACCGCCATAGGCCTCGGCCAACTCGCTAAATCGGTGCGGTGTCATCGTTGTCCCCCTCCTGGTCGGGCGTCGCCGTGGTAAGCGGCCAGAGTGTTGCGCAGCGTGCGGCGTGCCCGTGACAACAGGCTTTCCAGCGCTTCGACGCTGATGTTCATCAGCGCTGCCGCTTCGATATTCGATAGCCCCTGATAGTACTGCAACACAATGGCCTCACGCTGACGGTCGGGCAGGGCCGCCAGTGCGTCGGCGACCTGGTGGCTCTGCGCGGCAGCCTCCAGTTGTTCGTCCGGGCGCGGCGCGGTGTCGGCCAGTTCGCGGGTATCGTCCTCATCAGCCAGTGGCTGCGCCTTGCGTCGCCGCAAACGGTCGTGGCACAGGTTCAACGTCACCCGATGCAGCCAGGTATCGAAGCGTGCCTGGCCGGCCCGCCAATGCGCAGCGTGCTTCCAGATTCGTACAAAGCTCTCCTGAGCGACATCCTTGGCTTCCTCGGCATCGCCCAACAGGCGGCTGGCCAGCGCAAGCAGGCGGGGCAACTTGCGCTGGACCATCTCCTCGATGGCGGCCGGTTCGTTGTGGCCGATACGGGCCAGCAACTCGACGTCCGGATCAGGTTCGTTCAAAGGGTGTTTCTCGGGCGGTTGACTGGATCGGCAGCCTCGCATCACAGATGCGGGAGGGAGACGCTCTGTGTGTCTCCCTCGATACAGACAACAACGCGCAAAATGGTTCATCGCCAGGGTGCTCGGCACGTGATCGCTCAGTGCCAGGGCTCTCAGCGCAACCAGTGCCCTTCAACCCAGAACCACTGCGGGCCGCGTGCTTCCCAATGTCCTGGTTCCCAACGACCCGGGCCGCGCATCTCTTGCCAATGACCGGGGAACCAGAAATATGCATGGCCGTCCCACTTCCAGTGGCCCCGATCCCAGGCATAGCCTTGGCGATCCATCGGCGCCCGCTCTTCACGCATCGGTGGCGGCGGAGGTTGCTGCATATATTCGCGGGCCAGGACCGGTGCACTTGCCAACGCGCTTGCCAGCGCGGAGGCGGCCACGGGAATGATCAGGGCGTATCGCAACTTGGCCAGAAGGCTCATGACATCTCCTCATGCAGCGTTCACGGTGAACGTAGCTGCTGAGTTGAACGCATAAGGCTGGCGCAATCCGTCGCGAAAAAATAATTATTTTTGCACCGACGGATTTTGCCGGGGAGCGGCGTTGAATGTGTGTAGCCCGATACGTTGATGGGCTGCACCGTCATTACTGCCATGAGGAATTACCATGTACCGTCGATTTGCACTGATGCTGGCCACCGTGATGATGCTCAGCAGCCTGAGTGGCTGCATCATCTTTCCGGACCACGGGCATGGGGGCGGGCACTGCTGCTGGCGCTATGACCGCTGAGGATTGATTGCGGGGCTTGATTCGCTCTTTGGCTTGCGGGCCTCTTCGCCGCCGAACGCGCACCCTTGCTCCCACAGTATCAACAGTTGCGTACCTGTGGGAGCAAGGGTGCGCGTTCGGCGGCGAAGGCGCCGGATTGGCTGGCGCAAAAAATCCGATCAGTACCCCAACGCCTCGCCCGTATTGCGCCGTGGGTCATTGGCGCCATAGAACCTGTTATCGCCCACCGGCTTGGCGCCTAGCGCGGGTGCCCCTACCAGTATCGCTGCCACATGGTTGGCCGGTTGTGCGCCGGTGAACTTGTGGCCCCAGCTTTCAAGAATCTTGCGCGTATCGGCGCTGACCGTGAACGGCTCCAGGTTGGTGGTCTCCGGCATCCATTGCTGGTGGAAGCGCGGCGCATCCACGGCTTCCTGAATGGTCATGCCGTAGTCGATCACGTTGAGCATGGTCAGCAGGGTCGCGGTGATGATCCGGCTGCCCCCCGGCGTGCCGACCACCATCAGCGGCTTGCCATCCTTGGTGACGATGGTCGGGCTCATGGACGATAGCGGCGTCTTGTACGGGGCGATGGCGTTGGCCTCGCCCTGCACCAGGCCGAACATGTTCGGCACGCCGACCTTGACCGTGAAATCGTCCATCTCGTCGTTGAGGATGACCCCCGTGCTGCTCGCCATCACCCGCGCGCCGAACCAGTTGTTGAGCGTGTAGGTGACCCCCACGGCGTTGCCCCATTTATCGACGATGGAGTAATGGGTGGTGTTGCTGCCTTCGTGCGGGGCGACGCCGGGCTTGAGCTCGGCGGAGACACCGGCCTTGTTCGGCACGATGGCGGCGCGCAGGCTGGCGGCGTAGTTTTTGTCGAGCAGATGGGCTACGGGGTTCTTGACGAAATCCGGGTCGCCCAGGTAGCTGTTGCGGTCCACGTAGGCGTGGCGCATGGCTTCGATCTGGTAGTGCATGCCTTGGGCCGAGTGATAGCCCAGGTCGGTCATCGGGTAGCCTTCGAGGATGTTCATGATTTCGCAGATCACTACGCCGCCTGAGCTCGGTGGCGGCGCCGAGACGATGTGATAACCACGGTAGTCGCACTCCACCGGTGGCAGCTCGCGGGTACGGTATTTGTCCAGATCGGCCTGGGTGATGATGCCGTCGCCGGCCTTGCTCGAGTCCACCAGGGCCTTGGCCACCCACCCTTTATAGAAACCGTCGGCGCCGTTGCTGGAGATGCTGCGCAGGGTCTTGGCGAGGTCCTTCTGCACCAGTTTTTCGCCGACCTTGAACGGCTCGCCGTGGTTCAGGAAAATCGGCGCAAGGTCTTTGCTGTCCTTGCGAAAGTCGGCAGTGGTGGTGCCCAGCATGTCGACGTCACCCTGATCGAGGACGAAGCCTTTTTCGGCATAGGCGATGGCCGGGGCGATAAGTTTGGCCCGTGGCTGGGTGCCGTATTTGTGCAGCACATATTCCATGCCTGACACGGTGCCCGGCACGCCGACCGCGAGGTGGCCGTCGGTGCTCAGCCCGGGGATGACCTTGCCGTCCTTGTCCAGGTACATGTTGGCGGTGGCTGCCAGCGGGGCTTTTTCGCGAAAGTCGATAAAGGTCTTGCGGCCGTCCGCCAGTTGCAGGGTCATGAAGCCGCCGCCACCGATATTGCCCGCGGCGGGATAGACCACCGCCAGTGCATAGGCCACGGCGACGGCGGCATCGACGGCGTTGCCGCCGTGCTTGAGGACATCGACGCCGACTTCGGTGGCCAGGTGCTGGGCGGTGACGACCATGCCGTGTTCGGCGGCGACCGGTGCTACCGAGGCGGCTTGCACCGAGGTCCAACTCACGATCAACAACGATGCGATCAGCGTCCGGGTGGGGTTTGCCAATTTCAAATCGATACTCTCTTCTTCCAGGAAAAGGGATTGCGGTATGGAAGCGGATTGCGCCCGCGAAGGGTGTTCTGTGTGGTCGTCAGCGGCGCCTTCGCGGGTAGAACCCGCTCCCACAACAGCATCGTCGTTATTCAGGATTGCGCAAGTCTGCTGCGCTGCTGGCCGCTGGCGTCGAAGTTTTCCGGTGCGAGCCAGCGCTCGAAGGCGGCACGGCGGGCTGGCCATTCGCTGTCGATGATCGAAAACCACGCGGTGTCGCGGCTGCGGCCCTTGTAGATGACGGCCTGGCGGAAAATACCCTCGAAGCTGAAGCCCAGTCGCAACGCGGCTTGGCGCGAGGGCGCGTTGAGGGCGTCGCACTTCCATTCATAGCGGCGGTAGCCGAGGGTTTCGAACACAAAGTGCATCAACAGGAACTGGGCTTCGGTGGACACCGGGGTGCGTTTCATCAGCGGCGAAAAGGTCACGTTGCCGACTTCGATGGCGCCATGCACGGGGTCAATGCGCATCAGCGACAGTGTGCCCACGGCGCTGCCACTGGCTTGGTCGACCACGGCCCAGTGCTGCGGATCGGCGCTGGCGGCGGCGCCTTCGAGGTAAGTGCGATAGCTGGCGGCGTCGGGGAAGGGGCCGACGAACAGGTAAGTCCAGTCGCTGCCATCGGTCTGCGCGCAGTAGGCGGCATAGAGTGAATCGCCATGGGCTTCGACATTCAGCGGTTCGAGCCGGCAAGTGCGGCCCTGCAGGACCTGGCGCGGTGGGCGCTGGCGTGGTGTCCAATCCGCGACGTCGGGGCCGATGGGTTGGTCGAAGGCGTTGAGGCGGGTGGTCATGGGGCGTTCCTTGAGCAAAGGCAAGCAGGGTTTACAGGTCGCTTCGGCTGGCCTCTTCGCGAGCAAGCTTTGCTCCCACAGGCGTACGACTCAGGGGCGGTTTACACCTGTGGGAGCAAAGCTTGCTCGCGAAGAGGCCCTTCGGCCCAACGCTGTTCAAAGGCCAAGTTACCGGCCAATGGCCCGACAACCAAGAGCCAATGGCCGCTCGAATCAGGGAACCATTCCATTACCGGCAGCACGGCGGCGCTATTTTCAGCACAGGGGTGCAATACCCCGCTGGAGCAATCCTTCATTCTGCAGGCAGATGCAAATCCAGTTCGTGCATGTGTTCCTCCCTTTTCGGCGGCGCAGCGGTCTCCTCCCTGGCCAGCGCCGCCGCTTTTTATCCGTATCGATGCCGGCCTCCCTGCCGATGATCGCTATCAGTGCGGTTGATTTCTGTGGTGCCAGCGCCCCCCCTAGAATCAACGCATTACTCATCAAGGAAGCCTCCTCATGTCCACTTACGCCGCGGCCACGCCGCAATCGCGCCATAGCGTGTGGCTGCATATCTTTGCCGGCCTGTGTGCCAGCTTGGTCAGTATCGGTCTGGCGCGGTTCGCCTACACGCCGTTGATTCCGCAACTGATCGAAGCCCATTGGTTTGCCCAGGCCGACGTGGTCTACCTCGGTGCAGCCAATCTGGCGGGGTATCTGATTGGCGCCTTGCTCGGTCATCCGTTGGGCAAGCGCATCGGCAACCCACACACGTTGCGCCTGATGCTGGTGGTGGCAAGCCTGTCGTTTCTGGCCTGTGCCTGGCCGTTGTCGTTCGCCTGGTTCTTCGTCTGGCGGTTGCTGTCGGGCATCGCGGGCGGCGCGATCATGGTCCTGGTGGCGTCCACCGTGTTGCCCCATGTACCGGTCGCCCGTCGCGGGCTGGCCAGTGGCGCGATCTTCGTCGGCATCGGTTTGGGTATCGCCGGTTCCGGTACGCTGGTGCCGGCCTTGCTGCACTGGGGTTTGCGCGATACCTGGATAGGCCTGGCCCTGGTGGCGGGCGTGTTGACGGCGGCGAGCTGGTTTGCCTGGCCCGCCGCCACGGTGGCCAACCCGGCGGCGACATCTGCGGGGCAGCCGGACAAGCCGAGCGATACCAGTGGCGGCGGCTTGCGCCTGCTGTTCTCACAGTACGCGCTGATGGCCAGCGGGTTGGTGCCGGCCATGGTGTTTCTGGTGGACTACGTCGCTCGTGGTCTTGGTCAGGGCGCGCATGTCGCAGCGCTGGTGTGGGTGATGTACGGCATCGGCGCGATTCTGGGGCCGATGGTCTACGGCCTGTTGGCGGATCGCCTGGGCGCGCGGCGCGGCATTCGCTGGGCCTTGGTCGTACAGGCGGTGGCGGTGGGGCTGTTGGGCGTCAGCCAGCAACCCTTGCTGTTGTGCGCGCTGGCGCTGGTGATCGGTTCGTTCCCGCCTGGGATCGTGCCGCTGGCCTTGGCGCGGGTGCATGAACTCAAGCACAGCGCTCATGCTCAGCAAGTGGCGTGGAGCAAGGCGACGGTGGCGTTCGCGAGCTTCCAGGCGTTGGCCGGTTTGCTCTACTCGCTGATCTTCAACGGCACCGGCGGTCATTATCAACTGCTGTTCGGTATAGCCGGGGGTGCGCTACTGCTGGCCCTGCTGCTGGATTACGTCGCATTGGGCTGGGGGCAGCGTCGTTCCCGGCGTTGAGCCGGCCGCACGATGATGTGCGAGCCGCCACGGCAGGTAGTCAGGAGCCTGGACAAGGATTATGCTTAGAGGATATTTCCTTTGGCTTTTTCATGTGCAGACCGAATGAAAATCGATGACATAGACGCCTTCGTGGCGGTAATTCGTTGCCAGTCGATCAGTGTCGCGGCGCAGTCGCTGGCGCTGACCCAGCCGGCCATCACGCGCCGCGTGCAGAACTTCGAGCAAGCGCTGGGTGTGGAGTTGTTCGACCGCAATACCAAGCCGCTCAAGCCGACGGTGATGGGCCATCAGGTCTACCAGAAGTGCCTGGCGATCCTGCGCGAGATGGATGCCCTCAGCGAGCTGGTGGCCAGTGATACTCCGCCGTCTGGCTTGCTGCGCCTGGGGGTGCCGCAGACCCTGGGCGATGCGGTGTTGCTCGATGCGCTCAAGCAGTTGCGCCAGGTCTACCCCGAATTGCAGCCAAGGGTGGCCACTGGTTGGGGCAGCCAGTTGATCGACAAGATCGCCAATGGCGAACTGGATGCCGCTGCGGTGTTGTTCCCGGCTGGCAAGGTGTTCCCTGAAAACATCGTCGGCCAGTCGCTGGGCAAGCTGGAGCTGGTGGTGGTGTGCGCCGCAGCGCAGTTGCCGAAAAAGCCGATCAAGCTCGCCGACTGCTATGCCCAGGGCTGGGTGCTCAACCCCGACGGTTGCGGTTTTCGCGCCGGCCTGCAGCGCACATTGGGGGACATGGGCCTGAGCCTCAAGGTCAACCTCGAAACCTTCGGCACCGAGCTGCAGTTGGGCTTGGTAGCCGACGGCATGGGCCTGGGCCTGGTGCCGCGGCCCTTGCTGGAGCGCAGCGTGCATCGCGAGCGCCTGGCGGCGATGGTGGTCAAGGATTTCAAGCCGGTGATGGACCTGTGGCTGGTGCAACCGCGCCTGCTCGGCAATCTGCAGGCGCCGGTCGCGGCTTTTGGCGATCTGGTGACTCGGGCGCTGTGATGTCCGGGATGCTCGCGTGCAGGCACCGCACACCCCGCGCACTAGCTGCATGAAAACAAACTCAGAATCGCGGATCGCCAGAGGCGCTTCGCGATTTTGCCGTTAGACTCCGCCCAATTCCGCTCAGCCGTTGTTCTTCCCGTCGTCATCGATGGTCGTCAGCGGCTGGGCCTGGTTGCCACTGACACGAGGCGTTTTTCAATGGTTGGACGTTTACTCGTCAGGGGGCTGTTCGTTGGTCTGCTCGCCAGTGTGCTGGCGTTTGGTTTCGCCAAGGTGTTCGGCGAGCCGCAGGTCGACAGTGGCATCGCGTTCGAGCAAAGCGTGGTGCACATGCACGGTGACGACACCGATGAACCCGCCCTGGTCAGCCGCCAGATGCAGGCATCCTATGGCCTGTTCAGCGGTGTGGTGGTCTATGGCACGGCACTCGGCGGCCTGTTCGCGCTGGTGTTCGCCTGCGCCTTGAATCGCGTCGGGCCGATCGGGCCGCGGGGGCTGTCGGCACTGCTGGCGCTGGTCGCGTTCGTCGCGGTAATCCTGGTGCCGGACCTCAAATACCCGGCCAACCCGCCTTCGGTGGGCGATCCGGATTCCCTCGGTCAGCGCACCGAGCTGTTCTTCCTCATGCTGCTGGTGTCGGTCGCAGCCATGGCCATTGCCGTGCGCAGCGCCTGGGGATTTATCGCGCGATACGGCCTGTGGGGCGGGGTGACGATGACGGCGCTGCTGTACATCATCATCGTCGCCTGTGCGGGTGCGTTGTTTCCGTCGGTCAATGTCGTACCCGAGCATTTCTCTGCGGTGCAGCTTTGGGATTTTCGCGTGGCGTCCTTGGGCATCCAGGCGGTGCTGTGGTCGGCGATCGGGTTGATTTTCGGTGCCTGGGCGCAACGGATGCTGGTCGAGGCGCAGGTGTCGTCGATCTGAATCTTTGCGCCATCTGATCCGCTTTTTTATCGTCTATCTGCCGCTGTTATGAAAATCAGCGGCGGCGCACCATAGCGCTGTCATCCGAATTCAACGGTGTGGAGGTGCAAGATGGACGGTCTGATCATGTTGATCATTGTCGCGGGGACCCTGGGCTCCTTTGGCTATGTGATGTATCTGATCCACAAGGAAAGCCGCGAGAGCAAGTGAACCCCGCGTCGGTTCACGCCGACTCGAGTATGCGTCTGGCGCGCAGGATCACCGGTAGGTCTATGAGCTTGCCGTTGAGGCTCAGCGCCCCGACACCCTGGCTGGCGTCCACGACGTCCAGCACCGAGCGCGCCCACTGCACTTCACTGGCATGGGGGCGCAGGCCGTCGTTGATGGCCTGCACCTGCTTGGGATGCACGCACAGTTTGGCGCCGAAGCCTTGCAGGCGCGCGCGCTCCACTTCATGCGCGAGCAGGGTGGCGTTGCTCAGATCGACCGTCACGCCATCCACTGGCGCCTCAATCCGCGCCATGGCGGAGGCGATCACCAGTTGCGAGCGGGCGAACAGCAGCTCCTGATCGTCGCCGACGATTCCGGTATCGACCTGAAAATCCACCGAGCCGAACGCCAGGCGCAGTACCTTCGGGGCTTGCGCCAACTCGGCGACGTTCCAGATCCCGCGGGCGGTTTCGACGATCGGCAGGATGCGCAGTTTGCCCGGCAGCCGCGCAGCCAGTGCAGCCAGCTGCGTGGCGCTTTCCGCTTTGGGCAGTGATACGCCCAGCAGTCCGGGGCAGTCGAGCAAGGCACAGTCATCTTCGTACCACGCGGTATCGCTGCCGTTCAGGCGTACCCAGGCACGGCCCCCTGCGCGCAGCCATTGGCCGATAGCGTCGCGGGCGGCGTCTTTGCCTTCTGGGCTGACCGCGTCTTCAAGGTCGATGATCACCACATCAGCGCCGGCCGCACAGGCCTTGTCGAAGCGCTCCGGGCGGTCGCCGGGGACGAACAGATAGGATCGAGCAGCCATGGTGTGGGCTCCGTGGTGTGTCAAAAAGAGCAGGCGGGTGCTTTCAGGACGCCGCGCCCTGCCATTTGAGCTGTTGGCTGAAGGAATAGCTGAAGCGCTCGCCGGGGTGCAGGCTGACCGCTACTTCGAGCAACTCCTGATTGTGGCCGTAGTAGCGGCGGATGATCCGCAGCCCCGCCGAGCCCGCGGCCACCTGCAGGCGCTGGGCATCGGCGGCATCGATCAGCACGGCGCTGATGTCCTGGCGCACGTCGGTGACGCGCAGGCCGAAGCGCCGTTCGATCAAGGCGTAGATGGGTTCACGCCCATCGCCCAGATCCTCCGCCACGCTGCGGTAGGCGCGGGCGATATAGGCATGGGTGAAGGCCAGTGGCAGTTGGTCGCCCTCGCGAAAACGCAGGCCGCTGACACAGAGCCATTCCTGGCCGGGCTGACACTCCAGCCACTGCGCCAGTTCGGCGTCGGCGCTGATATCGTGGATGCCGTGGATATCCAGGCGCACATCGCGCACGTACTGGTGCAGGTCTGCGATGTCGGCATGGGCTTGTACATAGCGTGCAGCGACTTCGACGGCTTTGACCCGACTGCCGATGCCGTGCTGCTTGTGAATCAGGCCCAGGTCACTGAGTCTGCGGATCGCCTCGCGCACGGTATGACGGCTGACGCCGAACTGCTGGCACAGCTCGTGTTCGGTGGGCAGCAGGCTGTCCAGCGGGTAGCGTGCGGCCTTGATGTCGTCCATCAAGGCTTGCGCCAGCAGCAGGTAGCGGGGCTGCCCGCCGCCCAGTGGCGAAGGCGAATCCTGGCTCATTCAGATCACTCCAGCGGCTTTGCGCGGTGGCACGGCGCGCAGCGGCCCCAAGACGCTCTGATTATGCGCACCCAGGCGTGGCGCGGCCTGGCTGGGCAAGGTCTCGCCAGGGCAGCGGATCGGGCAGGCGAGGGTCTTGATGGTACCCCGCGCCGGATGCTGGGACTCGACGATCAGGCCCTGGGCACGGGCAAATGGATTGTCCAACGCCTGGCCGACATCGTTGACCGGCGCGGCAGGGACCTGGCCGGCGAAATGCTTGAGCCATTGCTCGGTGGTGGCGGTCATCAGCACGGCGTCGAGTTCCTCGGTGAGCTGATCGCGGTGCGCCAGGCGCGCTTTGAAGTTGCAGTAGCGCGGGTCGCTGGCCCACTCGGGACGGTCGATCAGTTGCGCCAGTATGCCCCAGAACTTTTCCTTGTTGCACATGATGAACATCCAGCCGTCCTGAGTCCGATACATCTGGCTCGGGGTCAGCGATGGGTGTGCGGAGCGCGGCGCCCGATCAGTCTTGATGCCGTCGTTGAGGTACCAGGTGCCCAGGTAGTTGAGGTTGTGCATGGCCACGTCATACAGACTTACATCGATATCCCGGCCGATGCCGGTAGCCCGCGCGCCCACCAGGGCCGCCAGCAGGGCCAGAGCCGCAGTGGTGCCGGTCATCATGTCGATGATCGAGATGCCGAAGCGCGCCGGCGGGCCGCCGGGCTCCCCAGTGATTGCGCAATAGCCGGCTTCGGCCTGCATCAGGTAGTCGTAGCCGGGCCAGGCCTTGCGCTCACCCTCGCGACCATAGGCCGACAGGTGCGCGCACACCAGTTTCGGATTGTGCTCGGCCAGGTCCGCATAGGTCAGGCCGAGCTTGGCCGGCAGGTCGCCGCGCAGGTTGTCGTAGAGCGCGTCGGCGGTCTTGATCAGTTCGATCAGAGTGGCCTTGTCGGTCGGGTCCTTGAGGTTGAGGGTCACGCTTTTTTTGTTGCGATTGAAGGACTGGAAGAAATGGCTGTCGCCTTCTTCGAAGAAATACGGCCCGACCGCACGACCGACTTCGCCGCCTTCCACCGGGTTCTCGACCTTGATCACCTCGGCGCCGAGATCGGCCAGGTGCTGGGTGCCGAAGGGGCCGGCACCGTATTGTTCGACGGCGATGATGCGCACGCCAGCAAGGGGCAGGCTCATACCGGATTCCTCTCGATGAGTTGACGGGCAATGATGATGCGCTGCATTTCATTGGTGCCTTCGCCGATGGTCAGCAGCGGCGCGTCGCGGTACAGGCGCTCGACGTTGTATTCCTTGGAGTAGCCGTAGCCGCCATGAATGCGCATGGCTTCAATGGCGTTTTCCAGGGCCGCTTCGGTGGCGAAGTACTTGGCCATGCCGGCTTCCATGTCACAGCGCAGGCCTTTGTCATAGGCGTTGGCGGCCGACTCGGTGAGCAGCCGTGCGGCCTCTACGCGGGTGGCCATTTCGCCGAGCTTGAGCTGGATGGCCTGGTGTTCGCAGATCGGCTTGCCGAAAGTCTTGCGGATCTGCGCATAGCTGGTCGCCTCCTGCAAGGCGGCGCGGGCCGCGCCGACGCCGCGGGCGGCGACATTGATGCGACCCAGCTCCAGGCCCGACAGCACCTGCTTGAGGCCCACCCCTTCAACCCCGCCAATCAGGCAGTTGACCGGTACCTTGAAGTCTTCGAACACCAGCTCGCAAGTGTCGATGCCTTTATAACCGAGCTTCTCCAGCTTGCGCGCGACCTTGAAGCCCGGCCCTTTTTCCGCGATCAGCCAGCTCATGCCCTTGTGCCGCGGCTGGGCGGTGGGGTCGGTCTTGACCAGCAATGCCACCACATGGCCGTGCAGGCTGTTGGTGATCCAGGTCTTGGCGCCGTTGACGATGTAGTGGTCGCCCTCGCGTCGCGCAGTGGTGCGGATGGCCTGCAGGTCGGTGCCGGTGTCGGGTTCGGTAAAGCCCACGGCGGCGCGCATTTCGCCGCTGGCCAGGCGCGGCAGGTAATACTGCTTTTGCCAGTCGGTGCCGTGGCGGTGGATGGCGCTGGCCACGATCAGGTGCGAATTGATGATCCCCGAGAGCGACATCCAGGTGCAGGAGATGCGCTCGACGATCTTCGCGTAGGTCGAGGTCGACAAGCCCAGGCCGCCATATTCGGGCGGGATGATGCAGCCGAACAGGCCCATGGCTTTCATCTTCTCGACCATCTCCTCGGGATAGATATCGTTTTTTTCCAGCTCGTGGACATAGGGCTTGGCCTCGACCTCAAGGAAGCGGTCGACGGCATCGAGGATCATGCTTTCCTGTTCGTCGTATTCGTTCATGGTGGTTTCCTTATGCGTTCAAGCGCGGGCCGCCAGCGCCTGGGAGCAGGCGCGGGCAGGGCGGTCTTCGAGGTGGAGGACGGCATCGAGCAGGGCGTCGACGCGTTGCGGTGATTGGGTGGTGGCGGCGTTCTCGCGGAATTTGTCGACGATCTCGGCATTGCTCAATGGCCGATCGCTGCTGCCGCGGTTGACCGCTTCACGGTGGCGTAGCACGCGGCCGTCGTTGAGGGTCACCACCACTTCGCCGGAGTAGTGACGCGGAAAGCCCGAGGCCGGGTCGATGGCGTATTCGACCTTGTCGGCCAGCGCCAGCACCTGGGGATCGGTCAGCGCCTGGGCTTCTTGCTCGACCAGGCCGAAGCGCCCGCGCAGCAGGCCGCTGGCCACGGCATAGGGAATGCTGAACTGCGCCTCATAGCTGTTTTTCGGCCGACGTTTGCTGGCCACCGGCTCGCAGACGATACCGACGGTTTCCTTGGGTACCAGGGCGATGATGCTGCGCACGTCTTCGCTGCGCACACCTTGCTGGCGCAGCTGCATGGCGGCGTCGGCGCAGGCGTGGGTGAAGTGGCAGGCTGGCAGCGGCTTGACCGCTACCTGTGTGACCTCCCACACCTCGCCCAGATCGGCGGTGGCCAGGCTGTAATCGCATTCCGCAGCGCGTTCACCCAGGTGGCTGTTGAACAACCCGAAGCGGCCCTCGTAGGTGGCTTTCGGGCCGATGAAGCCGTGGCGTGCCAAGGTCGCTGCGGTGAGGCCGGCGACCCCGGCCCAGCCTGGGTGCAGGCGTTTGGTCCAGGCACCGTCTTCGAGAAACTCCAGGCTGCCGGAGGCGGTGCTCAGGGCGATGCCTTGGGCGTGGGCCAGTTGCGCAGCGCTCTGGCCTTGCAGCTTGCCGGCGATCACCGCGCAGGCGAAGGCACCGACCAGCCCGGTGGGATGAAAGCCGACTTGATGGAAGCCGCCTTTGGCCACCGAGGCGATGCGCGTAGCCAGCTCCATGCCGACGACGTAGGCACACAACAGGTCCGCGCCGCTGACGCCCAGCTTGGCAGCCACCCCTAGAGCCGTCGGGTAGCAACTGGCCGTGGCGTGGATCACGCCGCGGCCGTGGGTGTCGTCGTAATCCAGGCCATGCACCAGTACGCCGTTGAGCAAGATCGCATCGCGCAACGACAGCTTGGCACCCATGGCGATCACGTCGCTGTCACCCTCACCTAACTCGCGCGCTGCATTGAGGGTGCGCTGGGCGAATTCGTAGCCGGTTGAGGCGCAAGCGATGCCGGTGGCGTCGAGCATCAGGTGGCAAGCGCGTTCGCGCACCTGAGCCGGAATATCGTCAGGGCGCAGTTGCGCCGCAAAGGCCCCGAGCTGTTCGGCCAGGGTGGTGGACTGTGCGGCGCTCATCGGCTTTCTCCGGCGGTGCTGTGCAGGGTGCGGCGCAGGCGTTTGCTGTCAGCGCCGGGGGCGATGTCTTCGAGCGTGCTCTGGTTGGTGTCGACGCCCAGCAGCAGAATCGCCAGGGCCATCAACAGCAGGCAGCTGGAGACCATCGCCAACACGCCGATCAGGCCGAAGTTGGCGAACAGGATGACCGCCAGGTACGAGGTGGCCATCGATGCCAACCGTCCGCAGACTCCCGCCGTGCCGGTACCGCGCAGCCGCAGGTGAGTGGGGAACAGTTCCGGCACGTAGCCGAACAGGCCGAAGGTGACGATGGTGTAGATGCAGGTCACCAGGGCGAAGCCGACGCCGGTGATGCCCACTGCACTGGTCATGTTCGGGTAGATGATGCCCAGCACGATGGCCAGGACCGCGAACAACACCAAGCCTCGAGCGCGGCCCAGTCGGTCGGCGATGGCCAGCCCGAGCAGAGCGCCGGCCGGCGCGCCGAACGACATCAGGGTGGTAAAGCCCAGCGACTTGACCACCGTCAGCCCTTCACTGACGAAGAAGGTTGGCAGCCAGGCGACGAAGCCATACACGGCGACGTTGACAGCAATCGCCGTCATCGCCGCAGTGAGGGTGCGGGGCAGGATGGCGCGGCTGAACAGGGCGCTGAAGGGTGCTTTCGGGGTTTCCAGGTTTTGCGTGCGCGGGCAATCGGCGATCGCGCCGTGCTGGGCGATCACCTGTGCCTCGATATCGCTCACCGTGCGCTCGGCATCTTCCAGCCGCCCTTGGGATTCCAGCCAGCGCGGCGATTCGGGCATGCGGTGGCGCAGCACCCAGATGATCACCGCGCCGACGCCGGCAATGGCGAACATCCAGCGCCAGCCCAGGTTGGGGATCACCACGTAGCCGATCGAGGTGGCCAGCACCAGGCCGGAGTTGACGATCAGTGCCAGTAACGAGATCCAGCGTCCGCGAAACTGCGGCGGGATGAATTCGCTCAGGGTGCCGGCGGCGATGACCAGCTCGGCGCCCAAGCCGATGCCCATGATGAAGCGCAGGCCGATCAGCGTTTCGATATTGGGTGCGAAGCAGGCGGCCAGCGAGGCGAGGCCGAACAGCAGCAGGTTGAATTGATAGGAAGCGCGGCGGCCCAGGTGATCGCCCAGCCAACCGGCCAACGCGGCACCGATGACCATGCCGAAGAAGCCGGCGGAGACGAACAGCGCGTTCTGCGCCAGGGTCGAAAAACCGTCCTTGAACATCGCCGCGCTGACACCGCCGGCGATGTACACGTCATAGGCATCGATGCAGGCCCCGGCGCTGATCAGGCCGAGGATTTTCCAGTGGAAGCGCGACAAGGGCAGCCGATCGAGGCGCGCGCCTGAGCTCACGTAAGTCATCACAGCACTCTCCAGTTGTTGTTTTTGGCGGAGGTATCGCTATTGGATGTCGGGGTCAGCGGTTGTTCTCGCCTCCGTTTTCGAAGCCGACTCGGGCGATCAGGGCGGTGCGGATGAAGTCCATCACCGGGGTGCCGTCCTGTTTGAAAGCGCGGGTCTTGACGGTGACGATGCCCTGGGTGGGCCGGGATTTGGATTCGCGTTTTTCCAGCACTTCGGATTCGGCGTAAAGGGTGTCGCCGCAAAATACCGGGGCGGTGAGGTTGATCTCTTTCCAGCCGAGGTTGGCGATGGCCTTGCCGCTGACGTCGTTGACGGTCATGCCCAGCACGACCGCGACGGTCAGACCACTGTTGACCAGCAACTGGCCGAATTCGCTTTTGGCGGCGTAGGCGGCGTCGCAGTGCATGGGATGAAAGTTCATGGTCAGCAGGGAGAAGTGGATGTTGTCCGCTTCGGTCAGGGTGCGGCCGGGGCGGTGCTCATAGACGTCACCGACGGTGAATTCTTCGAAGAAGCGGCCGTAGCTGGCGCGGTAGCGTTGCGGACTGATTTCGATGGCGCCCATGGTTGAAGTCCTCTTGTTTTTTTTGTTATCCGGTTGTCCGGACAACTGCAACCTTAGCTTGCCGCGCGCTCGCGTCAACCGTGCAGCTGACGGGCTACTGCAAGATTGCTGGAGAATCCGGGTCGGGGCGGCCTCTGGATGGGCTGTTCTGAAGCGAAATTGCCGTTGGTCGCCCCGCGAGAAACTTGTGATATCAACAAGATCGAATTACCGTTGAGAACGGTTTCAGCTTGTCACCCGCGGTATTACGGAGAGCACCATGGCCATCGCCCGACGTCACTTCACCACATTCACTGCGCTGGGCTTGCTCGGCGCTGGAGGACTTTCAATGAAGCAGGCCATGGCTGCACCTGCCGTGCAGACACTGATGCTCAAGCGCAATGGCGGCATTCCCAATAACCCCCAATTGCCGGTGCTGATCTATCCCGCCGCGATAGCGGTGGCCGGCAGTGACCCGGCCGCCGTGTTCGAGCAGACCTTCAAGGCCAACGGCTGGCCGCCGCAATGGCGCTATGGGGTGTTTACCTATCATCACTATCACGTCCATGGGCATGAAGTGCTGGGGGTATACGCCGGCACTGCGCGGCTCATGCTCGGCGGCCCTGATGGGCATGTGGTGGAGGTCAAGGCGGGTGATGTGCTGTTGCTGCCGGCTGGCACCGGGCATTGCAACCTTGGGTCAAGCGACGACTTCATGGTGGTGGGCGCCTACCCGCCGGGGCAGGAAGGCGATATCAATCGCGACCTCGTGACGGATGCGCAGATCGCGCAGATTGCCAAGTTGCCGTTTCCGAACAGTGACCCGGTGCTGGGGAGCGGGGGTGGGGTGGTGAAGCTGTGGCGGGGGTGAGCCGGCGCTCTCCTGTGCGGATTATCAGACCCGTGCGATGCGGTCGGTCTGTGGAGTACGCAGTGCTTCGATAATGGGTAGCGGATGACTCATCAGAGGCGGCACTTGACTCGGCAATGGCGCTGGAGTGTAGAAACTATCCTCGGACAAAAAAACACCCCGGCGATCGCTCGTCGGGGTGCAGGTCATGCGGCACAGTGTGCCACGCCATATAGGCCTGGGGATCAGCAATACCGATCAACCACTTTGACTTCGTTGACCTCACCCCAGACGCCTTCCAGCGTCTGCAGCACGCGGCCGACATACTCGGTATCCGCAGCGGCCTTTTTGCCCAGGTAGCCCTGGCCGCGGCGATACATCTTCAACCGGGCGCGCATGTTGGGTCTGGTTTGCTCGAACTCGCTTTCACCAGGGTGGTCGGCCAGGCGGTCGATGTGCACATCGCCGTCTTCGCAAACCCACAAGATATGGCAGTCGACGGTGTCACGCTGCTGCGCAATAAGGTGAGCGAGTTGTTCTACGGTAGGCTGATTGTTCAGGTTCATCTGTAACCCCTTTGACCACTCATTGATCTGTCTGTTGGTGAGCTCAAACATGGCACCCAATTGGCCAGTTGATCGGCGCTGCACGACGTCTGCGACAGCATTCGCCGCGTCTGCGGGTTGGCAGGGGGAGGAGAAGTAGTGACGAATCAGCCTCGCTACACAAATGTCGGTGCGGGGCGGCAGGCGGAGATTCGAATGCTGATGGGGAGGGCCTTCGTGGGCCTGCCCGAGCAGTATGAGAACATCTCGCCAGCACCGCGCGCCCCTTGCAGACGGTCATGCCGGTTCAGCTTCATCACGCTGCCTTGTGGGCAGTTCACATCACACAAAACGATTCGGCAGCTCGCCGAACCTCTTCACTTGCCCCTTGCCAGCGCTCCCGATCAGGGAGACAGCCTCATCATGCAAGGGCATTTGAAAGGCGTCAATCATTTTTGTAGTGAAAAATAATTGTCACTACATATTGGCAGAAATGTCGTGTGCTCAGCCAATATGACCGGTCAATCTCATTGCGGCATCAACCGGTCCAGCAGCCTAGCGTTTGACGATGGAGACCCAGTTGGCGCCGTTGCCCACCGGGGCCTGGGATTTGAGGGTCAGTTCGCCGCTATGGCCATCGATGGCGAAAACTGACACTTGGCTGGACTTCTCGCCGCTGCAGATGAGGAATTTGCTGTCCGGTGTGATGCCAAAGCCGCGAGGTTGTTTTTCGGTCTTGAAGGTCTTGACGAAGGTGAGGGCGCCGTTGGCCTTGTTGACCTTGAACAGCGACAGCACGCTGGAGGTCCGTTCGGAGGTGTAGAGGAAATTGCCATCGGAGGTGATGTGGATATCTGCCGCCCAGATATCGTTGCTGTTGTCGGCGTGGGGCTGCATGCCTGGGGTCTTGACTCGGTCCGGGCCGCGCGGCGCGCCGGGTACCAGCGTGGTGTCGGCGGGCAGGCCGGCGGTCACGGCGACTTGGTGAAGTTGGCCGGTTTTGCTATCCAGGGCGTAGGTGATGACGCTGTCGTGCAGTTCACCCAGCACGTATAAAAAGCGGTTGTCCGGGGACAGCTCGGTGTGCCGCGGGCCGATGCCTTGGGGGGCGGCGACCTTGGCCGGGTCGTTGGCCGTGACTTTGCCGCTCGCTGCGTCGTAGCGGTACTGGTAGACCTGTTGGCCACCCAGGTTCGCGACATACAGGTATTGGTTGCTGTGGTCGATGCGCACGGAGTGGGCGTGTTGCTCGGTTTTGAGACTTTGCGTGGCGGGCCCGGTGACCACGCCGTTGACGATGGGGTTGACGGTCAGCACATCGTTGTCGTACGACGACCCGAACAGCGATTTGCCGGTGTTGTCAAGCGAGATATAGGCCAGCGATTCGTCCACTGGCGTCGTGGCGAGCAGGGTCAGATGGCCGTCCTGGGTGTCGATGGAATAGCTTTGCACGTTGTACGGCGTGGAGCGCACGGCGGCGTACAGATGACGGCGATCCGGGCTGACTGTCATGGGCATGACGTTCTTGCCGCTGGTTACAGTCTGCACGGCGGTCAGCTCACCGCTCTGCTCGTTCATGCGGAAGGTCGAGACGGTGCCGTCGGCGGCATTGGAAACGTAGACGAATGTGCGCGCGTGAACGGCGCCGGAAGTCAGGGCCATGGCAAGTACCAGAGGTGAGATGAGGTGAGAGAGGCGGGGCATGACGCGGATCCTTTTATGATTTTTATTGTGAGCTTGTATGTTGTCATACCTCTTCCTTGTTGAACAAGATGGCGGGGTCGTTTGGCATCGGACCGTGTTTGGATGGTTGAGATCCGTTGCTGAAGGGGCCCCAGCCGCAAGAATCCATCCCAATCCCCCATCTATTGAAAGCGCGCAACGTCTCTGATCCAAGAGATAGCGGGCTTGTGACATTTTTGATCAGCTTTTTTGACACAAATGTCACATTCGATGGCTTAGGTTTCGGCACCCGTTTTAATCCCGGCATAGCACTGCGCCACTATCTGCGTGCGGTCAATGTCGTATTTGGAAAGCCGATGACCACCGATATCCCCAACACTCCCGCCAAGCGCCGCTTCGATTGGAAAGGCCTGGCGTGGCTTTTCGTGTTTTTCTGGTACTTCTCCGGCGTCACCCAAGCGTTGATCCAGCTCAACGGTACCAGCGGCTTCGCTGGTTTTCGCGATGCGTTTTTCCTGAGTTCACTGTGGCTGATCCCGGTCTTGCTGTTCCCCAAACGCGCAAAACTGATTGCCGGCGTGCTGGGGTTGGTGTTGTTTCTGTGTTCGCTGCTGAGTTTCGGTTACTTCCTGATCTACCAGCAGGAATTTTCCCAAAGCGTGATCTTCGTCATTTTCGAATCCAACGATGCCGAAGCTGGCGAGTACCTCAGCCAGTATTTCGTCTGGTGGATGGTCCCGGCATTCCTGGCCTATACCGCCGGCGCGGCACTGTTGTGGACTCGAGTGCGCCCAGTGCAACTGGCCCGGCCCAAAGCGCTGATCGTCAGCCTGGTGCTGTTGGCCCTGTTCGTGGCGCTGCCGATCGCCAAGCAGATCCCTCGCACGCCGACTCTCGCCGACGCCTGGCAGAAATTCGAAGACCGCATCGAGCCCGCGGTGCCATGGCAGTTGCTGATCGGCTATCGCAACTACCGTCAGCAATTGAGCGGTATGGAAGCCATGCTAGAGGCCAATGCCAAAGTGCCTCCGCTCACCCATCTGGTGGACAGCGGTGCCGGGCTGCCCGCCACGCTGGTGCTGATCATTGGCGAGTCGACCAACCGTGGCCACATGAGCCTGTATGGCTATCCGCGTGAAACCAACCCCGAGCTGGATCGCATGAAAGATCAGCTCAGCGTCTTCACCAACGTCGTCAGTCCTCGCCCGTACACCATCGAAGCGCTGCAACAGGTGCTGACCTTCGCCGATGAGAAGCATCCGGATCTGTTCCTCACCACGCCGTCGATCGTCGACGTGATGAAGCAGGCCGGCTACAAGACCTGGTGGATCACCAACCAGCAGACGCTGACCAAGCGCAACACCATGCTCACCACCTTCTCGCAGCAAGCTGACGAGCAGGTCTACCTCAACAACAACCGCAACCAGAACGCCGCGCAGTACGATGGCGACGTGCTGGAACCCTTCGCCAAGGTGTTAGCCGACAAGGCGCCGCGCAAGCTGATCGTGATTCACCTGCTGGGTACGCACGTCAATTACGATTACCGCTACCCGCAGGAATTCGCCAAGTTCAGCGGCCGCGACGGCACCCCGCCGGGCTTGAACGACGACCAGGTCAAGACCTACAACAGCTACGACAACGCCGTGCTGTACAACGACTTCGTGGTGTCGAGCATCATCAAGCAGTTCGGCGCCACCGACCCCAACGGCTTCCTGCTGTACCTGTCCGACCACGGCGAAGACGTCTACGACTCTGGCAAGCACGACAGCCTGGGGCGTAACGAAGGCCGACCTACGGTGCCGATGTACACCATCCCCTTCATTGCCTGGGCGTCGCCGAAGTGGCGTGCGACCCACGACTGGAATTTCGCGGGTGCCCTCGGCCGACCGTACAGCAGCTCGAGCCTGATCCATACCTGGGCTGACATGGCCGGCCTCAGCTTCGACGAGCACGATCGCTCCAAGAGCCTGGTCAGCCCGGCGTTCGTGGCGCGCACGCGTTATATCGGCGACCCGTACCAGCCGTCGAGCTTGCGCGACTTCGGCGACCTGGCGAAGCAACAGCCTGACCAGGGGGCTGCGCAGAGTGTGACGAGCCAATAAGGCGTGCACTGCCGCCATCGACGCCCGGTCGCTGGCGGGGGGCATGGTGTCTGAACATAACTCCTGGTACGTGGCACTCAATCATCAGTGGCTGGAGACCTTTTATTAGTCTCGGGTAGCGTTTCTCGTTCGGGTGCTGATATTGTCGCCGCTCGTATGGAAACGCACTGTTTCTGCTCGGGATTTCAAGGACGCCAATGCCTGATTCAGCTCATATCAAGTTCACCCAGACCGCGCCCATCCTGCGCATTTTCGATGTGGCCAAAGCCAAGGAATTCTATCTGCAGTTCCTTGGCTTTCAGGTCGATTGGGAACACCGCTTTGGCGAGAATTTCCCGTTATACATGCAAGTGTCCCGCGCCGGCCTGGTGCTGCATCTGAGCGAACACCATGGCGATGCATGTCCGGGTGCGAATACCTTCGTGACCATTACCGGCATCGATGACTTGCAGCGCGAGTTGGCCGCCAAGGATTACACCTATATGAAACCTGGGATCGAAACACTCGATTGGGGCAGGGTGATGACGGTGACGGACCCGTTCGGCAATCGCATCCGGTTTTGCGAGTCGGCCTGAGGATTGATCCTCATACCGAGCGCCGGGCATGACTGTTGCGCATAACTTCCATTGCACTGTGCCGATGATTCTTCGCTCGACTGAGTTACCGTTGCAGGCCTTGAACGGGAGACATCAGGATGATTGAAGCGACCAGCTTGTGGGTGTTCGCCGGTGCCGTGGTGATTCTGTTGGCAGTGCCGGGGCCGAACATGGCCTTCGTCATGACCCATGGGATCACGCATGGCTGGCGTGCCGGTCTGGCGGCGGCGCTGGGTATCACCCTGGCGGATATGATCCTGACGTTACTGGTAGCGGTCGGGGTGGGCGCGCTGATCATGAGCTGGGCACCTGCGTTCGACTTGATTCGTGGCGCGGGCGCGCTGTATCTGCTCTGGCTGGGGTGGCTGGCGGTCAGATCCAGACCGGCCGCGGCGAGCGGCACCCAGGTGCCTTTGGCGTCACTGCGTTCGATCTTCATCCGGGCCACGCTCAACAGCCTGCTCAATCCCAAGGCGCTGGTCTTTTTCATGGTGTTCCTGCCGCAATTCGTCACGCCCGCAGCGGGGAACGCCGGCGTGCAATTGGTGACGCTAGGCCTGTGCCTGGCGGCTATCGCCTTGGTCTTTCACTTCTTGCTGGGCGTCTTTGCCGGAGCGGCTCACCGACGCCTGAAGCATCTGCCGATCTCCAGGCGCTTGGGCTCCTATGGCTTCGCCGCAGTGATGGTGGCGCTGGCGGCGCGGATGATGTTGATGGCGCGGCCTGCTTGATGCTCAGCCTTTGAGGTGCTCGATCACCGCAGCAATGCCCGCACTATCTGGCGCGCTAGCCACGGCTTGACCCACGTTGCACCACGGGCTCAGCGCCGACTGGCCTGTACTTGCAGCCAGCCGAGCAGATCACCCAGGCCCGCAGCCTGTTCCTGGCGCAGCGGCGTCACCAGGTAATAGCCGGCACCGGTACGCACCTTCAGCTCGAATGGCGTCACCAGTCGGCCGTGCAGCAGGTCGTCGCCGATCAGCGCCCAATCACCGATCGCCACCCCCGTGCCTTGGGCCGCCACCGACATCGCCAGATCGAGCGTCTCGAAATGCTGACCTTTGCGCACGTCCGCCAGCTTGCCGCCTGCTGCGCTGAGCCAGACTTCCCAGTCCTGTTCGTCACGGCTAGGGTGCAGCAACATGTGATGTTCAAGGTCCTGCAGGTAGCGCAGTGGCGCGCCGCTTTCGAGCAATTGCGGCGAGCAGACCGGGGTCAGTTGCTCATCGAATAGATGCAAGGCGCCGCTGTCGGCGTCGGGTGGCGGACCGAAGATGACCGCCGCGTCAAAAGATTCCCGGCGAAAATCGACCTTGTGCTGCACCGTTGTGGTGAGTTCCACCGGCACATCGGGACGCTCCTTTTGCCACTGCAGCAGGCGCGGCAGCAGCCAGCGCATCATGCAGGTCGGCGCCTTGATTTGCAGGGCCTTGCGTTTGCCGCCGACCTGCTCGACAGCCTCGTCGATCAGATTGAACACTTGCTCGATGCGCGGATACAGATCGCGACCTTGATCGGTCAGCTTCAAACCGCGTGGCTGGCGCAGGAACAACGCGTAGCCAAGGTGCTCTTCGAGGCCGGCGATTTGCCGACTGACCGCGCCCTGAGTGAGGCACAGCAGTTCTGCCGCCCGCGTGAAGTTGCAGCACTGTGCGGTGATCATGAAAGTGTGCAGGGCGGGCAGCGGTACAGGACGTTTCATCGGTACTCACGCATCAAGGGATCAGGCATGTGTCGGGAACATGCCTAGTATGACTATCTCTGCGCGGGCGCCGCCATACGTCGGCACATCGAGCCAGGGCCATCGCCTGCAGGTGGGCGATGGGCTTTGGGTCGGCTTGCCCGAGGAAGGCTGCCGCGTGCTGCAGCGCTAGGCGTCCTGCGCGCTGTCCGCGGGTAAGAGTGCGGGCGTGCGTTGCGGAATCTGGCGGCGCGACCCGGTCGCTTCGAACGCCGCCGCCAGGCGCAGCAGCGACGAGTCGTCATAAGCGCGGCCGGCGAACGTCAGCCCGGCGGGCATGCCGATGTCCGCCATGATGCCCATGGGCACGGTCACGGTCGGTACACCCAGGTGGCGCACAGCGAGGTTGCCGTTGGCGACCCAGACGCCGTTGCTCCAGGCGATGTCGGCGGCCTGTGGATCGACATCGGCGTTGGCCGGGCCGACATCGGCAACCGTGGGGAAGATCACCGCGTCGAGCCCCAGCGCGTCCATCCAGTCTTCGAGATCCAGGCGTCGAGTATGCTCAAGGCCACGCAAGCCGTCGGCCAGCGTCGGGATCTCGTTCCACGGCGTGATGCCGCGCTCGGCCATTCGCACGTATTCGTCCATGCCCGCGGCGAGGTCACCTTCGCGGTTGGGCAGGGTGCCGGGGTCGTGCGGGAAGATCAGCGGGCCGTCGACATCGACCAGGCGGTTGAGGGCCGGATCGCCGTTGGCACGCAGGAAATCATCGAAGGCCCAGGCGCTCAGGTCCCACAATTCATGGTGAAGAAACTCCGGCGAGACGATGCCGCGGTTGAACACGGTGGGCGCGCCGGGGCGATCGCCCTCACAGTTGGACACCAGCGGGAAGTCCACTTCCAGCACTTGCGCGCCTGCGGCTTCGAGGGCCTCGCGGGCTTGCTGCCAGAGGGCGATGACGGTGGGCCGGGTGTGGATGCGCTGGCCGGTCGGACCGCCGATACCGGGGGCTTCGCTGGTGCCGGCCTCGGCGTCGGCGTTGATGTACATGCGCGGCACGCCGAAGCGTTTGCCGGCGAGCGCCTCGGGCTGGGCGGCAAGGGTCAGATACGAAGCTGGGCGCACCGCTGAGACCGGCGGGATCGGTACCCAGGGCTGCAGGCGCCAGAGGTCGCCACGGGTGTCGGGGTCGGGGGCGACGATCACGTCGAGTACTTCGAGCAGATCAGCCATGGTCCGGGCAAAGGGCACCACCACATCCATGGTCGGCGTCAGCGGCCAGTTGCCGCGCACCGAGATCACCCCTCGGGATGGCGTGTAGGCACACAGCCCGTTATTGGCCGCCGGGCCGCGACCGCTCGACCAGGTTTCTTCGGCCAGGCCGAAGGCCGAGAAGCTCGCGGCCGTGGCAGCGCCGGCGCCATTCGACGAGCCCGAGGCGAAAGGCGCCGTCAGGTAATCACCGTTGTAGGGGCTCTCGGCACGGCCGTACACGCCACGTTGCATGCCGCCGTTGGCCATGGGCGGCATGTTGGTCTTGCCCAGGCAGATGGCGCCGCCAGCACGCAAGCGTTCGATGGTGAAGGCGTCGCGCTGGGCGATCAGGTGGGCGAAGGCCGGGCTGCCGGACGCCGCCGTCAGGCCCTTGACCAGGTAACTGTCCTTGGCGGTGTAGGGGATGCCGTCCAGCGGGCCGAGGGTGGCGCCGCGTGCCCGGCGCTCATCGGCAGCCTGGGCCTCGATCAGCGCCTGGGGGTTGCGCACCACCACGGCGTTGAGGGCGGTAGACGTGCCAGGGCCATCGAAGGCGTCGATCCGGGCCAGGTAGGCGCCAACCAGCTCGACCGACGTGGTCTGGCCGGACTCGAGCGCGGCGCGCAACGCAGCGATGGAAACCTCGGTTACCTCGATCATGCTGTCTCCAGGGTGTGCAGCTCAGTCATTGTGCAGCTCAGTAATAGTGAAGGCGATCATCCGCCCATTTTCGTCACTCTGGGGGCCGGACTCAAGGGCGCTGTTGCTTCAGTCCAGCAAGGCGACCAATTGGGGTTCAAGTGCCTCGTCGGTCAGCTCCAGCAGCGCCAGGGTCACTGGCAGCTTGAAGCGCCGGCGCCCGGCACTGCCGGGGTTCAGATAGAGGGTTTGCCCGCGCCATTCGATCAGCGGCTTGTGCGAATGGCCGGTGACGATCAGGCGTACCGCGGGCAGCCCCACGGCGGGATCGATCAAGGCGGGCACGTCGGCAATGTCATGCACCAGCAAGGTGTGCCAGCCGCCGAGGTCGAAACGCAGATGATCGGCGATGGACGTTGCCCAGGGCGCGGCGAGGTCGTTGTTGCCGCGCACCACGTGCAGCGGCGCGATACTCGCCAACTGAGTGAGGATGTCGGCGCTGCCGATGTCACCGGCGTGAATGATGTGCTCGCAGCCCTGCAAGGCGGCGATGGCTTCGGGGCGCAGCAGGCCATGGGTATCGGAGATGATGCCGACTTTCATGCACAGAGTTCCTGGTGGCGGCTGGGCGCAACAGTGTACTCGGTCAGGGGGGTGTTGATGCGGGGATGAGGGCGATACTGTGTGCATAGGCGCATTGCTGTACCAACAACCCTGAACAAAACAACGCGCATAATAAGCATATATTTTAATGTTATTTGGTTATCTCCATCGCGCGCCCTAGGCTGGCGGTTTTTCGGCCATGGGTGCGCACTGCATGAAACACAAACTGATCCTCGGACTTGCACTGGCACTGGCCGTCAGCGGTGTGGCGCGGGCGGACATCGATGTCGGCGATCAGCGCGGCAATGCCCGCGCCGTCATGGAAGCCGCCGGGGTGTTGCAGGGCGTTGGCTACAAGATCGAATGGCACGAATTCGCCAACGCCGCGCCGGTGCTCGAAGCCTTGAACTCCAATCACCTGGATGCCGGCCTGCTGGGCGATGCACCGCTGACCTTTGCCGCCGCTTCGGGGGTCAAGGCCAAAGCCATTTTTGCCTCGGGCTACCTGGGCAACGGCTTGATCGTCGGCAAGGATTCAAGTGTGCACAGCGTCGCCGACCTCAAGGCGAAAAAGATCGCCACCGTCAAAGGCTCCTCCGGGCATGCCCTGGCACTGCAAGCATTGGCCGACGCCGGCCTTGGCGAGCAGGACGTGCATTTCGTCTTCACCACGCCCGCCGAGGCGACCCTGGCCCTGAGCAGCGGCGCGGTGGACGCGGTCGCCACCTGGGAGCCCTACATTTCCTTCGCCGTCGAGCAATCCCAGGTGCGGATCATCGCCGATGGCAAGACGTACCCGTCCCTCAACTACCTGGTGGCCTCCGATCAGGCCATTGCCACCAAGCATGCCGAGCTGCAGGACTTCGCCCAGCGCCTGGCCAAGGCGCGGCAGTGGGGCGCCGATCATCCCCAGCCCTACGCGACGGTGATCGCGCAGCTGTTGCGCTTGCCGGATGCGGTGGCGCAGGCCAAGGTCGAGCGCGAGGTCAACCTGCCGTTGACTGACGTAGCGTCGATTCGCAACCGCCAGCAGGACACCATCGACCTGTACGTGAAAACCGGCCTGATCAAACAGCGCCTCGACGCCGCTACCCTGGTCGATAGCAGCTTCTTCACCGCACCGGTCACGGCCGCCAACGAGGCACGCAAACCATGATGCACCTGGCCCTGTATCTTGAAGCCGGTACCCATCAGGGCGGCTGGCGCCATCCCGACTCCGCCGCCAGTGGCGGTGTCGACTGGCGCCTCTACAAGAAAATCGCCCGGCGCGCCGAAGCCGCTTGCCTGGACATGCTGTTCGTGGCTGACAAGCTGTCGATCGACGACAACTACGGCGGGCACTTCTCGGAGACGGTCAAATACCGCCCGGTAGCGCGCCCCGAGCCACTGACGCTGTTGGCGGCACTGGCGGCGGTCACTGACCAGATCGGCATCGGCGGCACCGTGTCGTCGTCCTACTCGGCGCCGTACACGGCCGCGCGCATGCTCGCCAATATCGATCACATCAGCGGCGGTCGCGCGGCCTGGAACGTGGTCACCTCGGTCAGCGATGGCGAGGCGCGCAACCATGGTCGCACCGAGCATTTTGCTCATGGCGAGCGCTATGGACGTGCAAGCGAGTTCATCGAAGTGGTGCAAAAACTCTGGGACAGCTGGGGTGACGACGCGTTGGTCAAGAACACCCGCGAGGGGCTCTACGCCGACCCTGCCAAGTTCCACTATGTCGACCATCACGGCGAGCATTTCGATGTGCGCGGCCCGATCAACATCCCGCGTCCGCCCCAGGGCCAACCGGTACTGATCCAGGCGGGTGTGTCGCAGGCCTTTATCGACCTGGCCGCGCAACACGCCGAAGTGGTGTTCGTGGTCCAGGCGACGTTGGAGCGCGCCCGGGATTTCTACCGAATGATCAAGGACAAGGCCATCGCCTATGGCCGCGATCCGGACGCCATCAAGGTGCTGCCGGGGATCGTCCCGGTGGTCGGCCGCGATGCCGAGGATGCGCGAGCGAAGGATGCCTTGCTCAAGGCTCTGATCCGTCCTGAAGCCGGCCTGAGCTTTATGTCGGCGAGCATGAACTTCGACCTCGCGCAGTATCCTCAAGATGCCTTGCTGCCGGACATCAGCGAGCAGATCACCGGCAGCAAAGGGCGCTTTCAGTACGTGATCGAGCAAGCGGTGGAGCGTGGCATGACGGTGGGCGAGGTGGGCAAGTGGTATGCCGAAAGCCTGTCGTTCTTCTCGCCGGTCGGCTCACCGCAGCAGGTGGCCGATCAGTTGATCGAGTGGTACCAGGCAGGGGCATGCGACGGCTTTGTGATCCTGCCGCCGTATCTGGAGGAAGAGGACGATCTGTTTCTCGGCCAGGTGGTGCCACGCTTGCAGGACGCCGGGGTGTTCCGTCGTGCATACCCAGGCACGACGCTGCGCGATACCCTTGGATTGGCCCGGCCTGCGAGCCGATATCCCTAGGCAATGAACCCCGGCGAACAGTAACTGACTGTTCTGGAAACATATTTTTGTTTCAGGGGTTGGCGGATCGGATGAAAGCTGGTAAATTCCTCGCCGTTCTTGCAGACAAGCCTTCAACGGTTGATGCGGGAATGCAACATCACGATGTTGCGCTACCAGATACAGGGGCGTCGCCAAGCGGTAAGGCAGCAGGTTTTGATCCTGCCATGCGTTGGTTCAAATCCAGCCGCCCCTGCCATTTTCTTCAAGTGTTCCCGTTCATGGCCATTCTCTGGCCGGGCAGGTGCACTGCAGTATCCTCGCAATCATCCCCCTCAGTTGTCGCCAGCCCCGCACGGGCTCTGTATGCTGTGCGCCAGCTTTACGTCTTCAGGTAGTGGTCGTCGACGCCCCACAGTGCGCCAACCCCGGGTGACTCCATGACCTCACGCTTACCGCTTTTGCTTGTGCCTTGCCTGTGCCTTTTTGCCACCCAGCCCGCGTCCAGCGCCGAGCCTGCCATCAGCGGCGGCGTTTTGCTGCCCGGCTGGCAGGCGGTCGCCGAGCAGGCGCTGGGGGATATCCGCACCGTCGCGCTGCAAATGCATCCAGACGCGGCGCAGGCAGCGATTGCGACACGCGCTGGGCCGCAGGCAAAACCGCTGATCGACCACTTTCTCGCCAATGCCGACACGGCGACCCAGGATGCCGCCGCCCAGCGGTTGATGGAAGATCTGTGGCAGGCCGGCACCCGTGACGAGGCCAGCAACGAGCTGGCGGCCGAACGTGTAGCGCGCAGCTATACCTACGCCAGTGCCGAAGCGCAGCTGGGCCGCAGCGTTTATGGCGGCCCGGCGGGCGCCGCCGCCTACGCGGCTTGGTGGGCCTACCGTCAGCCCGGTGGCACGGCGCTCCAGGCCCTGCGCGTCGGCCTGTTGG
Source organism: Pseudomonas baltica (assembly GCF_031880315.1). Lineage (NCBI taxonomy): Bacteria > Pseudomonadati > Pseudomonadota > Gammaproteobacteria > Pseudomonadales > Pseudomonadaceae > Pseudomonas > Pseudomonas baltica. Next base: position 511,979 of record NZ_CP134771.1, on the reverse strand, counting down.
CGGGGCAGGGATTGTGGGAGGCCGAGTTGGGCAGCGACCCGCAGGGCACCGCGGCGCAGTTGGTCCACAGCACCAGCCTCGCTGCCGCTCTGGGTGGGGTGGCCGTCGCGGCAGCGGGTGGCGACGAGCAGGCTTTGCGCGCGGCGTTCTTCGACAGCGGCGCCGCCGTAGTGCTGCAAGACGGCTCGCAGCCGTTGTGCTTTTCAGCCCGAGTGCAGTGCCAGAGTCTGCCTGCGGCGGCCAGCCGGGCCGGGCGAACACTTGACCAACTGCAGCCCGTAGCCCCCGGTGTCGGCATGGACTTTCCCGCGTTCGAGCAGGGCAGTCAGGTACCGACAGTGCCACGCGCGCAAGGCTCGCTGGCCCTCGATCAGGGGTGGACACTCAGTTGGCAGATGCCCCAAGGCATCGCGCGTGGCGTGTTCTACCCGACCGTAGTGCTGAGCCAGGAAGGCCGCTCGGCGCCTGCACCGACGCCTGCACCGACGCCGGCACTGCCACCCGCTGCGCCGGTGCAAGTGGCGACGTCCACCCGCGTCATCTGCGAGCGGGGCGCCGACAGCCGCGCCCTCTGGCTGCTGCCCGCCGACCCCAAGGCCGGTTACGTGTGCCGAGCCATGTATCAGGTCGCCCAGCAAGCTCCGGCAATCCTCTGGAATGCCCTGCAGAACCCCGAGGTGTGCGCGGCCAAGGCTGAGGCGCGGGTGGATCGGGACGAAGCCCAAGGCTTCAAATGCCGCCAGGTCGCCGCGCCCTGACCCCTTGACTCCTTGGCACCGCGTTGATCGATACCACCACAGACGGTCGATTATTTTGACCGTTTCCCTTCAAAACAGGCGCAGGCCTTGCGTTTTACCATCCCGTGAGTTTGGTCATCGTATATCGTACGTCTAGCGGGAGACTGCCCAAAAGGCCCCGTGTAGACACCTCGAGATGCTCGACAAAATCAATAAAAGGGATAGCAATGTTCAACCGACGCAATTTTTGCCAGGCGTCCGTCCTGGCTTGCGGCGCCTTCGCGGTCGCCTCCAGCCATCTGGCCAACGCCGCCGCCGTCATGGCCAAGGTCGGCCAGCCGCTGACCGAAGTCGCCCATCTTGACTGGCTCTGCAACGCCGTCGGCCTGACCTCCACCGGTCGGCTGTTCGTCGGCCTGCCACGCTGGCCCGGCTTCGAAAATACCCCCTCCATCGCCGAAGTGCTGCCCAATGGCACGCTCAAGCCGTTTCCGGGCGGCGACTGGAACGAGTGGGAACCGGGCAAGCCGAACGCCAAGGCGCTGGTCAAGATCAACACCATCCACATCTTCGACGACGACACCCTGTGGGCCATCGACCAAGGCGAGGATGCCGGCCCGCACGGCATCAACCTCGGGCAGAAGATCCTGCAGTTCGACACCCGCAACGGCAAGCTGCTGCGCTCGATCACGTTGGCGCCCGCCGTGCTGCCGGCCGGTGCCAACCTCAACGACCTGCGCCTGGACAGCGGTCATGCCTACCTGACCGATTCCGGCCTGGGCGCGATCATCGTCGTCAACCTCGCCACCGGTGTGTCGGTGCGCCGCCTGGCCGATCATCCATCGACCAAGATGAGCCCCGAGCGCCGGCCGATAGGCGAGGAGGGCCGCCCACTGCAGATGCCCGATGGCAGCGACCACCAGGTGCACTCGGATCCGATCGAGATCAGCCCGGACGGCAAATGGCTGTACTACCAGCCACTCAGCGGACCGCTCTGGCGCGTGCCGACCGAAGCGTTGCGCGACACCCAGATGAGCGAAAAAGCCCTGGGCGACACGGTCGAGTTCGTCTACGACACCGGGCCGCTGACCGGCACTGCCATCGACAGCGCCGGTAACCTGTATCTGGCCGAATACGACCGGCCGCGGATCACCGTGCTGTCGCCGGATGGCAGCCTGCGGGTGGTGGCCGAGGATCCGAAACTGTGGAACCCGGATGCGATGATCATCTCCAACACCCGCGAGCTGTACATCCCGGTGCCGCAGAGTGCGCGCATGGCGGCCAACCGCGGGCCGGGTGGCGTCGACGGGCTGGTGCGGCCGTTCAAGATCTACAAGCTGCAGTTGCCGGCGTTGTATGGCAATCGTGAGACGGTGCCTGCGCTGGTTGGCAAGCCGCTGGCGTAAACCCTGCAGCGAGGGATCGGCTCCCTCGCTGCTGCTTTATCTGCAATGCGCATCTGTCATTCGACAGCCCTTCGCGCCAAGCCCTATGTGGCTGACAGCTCACAACCTCCGCGCAGAACGTTTCGAGGCAGCCCACGTGCATACCGTGGCCAGGCTGGCATCAGCGAATGGACTGAAGGTTTCACGTCAAATAGAGCTGGCTGTTTCATAGAATCTTGCCCGTTCCAGAGCGGTCCCATAGGTAATACGGCGTGTCACGGCAGCAGCGCCGACAGCCATGGGACCACTACCAGAGGGTAACGAATGTTCAACCGACGCAATTTTTGCCAAGCCGCTGCCGTGGCGTCTGGCACCTTGGCGATGGCCACCAGCAACCTGAGCCGGGCTGGCGAGGCGATAGTCAAGGTCGGTCAGCCGCTGATCGAAGTGGCGCGCCTTGACTGGGTCTGCAACGCCGTTGCGCAAACCGCCGATGGCCGTCTGTTCGTCGGCCTGCCACGCTGGCCCGGCTACGAAAACACCCCCTCGATTGCCGAAGTCCTGGCCGATGGGACCCTCAAGCCGTTCCCGGGCGGCGAGTGGAATCGCTGGGCGCCGGGCAAGCCTCATGGCCAGGCGCTGGTCAATATCAATACCGTGCATATCTTCGACGACCACACCCTGTGGGCCGTCGACATGGGCGAAGACGCAGGCCCCAAGGGCATAAACCCCGGCCAGCGGATCCTGCAATTCGATACCCGCGACGGCAAGCTGCTGCGTTCGATCAGCCTGCCTGAAAGCGTGCTGCCGGCGGGCGGCAATCTCAACGACCTGCGCCTGGACAGCGAGCATGCTTACCTGACCGACTCCGGCCTGGGCGCGCTTGTCATCATCAACCTGCGCACCGGCGTATCGCTGCGACGCCTGGCGGATCACCCGTCGACCAAGATGAACCCGGAGCGCCGGCCCATCGGTGAGCACGGACGGCCCTTGCAGACATCCGACGGCAGTGACACCCAGGTGCAAAGCGACCCGCTGGAGATCAGCCCGGACGGCAAATGGCTGTATTTCCAGCCCATGAGCGGACCGCTGTGGCGCGTGCCGACCGACGCGTTGCGCGATACCCAGATGACGGACAAGGCGCTAGGCGACAAGGTCGAGTTCGTCTACGACACCGGGCCCACCACCGGCACCGCGATCGACAGCGCCGGCAACCTGTACTTCGGTGAAAACGACAAGCCGCGGGTCACGGTACTGGCGCCCGATGGCAGCCTGCGCGTGCTGGTGCAGGACCCGTTGCTGTGGAACCCGGACGCCCTGATGATCACTCGCCAGCGCGAGCTGTATATCCCGGTGCCGCAAAGCGCGCGTCTGGCGTACAACCGCGGACCCAACGGCAAGAGCACGGTGGACATGCCGTTCAAGATCTACAAGGTGCAGTTGCCAGCGTATCTGGGCACCCGCGAGGACGTGCCGACGGTGGCAGGGCAATCCCTGGTGGGGGCGCAGTCATGAGCGTCGGCATCGTCACCTGGACGCTGGGTATCAGCGCCGCCGCGCCAGTCATCGCCAAGGCCAAGGCGCTGGGCATGGACAGCATTCAATATGCGGGAGATTTTCGTGATGGGCCGCCCGCGCTGTTGCGTGAACTGGCCAGGGCGGCGGGTATCGGCATCATCGCCGTCGATCCGTTCAACGCCGGCCCGCCCGAGCCGGCGAAGGCCACCCAGGATGCAGCCATCGCCTATTACCGTCAGGTGGTGGATTTTGCTGCCGAGTTGGGTCCGGTGCCTGTGACCTTGCAGGGGCTGTCGCAATGGACGCTCAGCTGCAAGGACCCGACATCGGCCCGAGCGCGTCTGCTGGCTTGCTGCAAGGCCGTTGATGCCTATGCCGCCAGCCGCGGCGTGCGGACCCTGTACGAGGTGTGCAATCACTATGAAGTGCCGTTGATTCATACCGCCGCGCAGTGCCGACAGTTGCTGGCAGAGATGGACAGCGACAACGTGCGGATGATCCTCGACAGCTTTCACATGAACATCGACGAGCCCGACCCGCTGCAGGCTTTGCGCGAGCATGGGGCCTTCACGGCGATCTACCACATCTCCGATTCCGGGCGGGGTGGTATCGGCACCGGGCATATCGACTTCAAGGCCCAGCATGAGGCGCTGGTGGAGGGTGGGTTCAGTGGCGCAGTGGCGACCGAGTTGGTACCCGAGCATCTGACCCCCACCCAGCCGCCGAGGACCGCTGCCGATCATCAGGCACTGGAGGCGCAGATTCGTCATAGCGCCGAAATCTGGCGCAGTTATGTGAATGCTGGTCCCATTAATGAATAAGCCCCTTGCCATAACTATCCCATGAACACAGGAGCTTTCGTGCCAGATACCGCCAGCCTCGACCGTCGAACCTTGCTCAAACTCAGCGCTGTCGCGGGCGCAGGACTCGCGCTGCCGAACATGGCGTGCGCCGCCCAGCCGGGGACGCTGCCGCCTTCAACTCACCTGTTGATCCGTCACGCCACTGTCCTGAGCATGGACCCGACGCTCGGTGAACTGCCCGATGCTGACGTGCTCATCAATAACGGCAAGATCATCGCCGTCGGCAAGGACTTGGCCGAAGAGGGCGCTCAGGTGCTCGACGCCACTGGCATGATCCTCATCCCCGGCCTGGTGGACAGCCACTGGCACCTGTGGAACAGCTTTCTGCGCAGCAGTTCGCCGGCTCCGCAAGGCCAGCCGTTCTTCAAATCCCAGCTAGCCGTCAGCAAGCAGTTCACCCCCCAACTGTGCGCACTGGGCGTACGTCTGGGGCTGGCCGAAGCGATCAACAGTGGTATCACCACGGTCAACAACTGGTCGCACAATCTACGCACGCCGGCCTTCGCCCAGGCAGAACTGCAAGCCATGCTCGACAGCGGCCTGCGCGGTCGCCTGTGGTATGGCTACGCTCAGGATCTGGCTGCCACCGCGCCGGTGGACTACGCCGATATCCTGCGGGTGCAGGCGCAACTCAGGGCCGGAACGCGCGTTGACCTGGGCATGGCGATTCGCGGCCCCGAGCGCACCGCAGCGCCGATCTGGGAGCCCGAGTTCGCCTTTGCCAAGGCCCATGGCCTGCCCATCTCCACCCACATCGCGGTGACCCCGCAGATGCAGAAGAACAAGGCCATCCAGCAACTGGCAAAAAAAGGCGTGCTCGACCCGTCGGTGCAACTGGTGCACGCCACTCATGCCGACGCCGAGGACCTGCGCACCATCGTCCACAGCGGCGCTTCGGTGTGCCTCACGCCCCTGACCGAGATGCGCGTCGGCTACGGCCTGGCGCCGGTGGCCGCGTTGCACGAAGCAAAGATCCCGGTGACTCTGGGTATCGACACTCTGGTACTCAGCGGCAACGCCAACCTGTTCATGGTCATGCAGACGCTACTGAATCTGGCCATTGGCAGCAGCGCCAACGAGCAACTTCTCACGGCCCGCGACGTGCTGTTCTGGGCCACACAGGGCGGCGCCGACGCCATGGGCCTGGGGGCGCAGATCGGCTCGGTCACACCGGGCAAGCGCGCCGACCTGACCCTCATCGATCCTCGCGGGCTGGGCATGCTGCCGGTGCTCGATCCCTATGCCAGCGTCGTGCAGTCGGCAACGCCCAGCGCCGTGGACACGGTGATCGCCGATGGGCGGATGCTCAAGCAGGGCGGGCGGGTGATCGGTGTCGATACGCCCGCGCTGGCCCAGCAAGTGGTGCAGGGGCTGGCAACACTGCAGCGCAGGTGAAACGCTGCGCTTCAAGCCAGCCGGCTGACCCGCTCGATCACCCATTTGACCAGAAACGGCCCCACCAGAATCACCGTGAACAAGCGTAGCGCCTGCATCGCCAGCACCAGGCTCACGTCGGCCTGGCTGTCCACCGCGATGATCGCCATCGAGTCCAGGCCACCGGGGCTGGTGGCCAGATACACCGACAGATAGTCCTTGTGCAGCAGCAGCGCGATGACATATGCCAGCGCAGCACTTACGGCAATCAGCAGCATCGAACAGCAGATCATGGTCGGCAGACGCTTGAGCACATAGAGCACCGTCGGGCGGTCGAAGCGCAGGCCCACATAGCCTCCGATGGCGGCCATGGCCAGTGCGGTGAACCAGCCCGGCAGGGCGATGTGCAGGACGCCGGTCAATTGCAAGACGGCACCGAGTGCCAAAGGAATCAACAGCGCCCCGGCCGGCAGCCGATTACCAAAAACGATGCCGATGGCAATGACCACCAGCCCCCCTGTGAAGGGCAACCATTGCATCGTCGATGCCACCGCCAGCGCATGGGTCGAGGTGATGCCCATGAAATGACTGACCAGCGCGCCGCAGACCACGACACACACGACCCGTACATACTGCATGGCCGCTACCACGCGGCCATCTGCACCGTATTGCTCACCCATGGAGATCATCGCCGAGGCTGCGCCTGGGGTGCTGCCCCAGATGGCCGTGGTACCAGGCAGGTCGCCGAAGTGCGCCATGGCCAGGCCCACGGTGAGGCTCAGGGCGATAGTGCTGACGGTGGCAAAAATCATCTCCGGCCAGGCCTGAGTCAATGCCACCAGCACCCCGGTAGTGATCGAGTGCGCCGCCATCAGGCCAATCACGCTCTGGCCGCCCTGAAACGCTACCTTGGGTAAACGAACGGTGCATCCGCTCAAGGCGAAAGCGATGGCCGCCACCATCGGCCCGAGGAAGCGCCCGGCAGGGACCTGCATGCTGGCCAGCAGCTGGCCCGCACCTGCGGCGCACAGCACCAGCAATGCCCACTGCGTCGGCGCAGGCAAGCGGCCCAACCAAGAATGATCAACATCAACAGACACGGCATGCTCCACAGCGAGGCTCCCGAGCGCTCTATTGCGATTGTTGCAAACGGGGAGTGGCGGCGATTTTGCCACGAACGGGCCTCGATGCGCCCGGTCAATCCGAGGAATTTGGCAGAGGGTCGCAAAATATCGCTTTTTGACCCTCGGCTCGGCGTGCGTGCTCGTACGGGGTCATCTATTGTGCCGCAAGATAGAGAAATTCAACGCAGCGGCGACGGTGAGCCACACCAGGTAAGGAAACAGAATCAGCCCGGTGATCACGTCCAGCCTCAATGCCAGCAAGACCATTGCCGCCACGACGATCCAGAGAACACCGATGATCACCATCCCGGCACCCAGGCGATTCGCGCCAAAGAACACCGGGGTCCACAGCGTGTTGAGCGCGATCTGCGCCGCCCACAAGGCCAGTACCGTTTGACTGTCGGCCAGCAAGGTGAGCCGATAACCCGCCCACGAAAGTAACAGGTAGATCGTCACCCACGCCGCAGGGAACGCCCAGTTTGGCGGAGTGAACCTGGGTTTTTTCAGGGATTCGTACCAGGCACCGGGCTTGAAAATCATGCCGGTGGAGGCCGCAGCACAGCAGGCTAGAAGGAAGATGTAGAAGGTCATGTGTCGTCCTGTTGAGGGAGGCAACCCTGGAACGTCCAGGTCGTCGTCCTCAACTTTGAACATCTAACCCGTGAGAAAGTCCATGCAATGAAATGGACCGCAGGGGATGAGCGCGGGCCAGTGCCCGCGCCCAGTCATCAGCCCTTGATAAACGCCAGCAGATCCTGGTTGATCACTTCCGGATGCGTGGTGCACATCCCATGTGGGTAGCCTTTGTACACCTTGAGCGTGCCGTGCTTGAGTAGCTTGATCGACAGCTCGGCGGAGTCGGCGATGGGCACGATCTGATCGTCGTCGCCATGCAGCACCAGCACCGGTACGCTGATCTTTTTCAGGTCTTCGGTAAAATCGGTTTCCGAGAACGCCTTGATGCAGTCGTAATGAGCCTTGATGCCGCCCATCATGCCCTGGCGCCACCAGTTGTCCTTGACCCCTTCGAGCACCTTGGCGCCGTCACGGTTGTAGCCGTAGAAGGGGATCGGCACTTCCTTGTAGAACTGCGCACGGTTAGCTGCGAGTGCCGAGCGAAAACCATCGAATACGTCGATCGGCAGGCCGCCGGGGTTGCTCGCCGACTTGACCATGATCGGCGGCACGGCGCCGATGAGCACAGCCTTGGCGACATGACCGGCACCGTGTTGGGCCACATAGCGGGCGACTTCGCCCCCGCCGGTGGAGTGGCCGATGTGCACGGCGTCTTTGAGCTTGAGGTGGGCGACCAGCGCGGCGACGTCAGCGGCGTAGGTGTCCATGTCGTTGCCGGTGGCGGTCTGGGTCGAGCGACCATGGCCACGGCGGTCGTGGGCGATGACCCGATAGCCCTTGGACAGGAAGAACAGCATCTGCGCATCCCAGTCGTCGGCGCTCAGCGGCCAACCGTGGTGGAAGACGATGGGCTGACCGCTGCCCCAATCCTTGTAGAAAATCTCGGTGCCGTCGCTGGTCGTGAAGTGACTCATGGGCTTTTCACCTGTGGTGTTGTGGTCTGGGGAGGGGCTCGCGTGGGCTGCACTGCTGCTCATCACCATAGCCGAGAGGGAGCCTGCCGCCAGTGCGGTGGCGCCGACCTTGAGGACTTGCCTGCGTGAATTGTTCTGGATGTCGTGGTGCTCGGACACAAAGCCTCCCGCTCTCGGCGATGCGCGAGAGTCAGATTCGGTGATCGGATAAATGCGCAGTCATCCCGCAGCGAGGTGGGGCTGTACCCGATGCGATGTGTCCGCTACAGCGATCTGACAGACATTCTTTCGGGGGGGCCTCGCTACAGGGATATAGCCAGCCAGTCGACATTAGCCGGTTGCGAGGCGCGGCGCCTTGAAGTGTTCTGAAGGCGGCTGAAAAACCCTGAAGCCGGCGTTATCCGCGCAGTACGAATGCCGCCGAGTCGGGTGCCTTTTGCGTCGCAAATGATCCGATGATCTGCCATTTGGCGGTGTCCACGACCACCACCTTGTCGGACTCCAACGACGCGTACAGGCGATCGCCTGCGGGCGCCAGATTAAGCCCCGGCGCCGCAGCCTCCAGCGCCAGGTGTTTGTCCTCGGCCAGGGTATCGGCGCGCAGCAGGCTGAGGCTCTTGTCCGCCTGATTGGCGACGATCAACCGACCGTCGGGTAGCGCCACCACCCGTACCGCTTCCCCGCGCAGCTTCACCTGCTTGCGGGGTTGCAGCGTGTCAGCGTCGAAGGCGTGCAACTCGCCTTGATAGCGATCGATCACGTAGAACGTCTGCTCGTCCGGGCTCAAGCAGCAGCCTTCCGGTGCCTCGCCGACCAGGCGCTTGACCGGGGTGTAGGTCGGATCGTGTGGGTCGAGCATGATCACCATGCCCGATAAAGTGTCCGACACATAGGCACGGCGGCCATCGCGGCGCAGCACGAAGTAATGGCTGCGGGTGCCGCCCACGGGGACGATCTGGCTAGGGTACTGGTCGGTCGCGGGATGATCGAAGCGGATCATCACCGAGTCGGTTTCGCTCAGCACGTAAAGGCGCCCGGCGGCGTCCAGACGGATACCATGCAAGCGGTGGTATGGCGTCAGATCCAGGCTGCGAACGATCTTGCGTGCCACCAGATCTATCACGAACACCTGATGCCCGCCGTCTCCAGGCGCGGCCCATTTGTTGACACCGTACTGGGCCACGTAGGCGAATCGGCCTTGGGCGTCGGCGACGATTTCATGGGGTTGGGTGGGCAGCGCCAGGTGCGCCAGCGGCCGACCTTCCGGTAATTGATAGAAGCTGACGCCCGGTGCTTCCTTTTCCACCAACACCAATTCACTGATGCCGTCGGCAGCGGCGAACACGGGTGGGATAAAGGGAACGGCACTGGTGACGGCGATCATCTGCAGGATCTGGCGGCGGTCGAACTGGCTCATGGCTTGTCCTCGAAGGCTCTGGATCAATGCTTTTGAGAGCCCTGGGGCGAGCCGTTGGTTTCATCGGATTGGCCATCGTCTTCCACTTCATGCTTCTGTTCGCGGTTTTTCTTGAAGCCGCGCAGGTTCATCAACGCCAGGAATACCTGCAGGATGATCAAGGCATAAGCATCGGCGTGCAGCCCCCAGATCACCCACAACACATTGCTGAGGGCGAAGCACCAGAAGCCGATCATGCGCCGGGTGGGCTTGCTGGAACCGGTGAACCAGGCAGCGAAAACGGTGACGGCCATGGCGGGCCATTGCAGCAGGTCGATAAGCATCCACAGGGTCCTTGAGCGCGATGACGGGCAGGACGAGGCGCTATCGAGCCTCGGCCTTGGTATTGCAGTGTCGTCACGTTGGAGGGGGCAAGGGCCGGAAGGTTTAACTGAAAGTGAATGGGCTGGCGCACAGCGGGTGTTTGTCCAAGGCCGTGCAGGCTGAACCACAATCGCCCGCGCATGGCGGGCGATCGAGTATCGGCGCCGGCCCTTGAGGTCAGTGCCGATAGGGCCTGTGCAACTGGCATTCCGGGTTCAAGGTCACGCCGAAGCCTGGCTGATCCAGCATGGACAGCCGCATCCTGCCGCTTGCCATATAAGCGGCTGGCTCGCCACCGGTTGTGACGGCGAAGCCGATATTACCTGCGCTGTCTTCAATCTCGACCACCAGCGTGCCGAGTACGTTGATCCCGAAACTACGGCGGCTCTGGCGATATTCCGGGTATTTGCTCATGGGCGTGGCGATGTGGTCGTCGATCCAGTGGCCGTCGTCCTGGTCGTGGTAATCGGCGCCGCCGCCACGCAGAAACTAGGCGCGCACGTGTGTGATGGTAGGGATGGCGAAGCTGAAGTGATCGTAAGGTTTTGCCGTGGTAGCGCTGAGGTTCATGACAGGGTCATCCCGGTGAGGTCGATATCAGGGCTGCGGCCGAGCATCAGGTCGGTGAGGATGCGTGCCGAGCCGCAGGACATGGTCCAGCCCATGTGCCCGTGGCCGACGTTGAGGAACAGATTGCAGTGGCGGCTGCGGCCAATGATCGGCGTGCCTTCGGGAGTCATCGGGCGCAAGCCGGCCCAGAAGCTTGGCTGGGTGTAATCGGCCCCCCCGGGAACAGCTGGCGGCGGGCCTGCAGCATGTGCTCGAAGTCGGCGGGGGGATGCCGCATCGCGTTAAAGGTACAGCAGCCCCTTGCTCAGACGGTCTTAGTGCAGGCTTTCGGTGGCGGTCAGCGGTTGCAATTGCTGCTGCGAGTAACGGCAGAGCACCAGCTTGCGCGAGGTGTTGAGCCGTGAGCGCTCGGCGTTGCAGTTGCTCAGGAACTTAGCCGCCCACGCCCACATCTGCGGGTCGGCGCTGAGTTTCAAGCGTAGCGCCTGACCTTCCTGGAACAGCGACTTGAGCAGGATCTTCGGCGCCTTGGGTGACGCCCAGGTATAGGATTGCCCTAGGGCGATCAGGCCGGCGTTGGCAAAGCTGGTTTCGTTCGCCGACTCGGGCTGGCGATCGACCACGGTCACTTCACGCCCGGCCTTGGCCAGGTAGTACGCAGTGGTGATGCCGATGACGCCGGCACCTAGAACGTAAGTATCGCGAGACGCATGCCAGTTTTGACGGCGCAAGGAGCTGATCTAGAGCGTTCGGGAAGTAATGCCACTGGCCTGTGCGATTGCATCCGGAGTGGTTTCAGGGGTCGGCAACGCGCTGTCTGTGGCCACCAGTGGCATTACTTCTGGCGTGCAAATCGGCGTGTCGAACCGGCCAAGGCAACTTGCCGGATCAGGGTGCGGCAAATGATGCCGTCGTGGGGCGCGGGGGCGCTGCGGGGCATCAAAAGAGTGCGGTTTTCGCCGTGAAGGATGCGGTCCGCTCGGTACGCAACAGCGCCCCACGACTGGATGCGATGTATGGCCGTGCTGTGGGCGGTCACTGCCTGAGCATTTGCACCGCCCCCTCGGTTAGACGCTCGTCATCTATTGCGCCAGCGCCGCGACATTGCCATCGAGCACCTGCAGCATCACTTGCGCCTGCCACTGGAAATACGGATTGAACGTCAGGCGTGAAAACACCTTGCCCGGCTCGCGCAAGCCGTAGTCGGAATACCATACCGGTTCGCCCTTCAGGCACTTCTGCATGTCGGGGGCGTCCTGACCGTTCCAGCAGAGGCGCTGGCTACCGTGGCTGCCATACAACGGGTTGTCGGGCGAGAACAGCAAGCTCATGTGCGAGAACTGGGCAATGCGCTGGTCCGGCAGATAATCACTGCGCGCCAGCACCCTGGGCAGGGCGTCGATCTGGGCCGGGCTGCTGCCGTACCACACCAGGCGGCTGGCGGGGTTGGTGAAGCGACGGTTGAATTGTTGCAGCACGTAGTCGGCATCGAGCACCGAATCGTGCTGGGTAATAGCGATGAACACCGGCTTGGTGTAGACGCCGCGCTTGAGGTCGGATTGCGCGAGCAGGGCGCTGCGGTAGAACTGCGCGAAACCGTTAGTGGGCACGTTGAGGTAGCGCACTGGGGTCTGCATAGGCCGCACGCCACTGTCGGGCTTGGCCAGCCAGGGCCGAAACCAGCCGATGTACTGGGTGAGCCAGGCATAGCCGTTGCTCGGCCGAAAGGCTGGGGAGAACAGCACCAGCCCGGCGATGTCGTCGTGTTGGTAGGCGTAGTCCAGCACCAGATTGGCACCGGTCGAAAAACCGCCCAGATACACCTCGGGTACTTCCTGGCGCAGCACTTGCGCTTGCTCGCGTACGACCTGTTGCCACTGCGCCAGGGTGACATCGAGCATGTCCTTGGGCTGAGTGCCATGGCCGGGCAGCAGGAGGGTGCGCACCAGATAACCCTGCTTGGCCAACTGCGGGCCGATATCGTTGAACGACCAGGGTGAGTCGCCGAGGCCGTGCACCAGCAGAATGCCTTTTTTCGGGGTGCCACTGGGACGCCATTCGCGCGGGGCGTTCCAGGCGATTTCGGCGGCGTGGTCGGGGGTCTGGAAGGCGCGGTGCTGCTGCATCCAGGCGATGGTCTGTTGCTGGTACGTCGTGAAGCTGAGCGGCTGCGCGAGTGCTGACCCTGCGGACAGGGCGAGCACCAGCGCGAGCATGACGGAGGGTTTTGGGGCCAAGGTGCGGGATCCTCGAATAGCTCGGCAGATGAGCGCAGCACTGGCCGGGACATTATCACCACCGGCCCCAGGTCCGCTAACTGCGGATCAATTCTGAATGGCTTGCACCGATCCGCCGTCGACCCGCAGGTTGGAGCCATTGATGAACGAAGCGCGGTCCGACACCAGCAGAGCGATGGCAGCCGCCACCTCTTCGACCTTGCCGCGGCGTTTCTGCACGATGCCGGGGCGCTCTTCTTCAAGGAAGCTTTGAATGGCTTGCTCGAACGATACCCCTAGCTCTTCGGCACGTTTTTTCATCATGCCGTCGGTCATGCCGGTCTCGATGAACGCGGGTGCCACGGTGTTGCACAGCACGCCGTGGGCGGCCTCTTTGTAAGAGAGGTTCTTGATGAACGCCCCCAGTGCGGCCTTGGCGACGTTGTACACGGCCTCTTCCCAGTAGGGTTGCACCGAGTTTTCCGAGGTGATGCACACCAGTCGGCCCCAGCCGCGGGCGCGCATGGGCGGGATGGCGGCGCGGGCGACGCGCACGGCAGAGAAAAAGTCGGTGCTCCAGGCTTCTTGATAGTCCTCGTCGGACAGTTCCAGCGGGTCGCCTTTGGCGCCGGTCACACCGGCCGTGTGCACGACGATATCCACCTGGCCGAAGCGCGCTTCGCCTTGTTTGATCAGGTTGTCGACGTCGCTTTGCTGGGTCATGTCGGCGGCCAGCAACAGCGGCTCGCCGGGCAGGCCTGCAGCGGCTTTTTGCAGCGCATCGAGTTTCAGGTCGGTGAGAATCAGGTGTACGCCTTCTTCGCTGAGCTGCTTGGCCGTGGCCAGGCCGATGCCGCCGCTGGCGCCGGTGATGAGCGCCACGCGCCCCTTGATTGCCAAATCCATAACTACCTCGTTCGCAGGGTTGGGCCGGACAGGCCGGCGTTATCCATACCGACATTGTGCGTGCGGTGGCCGTTCAAACGGATGTAACGCATCGTTGTGCGAGGGCCATCCAGCGGTGTCGATGCGCGTCTGAGCATCAGGGGCGTTGTCGCAAGCGCTACCAGCCTCCTGCAAATCCATTGCCGAGCCACTGGTCGTCATAATCAGCAAGCCATTTGAACATCCGCACGCGCCTGCCAGTCATCCGCAGTGCGGCGACTCGCGAGTAGCACATTCATAGTGCTCAGCACCGTTGCTCGTGATGACCAGCCCCTGAGGAAACACCGATGAGCGATCTTCCCGCGACCCGATCCACTGTGCACCCGATTCCGTTTCAGCCGTCCTTCGAGCAAATCCCGGAAGACGAAGCCGAAACCGCCAAGGAGCTGGCCGACACCCTGCGCGGCATCATGCAGACCACCTTCGATGATCACGGTCACGCCTACCGCAGCGTGCACGCCAAGGGTCACGGGCTGCTACGCGGCCATATCACCGTGCTGGACAATCTGGCGCCGGAGTTTGCCCAAGGCGCATTCGCCACGCCGGGCACACTGCCGGTGGTCCTGCGCTTTTCCACCAACCCAGGCGACGTACTCGACGACAAAGTCTCGACCCCTCGCGGACTGGCGCTGAAGATCATTGGCGTAGAGGGCGCGCGGTTGCCGGGCAGCGAAGGTGACGTGACTCAGGACTTCGTCATGCAGAACGCCAAAGCCTTTACCGCGCCGACGCCCAAGGCGTTCCTCAAGACCCTGAAACTGCTGGCCAAGACCACCGACAAAGGCCCCGGATTGAAAAAGGCGTTGTCGGCCGTGTTGCGTGGCGTCGAGTCGGCCATCGAGTCCATGGGCGGTGAAAGCGGGACCCTCAAGAGCCTGGGTGGCCACCCGAAGACCCATGTCCTGGGCGAGAGCTTCAACACCGTGGTGCCGTTCCTTTACGGGCCGTATTACGCCAAGTTGGCGGTGGTCCCGGTCGCGCCGTCGCTGACGGCGTTGACCGACCAGCCAGTGGATCTGGACGACAATCCTGATGGCCTGCGCCAGGCGGTGAGCGAGTACTTCAGCACGCAGGGCGGGATCTGGGAGGTGCGCATCCAGCTGGCCACCGATGCCGAGAAGATGCCGATCGAAGACGCCTCGGTGACCTGGCCCGAAGACCTCAGCCCCTATGTGACGGTGGCGCGCATTGAAGTCCCGGCGCAGCCGGCCTGGAGCAGCGAAGGGGTCAGGGATATCGACGACGGCATGGCGTTCAGCCCTTGGCACGGGTTGGCGCAGCATCGGCCGCTGGGGGGAGTGATGCGCGTGCGCAAGCCGGCGTATGAGATGTCGTCGGGGTTTCGCGCCACGCACAACGGTTGCCCGATGCATGAGCCGCGTTAGGCTGATCCTAGCTATGGGCTGAATCCAATGGGCCCTGTCGTCGCCGAACGCGCACCCTTGCTTGCATAGGGTGCGCGTTCGGCGGCAAAAGGGCCCATCAACCTTGTTACAGCCCTTTCAGGCCACCTGGTCTTTCGTCGGCAGCGCATGCTCAAGATCCGCAGGCCCCGGCTGCACCTTGCGCAGGGTCACCGGCACCGACTTGGCCGCTGGCACCTTGCTGCGTTCGGCGTGGTGCCACAGCGGCACCAAGGCGTTGCACTCAGGGTAGTAGGCCGCCGCGCAGCCAGCCGGGATGTCGTAGGCGATGATCTGCAGCGGCCCCACTTCCCGCAGCACCTCGGGCTCGATAGCCGTGCGTACCGTCACCCAGTCTCCCGCCGCCAGGCCGAAACGGACGATGTCGCTGCGATTGAGGAAAATCACCGTGCGCGTCCCCTGCACCCCGCGAAAGCGGTCGTTGTAGCCATACACAGTGGTGTTGAACTGATCGTTGCTGCGTAGCGTCATCAGTTGCAGCACGTCGCGGCGGCTTGGCGAGGTGGCGACATCATCGTCCTCATCCAGGCCCTGCGGGGCGACGAACTGCGCCTTGCCCGACGGCGTGGTCCACTTGCGTTCATAGGCGCCCAGTGGCCGATGGAAACCGCCGGGCTCCCACATGCGCGTTTCCATGTCGTGGAAGATCTGCGGGTAGACCTCGGCGATGGCCGCGCGGATCAGGGCATAGTCCCGCCGCCAAGCCTCCCACGGCACGCGTTCGGCACCGCTCAGGGTGGCCTGGGCGAGGGCGGCGATAATCGCCACCTCAGCGCGCAGATGCTCGCTGGCCGGGGTGCTGGTGCCTTTCCAGGCCCTGACGCAGCCGGTGCTGTCTTCGGTGCTGTAGACCTGCTCGACACCGTCCTGACGGTCGCTTTCGATGCGCCCCAGGCACGGCAGCAGCCAGCCGTTGCTGCCGGGGAACAGGTGGGTGCGATTGAGCTTGGTGGCCACTTGCACGTTCAGGCTCAGGCCCTCCCAGGCCGGCTCCATACGGCTGGTGTCCGGCACGGCCCGCAGGAAGTTGCCGCCCAGGCCGATAAAGCCCTTTACGCTGCCATCGAGAATGCCCTTGCAGGCGTCCACCGTGGCCAGGCCCTTGTGGGGCGGCACCTGGATGCCGAACAGCGCTTCGAGCTTGTCCTTCGGCACCTTGGCCGGGTCTTCGGTAATACCGACCGTGCGCTGGCCTTGCACGTTGGAATGGCCACGTACCGGGCAGATCCCGGCGCCGACCTTGCCGATGTTGCCGCGCAGCAGCAACAGATTGACCAGCATCTGCACGTTCTGCACGCCGTGGCGGTGCTGGGTCATGCCCATGCCGTAGACGATCATCACCTTGTCGCTGCGCGCATAGACCGTGGCGGCGGCTTCCATGGCACCGCGATCGAGGCCCGAACGGCGTTCGAGTTGCGCCCACTCGTGCCCGTCGGCCTCGGCAACCACGCTGTCGAGACCTTCGGTGTGCTGCGCAATGAATGCGTGGTCGAGCACTGCCGCGCGCCCCTGGGCCGACGCTTCGCGGTCCATCGCCAGCAGCGCCTTGATGATGCCCATGACCGCCGCGGTATCGCCGCCGATCTTCACCTGATGGTACTGGGTGCTGATGATGGTCGATTCCGGGCCAAGCATTTCGGTCGGCGACTGTGGATTGACGAAACGCTCCAGGCCGCGCTCGCGTATCGGGTTGAAGGTGATGATCGGCACTTGGCGCTTGCGTGCTTCCTGCAGCGGATGGAGCATGCGCGGGCTGTTGCTGCCGACGTTCTGGCCGAAGAAAAAGATGCAGTCGGTGTGCTCGAAATCGGCCAGGGTCACCGTGCCCACCGGCACGCCGATGCTCTCCTGCAAACCCACGGAGGTGCTCTCGTGGCACATGTTGGAGCTGTCGGGCAGGTTGTTGGTGCCGAACGCACGGGCGAACAGCTGCCACATGAACGAGGCTTCGAGCGACGCGCGACCAGAGGCGTAGAACACCACGCTGTCGGGCGCCAGGGTGCGCAGCTGCGCACCGATCTCGCGGTAGGCCTGCTCCCATTCGACAGCCTGGTAATGGCCGCTGGCGGCGTCGAAGCGCAGCGGATGGGTCAGGCGCCCGTGGCGCTCCAGGTCGTAGTCGCTCCAGTTGCGCAGTTCGCTGACCGGGTGCTGGGCGAAGAAATCCGGACCGGTCTTCTTGGACGTCAACTCCCACGCCGTGGCTTTGGCGCCGTTTTCGCAGAACTCCAGCGCGTGGGGATTGCCGGGCTTGGCCCAGGCGCAGCTGACACAGGCGAAGCCATCAGGCTTGTTCTGCTTGAACAAGGCCAAAGGGGCCTGGGCGAGGGCTTGTTGGCGCCAGAGAATGTTCATCACCGAAAACGCCGAGCCCCAGCCTCCGGAGGCGTCAGCGTAAGGGCGATAGCGGGCTGCCTGGGGATGGATGATGTTCATGTCGCAGTCCTCGTCACCTAGGGGCAGGGCCTCGATTGAACGGGCCCTGCAGTTACGACGAGAGGCTGCAAGCAAAGGTTCGAACTTCGTAGATGAAGACTGCGCTGCCAAGGCGGATTCAGGGCTGTCAGTCCAAATTGATCGGATCCACCGGCGGCAAGACCTCAAGTTTGGCGTGCGAGCCTAATCCGCGTATTTCGTTGACGGCGTACAGCAGCACCATCTGGAATGCCAAGGAGTTTTGCAGCTCCTTGGGCGTCAGGCGCCGCTCCACGCTTTGGTGCACCGCGGGGTCGGTGAGGACCAGCCGCAAGCTGCTGCCCTGTCGTTCACAGGAATGCTTCAGTGGTGGATCCAGGCTGTCGAGCACTTCTTCGATTGAGGCCATTGTCGATTCCTTGATAAGGCGGGGGGACAGCCATTCATGTTTGACGAATGTTCTGCCAATTGAGAAATGTCGCGAACGCTGGCGCGATCCGATCAAAAGATTTGACCTTCGTGCGGCGATATCGATCCGACCATTGGACGGAAATAGCCGGTCTGCCATTCGGCTGACGAAACGGAATAAGGGTTGCACGGCCCCGCTCGCCGGAGGGCGTAGATACCGATGCACTAAGGAATATCCCTCCTCATGGCAAGGCCACCGATGGCCCTCACACGACCGCGCACGCCCCATGACGCAACAGCCAGCTGGCGAACTCCGCCGCCGGCAGCGGCCGACTGATGAAATACCCCTGACCGGCATCGCAGCCCGCGTCGCGAAGAAACTCGTACTGGGCACGGGTCTCGATGCCTTCGGCGGTCATGCGAAAATTCATCGCGCGCTTGAGGGCGATGATCGCCTGCACGATCGCCACGTCGCCCTGGTCGTTAGGCAGATCGCGGATAAACGCCTGATCGACTTTGAGGTGGTCGATGGGCAGGCGCTTGAGGTAGGCCATCGACGAGTAGCCGGTGCCGAAGTCGTCGATGGCAGTGGTCACGCCCATGCTCTGCAATTCGCGCAACACGCCGCTGGCCGCCTCGTGACTTTCGAGCAGCAGGCTTTCAGTGACTTCCACTTCCAGCGCTTCGCCGGGCAATTGGTGGCGCGACAGCGCCGCGCGCACCGTACCGACGAAATCGCTGCGTTCGATCTGCGGCGCCGCGACATTGACTGCGACCCTGTCGATCAGGCAGCCCTGAGCACGCCAGTCGCGGATGTGCTGGCAGGCCTGGTCGAGTACCCATTCGCCGATGGCGATAATCTGCCCGGTCCGCTCGGCCAGCGGGATGAAATCGCTGGGCATGATCAGCCCCAGTTGCGGATCGCGCCAACGCAGCAGCGCTTCGGCGCCTTCGAGTTGGCCGTTGGACAGGTTCAGGCGCGGCTGATACCAGACCTCGAACTCGCCTTGGCCCAAGGCCCGGCGCAACGCGTGCTCCATGTCGACCCGGCGTTTGATCTGCTGGGTCATGGCAGCCTGGTAGAAGCGAAAATCGTTACGGCCCGACTCCTTGGCGCTGTACATCGCCGTATCGGCATGGCGCAGCAGGTCCTCGGCATTGCTGCCGTCCAGCGGGCAGATTGCAACGCCGATGCTGGCGGTCACCAGCGCGGCGTTACCATTGAGATCGAAGGGCAGGGCCAGCGAACGCAACAACTGGCCCACCACATGCACGGCGTCTTCGGGATGCTCCAGGTGCTGGAGGATGAAACCGAACTCGTCGCCGCCCAGTCGCGCAACCGTATCGCCACCGTGCACGCTGTCGACGAAACGCTGGGTGGCATGGCGCAGCAGCAGGTCACCCATGGCGTGGCCCAGGGTGTCGTTGATGGACTTGAAGCCGTCGATGTCGAGAATCATCACCGCCAGAAAGGAACGCTGGCCCACCACAGATTCGATGGCCTGGACCAGCCGTTGGCGAAACAGCACGCGGTTGGCCAGGCCCGTGATCGAGTCGTAGTGGGCCAGTTGCGCCAGCCGCTGCTCGGCCTGCAGGCGTTCGCTGATCTCGCCGTTGAGCTCGTCGTTGCGCCGGCGCATGAGGATCTGGGTGCGGCTCATCTGCAGTGCGAACGCGGTGAATATCGCGGTGGCGAACAGGCTCAGGGCGAATACCGTGGAGTCGAGGAGGGTGAACGCCGACCAACCGCCGCGCGGTACGCCCGCCAGCTGCCAGCGCCCGCCCGGGATCTCGACGCCGGTGGTCACCGGATCGTTGTCGAAACTGCTCTGGTCGCCCCACACGGGTTTGTTCTGCCGGTCGCGCAACGCCAGTGCCAGCGGGCCGTCGGTATTCATGCCGGTGGCGCGAATCAGCGCGTCGACGTCGACGGCCACCGAGACCATGCCCCAGTACTGCGTGGAGCCGGTGCCGGAAGCCTGGAACACCGGGCGCCGGTAGACCAGCGCGCGGCCGCCCTGGATCAGGTCGATGGGGCCGGTGAGGATGGGAATACCCAGCGCCCGTGACAGGTGCACCATGGGGTATTGATCGGGGATATTGCGAAAATCCAGGCCGATGAGGATTTCGTTGCCTGCCAGTGGCCAGACGTCGCTGATCACGTCCTTGGGGGCCAGGACGATGTGCTGCAACGCCGGCACCGCGGCCTTGGCCTCGTCGGTCATGCCGTGAAAATGCGCGGCGCTGATGCCGCCGTCGACGCTCAGCAGTTGGGTGATGCCTTCGGTCTGGCTGAAGGTGTTGCGCACCTGGGTCTGTGCCTGGGCGCTGAGCAGGCTCAGGCGCAGGCGGATGTCGGCGCGCTCTTCGCTGCCACGGTGTTGCAGGTCCAGCAGACCGACGAACACCGACAGCGCCAGGCCGATCAGCAAGACGCAGACCGGCAGCAGAAAATGGCCGTAGCGCCGCCACCAAGGGTCCTTGCGCGAATACGGAGAGTGAAGTCCTTTGCTCATCGATACCTTGGCGTGGGTGTTGCCTGTGCGCGGCGACATTGCCGACGACTGTGTTCATGAGGCCGACGAGCGGGCCCGGACACGTCCCTGAAGTCTTTTGTCTACAGCCGGTGTATCGGACCCGTAGCAGGGTAGATGAATGAAGTTTGGCGGATTTCCGACGAACGTCCAGTTTTTGGCCAGTCAATGACCCGAAGCGTGACCCGGTTCACGGGACCTTGGGGTCACGCCAAGGGCCTTATCAGCGCAGTGGTTCACGGATCTCTTCCAGAGCGTCGATCAGGTCGTCATAGGCCACCGGCTTGCCCAGGTGCCGGGTGAAGCCGGCGCTGCGGGCCTTGAGCGCATCGTCGTTGGCGCCATAGCCGGTCAGGGCCAGGCTGGGGGTGTCCTTGGTGTTGGGCAGCATACGCAGGGCACTCATCAGCTCGTGACCGTTCATCTTCGGCATGCCGATGTCCGATACGATCAGGTCGAACAGCTGCCGGCTCGCGGCTTCCAGCGCTAGCAGCGGGTCGCTGAAGGCAGTGACCTGGGCTTCTTCCATTTCCAGCAGCATCTGCAAGGTTTCGAGCACTTCGGGGGCGTCGTCGACCAGCAGCACGGTCAAGCCCTTGAGGCGCCCGGCCTGTTCCTTGAACTCCACCGGCGGGCGTTCGCACTCGTGCAGGTTCAATGGCAGCCAGAGGGTGAAAGTGCTGCCGCGGCCAATGCCGTCGGATTCGACCTGAACGCGACCGCCGTGGGCTTCGGTCAGCTGCTTGACCAGCGACAGGCCGATTCCCAGACCTTCGCGCTGATAGGTGGAGTGGGCGCCGCCGGCCTGCCCGAACAGATCGAAGACCTTGCCCAGGTGCTCGGCGCTGATGCCGACGCCGCTGTCGATGATGCGCACCCGCGCCATGTCGTGGTCGCGCTCGGCGACCATCCAGATCTTGCCTGGCGACGGGGTGAACTTCAGGGCGTTGTTGATCAGATTCCACAGCACCTGTTCGATGCGCGTCGGGTCGGCATCAATGATCAGTGCCGGCTCTGCGGCGCCGGGCACTTGCAGATGCACCTCATGGCCCAGCTCGTCGAGATTGACCACGTTGTGAATGCCGCGCAGCACGCTGACCAGATCGAGCGGGCCGCGCATCAGCTTGAGCTTGCCGGTGCGCACGCGGGCTTCATCGAGCAGGTCGTCGATGATCCGCGCCTGGTTGCTGACCGCATCGCGGATGGTGTCCAGCGACTTGGCCACCTGGCCCGGCTTGTTGAAGTCGGGCAAGCGGCGCAGCAGTTCGGCGTTGAGCTGGATGAGGTTGAGCGGATGCTTGAGTTCGTGGGACATGACCGCGAAAAACTCGTCCTTGAGGCTGGTGGAGCGTTGGCTCACCGCCTGGCGCATGGCCTCTTCGCTGCGGCGCAGTTCCTCTTCGGCCAGGCGCCGCTGAGTGATATCGATGAAGGTCAGCACGGTGCCGTCGATGTGGTCTTCGCTGGAGCGATAAGGCAGCAGGCGCACGATGTACCAGCGCTGATCGGTGCTGCTGACCTCGCGCTCGATCAAGGTCAGGGTCTCGAACACGCTGGCGGCGTCGCCGGCCAGGTCGACGTAATCCAGGCGATGGGTGATATCGAGCAGCGAACGGCCAGTGTCGACCGGCAGCATGCTGAAGATCTCGGTGGCGCGCGGGGTGAACCATTTGATGCGCATGCTGCGGTCGACGAACACCGTGGCGATGTCGGTGGAGGCGATGAGATTGGTCAGGTAATCGTTGATCTTGTCGGTTTCTTCAACCTTGGTCTTCAGCTCGTAGTTGACCGTGAGCAGTTCTTCATTGATCGACTGCAGCTCTTCCTTGCTGGTTTCGAGCTCTTCGGTGGCCGAGCGCAGCTCTTCGTTGATGGCCTGCATTTCTTCGTTTGAGGCCTTGAGTTCTTCGCTGGAGACCTCGGCCTGTTCGATGGTGTCCTGCAGGTGCAGCTTGGTGCGCTGCAACTCGCGCTCGAGGTTGGAGAGCACCTGGTTGTCGGTTTGCACTGCGGCCCGTACGTGCTGTTCGGCGGCATCGAGCTCGGTTTCAGCGATCAGCACCAGGGCGAACTCGCCTTCGACTTCGGCATCCTTGTAAGGCTGGGCGGTCAGCTCGATCAGGTAGGAGCGCCCCTCGCGTTCGACCTGGACCTGGCGCGAGCGTACCGCTGCGCCGCTCTGGTGCATCTGAAACAGCGCGGTACGGATTTCCAGGCGCAGGTCGGGGTGGATCAGGGTCAGCAGATTGCGGCTCAGTTCGCCGCCGACCATGCGCAGATAGCGGCCGACGCTTTCAGTCATGTGCAGGATGTCGGCGTTGGCGTCGACGATCAGGCTGGGCGGTGCGCTTTTTTCGATGGCGCGCAGGTGGATGTCGGCCACCGACAGCTTGCGCGGTGCCAGTGCCTGATCCGGCTTGATAGTGGGCTGACTGCGCACGTAGCCGCCGCGCGGCATGGTCGGGGTGCGGCGGCTGGTGGCGGTGCCGGTCTTGGCGCGGAAGATGCGGTTGCGTTTGTCCAGGGGCGCGAACAGATCAGGGCAGGCATCGGCCGATTCTGACGAGCCGAGGAACAGGTAGCCGCCCGGTCGCAGAGCGAAGTGGAACATCTGCAGGATTTCGCGCTGCACCTCGCGGTCGAGGTAGATCAGCAGGTTACGGCAGGTGATGAGGTCGATCTGCGAGAAGGGTGGGTCCGAGAGCAGGCTGTGCTTGGCGAACAACACCCGCTCGCGGACTTCCTTGCGGATGCGAAAGTGGTCTTCTTCCTTGAGGAAGTACTGACGCAGGCGCGCGGCTGGCACGTCGGTGATGATCGCCTGGTTGTAGAGGCCCAGGCGGCCATGGCTGATGGCGCGCTCGTCGATGTCGGTGGCGAATACCTGCAGCTTGGCCTGGCTGTCGTCGGCGAGCATGCGGTCGCCGAACGCCATGGCCAGGCTGTAGGCTTCTTCGCCGGTCGAACAACCCGCCGACCATACGCGGATCTCGTCCTTTTCCGGCCGGGGTCCGTCGCCGCCATTGACCACCAGGGGCAGCACATCGCGCTCCAGGGCGTCGAAGGCTTCGTGGTCGCGGAAGAAGTTGGTGACGCCGATGAGCATGTCGTCGAGCAGCGCGCGGGTCTCTTCAGGGCGGTCCTGCAGGTACAGATAGTAGGCGCGCAGGTCGGGCTGGGCGGTGACCTGCATGCGGCGCTCGATGCGGCGCAGCACCGTGGCGCGCTTGTAGTGCTTGAAGTCGTGACCGGTGCCGGTGCGCAGTTGCCCGAGGATGTCCTGCAGCAATTGTTCGGCGGCCACGGCCTCGCGCTCGCTGGTAGGCCGCAACAGCGTGTCTTCGCTGGGCAATGGCAGCTGGATGAAGCGCGAGTTGTGCCAGAGCTCCACCAGTTTGGCCGGCATCTGTGCCACGGGCAGCACCAGGTCGACCATCTGCGTGGCGATGGCGGCGCGCGGCATGGCGTCGAACTCGGCATCGTCCAACGCCTGGGCCATGGTCACGCCGCCCTGTTCCTTGATGCGTGTCAGGCCCACGGCGCCGTCGGAGCCGGTGCCCGAAAGCACGATGCAAAAGGCTCGCTCCTGATGCACGTCGGCCAGCGCGCGGAAGAAAAGATCGATCGCCACATGCATGCCGTTGCGCGGTTGCGGCGGCTCGATGCGCAGCCAGCCATTGTCCATGCTCAGTGTTTGCGCCGGGGAGATCACATAGACGTGGTTGGCTTCGATGGGCACGCCTTCGCTGACTTGCAGCACTGGCATGCGCGTGGAGTCCTGGATGATCTTGCCTGCGACGCTCTGGTGATCGGGGGACAGGTGCAAAATGACCACGAAGGCCATGCCGGTATCGCGCGGGGCGTACTCGAAGAATTCCTTGATGGCCTGCAGGCCGCCGGCCGAGGCGCCGATGCCGACCACCGGGAACGCCAGGCTGCTGGAAGGGCGGTGATCACGCTGCACAGCGCTGGAGGACGTCGTTGTCATTGGCAGGCCTTGGGTTGGCAGGCGAGGGTGCGCGCTGCTCGCAATGGAAAACATCCGCCAGCATATAGCGCGCGGGGCGGATTTGCGAAAAGCAGTGCGCGCCGGAGCCGCTGGCAGCGGGACTGGCCTGCCGATTACCGCCCCTTGGAGCGCTTGCGGACGCGATCAGGGCGCGTCGTCGTCCTCGATCAGAGGCACCAGCGCGTCCTTTTCGATGGACCCCGGGTCTTCATTGCCCGGATCGTTGATCAGGTCTTCGTCATCGGGATCGGCGGGATCGGGGACGGGATCCGGTGGGCGGGGAAGAGTCATATGCGTAGCGCTCCTGCAACGGGTAGTCTGTTTAGACCAGCGCTGCGGCCATTGGTGCGTTGGGCCGGCGCAGCGGTGACGGGTGGGAATCATCTCTGTGCGGGCAGGGTCCATTGCTGACTGATCCTTCGGAGCGCTGCATGAACGTCATCACCCTGGTCCACGGCCGCGAGCGGCAACTGCGCAATCTGATTCTCGGCCTCGAACGTTCGACCCAGCCGATCGCCGGGCTGTGGGTGGTGTTCATGAATCAGCCGCCGCTGGCACTGCACAGCCCGCACTTCCCGATCCATGCGTTGCGCATTGACGAGCCTGATGGACGCTTGCCCTTGGCGCGAGCGCGCAACGCTGTGACTGGCCAGGGCGCAGAGTGGGTGTTCCTCGATGTCGATTGCATCCCGGCGGCCGACTTGATCGCCACCTATACCCAGGCGCTCCATGCACACCCGCAGGCCCTGCATCTGGGCGAGGTGCGCTATCTGCCCGAGGCTGCCAGCACTGCGCAGTGGAGCGCGGCGTCGTTGCTGCGTGACGCGGTGGCGCATCCGTTGGCGGTGCATCGGACGGCGCCGGGCACAGCCATGCCTTACGCGCTGTTCTGGTCGCTGAACTTCGCGTGCAGCGCCGCGACCTTCGCGCGCATCGGCGGCTTCGATGAGGGGTACGCAGGCTATGGCGGTGAGGACACCGACTTTGCGTTTCGGGCGCAGGCGCAAGGGGTGACGCTGTTGAGCGCCGCGGCCTTGGCCTTTCATCAATACCACCCGATGTACGATCCCCCGCTCAATCACCTTGAAGCCATCGTCGCCAACGCCCAGCGGTTTTATCGGCAATGGCAACGCTGGCCGATGGAGGGCTGGCTGCAGGGCTTCGTGGAGCGCGGGCTGGTGCGCTGGACGGCGAGCGAGCTTGAAGTGCTGCGCCTGCCGAGTCAGGCGCAGATCGACGCTTGCCTTACGACGCGGGGCTACTGAACGGCGCGGGGCTACTGACGAAGTGTTCGCGCAGGGTGTCTTCAATGATCCGCGCCGCGTGCGCGGGCGAATCAGCCATTGGGCCGCCGCGTTGCCATTGCCCAGGGTCGAGGGCGCGGGCCTGTTGCAGCAGTTGCGGCCAGTGCTCGGCAGCAGGCCAGGCATCCAGGCCGATGGCCAGGCCTAAAGCCTGCAAGCGACGGGCCTGGTGCAGCTGTTCATCGAACGGTCGCGATTCGGCAATGGCCACATAGCGACAGCCCAGGCTGGCGGCTTCGGAGACCACGCCATCGCCGGCGCTGCCGATGACGATTTCGGCGCGGCACAGTTCGTCGAAGGGCTCAGGCACCTGGCCCAGATCGACCAAGTTGGCGGCGCATAGCCGGCCGTGGTCGGGCGCCAGGCCGATGACTCTGAATTGATAGCTTGGGCAAGCCTGGGCCAAGGCGAGCAACTCGCAAGTGCCGATGGCGGTGCCGCCCTGGCCGATGATCACCAGTACCCGGCCGGTTTCAGCGGCGGCGTTGCGGCCTTGAGGGTAACGCGACAGCCAGCCGCTGTAGCGGGTGTGGCGCACGATGGCGGGGGTGCCTGGGCGCTCGGCATCGAGGCTTTCCATCAAGGCCGGCCACGGCGCCAACAGGGCCGAGGCACAGGCATAGGCCTGCAGGTGGGCAGGGTCGTCGCGCTGACCGTGCTGGCGGATGTACACCGTCGGAACGCCCAGCAGGCGCGCGAGCAGGGCCACCTCGACCGAAACATCGACCACCAGCAGGCACGGCCAGTGGCGGTTCATCCAGTTTGTCAGCAGCGCCATGCGCTCGCGCAGGCCGTCGACGGCCAAGGGCGCGTAGTGCAGCGTGGCGAAGCGTTCGACCTGCATGCCTGGGGCGGTGTCGGCGGGCAGGTCCAGGCGTTGGAGCGGTGCCGGGAGCGGCGGCAGGTGGCTGCCGATCAGCGTGACCGGACACTGGAGGTGTTCGGCGATGGCCTGGGCGCGGCGCCAATGGCCATGGCCGTGGTGGTGAACGTAGTAACCGACCTGAGGGGTGGCGTCTGCGCCTGAGAGTGGCGCCTCAGCCATTGTGGCCACCCAGCTGCGCTCTGGCCGGCATGGCTGGCGCGGTTGATCGATTGTCGCGCTGCTGTTCGGCATGGGCGGCCATCACTTCGTACAGGAGCTTCTCGTAACGTTTGAGCATCAGCGCATGGCTCCATTGCGCCTCGGCACGTTCACGGCAGGCTACGCGGGATTTGCCGCGGGCGACGAGCAGGGCCTCGGCCAGCGCCGGCACATCACCGGCCGGGGCCAGGGCACCGGTGTCCTCGTTGAGCAGTTCGGGCAACGCGCCGCGGGCGAAGGCGGCGACTGGAGTGCCACAGGCCAGGGCTTCGGCCACTACCAGGCCGAAGGGTTCTTCCCAGCAGGGCGTGACCAACGCCGCCGAGGCGCTGGACAGTTCGGCGGCCAGCGCCTCGCGATCGAGGTGGCCGAGGTAGCGGATCTGCTCACCCAGGTGCGGGGCGATCTGTTCGTCGAAAAATGCCTGATCGGTGATCTGCCCAGCCAGGCGCAGTTGTACGCCGGCCTGCAGCGCTGCGGCGATCGCCAGCTGTGGGCCTTTATCGGGGATCAGTCGGCCGAACCACAGCACATGCTCGCCGACCGTGCCGCGCGGGTACCAGAAATCCAGGTCGATACCGTTGGCGATCACTTCACAGTCCGGCACCTGGGCGCGCCAGGCGCGGGCATTGGCAGTCGAACAGGTGCAGAACCAGCCGCTGCGACGCGTATTGCTCAGGGCCTCGACCAATTCGAAAAACGGAGGTGTGTGCAGCACCGTGAGCATGGGCGTGTGGATCAGCGAGGCCATGGTCACGGGCACGTAGTGCAGGCTGTTGTTGAAGATCACGTCGAAACCGTAGCGGTCGATCTGCAGCAGGGTCTTGAGGTAGGCATGGTGCTCGTCGATGTACTCGCTGGCGAGCGGGCGGTTGCCGTGCTGGTAGGTGCTGTCATCGAGAATCGGTACCGCGTGCAGTTCTGCGGCGCTGGAGGAGCTGGCGAACAGAGTGACGTCGTGGCCGAGGTCGCGCAGGCCTAGCGTCGCATCATAGGTGAACGCCTCCAGGCCGCCGGGGAAGGGTTGACGAACCGGGTGTTTGAGGTGGGTGAGGACACCGATGCGCATGGCAGCTTCTCGACAGTTGTTGCTGTTCGAGGACGGCGTGGGGCAAATGGTTCGGTTTTTCAAGCGGTGGTGATGCTGATGTGTTAGCGCGCGTGTTGCCAGCCTCATTCCCACAGGGTCCGTAGGGCTGGGCGGAACATGGCTGCATTTTCATCTCGTGTTTATAAAAAGAGATGTTATATTGTATCAAATTGATTCCGGAAAACCCGCCTTGAAAAACCCTCGCCTTCCTTCCATCACCGCCAGCGCGCTGGCGCGTTCGGTCAGCCAGCGGCTGATGCTGGCAATCGTCATGCTCGCCGTGCTGTGGCTGGCCATCGTCTGGGCGGTGGCCATTCCATGAGCGCCGCTATCGCCCTTGACGATCTGACCGTCGCCTACGAGCGCCGCCCCGCGGTGCATCATCTGAGCGGGCGCTTCGAGGCGGGCAGCCTGACCGCGATCGTCGGCCCCAACGGTGCGGGCAAGTCGACCCTGATCAAGGCCATCGCCGGCACCTTGCGCCCGGCGGCCGGGCGCGTCGACCGTGGCGCCTTGCCGACTCGCGAGTTGGGCTATCTGCCCCAGGCGGCCGAGATCGACCGCAGTTTCCCGTTGTCGGTCGCCGACACCGTGGCCATGGGCGCCTGGCGCAGCATCGGCGCCTTTCGCGGGCTGAGCCGGCGCCACGCCGAGCAGACCCAGGAGGCCCTGCGGGCGGTGGGGCTGGAAGGTTTCGCGCAGCGCGGTGTCGGCTCGTTATCGTCGGGGCAGTTCCAGCGCGTGCTGTTCGCCCGGCTGCTGTTGCAGGACGCGGCGGTGATCCTGCTGGACGAACCCTTTACCGCGATCGATGCGCGCACCACCGCCGACTTGCTCGCGTTGGTGCGGGTCTGGCACGGTCAGGGGCGCACGGTGATCGCGGTGCTGCACGACCTGCAGCAGATTCGCGAACATTTCCCGCAGACCTTGCTGATGGCTCGCGAGCTGATCGCCTGGGGCGACACCGCAACGGCGCTGAGCGTCGATAACTTGCGCAAGGCCCGGCAGATGGGCGAGTTCTGGAGCGCCGATGCCGAGCTGTGCGGCACGACGGACATGGGAGGTCAGGGATGATCCTGTACACCGCGGTGGTCCAGCCGTTCGTAGAATTCGGTTTTATGCGGCGCGCGTTGGTGGCGTGCCTGGCCTTGGGCATCGGCTCGGGGCCGGTGGGGGTGCTGCTGATGCTGCGGCGCATGAGCCTGGTGGGAGATGCCATGAGCCATGCGGTGCTGCCGGGGGCGGCGGTGGGCTTTCTGTTCGCCGGCCTGTCGCTGCCGGCCATGGGCTTTGGCGGCTTGATCGCTGGGTTGTTGGTAGCGCTGCTGGCCGGGCTGGTGAGCCGCCTGACCAGCCTGCGCGAGGATGCCAGCTTTGCCAGTTTCTATCTGACGTCGCTGGCCGCGGGCGTGTTGATCGTGTCGCTGCATGGCTCGAACGTCGATCTGCTGCACGTGTTGTTCGGCACCATTCTGGCCATCGATAACGACGCGTTGTACATGGTCGGCAGCATCGCCTCGTTTACCTTGCTGCTGCTGGCGGTGATCTACCGGCCGCTGGTGCTGGAATGTTTCGACCCCGGCTTCCTGCGCGCGGTGGGCGGCCGTGGCTCGCTGTATCACGTGCTGTTTCTGCTGTTGGTGGTGCTCAATCTGGTCGCTGGTTTTCAGGCGCTCGGCACTCTGATGGCCGTGGGCATGATGATGCTGCCGGCCACCGCTGCGCGCTTCTGGGCCAGCTCGCTGAGCGCCTTGATGTTGATCTCGACGTTGATCGCCACGCTGTCGGGGTTGATCGGCTTGATCGTGTCCTACCACGCCGGTGTTGCGTCCGGGCCGTCGATCGTACTGACTGCCAGCGCTTTTTATGGCGTGTCGGTGCTGTTCGGGCGTACCGGAATTTTGCGCAAGCTGTTTCCCCAGGCGCATTTGGCGCATTGAGTCAGGCAGAAGGATGTGTGTAGGCAGGGCCGAAAGAACACCGCAAAAAATCAGATCCAACACCCACCACCCCCGAGGAGCATCATGAAACCATCCCTGTTACTGGGCGCCATGGCAGCCGTTGCATTGTCTGCGTTTTCTCTCATCGCCCAGGCCAAACCGCTGGAAGCCGTGGCCTCGTTTACGGTGATCGCCGACATGGTCCATAACGTCGGTGGCGATCGCGTGCATGTGACGTCGCTGATCGGCCCCAATGGCGATCCGCATGTCTACGAACCCACCCCCAGCGATGCCCAGGCGCTCAAGCAGGCTGACCTGGCGTTCGTCAGCGGGCTGCATCTGGAAGGCTGGCTGGATCGGCTGATCGTCGCCTCGGGTTATCAAGGGCAACCGGTGGTGCTGTCCGACGGCATCAAGACCCGCAGCATGGAAGAAGACGGCGAGCGCGTTACTGATCCGCATGCGTGGAACAGCGCAGCCAACGCGGTGATCTACGTGCGCAACATCGTTGCCGCGCTCAAGCGTGTCGACCCGAGTGGTGCCGCCGAGTACCAGGCCAACGGCGACCGGTATATCACTCAGTTGCAGGCACTGGATGCCTATGCCCGTGCTCAGGTGCAGAGCGTTCCCCAGGCACAGCGCAAGGTACTCACCTCTCACGACGCCTTTGGCTACTTCGGTGATGCGTATGGCGTGACCTTCCTCGCGCCGCTGGGCTTTTCGACCGAGGCCGAGCCTTCGGCGGCCGACGTCGCGCGCCTGATCACTCAGATCAAGCGCGAGCACGTCAGCGCGTATTTCTTCGAGAACTCCGGCGACCCGCGCCTGGTCAAGCAGATCGCCGCGGCCAGCGGCGCGCAGCCTGGTGGTGAACTGTATGTCGAAGCGTTGTCACCGGCGGACGGCCCGGCGGCGAGCTATGCGCAGATGTTCCGTTACAACGTCGATCAACTGGTCAAGGCGATGAAGGCTTCGCACTGACTCTGATTGATACCGAGTACGGCTCGCGGGCATGGCGTTCTTATCGGCCCCTTCGCCACCGAACGCGCAACCCTGCTCCCACACGTCGAAGACGCGACATCGGTTGAACGCTGTGGGAGCAAAGCTTGCTCGCGAAGAGGCCATTGGCAGCGCCGCCTGACTCGCCGAAAACGACATCATCCAGCCCTAAAGCGACCGGTGGCTTAAAGGTTTCAGTGATGGCGTCGATAGGCAGGCATCATCTGCCTGACCGAGGGGGCCGCCGTGCGCCTGCTACCAGTAAAAATCATGTCCCGTTTCAGCCTGGCGATGGCCTTGATCGTGGTCGTCAGCGCCTTGGCGATCTACACCGTCATGGTCCTCAGCGGCGAGCCCAAGCTCATCCAGTCCAACACCCAGAGTGCCGAGCAATCGGCCACGGCAATTGCGCGGCAGCTGTCGATCAAACTGGCCGAGGTGGAAGGTCGGGTCGCCGCTCTGGCCAGCCTTGGGGCAACGCTGCCGGCCGACCCCGAGCAGGTGCAGGCGAGCCTGGCACCGATCATCGACTCCCAGGGCGACAGCGCCGTGGCCGGTGGCGGCCTGTGGCCCGAGCCCAACGCGTTCACCCCGGGCGTGGAGCGCCGCAGCTTCTACTGGGCGCGCACGCCAGGCGGCTTGAGTTTCTCGCAAGAATATAACGACCCCAAGGCCGATGCCTATCAGAGCGCGGACTGGTACCAGCAAGGCAAGCGCTCCACGCCCGGCCATTGCGGCTGGTCGGATGCCTATGAAGATCCGGTCAGCAAGATCCTCATGACCACCTGCACCATTCCCTACCTGCGTGGCGGCCAGTTCGCTGGCGTGGCCACTATCGACCTGACACTCACGGGCCTGGCCGATTTTCTCAAGGCCAACGGCAAGGTCACTGGCGGCTATGCCTTCGCGGTGGATGCCTCGGGCAAGGTCTTGTATTTCCCGGCCGGCAACGGCGCACCCGCTGCAGACGAAGCCGGCCTGACAGCTTCGGCACCCTGGTTCGCCCAGGTCTCGCAATGGCGGCAGAAGGGCAGCGGCGCTGCGCAGACGTTCGCCTTCTATACCGACAGCCGCCTCGGCAGCGCCGGCTATGTGAGCCTGACCCGCATCGACAGCACCGGCTGGGTGATCGGCCTGGTTACGCCCAAGGCGCAGATGACAGCCATCGCCAGCAAACTCACCGTGGATATCCTGACCACACTGCTGCCGGTGCTGGTGCTGATGTTCGCCCTGGCCTGGTGGGGCGGCAAGGTGCTGCTCAAGCAGCTGGACGAGACGACCGCGCAGATCGACAAGCTCAGCGAGCAGGGCGGCAGCAGCAGCGCCGAACTCGAGATCGCCCGCGAAGACGAGATCGGCGGCTTGCGTCATGCCGTCAACCGCTACGCCGGCAGCCTGCGCGGCATGCTGCGGATCATCGCCGACGAATCGCGCCAGTTGCAGCAGCAGTCCGACGATGTTGCGCGCCTGTCGGTATTGATGGCCGAGCGGGCGCAGTTGCAGAGTCAGGACAATACCCTGCTGGCCACCGCCGTGACGCAGATGTCGGCCAGCGCCGAAGAGGTCGCGAAAAATACCCAGGATTGCTCTGGCACCGCCCAGCAATCGCTGACCACCGCACGTGAGAGCCAGACCCACGTCGAGCAGAACAGCCAGGCGATCAACTCGCTGACCGGCGATATCGGCAGCGTGGCCAAGGCCATTACCCGCCTGGGTTCGGACATCGAGAACGTCAGCGAAGTGCTCGAGGTGATCAAGGCGATTTCAGCGCAGACCAACCTGCTGGCGCTCAACGCCGCGATCGAGGCCGCCCGCGCCGGTGAGCAAGGCCGCGGCTTTGCCGTGGTGGCGGATGAGGTGCGTACCCTGGCGGGGCGTACCCAGAGCTCAGCGGACAAGATCCAGGAAATGATGGGTGCCTTGCGCCAGGCGTCGGAAGTAGCGGTGAACACCATGGTTGCCGGCGAAGGCCGTACACGCACGGTGGTCGAGCAGGCCGACCTCCTGGCGCAGTCGCTGGGCAGCACGGTGGTGGGCTTCGACGACATCGTGCAGCGCTCGCAACAGATCGCCGTGGCCGCGCAGCAGCAAAGCCATGTGACTCACGAGATCAACGAGCTGGCGTTACGTATCCATGCCGCCAGCGAGGAGGGCGCGCGTGATGCCTCGGCGCTGAGCGAGTTGAGTCAGGGCATGCAGGCGTTGTCGCGGCGGCTGGGGACGCTGGGGGTCTGAGCTCAGGGCTCGGCTGCACTCTAGGGGGCGCAGCCAGGACCGATCAGCCGATCTTGCTCAGGTTGTAGCTGCTGACCAGATTCTGATTGCTGACGATCTCTTTTTTCATGCGATCGGTGATCTGTGCCGGGGTCATGGGGTTGGGCGTCAGGAAATTCTTTTTCTGCAGTTCGGCAAATTGCGGCAGAGCGACCATGGCGTTGATCGTTCCGATCAGCGCCTGGAGGGTCGCAGGTGGGGTGCGCGCGGGCGCAAACCAACCGTACCAGGCATCGATCACGATCCTGTCGAGCCCTTGCTCCTTGAAGGTCGGGACATCTGGCAAGGCCGCCAGGCGCGAGCTGCTGCTGACCGCCAGCACCCGAGCGCCAATGGCTTTGAGCAAGGGCGCATTACCGGCCGTAGTGACCGCTGCCGCCAGCTGGTTGTTTTTCATGTCAGCGAGGATGGATTCGGGATAGTTGTATGACTGCGCACGCAGGGCCGCCTCCTTCTCCCGCGCCAGCATCAAGGCGATCAGGTGATTGTGAGAGCCATACACCGAAAAACCGATGTCGCGCAGGTCCGGGTTGTCTTTGACCCACGCCAGGTATTGATTGATGTTGGTGACGCTCGCCGGTACGACCGGCCCGACGCTGAACGCATAGCCGAAATCGCCCAGCGAGGCCACGGGGGTGAAGTCCTTCTGCGGGTCGTACTTCAGGGACTTGTACATGGCCGGGAACAGCACCATCGAACCCGACTGCACCTGCAGCAAAGTGGCACCGTCGGGAGGCGCGAGCTTGACGGCTTCGCTGGCTTGTTGGGTGTCGCGAGCGGCAAGGATATCCAACTGATAGCGCAGGTTGAATTGCGTGGTGAGTAGATCCAGCACCCCAACGGCTAGCCGTGTGCCGATGCTGCTGCCCTGGTTGCCGGAGGCCACGCCCCAAACCAGGCGCCCGCCAGCAGCCGCGGCAATACTGCTCTGCGGCAACGCCGCACCCAGCAGCAACAGGGCGCTGCTGGACAAGAATGTTCTGCGATCGATCACTTGAAGCTCCTTTTAGTGGTCTCGCAAATAAGCACGTTGCGCCTGACTGACCGTCAGGTGATCTGACTCAAGCTGTAGCTTTCGACCAACTTGGCGTAGCTGGCCATTTCGGTGCGCATGCGCGCGTGGATCTGCTCGGGCGACATCGACACTTGCTTGAGCAGCAGCCGCTGCTGCAGCGTGGCGTAGGCCGGGGTGGCCTGCACGGCGGTCAATCTTTCACGCCACTGCTGGGCCGTGGTGGCGGGCAGATTGGCGGGTGCGAACCACGCGTACCAGCCCTGGATCTCCATGTCCTTGACCCCGGACTCGGCGAAGGTCGGCACGTTCGGCCAACCTTGCAGGCGCTCGCGACCGGTGACGGCCAGAGGGCGTAGCCCCTTGGCGTTGGTCAGGGCGGTATTGCCCGCGACGGTGATCGCCGCCGCGATCGTTTGCCCCTGCAAGTCACCCAGCATGGCCGGAATCGATTTGTACGATTGAGGGCGGATGGCAATTTCCTTGCTGCGACCCAGCACCATGCTGATCAGATGGCTCTGAGAGCCGTAGACCGAGAAACCGATATCGCGAAAATCAGGGTTCTCCTTGACCCATGCCAGGTACTGGTCGACGGTGGTGACGCTGGCCGGTACTACCGGGCCGACGGTGAGGGCGAACGAATAGTCGCCCATCAAGGCCAGTGGGGTGAAATCCTTCATCGGGTCGTAGGCCAGGCTGCGATAGAGGCTGGGGAACAGCACCATCGAGCTGGACTGGGTTTGCAGCAGCGTGGAGCCGTCGGCGGGCGCGAGCTTCACCGTCTCCGAAGCCTGCAAAGTGTTGCGGGCATCGAGGATGTCGAGGCGGTAGTCGGTATTGAATTGCTTGGCCAGGATGTCCAGAGTCGTCCCGGCCAGTTGGTTGCCGACGGCACCCGGGGCGATCCCGAATACCAGACGGCCTTTGGCGGTGTCATTGGCACGCACGATTGCGGGCAGTGAAGCAGCGATCGCCAACAGGCTGGCGCTACCGAGAAAGCTTCTACGGCTGATCATTTTCTGACTCCTTCAAGGCTCGAAGACCTTGGTAATCCGTCACCGTTGAATACGTCTTGATGTCCTGGCGAGGCGCCACGTGTTCGCGCATGCGCAGTGGCGGGGCCCTCCCGATTCGCCTGATTCCAACCAGGCCGGCTTAGTCGCGCCGGCCTGCTCAAGTGAACGGTAATAACAGTATAGCCAGCGCTTGACTACTTTCCGTAAGGCCTGCCATCGGCAGCGTGCAGGCCGACGACTGGCATATAGCTATTAATCGATTTGGGCCAATCCGTACTTTTCTACCAGCCCTGCGTAGCGAGCGGTTTCGGTGCGAATGCGCTCACGGATGCCGTCGGGCGTGAGTTTCCTCTGGCCGAGCAGCAGCTGTTTTTGCAGCTCGGTATAGGCAGGCGCGGCTTGCATGATGGCGATCTTCTCCATCAACGGCCCCGTCACCGATGCCGGTGTCGAGCTCGGTGCGAACCAGCCATACCAGGCTCTGAGGTCCATGTCGCTGACACCCTGCTCGGCCAGGCTCGGTATAGAGGGCCAATAGCTCAGGCGTTCGGCGGTGGTCACGCCCAGCGAGCGCATTTTGCCGCTGGCCCAGTTCTCGGGCGGGCCGTTGCCAGCGGCGGTGACGATTGCCGCGAGCTGGCCGCCGAGCAGGTCCTTGATCATCATCAATGAGCCTTTGTAGGGCTGCGCTTTGATGTTCACGCCTTTGGTGCGCGCCAGGATCAAGGTCGCCAGGTGTCCATCGGAACCATAGATCGAAAAACCGACGTTGTTGAATTCAGGGTTGCTCGATACCCAGTCGAAATAGTGCGCCAGGGTGACGACGGATTTCGGCACCGCAGGCCCGACGGTCAGCGACAACGTCATCTCGCCGACGGTGGTTAGGGGGATGAAGTCCTTGAGCGGGTCGTAGCTTGCGGTCTTGTAGACGTTGGGCAGCAGGCACATGGTAGTCGACTGCGCCTGCAAGAGCGTCATGCCGTCGCCCGGTGCGACTTTGGCTGTTTCGCAGGCGACACGGGTGTTGCGGCCTTCGACGTTGTCCAGCCGGTAGCTGGGGCCACCGCTGCTGGCCAGCAGCTCCAACATCCTGGTACCCACTACGGTGCCCAGGGCGCCTGGCGGATAGCCGAACAGCATGCGCCGCTCGCCGGTATCTTGCGCCCAGCTGCTGCGCGCGCCAATCGAGGCACCGGCCAGCAAAACGCCGGAGCTGGCCAGAAAACGTCTGCGATTGATCATCTTCGACTCCCTGCGAGGTAATGGCCTCGCTTGCAGCGACCCTTGTCGCCGATGGATTGATATTGTTGTTGTACGACGCTTGCTGGTCGCTTGCTGTCGGCGTGTCAGTCGATCTTGCCCAGCGAGTAGGTTTCCAGCAGTCTTGCGTAGCGGGCGCTTTCGTCGCGAATACGCGTTGCGATCTGCACCGGATCCGTCGAGCCCTGCACCATCAGCAACCGCTCCTGCACTGCGGCGAACGGCACACTGGCCTGCAGGCCCTTGATGCGTTCGCGCAGCGGTCCGGTGACCGCAGTCGGCGTACCCGTCGCAGCGAACCAACCGAACCAGCCGGTGATGTCCAGATCGCTGAATCCTTGTTCATATAAAGTCGGCACATCGGGCCAGTACTTGAGGCGTTCGCGACTGGTAATGGCGATCGGGCGCAAGTTCTTGTGGGCGTTCTTGTCGCTGAAGTTGCTGGCCACGCTGAAGGCGGCGGCGAGGCTCTGGTTGTTGAGATCGCCGAGCATGGCCGCAGTACCTTTGTAGGGCTGGCCGCGCAGTGGCACGTCGCTTTTGCGGGTGAGGATACGCAACGCCAGATGACCCAAGGTGCCGTAGATCGACACGCCGATATTGCGGTATTCGGGATTGTCTCGCAGCCAGGCGAAAAAGCTCGGCACCGAGTTCACCGTTGTCGGCACTGCAGGGCCAAGTGTCAGGGCGTAGGTGACGTCGCCCCACGTGGCGATGGGCTCGAAATCCTTGCGTGGATCGAAGTCAAGCCTGTTGTAGATATGCGGTTGCAGGGTGAAGGAGGACGACAGCACCTGCAGCAGGGTCGAGCCGTCGGCGGGGGCGGCCTTGGCTTGCAACGCCGCCAGGCGTGTATTGCGTCCTTCGACGATCTGCAGGTTGTAATGGGGGCCGCCTCCCGCAGCCAGCAGCGGCAACACGGCGTTGGCCAGTTGATCGCCAACCGCACCTAGTGGGTAGCCGTACAGCAGACTCCCCCCGCTGGCAGCCTGGGCCCAGGGAGTACGCAACAGGCCGCTGGCCGCCATCGAAGCGGCGCCCTTGATGAATGTTCTACGTTTGATCATGTTCGATACTCATGCATGAAACTGCTCGAATAATCCTTCACGCAACGACGTGTAGAGCGCTCAATCCCGTAGCTCTGCAATCAACAACTGCCAGACCCGGCGGATGGTTTGTTCGGCAAGGCTTTGCGGGGTGGCGGCGAGCTGGATCTCGCCGCGCACGCGTAACGGCAAGCCCAGGGGATTGCCTTCATTGACATCGAAATTGACCCGGTGCTGGCCCACCACCGGAACCGATTTGCCTTGATCGTTGGGCTGCGTGGCGATGGGGCCACCGTAGCGGGAACTAAGGCTGTCGGGGCTGATGAATTCGCTGGCGCTGTTGTCGATGGCCTTGAGGCTGACCCGATGGCGCGGCAGGCTCGGTTCGTCGGCGACGAACACGCCGGTGGCGCCGGTATGCAGGCGGGCCAGTTCCTTTTCATTGACGAAGCCGATGGCGTCCAGCGCATCGCCGTGCAGCAGGCGGCCAAGGGTAGCGCTGGGTTTGACCCATTGGCCGACCTGCAGGTTGGCCGGCACATCCACCAGCAAGCCATCTTGCGGTGCGCGCCATTCGAGCATACGCGCACGGTCGGCCAGGCCGGCGAGGTCGGCCTGGGCCTGCAACTGTTGCTGATGCAGGACCATGGTTTCGGCGCGGTCGCGGTCGTCGCCGCCGATGCGATCGAGACGCTCGCTGGCGATGGTCAGGTTGAGCTGCGCGGTGGCGCGTTTGCTGTCGAGCTCTGGCGAGTAGAAGCGCACCAGCAGGTCGCCTTTTTTTACCTGGCTGTCCGGGCGCATCGGCAGCTCCTCGATGCGGGCGTTTTCCGGGGCCTGGATCGGCGTCACGAATTGCCAGCCGACCATGGCTGGAATCTCTACGCGGCGGTCCAGGGGCAGCACGAACAACAGCAGCAACACACCGCCAAAGATAGCCAGGCCCAGCCTTCGACGGTTGCCCACGCGATCGCGCAGGCTCCACCAGTGTTGCACCGAACGCAGGATGCGCAAGCCGACGAACTGCCACAGCGCATAGGCCAGCAGCATCACCCCGGCGGTCTTGAACAGGGTCTTGTAGGCCAGCCAGGCGATGCCGCAGCTGAGCGTGATCTGGTAACACCAGGACAGCGTCCCATAGGTCACGAATAACGCCGCCCGGCGGCGCGATACCGGTTCTGGCGCTGGCTCCACCGGCCCCAGCAGCATCCGCCCGATCAGCCATTGGTTGTAGGCCAGCGCGCGTGGTTGCAGATTGTCGAGGCGCAGGGCGTCGGCGAGAAAATAGTAGCCGTCGAAGCGCGACAGCGGGTTGAGGTTGACCAGCAGGCTGGTCAGCCAGCTGGTAGTGGCGATCACGAAGGCCACGCTGCGCAGGCTGCCTTCTGGCAGCACCGCCCAGGCCAGGGTCGCCAGGCCCGCGACGAAGCTTTCCGCGAGCACGCCGCCGGCGGCGATCCACATGCGCTGGCGCGGATTGTTGAGCCTCGCGACGTCACCGAGTTCGGTATAGAGCATGGGCATGCCCATGAAGATCGACACGCCCATGTTGCCCACCCGTACACCGCGAATGGTCGCCATATAGGCGTGGCCCAGCTCGTGGACGATCTTCAGGCCGGCCAGCGCGACGCCGTAGGCGAGCATGCCGGAGGGCGAAAAGAAGTCGCTGAAAGTGCCGATGAACTGGTCCCATTGGCGGGTCGTCAGGTAGATCCCCAGCAGGGTCAGTACGCACCACACCGTCAGCACCGAGCGATGACCGATGGCTTTGACGGTAGGGATGAAATACTCGATAAACGCGTGGGGGCTCCACACCGGCAGGCGCATGGCCAACACCCGGTTGATCAGCCCGCGCAGGCCGTGGCCGCGCATGCGCTTGGCCTGGTCGGCGAGCAGCTGATAGGCCTGCTTGCCTGAGGTCTGCAGCAGATGATGGGTGTTAAGAAAACGCAACAGCCCCTCCAGCGATTCTTCGTCCAGCATGCCGTCTTCGAAGCGTTCGTCATCCAAGGCGCGGGCCTGCTGAGCCAAAGCCTTGCGCAAGTTGCCGACGCTGCCGCACGACCACAGCGCGAGCAGCCTGACATCGTCTTCGCCGATCATGAAGAAGCGGTGCTGCAGGGGGTCGTACAGGCGCCAGCGCGGGATGCCTTCCGGGCTCGGCGCTGCCTGCTCCAGGCGCAGCTCCTGGCGCAATGGCGGGAGGCCGACGTCATCGGCCAACAACCCGCCCGCCCGGACGTTGCCTGCCGCTGCCAATCCTGCAACCGCCATGTCTATACCCCCAGGAACTGGCGCACGGCGGCGATCGGCCGACGCAACAACTGGATCGCCAACGGCGCGTATTCACCGTAGACCCGCGCGGTGCCGCGCGAACCGATACGCGGGCGTTGATCACCCGCCGGCATGGCGATGGCGGTGTAGCTGGTGAGGTTGCCGCCGGTGGTCTTGGGCGTGTAGCTGACCGACTTGAGATCGGCATCGATGCCGCCCAGTGGCGAGCTCTCCAGATAGATCCCCACCGGGTTGCCAGGCTTGAGTTCGATGGCGTTGCCGGTCGACAGGTCGATGCGATAGGCGATGCGCTGCGGGTCGGCGACCTGCATGATTTCTTCACCCACCTGTACCGAGCGGCCTTCCCAGTCGCGCCGGTCGCTGTACACCGCCAGGCCGGCGATCGGGGTATGGATCAGGGTGCGCTGCAGGACTTCCATCGTGTACTCGTAATTGACCCGCGCCAGATCATGCTCGGCGGCGGCGATGGCCAGTTCGTGCGCCGCCTCGGCGTCGTTGAACGCGGCTGCCGAGGTGCGGCTGTCCTTGGCCTGGGCCACGGCCAGTTGCTGCTGGGCGAGGACCATTTCGTTGCGCGGCTGGATGTCTTCGAACTGCACCAGCGCCTGATTGACTGCCACTTGGGTATTGGGCGCGACGAGGATGTTGCGGATCACGCCATTGATAGGTGCAGTCAGGATGTAGGGTTGATCGGCGATCACCTCGACCGGCGCCATGACGCTCAAACGCACCGGAATGAACGCCGCCGCGACCACGATAGCCACGCCGATGCCCAGGGCACGCTTGTTCAGCGGCAGGCGGTCGATCAGCCGGCGCTGACGACCGAACACCTGCAGCGAGTGTGCGTAGGTTTCCCCCAGGCGCTGCATCAAGGTCTGTTCGCGCGGGCTGAACGGCGTGTCGCGCAGCAGCAGCGCGCCGGTGTTCACCGCGCCGTCGTAGTCGCGCAGGGGGACCCACAACGCATGGCTCAGGGCGAAGTCGGCGAGGGGCGAGCGCACTGCCGCGGCGCCTGCGGGTGCACGCAATTCGAAGGCCACCTGAGCGGTGAGGAAGCCGGCTTTATCGTGTTCGCTCAGCACCCCTTGCAGCGCTTCGGCCAGGGGCGTGTGACGGTCGGCCACCGGGATGCCCGAGACCATCTTCAGCTGGAACTTGCCGCCCTTGTGGGTGCGCCGCCAGGCCATGGCCTGGCCGTAAGGGACCATGTCCTGCACGGCGTTGACCAGATGGAACAGCACGTCCTGGCGCGACGGCTGGCGGCGGATCTCGGCTTCCAGGGTGAGCAGGTGCAGCGCCGCCATGTGCGCCTTGCTGTCATCCGTCGGCGGCTGCGGCGGCAGCTGGATGTTGATGCTCATGGCGCGGTCAGCCCCCCGCCTTGAAGGTGGCGGTGCCGCTCATGCCGGGGATGGTCTGACCGTTGTCGCTGGAGTTGAAGCGGCCAATGATCTTCAGGGTCTTGCTGACCGGATCGACCTCGGGCAACAGGCGATCGACCACCGCACCGCTGCTCTTGCCCGTCTCGTCGACGGCGAAGGTGAAGGGCGAGCCGGGCTTGAGCCACTGCAGCCATTTGGACGGCACGATCAGGTCCAGCTCCAGCTTGCTGGTGTCGACGATCTTGAGCATGGCCTCGCTCACCGCCACCGATTCGTGGACATGCTTCATGCGCTCGATCACCCGGCCATCGAAGGGCGCGTAGACCTT
Source organism: Pseudomonas baltica (assembly GCF_031880315.1). NCBI lineage: Bacteria > Pseudomonadati > Pseudomonadota > Gammaproteobacteria > Pseudomonadales > Pseudomonadaceae > Pseudomonas > Pseudomonas baltica. Next base: position 470,097 of record NZ_CP134771.1, on the reverse strand, counting down.
GCATTCCTTGATCTGCGCCTGCAGCGCTTCGACTTCGGCCTTGGCCTTGTTGCGCTTGGATTGCGAGATCAGCACGTCGAACTTGCCCACCGAGTTGAAGTGTTCGAGCTCCTGGTTGGTCTCGACGGTTTTCTGTTCCACCTGCAACCCGGCCTGGGCCGCGCGCAAGTCGGCCTGGGCCCGATCACAGTTGAACGCCACCAGCAGGTCACCCTTCTTGAAGGCGGTGCCTTCGCTGAAATTCATCTGGGTGATCTGCGCCACCATCGACGATGACAGGGTCGCCTCATTGACGGCACGCACCACGCCGCGGGCCTTGCCGCCGTTGGCGTCGGCCTGGGAGTTGGGGTCGGAAGGGGGCTTTTGCAGGTCAGCGGGGCCGGGGCCGTTCATGGCGGCGGGCAGGGGCGAGACCAGCGGCGAGGCAGTGGCGGGTGTACCCGGTGCTGCCGGGGGCAATGCCACCAACGGTTTGGCCACGGCCGGGCCTTCGGCGGCCTGGGCGCTGCCGATCAGCATCATCGGCGGCGCAGGCGCGGTGGCAGTGGTGGTGGACGGGTTGGCGTGATACATCGCGGCGATCAGCAAGCCCGTCCCGGACAGCATGATCAAGCCTAGTGACTTGCGGCTCATTGTGGCGTGCTCCCTTGCGTCGCGGTATTGGACGTATCATCAGCGGCCGGAGGCTCGGGCATCGGCGGCAGGCTGCTGGCGCGTTCGGTCCAGTGTTGCTGCAACTTGCCGGCGATCTCGGCGATGGGCGTATCGGGCTGGATGTCGATGTCGAAGTTGTCCAGGCCCATCGACGCATAGAGGTTGGCGTAGGCGTTCTGCACGTCGGCGTAGGCGGCGTCGTATTTGATCTCGGCGAGTACCGAGTTCATCTCTTCGCGCACCAGGTCCTGCTGGCTGACGGTGTGCGCCTGGAAGCCGCCGCGGGACAGCGCGAGGATGCGCTGCTGGACTTCTTCGGAGCTGCGGATGGTGCCCAGTTCTTGCGAGAAACGAATGAAGCGCACCCGCGAGACGTGGATCTGGGTCATCACCGCGAGCGTCAGTGCGAGCTGGCGTTGATCGATCACTGCGCCTTCGGCCACCAGTGCGCGTTTTTGCGCCGGATAGCGGAACACGTTCATCAGGTTCCAGGTCATCTGCGCGCCGGCGTTGGCCCAGCTTTGGTTGTACAGGTAGCTGTTGGAGTCGTAGTTGAGGCCGATCACGCCTTTGAGGCTGGGAAGAGCACGGATAAGCGCTGCGTTCATTTCGCTCTTGTTGATGCGCGCGCGGTAGCTGCCTTCGCGCAGTTCGGAGCGAAAGCGCAGGCCGACCATGACCATTTCATCGGCCGAGCCGGGCAGCTCGGGCACTACGTCGGTGCGGTCAGGCAGTTCCAGCGTGAAGCGCGTATCGGGCTTGAGGTTGATCAGCGCCGCGAGCTGGTTCTTGGCCAGCGACAGTTCGCGTTGCAGTTTTTGCACGTCGCCTTGCACCTGCAGCAGGTTGCGCTGGTAGTCGAGCACAGTGAGCGGTGGCACCAGGCGCCGGGATTCGAGTTGCTGGGTTTGCAGCAGGGCCTTTTGCGCGAGGGCTTCGAGGTCGACCAGCTTCTTGTAGGTGCGGTCGGCACTCACCGCGCGCCAGTAGGCGGTGCGCACGTCCTCCTGGATACGGTTGACTACCTTGCGCCGGCGCTCTGCGGAAATCAGCTGTTCGTCGGCGTCCTGCAGGCCGCGCACGTACGACAGGCCGAAATCGAGGATGTCCCAGCTGGCGGTAAGGTTGGCGTTTTCGGTGGTGCGCTCGCTGGAGGTCGAGGGCTCCAATGACTGGTTGCCGGACAGCAACGAGCGGCTGCTGGAACCGGCCTCGTTGCTGCGATTGGCGATGCCGCCACCCAGGGACAATTCAGGCAGCATGCCGGTGCGGTTGAGCTCCAGTTGCTTCTGGCGCAGGGCTTCGTCAAGCACTTCGATTTTTTGATCGAGGTTGTACTTGAGCGCGCGGGCCATGGCCTCATAGAGACTTAACGGGTGGGTGACCGGCTCTTCGGCGGCGATCGTGGCATCGATCTTGGCTTTCTGATCGAGGGCCTGCTGATCGACGTCGATGGGTTGTGGAACGATGGTGCAGGCCGACAGATACAGGCAGCCCACCATCACCAACAGGCATTGGCGTACTGCTGATCCCAGCGCAATGGGAATTGGCTTGTCCATAAGTTCTCTGCGTCAATGACCGTGATGTGGCTTGCGACCCTGGCGTAGCACGAGCGCCGGGATGCGACCCTTATTTTCATTACCCTGCCATCGGCACCGGCAGGCATCGCTGCAGGCATTCTGTCCGAAAGGTCAACGTATGGATTGCGGTGGTATGACTCACGATCGACTCCTGTCTGTGTCGGCTGGACCGGCGTCCTGTCGGCAGGGAGGGCCTGGCCGACGAATGATGACGCGTTGGGGTGGTACAGGTGAAACCTTGCCCCCGGAACAGTTGCGGTATCCGGGGTGAATCAGGAACTTCTTTCCTCAGTGAAGCAGTCTCCGGCGATTAAGCAATGCAATGGCGCGAATATATGTGCGCCACGCCGCTTATGACGCTGTTCGTATCTCTGTAGCAGCGCGTCACCGACCTCAGCTGGCCAACAGCCGTGCCAGCGCATCGCGTTCGGCCAGGCGTGCCTGGCTGGCGGCTTGCAGCTGCTCGTTGAGGGTCAACGGCAGCGGCGTCACATTGCTGGCCTGTGGATTGCCGTCGCCGGTGCCGGGGGCCTGTTGCGGTGCTGCCTCGGGGGTTGCCGCGCCAGGCGCGGTGGCCGGTTCAGTAGCGGCAGGTGGCGCCTGAGTGGGCGCTTCCTGAGTGGTCCCGGGGGCGCCTGGACGCAGCGCGTCGACATCCAGTTGCTGGCGATTCTGCTCTTGCAGGTCGCCAGTGGCCTGGGCTACCGGCGCCGCGTTGTTGCTGATCTCGGTGGTGGTGGCCAGCGGCGCCATGCCGGTGGCGACTTCTTGCATGGGGCGGTCTTCGCTGAGCTGGGTCAGGCCGTCCAGGCGCTTGACGCCGTTGACCGCGTCGAGCAGCACCGGATCGTAATGCGTGATCCGGGTGTAGGTACTCGACTGCGGTGAGTTGTAGCTGGGCGGAATGCCGACCAGACCATCAGTGATGCGCTGGGTGCTGGTGACGCCGACGAAGCCGTCCGGTGTCGTGGTAACTGTACCTGTCCCGGTCCCGTCGCCAGTGCCCGTTCCATTACCGGTGCCTGTGCCTGTGCCTGTTCCATTACCTGTGCCCGTACCAGTCCCCGTGCCGGTTCCCGTTCCACCGCCATTGCCGGTACCGGCATTGGTGCTGACTGTCACGGCGATGGTCGAGGTGACCGAGCCGCCGGCACCATCGCTGACGGTGTAGGTCAGGGTGTCGCTGCCGGTGTAGCCAGAAGTTGGCGTGTAAGTGACGGTGCCGTTGGGGTTGACCACCACGGTGCCGTGATCGGCGCCGGCGCCAGTGACGCTCAGTGGATCGCCATCGGCATCGCTGACATTGCCCAGCACATCGATCACGCTCGGCGCACCCGTCACTACCGTGACCGTGCCGGGGGTGGCGACAGGTGCATCGTTGACCGGCGTCACGGTAAAGGTCACCACCGCGTTGGTGGTGCCGCCGTCACTGTCGCGGACCTGGTAGGTGAAGCTGTCGGCTCCATTGAAATCGGGGTTGGGCACGTAGGTGAAGCTGCCGTTGGCGTTGAGCGTCAGGCTGCCGTGGCTTGGGCCCTGGGCGATGCCGAAGCTGATGGCGTCGCCATCCGGATCGGTGGCCACCAGCACGCCGCTGATCGAGCTGTCCTCGGGCAGGGTGTAGGCGGCACCGGTGGTCACCGGCGCTGGGTTGCTGACCACCAACTGGATCTGCTGGCTGACCGAGTCGGTACCATCGCTGGCCGTGAGGGTGAGGGTGTAGAGGCCCCCCGCGCCGCCGCTGCCATTGCTGCCTTGGCTGGACGCGTTGTTGGACAGGGTGCCGGTGATTTCGCCTGTCTGCGGGTTCAAGGTCAGGCCTGCGGGCAGGCCGCTGACGCTGTAAGTGAGCGTGTCGCCATCCGGATCGCTGAACGAGCCCGCGACATTGAGATTGAAGGCGCCGCCATCGGTGGCCGTCTGGGCCGGCACCGGGGTGGTGACGATCGGAGCCTGATCCGGTTGGGTCGAGACGTTGAAGGTGATGGTCGCCACGGTCACGCCACCGTCGGCATCGCGCACCTGATAAGTGAAGCTGTCCTGGCCGACGAAACCGCTGGCCGGGGTGTAGGTGTAGCTGCCATTGGCGCCTACCGTGACCAGGCCGTTGCCGGGTTGGCTGGCGGCACTGAAGGTCAGCGCATCGCCGTCGGCATCGCTGGCGTAGTTTGCCAAGGTGCCGTTCAACGCGGTGCCTTGTTGTACGGTGACGCTGACGTTGCTCGCGCTCGGCAGGGTGTTGACGGCGGTCAGGGTGAAGGTCTGGCTGACGCTCGAGGTACCGTCGTTGGCACTGACGGTCACGCTGTAGTTGCCGCCAGGGCCGCCGCTGCCATTGCTGCCCTGGGTCGAGGCGCTGCTGTTCAAGGTGCCGCTGAGCAGGCCGGTGGTCGGGTCCAGCGTCAGGCCGGCGGGCAGACCGGTAGCGCTGTAGGTCAGTGGCAGGTTGTCGACGCTGGTGAAGTTGCCAGCGACGTTGACATTGACAGCGCTGTGGTCATTGGCGGTGACTGTGGCGATCGGCGTGGTGACGCTAGGCGCGTCGTACGCCGGTGCCACGTTGATCACGAGGGTGGCGGTGCTGGCGCCGCCATCGGCATCGGTGACCTGATAGGTAAAGCTGTCGGCGCCATTGAAGTTGGCGGCCGGGGTGTAGGTGTACTGGCCGTTGGCGGCGAGTGTCAAGGTGCCGTGGGCCGGTTGGGTGACAGCGGTAAAACTCAGGGCGTCACCATCGGTGTCGCTGGCGTTGGCGTGCAGATCACCGCTGACGGGGCTGTCTTCGCTGGTGTTGACCGTGGCGCCGTTGGCCACCGGCACGGTGTTGACTGCCGTGAGGGTGAAGCTCTGGGTGGCGGTGCCGCCCACGCCGTCGCTGGCGGTGATGACTACGGTGTAGGTGCCGCTGCCGCCGATGCCCTGAGTGGAGGCGCTGGTGCCCAGCAGGCCGCTGATCAACCCGGAGGTCGGGTCCAGGGTGACGCCGGCAGGCAGACCGGTGGCGGTGTAGGTCAACGGGATGTTGTTGCTGTCGGTGAAGTTGCCCGCGACGTTGAGGTTGACCGTGGTGTGGTCGTTGGCGCTCAGCGGCGTGATGCTGCCCGTGGCGGCCGGTGACTGGTAGTTGGCGGCGATATTGAAGGTCAGGGTCGCGCTGGTGGTACCGCCGTCGGCGTCGGTCACCTGGTAGGTCAGGGTGTCGGTGCCGTTGTAGCCGGCGTCAGGCGTGTAGGTGAAGGCGCCGTTCGCACCGAGTACCAAGGTGCCGTGGGTCGGCGCGGTGGTGGCCGCGAAGGTCAGCACGTCACCGTCGGCGTCCTGAGCGTAGTTGAGCAGGCTGGCGCTGACGTTGCTGCCCGTTGGCAAGGTGATCGTCGCGTTGCTGGCAGTCGGCACGGTGTTGACCGCCGTCAGGGTGAAGGTCTGGTCGGCGACCCCGCCCTGGCCGTCGCTGGCACTGACGGTCACGGTGTAGTTGCCACCGGAGCCGACGGGGCCGCCGCTGCCATTGCTGCCCTGGCTCGAGGCGCTGCTGTTCAAGGTGCCGCTGATCAGGCCGGTGCTTGGATCGATGCTCAGGCCAGCAGGCAGGCCCGTGGCGGTGTAGGTGAGGGTGGCGTTGTCGACGTTGTTGAAGTTGCCAGCCACGTTGACGTTGACACTGCTGTGGTCATTGGCGGTAACCGTGGCGATCGGCGCTGCGGCGCTCGGTGCGTCGTACTGCGGCGCGACGCTGAAGGTCAGGGTGGCGCTGGTGACGGCGCCATCGGCGTCGGTGACGGTGTAGGTGAAGCTGTCGGTGCCATTGAAGTTGGCGGCCGGGGTGTAGGTGTACTGGCCGTTGGCGAGTTGAGTCAGGGTGCCGTGGGCCGGTTGGGTGGTGGCGGTGAAGGTCAGGGCATCTGCGTCGGCGTCGCTGGCGTAGGCGCGCAGGTCGACCGGGGTGCTGCTGTCCTCGTTCAAGGTCAGGGTGGCGTTGCTGGCGACCGGCTGCGTGTTGACGGCGGTCAGGGTGAAGTCCTGGAACGCACTGCTGGTGCCATCGCTGGCGGTCACCCGAATGGTGTAGACGCCGGCGGCATTGGGGCCTTGGTGGGAGGCGCTGCTGTCGAGGGTGCCGCTGAGCAGGCCGGTGCCTGGGTCCAGAGTGATGCCGTTGGGCAAACCAGTGGCGGTGAAGGTCAGGGGCAGGTTGTCGACGCTGGTGAAGTTGCCAGTGACGTTGAGGTTGACGCTGGTGTGATCGTTGGCCGTCAGGTTGTTGATCGGCGCTGTGGCGGTGGGCGCGTCGTACACCGGTGTGACGTTGAAGGTCAGCGTGGCGCTGCGGCTGGCGCCGTCGGCATCGGTGACGGTGTAGTTGAAGCTGTCGGTGCCGTTGAAGTTGGCCACCGGGGTGTAGCTGTAGGTGCCATTGGCGTTGAGTGCCAGCACGCCGTGCAGCGGTTGGGTACTGGCGCTGAAGGTCAGCGCATCGCCGTCGGTATCGCCGGCAAGGGTGTTGAGGTTGCCGTTGGTGACGCTGTCTTCGGCCAGGTTGACAATCGCGCTGGCGGCAGTCGGCACGGTGTTGACAGCGGTCAGGGTGAAGGCCTGGGTCACGATGCTGGTGCCATCGGTGGCGCTGACGACGATGTTGTACTGGCCGGCGGCGCCGCCGTTGCTGCTGCCTAGCGAGGCGCTGCTGCCCAAGGTGCCGGTGATCAGACCGGTGGCCGGGTCGATGCTGACGCCGGTCGGCAGGCCGCTGGCGCTGTAGGTCAGTGCGGTGTTGTCGACATCGCCGAAATTGCCCGCGACGTTGACGTTGACGGCGGCGCCATCGTTGGCCGACTGCGCGGCGATGGTGCCGTTGGCGGTGGGCGCGTCATACACCGGGGTGACGTTGAAGGTGATGGTGGCGGTGGTGCTGTTGCCGCCATCCAGGTCGCTGACCCGATAGCTGAAGCTGTCGGCGCCATTGAAGTTGGCGGTGGGCGTGTAGGTGTAGACGCCAGTTGCGGAGTCGAGGGTCAAGGTGCCGTGGGCGGGCGGCGTGGTGACCGCAAAGCTCAGGGTGTCCTGGTCGGCGTCGCTGGCGGTGGTGTGCAGGTCGCCGCTGTGGCTGCTGTCCTCGGCGAGCGTCACGGTGGCGCTGCTGGCTACCGGTACGGTGTTGACCGCCGTCAGGGTGAAGTCCTGGAACACGCTGGTGGTGCCATCGTTGGCGGTGACGCGAATCGTGTAGCTGCCGCCGCCATTGAGGCCCTCGGTGGAGGCGCGGCTGTCGAGGGTGCCGCTGAGCAGGCCGGTGTTCGGGTCGAGGGTCAGGCCGTTGGGCAGACCGGTGGCGCTGTAGGTCAGCGGCAGGTTGTCGGGGCTGCTGAAGTTGCCGGTGACATTGAGGCTGACGCTGCTGTGGTCGTTGGCGGTGACGGTGTTGATCGACGCCGTGGGCACCGGTGCGTCGTAGACCGGCGTGACGTTGAAGCTGATCACTGCATTGCTGACTGCGCCATCGGCGTCGGTGACGCTGTAGCTGAAGCTGTCGGCACCGTTGAAGTTGGCGTTCGGCGTGTAGGTGTAGGTGCCCGCTGCGGCGTTGAAGACCAGGCTGCCATGGCTTGGCTGGGTGGTGACGGCGAAGGTCAAGGCGTCCAGGTCGGCATCGCTGGCGCTGTTGTGCAAGTCGCCGGTGGCGACGGTGTCTTCGGCAATCGTCACGGTGGCGTTGCTGGCTACCGGCAGGGTGTTGACGGCGGTCAGGGTGAAGGTCTGAGTGGCGGTGCCGCCCAGGCCATCGCTGGCGGTGACGACCACGGTGTACAGGCCGCCTGCGCCGCCAGCGCCATTGCTGCCCTGGGTCGAGGCGCTGCTGTCCAGGGTGCCCGTGATCAGGCCGGTACTGGTGTTGAACGTCAGCCCGTTTGGCAGGCCGGTGACGTTGTAGGTCAATGGGGTCCCGTCGGCATCGCTGAAGGCGTTGGCGGCGTTGAGGGTCACGCTGGTGTGATCGTTGGCGGTGAGGGTCGGCAGGGTGCCGACCGCCACCGGGCCGTCGTACACCGGCGCGATGATGGTGACCAGTGTCGAGCGGCTGTTGCCGCCATCCGGATCGCTGACCTGGTAGATGAAGCTGTCGGTGCCGTTGAAGTTGGCGTTCGGCGTGTAGGAGTAGGTGCCGTTGGCATTGAGTAGCAAGGTGCCGTGCGCAGGCGCCTGGGCCACGCTGAAGGTCAGGGCATCGCCGTCGGCATCGCTGGCGTAGGTGTGCAGATCGCCTGTGGCGACGCCGTCCTCGTTGAGGTTGAGGGTCGCGCTGTTGGCCACAGGAATGGTGTTGACCGCAGTGATGGTGAAGGTCTGGGTAGCGGTGCCGCCCACGCCATCGCTGGCGGTGATCACCACCGTATAGTTGCCCCCAGGGCCGCCATTGCCATCGCTGCCCTGCACCGAGGCGCTGCTGTTCAAGGTGCCGAAAATCAGGCCGGTGGCGGGGTCGATGGCGATGCCGGCGGGCAGGCCGGTGGCGCTGTAACTGAGTGTCGCCCCTGGGGTGCTGTCGCTGAAGTTGCCAGCCACGTTGAAGTTGAGAGGGGTGTGGTCGTTGGCCACCTGGGTGTTGATGGTGCCGGCCGCCACCGGGCCGCCCGTGTCGGCCAGCACGTTGAAGTTGAGCACCGCCGTGGTGGCGCCGCCATCCGGGTCGCTGACGCTGTAGGTGAGGCTGTCACTGCCGACGAAGCCGGCGGTCGGGGTGTAGATGAATGTGCCGTTGGCGCTGAGCGTCAGGGTGCCGTGGGTGGGCTGGGTGGTGATCGCATAGGTGAGCGCGTCGTGGTCGGCATCGCTGGCGTAGTTGGCGAGGCTGCCACTGGTGCTGCCATCTTCGGTCAGCGAGATGGTTGCGCTGGCGGCGGTCGGAACCGTATTGACGGCGGTCAGGGTGAAGCTCTGGGTCACCGCCGTGGTGCCGTCGGTGGCGGTGACGACCACGTTGTAGTTGCCACCGGGGCCGCCGCTGCCATTGCTGCCCTGGGTCGAGGCGCTGCTGTTGAGGATGCCGGTGATCAGGCCGCTGTTGGCATCGATGGTCACCCCTGCTGGCAGGCCGGTGGCGCTGAAGGTCAGGTGCGCGCCATCGGCGTCGGTGAAGTTGTTGGCCACGGCGAGGTTGACGGCGCTGGCGTCGCTGGCCTGTTGCGTCGGGATCTGGCCGATGGTGGTCGGCGCATCGTAGACCGGAGTAATGGTCAGGGCGATGGTCGCGGTGCTGGTGGCACCGTCGGCGTCGGTGACCTGATAGGTGAAGCTGTCGCTGCCATTGAAGTTGGCGTTGGGGACGTAGGTGTAGTTGCCGTTGCTGTTGAGCTGCAGGGTGCCGTTGGCAGGGCCCTGGGTGATGCTGAAGGTCAGCGCGTCAACGTCGGCATCGCTGGCCAAAGCGTTGAGGTTGATCGGTGTCGGGGTGTCCTCGGCCAGGGTGAGGCTGGTGCCGCCCGCCACTGGCAAGGTGTTGACCGCGGTCAGGGTGAAGCTCTGGGCAGCGCTGCCGCCCAGGCCATCGCTGGCGGTGATGACCACGCTGTACAGACCGCCAGGGCCGCCGGCGCCATTGCTGCCCTGGGTCGAGGCGCTGCTGCTGAGCGTGCCGCTGAGCAGGCCGGTGTTGGCGTCGATGCTCAGGCCGGCAGGCAGACCGGTGGCGGTGTAGGTCAGGGCGCGGTTGTCGGCGTCGGTGAAGCTGCCGGTGACGTTGAGGTTGACCGTGCTGCTGTCGTTGGCGGTCAGCGCCGGCAAGCTGCCGTTGCTGGCCGGGGCGTCGTACACCGGGGTGACGTTGAGGCTGATCACGGCCGTGCTGACCGCGCCATCGGCATCGGTGACCGAGTAGCTGAAGCTGTCGGCGCCATTGTAGTTGGCGGCCGGGGTGTAGGTGTACTGGCCGTTGGCGGCGAGGGTCAAGGTGCCGTGGGTAGGGCCCGTGGTGATGGCGAAGGTCAGGGCATCGCCGTCGGCATCGGTGGCGCTGGTGTTGAGGTTGATCGGCGCCGAGGTGTCTTCGGCCAGGGTCACGGTGGCGTTGCTGGCCACGGGAAGGGTGTTGACGGCGGTAAAGGTGAAGGTCTGAGTGACTGGAGTGGTGCCGTCGGTAGCGGTCACGACCACGGTGTAGTTGCCGCCGGGGCCCCCCGCGCCATTGCTGCCCTGGGTCGAGGCGCTGCTGTTGAGAGTGCCGGTGATCAGGCCAGTGTTGGCGTCGATGTTCAGGCCATTCGGCAGGCCGGTGGCACTGTAGGTCAGGGCGTGGTTGTCGGCATCGCTGAAATTGCCGGCCACGTTGAGGCTGACGGTGCTGCTGTCGTTGGCACTCTGGGTGCCGATGGGCGCACCGGCCACTGGCGCGTCATACACCGGAGTGACGTTGAGGGTGATGACCGCGCTGCTCACCGCGCCATCGGCGTCGGTCACCGAGTAGGTGAAACTGTCGGCGCCATTGTAGTTGGCGGCCGGGGTGTAGGTGTATTGACCGTTGGCAGCGACGGTCAAGGTGCCGTGGGCCGGCCCGGTGGTGATGGCGAAGGTCAGGGCATCGCCGTCGGCATCGGTGGCGGTGGTGTTGAGGTTGATCGGCGCCGAGGTGTCTTCGGCCAGGGTCACGGTGGCATTGCCGGCCACCGGAAGGGTGTTGACCGCCGTGAAGGTGAACGTCTGGGTGGCGGTGCCGCCCAGGCCATCGGCGACGCTGACGTTGACCGTGTAATTGCCGCCTGCTCCGCCCGCACCATTACTGCCCTCGGTGGAGGCGCTGCTGTCGAGGGTGCCGGTGATCAGGCCGGTGGAGGCGTTGATGCTCAGGCCGTTGGGCAGGCCGGTGGCGCTGTAGGTCAGGGTGGCGTTGTCGGGGTTGTTGAAGTTGCCGGCCACGTTGAGGCTGACGCTGCTGTGATCGAACGCGGTCTGGGTGGCAACGGGCGTGCCGGCGGTAGGCGCGTCGTACACCGGGGTGACGTTGAAGGTGAGGGTCGCGGTGCTGGTGGCGCCGTCGGCGTCGGTCACCTGGTAGTTGAAGCTGTCGCTGCCGTTGAAGTTGGCGGCCGGGGTATAGGTGTAGGTGCCGTTGGCGTTCAGCGCCAGGGTGCCATGAACGGGCTGGCTGGTGGCGACGAAGGTGAGGGCGTCCTGGTCGGCGTCGCTGGCGTTGCTGAGCAGGGTGCCGGTAGCCGGAGTGTCTTCGGCCAGGGTCACGGTGGCATTGCTGGCCACGGGCACCGTGTTGACGGCGGTGAAGATGAAGGTCTGGGTAGCGGTGCCGCCCAGGCCGTCGCTGACGCTGACGTTGACGGTGTAATTGCCGCCAGGGCCACCTGCGCCGTTGCTGCCTTCGGTGGAGGCGCTGCTGTCCAACGTGCCGGTGATCACGCCGGTGCCGGCGTTGATGCTCAGGCCATTGGGCAAGCCGGTGGCGCTGTAGGTCAGGGTGGCGTTGTCGGGGTTGTTGAAGTTGCCGGCCAGGTTGAGGTTGACCGAGGTGTGATCGTTGGCGGTGACGTTGGCCACCGGTGCGCCGACGGTGGGCGCATCGTAGACCGGCGTGACACTGAACGTGAGGGTCGCGGTGGTGCTGGCGCCGTCGGCATCGGTGACCCGGTAGTTGAAGCTGTCGCTGCCGTTGTAGTTGGCCGCCGGAGTGTAGGTGTAGCTGCCGTTGGCATTGAGCACCAAGGTGCCGTGGGTGGGCTGGCTGGTGGCCGCGAAGGTCAGGGTATCCTGGTCGGCGTCACTGGCGTTGCTCAGCAAGGTGCCGCTGGCCGAGGTGTCTTCAGCCAGCGTGATGGTAGCGTTGCTGGCGGTCGGTACGGTGTTGACGGCGGTCAGGGTGAAGGTTTGCGTGGCAATGCCACCCAGGCCGTCGCTGGCGCTGACCTGCACGGTGTACACGCCATGGCCGCCAGGGCCTTCGGTGGAGGCGCTGCTGTTCAGGGTGCCGGTGATCAGGCCGGTGTTGGCATCGATGCTCAAGCCGATGGGCAGACCGGTCGCGCTGTAGCTCAGGGCGGTGTTGTCGGCATCGGTGAAGGCCGCGGCGGCATTGACGTTGACGCTGGTGTGGTCGTTGGCCGTGACCGCCTGGATCGTGCCACTGGCAACCGGGGCATCGTAGACCGGGGTGATATTGAACGTCAGCGTCGCGGTGGTGCTGGCGCCGTCAGCGTCGATAACCCGGTAGCTGAAGCTGTCGGTGCCATTGAAGTTGGCCGTCGGCGTATAGGTATAGGTGCCGTTGGCATTGAGGCTCAAGACCCCGTGTTGTGGTGCGGTCACGGGTGTGGTGTCGACATGCAGGGCATCGCCGTCCGGATCGCTGGCGTTGACCAGCACATTGCCGGTGGCGACGCTGTCTTCGTTGATGGTCAGGGTGCTGTTGTTGGCCGCAGGCGCCGGGTTGTTGACCGTGAAGGTGAAGGCTAGAGATGCGCTGGCGCTGCCGTCGCTGGCGGTGATCACCACGCTGAAGACACCGCCGACGCCGCCGGTACCGTTGCTGCCGGCTTGCGAGGCGCTGGTGCCCAAGGTGCCGCTTATCAGCCCAGTGGCCGGATCGAGGTTCAGGCCTGGCGGCAGGCCGGTGGCGGTGTAGGTCAGGGTGCTGTCGACATCGGTGAAATTGTTGGCGACGTTGAGGCTGAACGCACTGCCGTCGTTGGCGGCCTGGGCGCTGATGGTGCCGTTGGTGACCGGTGCGTCGTTGACCGGGTTGATGGTAATGGCGACGGTCGCGGTGACGGAACCGCCATCGGCGTCGACCACACGGTAGCTGAAGCTGTCGCTGCCGTTGTAGTTGGCGGCAGGCGTGTAGATGTAGGTGCCGTTGGCGTTGAGCGTGAGCACGCCATGGGCAGGGCCGGTCACCGGGGTGGTGTCGATGTGCAGCGCATCGCCGTCCGGATCGCTGGCGTTGGCGTCGGTCAGCAGGTTGCCGGTGGCGACGTTGTCCTCGTTGATGACCAAGGTGCTGTTGGCCGCCGTGGGCGCTGGGTTGCTGACATTGAGGGTGAAGGTCTGAGCGGCGGTGGCGCCTTGGCCGTCGTTGGCGGTGACGGTGATGCTGTAGGCGCCGGTGCCGTTGAGGCCGCCGGTGGAGGCGCTGCTGCCCAGCGTGCCGGTGATCAGGCCGGTGGCCGGATCGACGCTCAGGCCACTGGGCAGACCGGTGGCGCTGAAGCTCAGGGTGTCGCCGTCGACATCGCTGAATTTGTTGGCGATGTTGAGGTTGAACGCCGTGCTGTCGACGCCGGTCTGGGTGCCGATCGAGCCCGGCGTGGTGCTGGGCGCGTCATTGACCGGGGTGACTGTGAGGGTCACGGTGGCTGTGGTGCTGGCGCCGTCGGCGTCGGTCACGGTGTAGGTGAAACTGTCGGTGCCGTTGAAGTTGGCGGCCGGGGTATAGGTGTACACGCCCGTGGTGGCGTTGAGCACCAGGGTGCCGTGGCTCGGGCCGGTGGCCGGAGCGAAGGTGACGGTGTCATCGTCGGTGGCCACCAGCGTGGCGGACACCGCTGTGTCTTCGGCAGTGGTGACAGCGCTGTTGGCAGTCACCGGTACGGGGTTGCTGACGTTCAGGGTGAAGTTTTGCACCACGGTGCCGCCATGGCCGTCATCGGCGGTGATGGCGACGCTGTAGAGGCCATGGTTGCCGCCTTGCGATGCACTGCTGGCGAGGTTGCCGCTGATCAAGCCGTTGGCATCGATGCTCAGACCCGTCGGCAGGCCGCTGGCGCTGTAGCTGAGGGTATCGCCGTCGACATCGCTGAAGCGGTTGGCGACGCTGAGGCTGAACGGTGCGGCATCGATACCGGTTTGCGCGCCGATGCTGCCTACGGCGGCGGGAGCGTCGTTGACCGGTGTCACGGTGAGGGTCACGGTGGCGGTGACGACACCGCCATCGGCGTCGACCACCTTGTAGGTGAAGCTGTCGGTGCCATTGAAATTGGCAGCCGGGGTGTAGGTGTACACCCCGGTAGCGCTGTCGAGTGCCAGCGTGCCGTGGGCGGGTTGCGTGGTGGCGCTGAAGGTCAGGGTGTCGAGGTCGACGTCGTTGGCCGCCAGGGTGCCGGTGACGGCAGTGTCTTCAGGCGTGGTGTTGGTGCTGTCGGCGGTGGTCGGCACCGGGTTGATGACGTTGAAGGTGAAGGTCTGGTTGACCGAGGCACCGCTGCCGTCAGTGGCGGTGACGACCACCGTGTAGGCGCCCTGATTGCCGCCCTGGGAAGCGCTGCCGCCCAGCGTGCCGGTGATCAGGCCGTTGGCGCTGATGCCCAGGCCGGCGGGCAGACCGGTGGCGGTGTAGGTCAGGGCGTCGCCATCCGGGTCGCTGAACTGCCCGGCGACATTGAGGGTGACGGTGGCGCTGTCGTTGGCGGTCTGGTTGCCGATTGCACCGGTGGTCACCGGCGCTTCGTTGACGGCGGCGATGTTGAGGGTAACGGTGGCCGTGGCGGTGCCGCCGTCGGCATCGACGACCTGATACTGAAAGGTGTCCGTGCCGTGGAAGCGCGCGTTGGGGGTGTAGACGAAGCTGCCGTCGCTGTTGAGCACCAGAGTCCCGTTGGCCGGACCTTGTACCGGCGTGGTGCTGATCTGCAGCGTGTCGCCATCGGGGTCGGTATCGTTAGTCTTCACATTGCCCGTGATGGCAGTGCCTTCAGTGCCGTTGAAGGTGTCAGGGTTGCCAATCGGGGCGGGGTTGCTGACTATGAGCACGAAGCTCTCGCTGACCAGGCCGCCTCGGCCATCGTTGGCGGTGACCACGATGGCGTAGGCGCCACTGGTCACCGCCGTCGATGCATGGCCGCCGAGGGTGCCGGTAATCAACCCGGTGGTGGCGTTGATGGTCACGCCGGCAGGCAGGCCGGTGGCGCTGTAGGTCAGCGGATCGTTGTCGGCATCGCTGAAATGACCGCTGACATTGATGCTGACCGGCTGGCCGTCGGTGCCGGTCTGATTGGCGATGGCGGTGCCCACGGGCGCGATGTCCGCAGCGGCATTGACGGTGATGGTGACCGTGGAGGTCTCGCGAGTGCCGTTGGACAGCACCGTGTAGGTGAAGGTGTCGGTGCCTGTGAAACCGGTCGCGGGGGTGTACGTGGTGTTGCCCTGGGCATCGATGGTGACGGTGCCGTTGGTGGGGTTGGTGTGGCTTTCGATCACGCGGCCAGCGTTCTCGAACGTGTCGTTGGCCAGGACGTTGAAGGTCACCGGGTTGTTGGTCGTGGTGGTAGCGTAGTCCGGGACGATGTCGGCAACCGGGGTGATGGTGATCGGCAGGTCGACATTGACGTTGAGAATGCCGCCTGTCAGATGACCGAGCGCCAGGGTGATATTGAGCGGGCCGTTGTAATCGGCGCCGGGGGTGTAGACCAGGCTGTTGAGCGCGGCATTGATGGCCGCCGTGGTGCCGGAAAAATGCAACACCGAAGACCCTGTGCTGCTGCCCTCGGACAACGAAATGCCGGTGGTGTTGGTGAGGCTCAACTGCCCCAGCGGCACGCTGATGCGCAGGTCCAGAATGTCGCCATCGACGTTGCCGACCGTCAGGTGCTGGCCGACGATATTGGCGAATATCAGGGGGGTGTCTTCAGCCAGCAGCGGAATCGACGGCACCTGGATGGTTGGTAGATCGATCACCGGCACCACCACCACCGCAGCGTAACCAGTGGCTGTAGCGCCATCGGCGTCCTTGACCTGGTAAGTGATGGTGTCGATGCCGTTGTAGTTGGCGGTCGGGGTGTAGCGCAGCGAGCCGTCGTTGTTGATGGTCACGGTGCCGTGCAGCGCGGTGGCGCCCGTCACGGTGATGGTATCGCCATCGGGGTCGACCACGCCCAGCGCTGCGGCGGTGATGTCGATGGGCGTGTCTTCGTTGCCGGTCACTTGCAGCCCGATCAGGGGGATCGGGGCTGGGTTGGTGACCTGAATCACCAGGTTGCTGGTGGCGCTGGCGCCCGCCAGATCGGTGGCGGTGACCACGACATTGTAAGTGCCGGTGCCATTGAGGCCATTGACAGAGGCGTGGCCGTCGACCTGGCCGCTGATCAACCCGGTCAAGGAATTGATGGTCAGACCGGCAGGCAAGTTGGTCGCCGTGTAGTGCAGCACATCCAGCGGATCGACATCGGTGAAGGCCTGGGCGGTGGACAGCGCGACGGTCAGTTGGCCGTCGAGCAGCGGCACGGTGCCGAGGTTGCCATTGGACGTGGGTGCATGGTCGCCGACGCTGACATTGACCGCGACGGTCTCGGTGACGCCGCCGGAAGTTACGGTATAGGTGAACGTGTCCGCGCCCAGGTAGCCCAACGCCGGGGTGTAGGTGACCGCGCCATTGAGACCCAGCACCACCAGGCCGTGAGCGCCCTGGCTGATGCCGGTGATCACCGGAGTGCCGGAGAACGTATCGTTGGCCAGCGGGAAGAACGTCACGGGCGCCAATGGGCCTGTGGTAATGGTGTCGGCAACGCCGTCGGCCACCGGATTGATGGTCAGGGCGATGCTCGAGCTTTGCACCGCGGCGATACCGTCGCTGGCCTGCACGCTGATGGTAGCGCTGCCGTTGTAATCGGCAGTGGGCACGAAACTCATGCCATTGAGTGCGGCGTTGATCGCGGCGGAACTGCCGGAGAAGGTCATGCTGCCATCGGCGTTGCCGTCGCCGCTGGTGAAGGTCAGGCCGGTGGTCTGGTGCAGCGTCAGGGCGCCGTGGTTGGTGCTGAGGGTGACGGTCAGAATGTCGTTGTTCTGATCGGCCACCGTCACGGCATTGCCGTTGGCGCTCGAGAATACCTGGGAGATGTCCTCATTGAAGGTCAGCGAAGCCGGAGCGCTGATGGTCGGCGCGTAGTTGGGCAAGATGGCATTGATGTGGACGGTAGCCGTCTCGTACGTGCCATTGGATTTGACGGTGTAGGTGAAGCTGTCGCTGCCTGTATAGCCGGTCGTGGGGGTGTAGATGGCGTTGCCTTGGGCATCGATGGTCACGGTGCCGTGCAACGGCGTGGTGTAGCTGTCGACTACGCGGCCGGAATTTTCGAAGGTGTCGTTGGCCAGGACATTGAAGGATGCGGGCGTATCGAGCGTGGCGGTGACGTTGTCGTCGACGATGTCGGCCACCGGCGCGATGCTGATCGGCAAAGTGGCGTTGACGCTGATGATGCCGCCCAGCAACTTGCCCAGGCCGATGGTGATGTTCAGCGGGCCGTTGTAGTCGGCGGCCGGGGTATAGACCAGGTCGTTGAGCGCGGCGTTGACGTCGGCCGACAACCCTGAGATGCGCAGGTGTGTGCCGAGGGTGTCGCTGGTCTGGGTCAGCGATACGGCGGTGTGGTTGGTAAGGTTGGCGATGCTCAACGCACCGATGCCCACGGGCAGATCGAGGTTGATGGCCACGGCATCGCCGTCGATATTGCCGACGCTCAGTTGCTGGCCGAGCAGGTTGGCGAAGATCAGCGGGGTGTCTTCGAGCAACAGCGGAATCGATGGCAGGCTCAGCACCGGAATGTGCGGTATCGCCGCCAGGACCACGGCGACATAGCCGGTGGCCTGACCACCGTCGACGTCCTTGACGGTGTAGGTGATGGAGTCGAGGCCGTAGTAGTTGGCGTTGGGCTGATAGCTCAGCGAGCCGTCGTTGTTGATGGTCACGGTGCCGTGCGCGGCGGTGGCGCTGGTGATGCTGAAGGCGTCGCCATCGGGATCGACGATCGCCAGCGCGCTGACGCCAATACCGAGCAGGGCGTTTTCGGTACCGCCGACCTGCAGCCCCAGCAACGGAACAGGCGCAGGGTTGGTGACGGTGATGGTGCCAGTCGAGCTGGCGCTTTGGCCCGCCAGGTCAGTGGCGGTGACCACCACGTTGTAGGTACCGGTGCCGTTCACGCCATTGACCGAGGCGTGGCCGTCGACAATCCCGCTGATGGTGCCGAGCAGCGGATCGATGGTCAGCCCGGCAGGCAGACCGGTGGCGGTGTAGTGCAAGACGTCGAGCAGGTCGGCGTCACGGAATCCCGCGCCGGCGAGGACCAGCACCAAGCCTTTGTCGACTGTCGCCAGGGTGCCCAGGGTGGCGGGTGCTGTGGGCGCGGTATCACCGACCGTGACGGTAATCGGGATGGTTTCGGTGACGCCGCCCGAGGTGACGGTGTAGCTGAAGGTGTCGGTGCCGGAATAGCCGATCGCCGGGGTGTAGGTGACGCTGTTGCCTAGCAGCAGCGCCACACCATGGGACGGCGAACTGATGGAGGTGATGCTGGCTCCTGCCGCGAAGGTGTCGTTGGTTAGGGGCGTGAAGGTCACTCCGGTCAGAATTGAGGTACTGACGTTGTCGGTGACGCCATCGGCGACCGGGGTCAGGCTCAACGCCACGCTGGCGCTCTGCACCGCGGCGATGCCGTCGCTGGCTTGCACCGAAATATTCGCCGTGCCGTTGTAGTCGGCGACCGGGATGAACTGCAGGCCATTGAGGGCGGCGTTGATCGCCGCTGCCGTGCCGCGCACCACCATGCTGCTGTCGGCAGTGCCGTCACCGCTGGTAAAGGTCAGGCCGGTGGTTTGCGACAAGGTCAGGGTGCCGTGGGTCGAGGCGAGGGTGACGGTGAGGATGTCGTTGTTGGCGTCGGCCACGGTGATGGCGTTGCTGTTGGTGCTGGAAAACACCCGGCTGGTGTCTTCGTTGAACGTCTGGGTGGCGGCCGGCACGGTGATGGTCGGCGCGTAGTTGAGGAGGGTGGTGACGGTGACGGTACCGGTTTCGCTCTTGCCGCCGGAGGTCACGGTATAGGTGAAGGTGTCGGTGCCGGCATAGCCGGCGGTCGGGGTGTAGACCGCATTGCCCTGGGCGTCGATGGTGACCACGCCATGGGCAGGGTTGGTGAAACTGGACACTACCCGACCGGCGTTGGAGAAGGTGTCATTGCTCAGCACGTTGAAGCTCGCCGGGGTGCTTTGTTTGGTGGTCACCGTATCGGCGACCACGTCGGCCACCGGCGCCAGTACCAGGCCGACGGTGGACGTGGCGGTGCCGCCCAGCGAGTCGACAGCGGTGACGCTGAGGTTGATCGGCGCGGCGGCGGTGCTGTTGGCATCGGCGACCGGTGTGTAGACGAGGCCGTTGAGTGCGGTATTGACGGCGGCGACGGTGCCGCTGAACGTGACTGTCGAGGTGCCGCTGGCGCTGCCTTGGGTAAAGGTCAGGCCGGTGGCGGTGGACAGCGCCAGGGTGCCGGTCGGCACGCTGAGGGTGACGGTGGTGGTGCTGTTGTCGGTGTCGGCGATGGTGATCAGCTTGCCAGCGCCGGACAGCACGATCGAGGTGTCTTCGGTGCCATTGACCACGCTGGGCGCGGTGACGGTGGGGGGGTGATCGAGGGTCAGCGATACGGTGGCGGTGGAGGTCACCAGACCGCCCAGCAAGGTGAGCTTGTAGCCGAAGCTGTCGGCGGTGCTGGCGCCAGCCGTCGGCGTGTAGGTCACGGTATTGTCGGCGTTGATCACCACGGTGCCGTGGGACGGGGCAGTGGTAATGGTCACGCCTTGCAGCAAACCGCCGAGGGTATCGTTGGCCAATATGTTGATGACGTTGCCGGTGCCGTAATAGACCGTGGCCGTATCGTTGGTGGCCAGCAGCAGATCGTGATGCCAGTCGGTGGCCTGGATGGCGGTGGTCTCGATGTTGCCGACGTGGTCTTCCAGCACCCAGTCGCCATCCACCCCGGTGGTGTTGGAGGAGGCCGCGACGTCGGCATTCAGGGCACTGGCCAGCGCGACGACTGTGGCGGCGCCATCGGAGCCGGCGGCGAAATCGCAGCCGTAGATCAGCACATCGCCGGTCTTGCTCATGTGCGAGCCGATCTCGGCCAGCAACGCGTGGTACTGGCCTTCGATGGTGGCGGTATCGACGATGCTGTCGCCGATGATCACGGCGCCTTCGGTGGCGTGGGTGATGATATGGATCGCATCGACGTTTTCCCGGCCTTGCAGGGCAGCGGCGATTTGCGTCAGGCCGTCGCTGTGGCTGTCGAGGTAGACGATATCGGCGTGGGCCGGGAGGTTGGCGACCAGAGTGTTGAGGTCTGGCAGGCTGGAGTCGACGAAGAATATCTCTTGCCGGGCCGGCGCCAGATCCACGGGCGCGGTGGCTGTCAGCGCATCGTGCAGGGCATCGGTGGCGCTGGCGTGGTGCTGATCTGCGTCAGCGGTGGCATGGCTGGTGTCGGCGGCCGCAGGCGCGTCGCTGCTGTGCACGGCGGATTGGCTGCCGGTAGCGGCCAGCGTCGGATCGCTGTGGGTCGCGTCGCTGGGTGCCGTGGTATGCGCGTCCGTCGGTGCGGTGGCGTGGGCGTCCACCGCCGGTGCGGCCGCCGCAGCAGCCACGGCGGCGGCAGGGGCGTGGGCAGCGGCATCCGCGGTGACGACGGCCGCGCCGTCGAACATCATTCGGGTTTCCAGTGCGATGCGGATGGAAGAACTATGCGAATGACGTTTGTTCATGTGCGGGCAGGCCTCCGGCCGTACGACTTGATATTCCCCGCCTCTGGGTGCGCGTGCTCTCACGCACTTTATCCAGGGCATTGCTTATCCATCGGCAATGACAACGGGAAGATGACGCCGCCCGTCCGACGAAACATTGGCGCCCGACGAAACAGCGTTATTTGACTGTTTGTTGACGTCAAATCTAGTAGTGGCACTGTGACGCGTCAAGGCAGCGGGGATGAGCTGCACGGTGCAGCAAGACTGATTGGCTATTTGGCTATGGTCAGGTCTATGTATTGGCTATATGGGGGAGGGAGTTGGCGTGCTGCATGGCGTCGCTGCATACTGGCCGCTAATTTAAACGTCGAGGACCCGCTTCGTGATCAAAGTCAGCGTGCTGTACCCCTACCAGGCCGATGCCCGTTTCGACCACGACTATTACCGAGACAGCCACTTGCCGCTGGTCAAGCAGTACATGGGCGCCAGCCTGCTGCGCTACAGCATCGAGAAGGGCTTGGGTAACGGCATTGCCGGCGAGCCGCCGATCTACATCGCGGCCTGCCATCTGTATTGCGATTCGGTGGAATCGTTCCAGGCGGGCATGGGGCCACACTCCGATATCGTCAATGGCGATATCAAGAACTATACCGACCTGGTGCCGTTGATTCAGATCAGTGAGGTGGTGGTGGCGTAGGGGGCTCGTCAGGGCCGGTTCACTCGGGCTGGCTGGGTCGTCAGCCAGGAGGGCGTCTTGGTCAGCGCCCGAGCGCTTTCACCAGGCCCTTGATCGACGGATTGAGGTCGCGGTCGTTTAGCTCTTTCCAGGTGAGCCATTTGCAGTTGGCAATTTCGTTCTGCGCCGAGGCCTTGGTGGATTTCGGCACGTCGATGGCGAAGACGTGATGCAACACCTTGTTGCCTTCGTAGAGGGCGATGAAGTCGAGATTGGGCGCCAGCACGCCGGTTTCTTCGGCGAGTTCGCGCAATGCGGCTTCGAAGGGGGTTTCGCCGTCTTCGACCTTGCCGCCGGGCAGGTTCCACTTGGCCTTGGGCTTGCGCACAAAGAGGATTTCCTGATCGCGCTTGCAGAGAATAGTGGCGCGCTGCTTCATAGGTGCACCTGCTGTAATAAAACCTTCATCAATCTGTCATATGCAAGGCGCAAGCCAAACTTGTCATTGCCCCCGTCATAACTCTAGATCGGCCGGTCAGGCGCTTTCGATAGGGCAAAAGGCGCTCATTTCAGCGTGACGGTCGGCGATATTCAGGTGGTTGAGAGGGGTTGGCGGCGATTCGTTCAATGTAATCGCGCTCAATGACCGGTGGCCGACGAGGCGCTGCACCGGTTGTGGTCGTTCTGCACCCTGTTGATGCGCCATCAACAAGACGATGGGGGCCGCTGATCAGGCGCGTGCAGGCCTGAGCCGCAATTCGACCAGGCAGCCGGGTTGCGCGTCGCCGATGCACAGACTCATGTCATGCAGGCGCGCCACCGCCGCGACCATGCTCAAGCCCAGGCCATTGCCAGGGGTGTGTCGGCTGGCTTCGGCGCGGTACAGGCGGCGCAGCACTGCCTCGCGCTCGGCCTCGGCAATGCCCGGGCCGTTATCGCTGACGTGCAGGCTGACGCCCTCGGGGCCGTCGCTGATGCTCAAGTGCACTGCACCCTGGTCCGGGGAGAACTTGATGGCGTTGTCCAGCAGGTTGCAGGTCGCATCGAACAACAGCTGGACGTCGCCGGAGATCATCGGCGTGTTGGGCGAGGGTGCATAGGTGAGGCTGATGCCGCGCTCCTCGGCCAGGGGCTCGAACAACTCGGCGGCGTCCGCAGCGACAAGATTAAGGTCCACCGGTGCGAAGTGGCTGCGGCGGGCGCTGTCCTCTATCTCGGATATGCGCAGCAGTGCGCGGAAGGTCGACAGCAGCGCGCCGGCCTCGCTCAGCGCCGCATCGATGGTGCGCGCATAGTCGTCGGCCGTCACCCCGCGGCGCTGGGCGCGCTCGAGGCCGGCCATCAGCCGGGTCAAGGGCGTGCGCAGATC
This sequence comes from Pseudomonas baltica, assembly GCF_031880315.1. Taxonomy (NCBI): domain Bacteria; kingdom Pseudomonadati; phylum Pseudomonadota; class Gammaproteobacteria; order Pseudomonadales; family Pseudomonadaceae; genus Pseudomonas; species Pseudomonas baltica. Next base: position 447,317 of record NZ_CP134771.1, on the reverse strand, counting down.
GTGGGCGATGTCGTCGCACACGCCTTTGACTTCGCTCATCAGGCGTTCGAGCTCGTCGAGCATGCCGTTGACCACCATGGCGATACGGTCGACGTCATCGTTGTTGCCGCGGGTGGGCAGCCGGCGTGACAGGTCGCCTTTGACGATTTCGCTGATCGAGTGGCTGAGTGAATCGAGGCGGCGACGGGCGAAATAGCCCAAGGCGATCGACCCCACCAGGCCGACCAGCAGCAACAGCACACCGCCGGAAATCATCGCGCGCACCAGCAGCTCGTTGAATTCATGAATGTCGTGGGCATCCTGGGCGACCATGAGGATGTTGCCGTCGTCGAGGCGGTGCAGCATGAAGCGCAGCGGGCGGTGGCGGTCGTCGGCCTTGTGCCAGTTGTAGTCAGAGGGGCGATCGAAGACCTTGGTGTCGGGCAGCTGTTTGACGGCCCCCGCCAGGTGGTTGCCTTCGGCATCGAACAGCGAGTGCGGGGTGCGTTGATCGGCGTCCTGGCGGTTGTGCACGAGGATTTCCTGCAGGCGGTCGACGCTGCTCAGGCGGCTGCGGTTGTCAGCCTGGCGATGCAGCGCGGCGTCGGCTTCGGCGCGCAGGTACACGGTGGTCTGCCAGTAGATGTAGCCGAACAGCGCCAGAAAGGAGAACAGGAACAGGCCCAGGAACATCAACCCAGTGCGGAAACTGATGGTGCGCGGGATATCACTCAGGCGCACGGAGTACATAGCCGGCTCCCCTGACCGTGTGCAGCATGGGCGGCTCTTGCTCGGCATCGATCTTGCGGCGCAGGCGGCCGATGTGCACCTCGATGACGTTGGTGCGTTCGTCGTAGCTGTAATTCCACACCGCTTCGAACAGCATGGTGCGGGTCACCACCTGGTCCGGGTTGCGCATCAGGTGTTCGAGCAGGGCGTACTCGCGCGGGACCAGTTCGATGACTCGCTCGCCGCGGCGCACGCTGCGCTTGAGCAGGTCGACCTCCAACGGGCCGACTTTCAGGCGGCTTTCACTGTGCGTTGCCAGCGGGCCGATGCGGCGGCGGTTGAGGGCGTCCAACCGCGCAGTGAGCTCGATGAACTCGAACGGCTTGGTCAGGTAGTCGTCGCCGCCGGCACGCAGACCGCGCACGCGTTCGTCCAGCGCGCTGAGGGCACTGAGGATCAGCACCGGGGTGGCTACCCCGGCAGCGCGCAGGGCGGTGAGCACGGCCAGGCCATCGAGGGCGCCGTGGAGCATGCGATCAAGGACGATGAGGTCGAAACTTTCGCTCAGAGCCCTGACCAGCGCGTCGCGGCCGTTGTCGACCTGGCTGACACTGAAACCGTGATCCTGCAGGGCGGCCTCGATTTCGCGGGCGGTGGTGAAGTCATCTTCGACGACCAGAACGTGGGTCATGGCGGTGCACCCCTCCTTGACGATGCGCTTTAACAATGAAGTTGCATGGCATAGTGTGCCACGGGGTGGGGGTGGCAGATGTCGTCGTCGCCTAAACAAAAGTTTAGCCACGCGGTGGCGGAGGTGCGGGTTGCGCGTGCTGGTGATAGAAGACGATGGTCCGACAGCCCATTACCTGTTGCGCGGGTTGACTGAAGGTGGCCATGTGGTGGATGTCGCCGTGGATGGCCACGGCGGGCTGGCCATGGCGCTGGAGGCGATCCACGACGTGCTGGTGGTGGATCGGCGCTTGCCGGGGCTCGACGGTCTGCAGGTGATCGCGCGGTTGCGTGAGCAGGGGGTGGCGACGCCGGTGTTGATGCTCAGTGCTCAAGGCTCGACCCAGGACCGCGTCGAGGGCTTGCGGGCCGGCTGCGACGATTACCTGGCCAAGCCGTATGCCTTCGCCGAGGTGCTGGCACGCCTGGATGCGTTGTGTCGGGGGCGCCAGCAGCAGGGCCAGTCGCTGGATCAGCCCCGGCGCCTGACGGTGGGCGAGTTAAGCCTGGATTGCGCCACGCGGATGGCCACGCGTCAGGGCCGAGTCATCACCCTGCAGCATCGCGAGACCCTGCTGTTGGAGAAACTCATGCGCCACAGCGGCCAGGTGGTGACGCGCGATATGCTGCTCGACAGCGCGTGGAACTATGCCTTCGACCCGAATGACAACGTCATCGACAAGCACATCCACCGTTTGCGGCGCAAACTTGACGAAGGCTTCGAGTATTCGTTGATCCGCACCATAGCGGGCGCGGGTTACTGCTTCGACGGCGGAAAATCAACAACCCCGTAGCGAGGTGCGAGACTTTCTGTACGTGTCGCAAGACTTGCACGCTACAACTGGTTATCTTCTGCAACGCTTTGCCTCTGGTCTGTCATAAGGAACACCGAATCACCATGGATTTCAAACAAAGCCTGGCGCAGCGCATTGTCATTGTCTTCGCGCTGATGAGCACCGTGGTGGCGGGTATTTTCGCTATCGGGATCGTGGCCGCCGTGCACGTGGTCGAGCGCCGCCTGACCGATGCCAGCATGGGCGGCAACCTCAATCGCCTGCTCAAGGTCGACAACGCGCAGGACTGGGTGCATCGCCCGGAGAAGGACGAGCTGTTCTTCGCCGACAACGGTCCGCGGGACCTGGCCCTGACTGACGAATTGCGCGCGCTGCCGATCGGTTTTCAGGACGCGGTGTTCAATCAGGACCCATATTTCGCCATGGTCGGCGAGGTCGACGGGCGCAAATACGTGCTGTTGCGCGATCGCCAGAGCGTCGAGCATCGCGAGCAGTTGCTGATTGCCGTGGTGGTCGGCGGTTTTGCCCTGAGCGTGGTGCTGGCGATGGTCCTCGGCCGTTTGCTCGCCCGGCGCGTCATGGCGCCGGTGATCCTGCTGGCGCGGCAGATCCGTCAGCGCGACGAAACCATTGCGTTGGCGTCGCCGCTGTCGACCGACTACGCCGCCGATGAAGTGGGCGAGCTGGCGGTGGCCTTCGATCAGACGCTGGGCAAACTACGCGCCGCTCTGGGCCGCGAGCAGCAGTTCACCGCCGACGTCAGCCACGAATTGCGCACCCCGCTGCAAGGCCTGCAGCACGCCTGCACCTCGTTGCTCGACAACCCTGACATCGATCCTCGTGCCCAGCGCCAGGTGGTACGTATCGCCCGCGCCAGTGCCGAAATGCATCAGTTGATCGAAACCTTTTTACTATTGGCCCGCGCCAGCGACCCTGCCGCCGGCTCCGGCCAGCAAGCGACCCTGCATCAGGTGGCCGACGATCTGGTGGAAATCTGGGGACGGCAGATCAACGAAAAGGGCCTGGAGTTTTCCTACGAGTGCGAAGTCGACAGCCCCACGCTGTTCAACCACACCTGTCTGTATTCGGTGATGGGCAACCTGTTGCGCAACGCCTGGCACTACACTGACCAAGGCTTCGTGCGCCTGACGCTGCAGCCCCATGGCTTTATGGTCGAGGACAGCGGCATCGGCATCCCCGAGGAAAAACGCAATGCCATGTTCCAGCCTTTCGTGCGCGGCGACGAGCGGCGCGGCGAGGGCCTGGGCCTGGGCTTGTCCCTGGTGCAGCGGATCTGTAACAGCCAGGGCTGGCATGTGACGCTCACCAGCCGTGAGCCCCATGGCTGTCGCTTTAGCGTGGAATGGGGCGCCGTTCATCTGCCGGCATTGGCAAAAGGCTGATCCGAGCGCCCAAGCCCCAGAAAACATGACAGTTTTTTCACAAATGGTTGGCCATGCTGCGCCAACTTACGCGGTAATCTATCGCTCATGCATAACCGGAGAGCGCCATGAGCGGCCCGATCACACCTCGTCAAAACGATCAGGAACATGCCTCGCGCGATTTTATGAAAGATCAGGCAACGCTCTCACGCAGACTGTCGCAGCACCGCGACGAACAACTGGCCCGCAAAGCGCTGTCGCGAGCGGGCGATCCGGGGCTGATCCTCGATCTGCCCTGCGGTAATGGCCGTTTCTGGCCCATGCTCGGCGAAAAACCCAACCGCGTGATCATCGCTGCCGGCAGCTCGGCGGCCAGCATCGAGGCCGCCAGCGCCCTGCAGCCCGCCGAACTGGCAGCGCGCATTCGGCCATTGCAGACCTCGGCGTTTGCCATCGACCTGCCGGACAACGCCGTCGACAGCATCTTCAGCATGCGCATGCTGCATCGTGTTGGCGATGCCGCACAACGCCTGAAAATGCTCAAGGAATTCCACCGTGTGACCCGCGAAACGCTCATCGTGTCGCTGTGGATCGATGGCAACTTCAAGTCCTGGAAACGCAAGCGTCTGGAGCAGCGCCGACACTTGCTGGGTCCGCAGCGTGACGAGCATCACCGTTTCGTGATCCCCCGTGCCACGGTCGAAGACGAGTTCCGCCAGGCCGGTTTTCGCGTGCAGGAACGTCTGGATGCCTTCCCGCTTTACGCCTTGTGGCGCGTCTACGTCCTGTGCAAAGCCTGAAAATCAAGTTTTTCCATCGCCAAATAGACAATCGGTTGTATCAAAAGTGAATCTTGTCGCTCTTAGTCGCTCACATCTTGCACAGGCTGTTGAAAATGCTCGATGGCGCCACTGACTACGGGTAACTGAACGTGAATGCAATCTTGAAGGAACGCTCCCCCGAACACCGGGGATTGGTATTGGTCGTTGAAGACGAGCCGATCATTCGGGACTTCGTGTGCGAGATGCTGGAGTTGGAGAAGTTTTCTACCTTTGCGGTGGAAAATGCAGACTTGGCGCTCGAGGAACTGAATAGACGTTCTGCAGAGTTCGACTTGCTGCTGACCGACATACGCATGCCGGGCAGCATCGATGGTGCCGGGCTCGCCAATGTCAGCCACGACAAATGGCCCGAGTTGCCGATTCTGGTGATGTCCGGCCATGAAACGCCGGAAAGCTCCGGGGTCGTGCATCCGGTGACTTTCCTGCGCAAACCCTGGACCATCGGGCAAATGCTCGACGGAGTCGACAAGGCGCTTGGCATTCAGCATCCCAGTTGATCAGGGCGCGGTCACCACGTCCCGCACCGCTGCGGTATAAGCCTGGTGCGTCGCATCGCTGACATCGCGTAGCAAATGCATCTTCAAGAGTTCTGCCGGTGTTGTGGTCAAGTTGGGAAACTTGGCCAGCAACGCCGGATCGACACCGTCCATCGCTACCCTGTTGGGGATCTTGTAGTCGACATTCTCGACCACCCAGACGTGATTTTTCGGCGTCAGGATGAAATTGACGAAGGCTTGGGCGTTATCGATATTCTTCGACTTCTTCAAAATCACCATGGTGTCGACCCACAGGTCGGAACCCTCTTTGGGCACTGCAAACTTGACGTCGGGGTTTTCCGCCGTGCCGTAGTTGCACCAGCCATCGAACGCATGGGCCATGTAGGTTTCGCCGGACACCAGTTTGGCGTGAAAGGTGGTGTCATCGAAGCCCAGGATGCGTTTGCGCGCTTTCAGCAATTGATCGCGCACCGCTTTGATATGCGCCGGATTGCTGTCGTTCACATCCCACCCGTTAGCCAGAAAACCCGCCGCCATCAGCCAGCGCTCGGTACTCAGCAAGGTCACCTTGCCCTTGAGTGCGTCGCTGGGATTGAGCAGTTGTTTCCAGCTGTCGGGCGCGGGTGACACTTTGTCGGCGCGGTAGCAGATGCCGGTGGTGCCCCAAGCGTAGGGCACAGAGAAGTGATTGCCAGGGTCATACTCGAGGCGTGTGGCCTCGGGGTAGAGATTCTTGAGGTTGGGTACCTTGGTGGGGTCGATCTCAGCCAGCAGGCCTTTTTTGTGCAGGATCTCCGCGGCGGGCGAGGAGACGAAGAGTACGTCGAAGCCTTCACCGCCGTTAGCCAGTACCTTGGTGAGGATTTCCTCGTTGGTGGCATGGATATCGGTAATGACCTTGGCACCGGTGAGTTTTTCGAAGTTGTCGGTGGTCTCCGGGGCCATGTAACCATCCCAGTTGGAAACTACCAGGTCGGCGGCGTGAGCGAGGGGGGCGCTCATCAGCATTGCAAGAGAAAGACGGGCAAAGCGACTGCTGGCTTTTTTCATGTCTACGGCTTCCCTGTACGACAAATGGTCTTATTGGCTCTACTTTCCCGGCGGCGGCGAAAGCCTCAAGCGGTACCGATCCTATCGGCCCCGGAAGTTGCTTCTGTAGGGGCACCCAAGGTGCACCGACGAAGAGAACTGCTGTTGCGTTGCAGCATAGACGCTACGGGCTGATCGCGCCGCTGCGCGAGGATGGATTGCGCGTGTGCCAGTACAGCGAAGTGTGATGTAACAATTTGTTTCGACTGTATGGGTTTCTGGCGCCTCGGAATGGCTACCGTGAGTGCATAACCAGAAACCTGAGCATGGATGTGTAGCGATGTCGTTTACCGTGGATCTGCTGGCTGCCTTTACTCTTTTCGCGTTCGTTTCTTCGATCACGCCGGGCCCGAACAACACCCTGCTGCTGGCATCGGGGGTCAACTTTGGTTTTCGCCGCAGCATCCCCCACGCCCTCGGGGTGAGCATCGGTTTCATGGTGATGGTACTCGCGGTGGGGCTGGGTCTGGGGGCAGTCTTCAAGGCGGTGCCCGTGGCGTACACAGTATTGCGCTACGCCGGGGCCGCGTATTTGTTGTATCTGGCCTACCGGATCGCCACGTCGGGGCCCATTAGCACGGACGGTAGCACCGGCGAGCGCCAGCCCATGAGCTTTTTGGCGGCTGCGGCCTTCCAGTGGGTCAATCCCAAGGCCTGGGTCATGGCGATCGGCGCCATTACCACCTACACGCCGGCCGATGGTTACATCGCTAATGTCTTTGTAGTGGCGCTGGTGTTCGCGGTCGTCAACCTGCCCAGCGTGTGCGTCTGGGTGGGCTGCGGCACCGCTTTGCGCCGAGTGTTGCAGGAGCGCCGCTGGCTGATGCTGTTCAATGGCCTGATGGCGGCGCTGCTGGTGGCGTCGTTGTATCCGCTGTTGAAGTAGGCTGGGGCGTGGTTCTACACCATCGATAGGCGCTGCTTGCGCTTGGGCGCCGCGAACGCCGCGTCGATCAAGGCGAAGTCTTCGGCGTCTAGACGCAGATCCGCTGCAGCGGCGTTTTCGGTGATATGGGCGCTGCTGCTGGCCTTGGGAATCGCGATCATCCCGGGATGGCGTAACACCCAGGCCAGGCACGCCTGGGCCGGGGTGATGCGGTGGCGCTCGGCGACCTGGCGTAGGGCCGGATGCTGCAACACGCCGCCGCCCTGCGCGATCGGGCAGTAGGCCATGATCGGCAGTTGCGCCTTTTGCGCCCAAGGCAGCAGGTCGAACTCGATGCCGCGGGCTTGCGGGTTGTAAAGCACCTGATTGGTGGCGCAGCGGGTGTCGGCCAGTTCCTCCATATCGGCAACGTCGAAGTTCGAAACCCCCCAACGACCGATCTTGCCGTCGGCCATCAGTGATTCGAAGCCTGCGACCGTTTCTTCCAGCGGTTCACTGCCGGGCCAATGCAGCAGATACAGGTCGATGTGCTCGGTGCCCAGGCGCTTGAGGCTGCGCTCGCAAGCGTCGCGCACGCCTCGGCGGCTGGCGTTGTGGGGGTACACCTTGCTGACCAGAAACACCTTGTCGCGCTGACCGCGAATGGCCTGGCCGACCACTTCTTCGGCGCCGCCTTCGCCGTACATTTCAGCGGTGTCGATCAGGCTCAGACCGTGCTCCAGGCCTTGTTGCAGTGCACGGACTTCCTGGGCGCGCTGGCTGGGGTCTTCTCCCATGCGCCAGGTGCCCTGGCCGATGACGGGGACGGATTGGCCGGCGAGTTGCAGGGTTCTCATCAGTGTTCTCCTGCCGTTTGGCAAATGAGTGGCGAATTGAATGTTCCTGTATTGGGCAGCCGCAGCGTGGGCGGGTTCAGCCCGATGCGCAAGCGATCAGCACCTCTTGCAGCGCTTGGGCGGCGGCGGACAGTTTGTGATCGGCCAGGTGCATCAGGCCGATGCGGCGTTCGATGCGCGGGGCTTCAAGGGGTACGCAGCGGGCGCCGAGTTCCTGCATCTGCTCGATGCACAGCGAGGGCACGGCGCTGACCCCCAGGCCACAGGCGACCATACGCCCGACCGTGCTCAGTTGATGGCTTTCAAAGGCGACCGCCAGCTTGCCATGTTGCTCGTGCAGGTCGGCCTCCAGCAGCAAGCGTACCGCCGATGGTCGCTGCAGGGTGATGAAATCGTGCGCGAGCAGTTCTCCCCAGGTCACCTGTGGCCGCTCGCTCAGCGCCGAATCCGCCGGTACTACCGCGACGAAGCGGTCGGTATAGAAGGGTATGAACACCAGCGACTGGGTGGATTCAGGTTCGAAACCGATGCCCAGTTCTACCCGGCGGTGACGGACCATTTCCAGCACCTGTTCATTGATCACATCGTGCACGGCGACATTGACCTTGGGGTGACGGTCGCGAAATCGCTTGAGTGCCTCGGGCAGGCGGTTGCCGGCAAAGGAGGGCATGGCCGCGATCGACACCTTGCCCAGCTGCAAGGTGAAATGCTGGCGCAGCAGTTCCTCGGTGTTGTCCCAGTCGGCCAGCAGTTGCCGCGCCAAGGGCAGCAGGGTTTCTCCCTCGGGGGTGAGGGCGACGCTACGGGTGGTGCGGGTCAGCAGCGCGCCGCCGAGATCATCCTCCAGGCTCTTGATCGCCAGGCTCAGGGCCGGCTGCGACAAATGCAGGCGTTCGCCGGCTTGCACGAAGCTGAGGTGCTGGGCCACGGCCAGAAAGGCGCGCAATTGCTTGAGGTTCACGGGTCGCCTCGATGGATTATTGATAAGGGATTTAAATGAATTTATCAGAAAAACAAAATTATCAAATGACTGCGCGCAGGGGAATATAGCCCTACGCTCTATGACGCGGGTCCCCGACGACCTGCGGCCGACTCTATAACGACAAAAAGGCGGATTTAGCATGGCGGGACTCGACAAACGTGTCGCAACCCTCGAACAAGCCCTGGAAGGCCTGACCGACAACATGACGGTGCTGTCCGGCGGCTTCGGCCTGTGCGGCATCCCGGAAAACCTCATCGCCGAGATCAAGCGCAAGGGCGTGCGCGGCCTGACCGTGGTCTCCAACAACTGCGGCGTCGACGGCTTCGGCCTTGGCGTGTTGCTGGAAGACCGGCAGATCCGCAAGATGATTGCCTCCTATGTAGGCGAGAACGCGCTGTTCGAGCGCCAGCTGCTCGACGGCGAGCTGGAAGTCGAGCTGACCCCCCAAGGCACCCTTGCGGAAAAGATGCGCGCCGGCGGTGCCGGTATCCCGGCCTTCTTCACCGCCACCGGCTACGGCACACCGGTGGCCGAGGGCAAGGAAGTACGCGAGTTCAACGGTCGCCACTACATTCTCGAAGAAGCCATCATCGGCGACTTTGCCATCGTCAAGGGCTGGAAGGCCGACCATTTCGGCAACGTGGTGTACCGCCACACCGCGCAGAATTTCAATCCGCTGGCGGCCAGCGCGGGTCGGATCACCGTGGTGGAAGTCGAAGAGATCGTCGAGCCCGGCGAGCTCGAGCCCAGTCAGATCCATACGCCAGGCATCTTCGTCGATCGGGTGATCCTCGGCACCTTCGAGAAGCGCATCGAAAAACGTACTCTCAAGGCCTGATCGCCGCCTACGACAACAAGAGGTTTCAGCATGGCATTGTCCCGCGAACAGATGGCTCAGCGTGTGGCGCGCGAGCTCAAGGACGGTTATTACGTGAACCTGGGCATCGGTATTCCGACCCTGGTGGCCAACTATGTGCCCGAGGGCATCGACGTCATGCTGCAGTCGGAAAACGGCCTGCTGGGCATGGGCGAGTTCCCGACCGAGCAGACCATTGACGCCGACATGATCAATGCCGGCAAGCAGACGGTCACCGCGCGCAAAGGCGCATCGATCTTCGATTCGGCGCAGTCATTCGCGATGATCAGGGGCGGCCATGTCGACCTGACCGTGCTCGGCGCCTTCGAGGTGGACGTGCAGGGCAATATCGCGTCCTGGATGATCCCCGGCAAGCTGATCAAGGGCATGGGCGGCGCCATGGATCTGGTAGCCGGTGCCGATAACATCATCGTCACCATGACCCATGCCTCCAAGGACGGCGAGTCCAAGTTGCTCAGCCGATGCAGCCTGCCGCTGACGGGCGCCGGGTGCATTCGCAAGGTGCTGACCGACCTGGCCTATCTGGAGATCGAAGACGGTGCGTTCATTCTGCGCGAGCGGGCGCCGGGGGTCAGTGTCGAGGAGATAGTCGCCAAGACTGCCGGCAAGCTGATCGTGCCGGAGCATGTGCCGGAAATGACGTTTTAGCGTGACGCTGTCTGGCTCTGCTCGCTGTACCCATAATAATTCCAACGAAGGTATGACCCGATGGCCGCTTCATTGCAGGAAAGCCGTTACGCCCTGTTCGCCCTGCGTTGTTCCAACTGGGCGGAACGCTGGTTTCCCGATTCCTATATCTTCGCCGCCGTCGCGGTGCTGGTGGTAGCCATCAGCGCCCTGGCCATCGGTGGCACGCCGACCGCCACGGCCACGGCCTTTGGTGACGGCTACTGGAGCCTGATCATCTTCACCCTGCAGATGGCCTTTGTGGTAATTGGCGGTTATGTGGTGGCCAGCTCACCACCCGCCGCGCGGTTGATCGACAAGCTCGCGCGTCTGCCGCGCAACGGCCGCTCGGCAGTGGCGTGGGTGGCGGTGATTTCGATGGTCGCCTCCTTGCTCAACTGGGGCCTGTCGCTGGTGTTCGGCGGCTTGCTGGTGCGGGCGCTGGCTCGCCGCACCGATTTGAAAATGGACTATCGCGCCGCCGGTGCAGCAGCCTATCTGGGGTTGGGCGCAGTCTGGGCGCTGGGGCTGTCGTCTTCGGCCGCGCAGCTGCAGGCCAACCCGGCGAGCTTGCCGCCGTCGATCCTGTCGATCACCGGCGTCATCCCGTTCACCCAGACCATCTTCCTCTGGCAATCGGCGGCCATGCTGCTGGTGCTGATGGTGGTTTCGCTGGTGGTCGCCTATGCCACCGCACCTGGGCCGCAGAGTGCCCGTGACGCCAAGGCCTGCGGTATCGATCCCGGTGTGAGTGTGGCCTCGATCACGCCGCGCACACGCCCTGGCGAATGGCTGGAATACAGCCCGCTGCTGACCCTGTTGCTGGTGCTGCTGGCGGCGGGATGGCTCTACCACGAGTTCTCGAGCAAACCGGCAATCACCGCGATCTCGGGCCTCAACACCTACAACTTTCTGTTCATCATGCTGGGGGCGTTGTTGCATTGGCGGCCGCGCAGCTTCCTCGATGCGGTAGCGCGTGCGGTGCCGACCACCACCGGGGTGTTGATCCAGTTTCCGTTGTACGGCTCGATCGCGGCGATCATGACCACGGTCAAGGGCGGCGACGGGCAGACCTTGGCGCATCACATTTCGAGCTTTTTCGTACAGATCGCCTCCCACGATACTTACGCCTTGCTGATGGGCATCTACTCCGCGGTGCTGGGCTTTTTCATCCCCTCCGGTGGCGGCAAATGGATCATCGAGGCGCCCTATGTGATGCAAGTGGCCAAGGATCTGCAATATCACCTGGGCTGGGCGGTGCAGATCTACAACGCCGCGGAGGCATTGCCCAATCTGATCAACCCGTTCTATATGCTGCCGCTGCTGGGTGTGCTGGGGCTCAAGGCGCGGGACTTGATCGGTTTTTCGTTCGTCCAGCTGCTGGTGCACGCGCCGCTGGTGCTGTTCCTGCTGTGGGCGCTGGGGTCGACGTTGGCCTACGTGCCGCCGGTGTCACCGTGACGGCGATGGGGTAAGCTTTGGGCACTGTGTCCTAGGGATGGAACTGCCATGTCCGTGTTCGTGCCTGCCTCGCTGAAAGCCGAGGCTGTTTCGCGTTTCTGGCGTGACCCGGCGCTGCCGTTTATCGAGGCGCGGGACGTCAGCGACGGCCGCTGGATCAGCCATGCCCTGCATGCCCACGAGAGTTTCTCGATTGGCGCGGTCACAGCCGGGCAGAGCACCTATCTCAATGGCGACCTGCGCTGCGACATCCAGGCGGGCACCGTGGTGTTGATGAACCCCGGCGCCGCGCATGCCTGTAATCCGCTCGACGACCAGCCCTGGGCGTATCACATGCTCTACGTCGATACCCCTTGGCTGGCGGCATTGCAGGGGCGCATGGGCATAGGCGACGGCACGCACTGGGTGCCGCTGGCGCCATTGCTGTCCAGCGATCGGGCTTTGTTCGATGGGGTAGTCGACCTGTACGCCTGCCTGGTCGACGCCGGCTGCAGCCATGCCGAGAAGGAGCGCATGGCGGTGGAATTCTTTACCGTCATGCTGCGCACGCTTGCCGTGGTGGATGACACGATGCAAGACGGTAGTGTGCGGTTGCAGCGAGTAGTCGACTTGATTCGCGCGCGGTGCACCGAGGCATTGACCCTGGAGCAGATGAGCGAGGTGGCGGGGCTGTCGCCGTCGTACCTGATTCGCGCCTTCAAGCAACGCTACGGCATGACGCCCCATGCCTGGCTCAACGATGCACGCCTGCAGCACGCGCGCCGGCAGTTGCGCGATGGCGTGGCGATTGCCGACGCGGCGCAGGCTGCGGGGTTTGCCGACCAGGCGCACTTGCAGCGGCTATTCAAGCGCAGCCTGGCGACAACACCTGGGCATTATCGGCAGGGACGGTGAGGGACGATGGTGGCGGTGAACAGACCATGAAACCCAGCGACACTGTCACTGAACGCTTGCTACTCCACCAGCAACCCCGCCGCACACAGCGTCAGCAGCACCGCCATCACCCGATTGAACAGGCGCACACCCGCCGCCTTGTCGAGGTGACGCTGCAGGTAGGTGCCGGCCACCGCCCAGCAGGCGATCGAGACAAAGCACACCACAAAGTAGATCAACGCAAAGCGGCTCACCGTACCACTGTCGCCATCGGCGGCGAAGGCGCCCATGCCCGCCAAGCTGGCCAGCCAGGCCTTGGGGTTGAGCCATTGCATGGCTGCGCCGCCGAGCAAGGTGGGGCGCGGCGAGGTGCCGTGCGCCTGCAGCCGGCCGTTGTCAGTGGCGAGTCTCCAGGCCAGGTAGAGCAGGTAGAGCACGCCGGCCAGGCGAATGCCGGTGGTCAACAATGGCCAGCGGATGAGTACCTCGTACAGCCCCATACCTATCAGTACCAAGAGCAAGGTGAACCCGGCCGTGGCGCCGGTGATATGCGCCAGTGTGGCGCGCAGGCCGTGGCGAGCGCCGCTGCCGAGCGCGACTAGATTGACGGGGCCAGGGGTGATGGACGAGACCAGCGCGAAGGCGGCCATCGAGAGCAACAGAGTCATGCGGGGGATCGCCAGATAGCCAGAGGAGGGCTGACCTTAGCGAGGTGAGAGGAGGGCGGTATTGAAGGAAATTGACATGCCTGAGAGTGTGGCAAGGGAGGTTACCCCCGAAAAATCCCTGCCGCCCTGCAATTTCCGATGGGGCGAAGATTTTTCGGCGCCGCAGGGCTGCCCCCTCGCTACAGGGTCTGGGGGCACGGCCGGGGGCGCTGGGGCTAACCGCCGTCTGTATCGATATCGGCATCCTTGGCGACACCCGGCTTGCTCTTGTCCGGATCGGGTTCAGGTGCGAAATCCGGGCTGAAGGCATTATCCTTGGCCTTGTCGTCGCCCGCGCCACTGGTGGTCTCGCTACCCTCAGGCAGCTTGCCATCCGGGTCGATCGCCGGGTCGTTGCGCCCAGCCGCTGGATCGGAGGGCGTACGTGGCGTGTCTTCATTCGGAGTTGGCGTTTGAGTGCTCATGCTGATCTCCCGTGCGGTTATTTGGCGTCGTCATCGTCGTCGTCATCATCGCCGGCGCTGTTGGCTTTGTTCGTCTGGCCACCCATCGAACTGCCCTCCGGATTGCCGGATTTCTGCGGGGTAATGTTGGCACCGCTACTGCCGGCCGAGCCGGTAGTCGCCGAGCCATCAGTATTACCGTTGGGCATGCCCTGGCTGGTACCGGCAGGCACACCGACAGTGGACGGATTGGTGCCCTTGGGCGCCGGATTAGTCGGGCCGGTGCTGTCGTCGGCCTGGGCGCCGATGCTGCAGCCCGCCATCGCCAGGGCGAAGGTCAGGGCAGTGAACGAAGTGCGTATCATGGTCGATCTCCGTTATTAGGGTCTCTTGCAGTTGGGCTGCCGCCGCGCGTCGCAGGTGCCATTGAGGCGACGAGTGGTTGACGACTGCCCACGCTACGGGTTAGTTTCCTTGCCATGAACCTGAACACGCCGATGTTTGCCGCCAACATTATTATTACCGCCATTCCTCACTTGGCGGGCTAGCGCTCATCTGCACCCAACCCGCCCAAGAGGCGGGTTTTTTCTCTGTCTCTGGGCGTACCGAAACCCGGAGACCTGCATGCCCACTACCCTCGCCACCCGCACCGACGCCACCCAGACGCCATCCCAGCCGCTTTTTCGCCCGGCGCTGGTGCCGGCCGCGGCGCTGGCACCGCTGCTTGCCGAATACGTGAAAAAAACCCTCGCCGCGCCGGTCTATGACGTTGCCGTGCAAACGCCGCTGCATGCCGCCCCGGCGCTGTCCGAACGTCTGGGCAATCAGGTGCTGCTCAAGCGCGAAGACCTGCAGCCCACGTTCTCCTTCAAGATTCGCGGCGCCTACAACAAGTTGGCGCAACTGACCGCCGAGCAGTGCGCGCAGGGGGTGGTCACTGCGTCGGCCGGCAATCATGCCCAGGGCGTGGCGCTCGCGGCACGGGAGCTAGGTATCGAGGCGATCATCGTCATGCCCACCACCACGCCGTCGCTCAAGATCGAAGGCGTGCGTTCGCGCGGTGGCCAGGTGGTGCTCAAAGGCGATGCCTTCCCTCAGGCGTTGGCCCACGCGCTCAAACTGGCGGAACAGGGCTACACCTTTGTCGCGCCCTTCGATGACGCCGACGTGATTGCCGGCCAGGGCACCGTGGCCATGGAGATCCTGCGCCAGCAGCCTGGCGCGCTGGACGCGATCTTCGTGCCGGTGGGTGGCGGTGGCTTGATCGCGGGCATCGCCGCGTACGTCAAGTATCTGCGCCCGGAGGTCAAAGTGATCGGGGTCGAGCCCCATGATTCCAATTGCCTGCAGATGGCGATGGCGGCAGGGGAGCGGGTGGTGTTGCCCCAGGTCGGCAGCTTTGCCGATGGCGTGGCAGTGGCGCAGATCGGCGAGCACCCGTTCGCGCTGTGTCGGCATCTGGTGGATGAAGTGATCACGGTCAGCAGCGATGAACTGTGCGCGGCCATCAAGGACATCTATGACGATACCCGCTCGATCACCGAGCCGTCAGGCGCGCTGGGTGTGGCCGGCATCAAGCGTTATGTGGCGCGTTACGGGGTAACCGGCCAAACGCTGGTGGCCATCGATTCCGGCGCCAACGTCAATTTCGATCGCCTGCGGCATGTGGCCGAACGGGCCGAAGTGGGCGAACAGCGCGAGGCGATCATCGCCGTGACCATCCCCGAGCGCCCCGGCAGCTTCCAGCGCTTCTGCCAAGCGTTGGGCAAACGCCAGATCACCGAGTTCAATTACCGTTATCACAGTGATCGCGCCGCGCATCTGTTCGTCGGCGTGCAGACCCACCCGCAGCACGATCCCCGCGCGCAATTGCTCAAGAGCCTGGGCCAGCAGGGCTTTGCGGTGCTGGACATGACCGACGACGAGCTGGCCAAGGCGCACCTGCGCCATACGGTGGGTGGCCACGCCCTGCATAACGGTGAGGAGTGTTTGCTGCGCTTCGAATTCGCCGAGCGGCCGGGGGCTTTGCTGACGTTCTTGCAGGCATTGGGCGAGCGCTGGAATATCAGCCTGTTCCACTATCGCAATCATGGTTCGGCGGATGCGCGGGTGTTAGTGGCGTTACAGGTGGCGCCCGGGGCGCGGGGGCAATTGCTGCAGGCGCTGAGCCAACTGGGTTATCGCTATTGGGATGAGAGCGATAACCCGGCGTATCGGATGTTTCTCAGCTGATGCCTGTGAGAGCGGCTCTGCCTGCAAAGCCTTTAACGGTCTCGCAGGCAGAACCTCCTCCCGGCAGGGGATGTGGTGTATCAGACCACCAGCGACAACAGCATGATCAGGATGATGCCCACCACCGAGAGGATGGTCTCCATCATGCTCCAGGTCTTGAACGTTTCAGCCACGGTCATGTTGAAGTACTGCTTGACCAGCCAGAAACCCGCATCGTTGACGTGGGAGAGGATCACCGAGCCAGCGCCGGTCGCCAGTACCAGCAGTTCGCGGTTGACGCCCGGGATCAAACCAACCACCGGGGCGACGATACCGGCGCCCGTGATGGTCGCTACGGTCGCCGAACCTGTGGCCACGCGAATCACCGCAGCCACCAGCCACGCCAGCAGGATCGGCGAAATCTCGGCCTGCACCGCCATGTGGCCGATGATGTTACCGACCCCGGTGTCCACCAGCATCTGCTTGAAGCCGCCACCCGCACCCACGATCAGCACGATGGCTGCGGTAGGCGCCAGGCTCTGGTCGAGCATCTTCATGATTGCTTGACGGCTGAACCCGCGCGCCGAACCAAAGGTGTAGAAGGCCAACAGCAACGCCGCCAACAACGCGGTGATCGGGTGACCGAGAAAGTCCATCCACTGCCGGAAGATATGATCGGCCGGCAGGATGATATCGGCGAAGGTCTTGAGCAGCATCAGGAACACCGGCAACAGAATGGTGATCAGAGTGATGCTGAAGCTTGGCAGGTTTTCGTGGGTCGATTCCTTGGCGATCTGGTCCATCAGTTCGGTGGACGGGTTGCCCGGAATGCGCTTGGAAATCCAGTTACCGTAGATCGGGCCGGCGACGATGGCAGTCGGCAGGGCGACGATCAGGCCGTAAAGGATGGTCTTGCCAATGTCGGCACCGAACACCCCGATGGCCAGCAGCGGCCCCGGGTGCGGCGGCACCAGGCCGTGGACTACGGAAAGGCCGGCGAGCAGCGGAATGCCGATTTTCACCAGCGATACGCCTGAGCGCCGCGCGACGATGAACACCAGCGGGATCAGCAGCACGAAGCCAATTTCGAAGAACAGCGGGATACCCACCAGGAACGCCGAGAACATCATTGCCCAATGGATGTTCTGCTTGCCGAACTTGCGGATCAAGGTTTGCGCGATCTGGTCGGCGCCGCCCGAGTCGGCCATCAGCTTGCCGAGCATGGTGCCCAGCGCCAGCACGATACCGACAAAGCCCAGTACGCCGCCGAAGCCGTCCTGGAAGGATTTCATCACCTTGGCCACCGGCATGCCGGAGGTCAGGCCCAAAAAGCCGGCGGCGATGGTCAAGGCCACGAAAGGGTGAACCTTGGCCCAGGTGATCAGCAGGATCAGGCCAATAATGGTCACCATTGCATCCAGCAGCAGGTACGTGTCGTTCGCTAATCCAAACATGGACTCAATGCCTCATCTTGTTTGTGGTTTTTTTCAAGGCCGATCAATGTGGGGTAGCGCTGTCTTTGCAACCCCACACATGCGCGTTTCAAGCCGTACGGGTCAGGGTCGGTGCACCGAGGTCGTCGATCCAGTGGTCGACCTGCACGGCGATGTCGGGGATAGGCACTGACGCGTCGACGGTCAGCGTCAGGGGTTCACCTGTCGGTGACTCGAGCGTGGCGAACTGGCTGTCGATCAGGCTGGCGGGCATGAAATGGCCTGGGCGGTGCGACACGCGGTAGGCGGCATCGCTGCGCGTCAGCTCGAGGAACACGAAACCCAGGTTGGGCACCGCGTCGCGCAGTGTCTTGCGGTAGGACTTCTTCAATGCCGAGCAGGTCAGGATGGGGCGATCACCGGCTTTGACGCAGCGCGCGAGCTCTTCGCCCAGCTTGGTGAGCCAACCGGCACGGTCGGTATCATCCAGCGGGTGGCCAGCACTCATTTTTTCGATATTGGCAGCAGGGTGAAAGCTGTCACCTTCGATCAGGTGACCGCCGCTGACTTTGGCAATTTCGGCGCCGACGCTGCTTTTACCGCAACCTGACACGCCCATGACCACGATCGCGGAAAGAGGGGAAACCATCGGTACCTCCAGGGGGGTCATTGCCGTCGTCGATCACCGCAAAAGGTGTCGAGGTTCGCCATGCCCTTGATTTTATTAATGTAGTTTGTGCAACGTTGTTATATTCGATTATCCGCGCAGCGTAGCAGCGCGTTACAAAGCAATATTGCCACTACGCTGAGACAGCGCTACCTTAGTGCCCGTTCCCCGTCCTTGCAAGTCGAAAAAAACAAAAATCATGACCCGAATCGGCACCCGTACCACCGGTCGTCCTACGCTCAGCGAGGTGGCCAAGCTCTCTGGCGTTTCGCCCATCACCGCTTCGCGCGCCTTGCGTGGCGTGCCTACTGTCGCGCCCGAGCTGGTGGCCAAGGTCCAGCAGGCCGCGGCCAGCCTGGGTTACGTGGCCAACACGGCGGCGCGCGCGCTGGCCAGCGCCCAGAGCCAATCGATCGTGGTGCTTATCCCGTCGCTGTCCAACCAGCTGTTCATCGATACCCTCGAAGCCATTCACCAGGTCATGCATGGCCGTGGCCTGGAAGTGCTGATCGGCAATTTCCACTACGATGTCGGCGCCGAGGAAAACCTCATCCGCAACTACCTGGCCTATCAGCCGCGCGGTTTTCTGCTGACCGGCTTCGATCGCACCGAGGCGTCGCGGCGCATGCTGGCGGCCAGCGGGGTGCCGTGTGTGCACATGATGGAGTTGCAGGCCCAGAGCGACGCGCCGTGCGTGGGGTTTTCCCAGCAACAGGCCGGGCAGGTGGCCGCCAGCTATCTGCTTGAGCGCGGGCGCCGGCATATCGGCTACGTCGCGGCGCAACTGGATCCCCGCGTGATGCAACGCGCCGAGGGCTTCCGGCAGACCCTGCGCGATGCCGGCTGTTATGACCCGGCACTGGAGTTCATGTCGCCGTTGCCATCGTCCATTGGCCTGGGCGGCGAGATGTTCGCCAGGGTGCTGCGCGAGCACCCGCAGGTCGATGGGCTGTTCTTTTGCAACGATGACCTGGCACACGGGGCGATCTATGAAGCCTCGCGTCAGGGCGTTGCGGTGCCGCAGCAGGTGGCGATGATCGGTTTCAACGATTTGCCGGCCTCGGCCCACGTGGTGCCGCGGTTGACCTCGATCCGTACGCCGCGCGCCGCCATTGGCCGGCACGCGGCGCAGAAGCTGCTGGACCTGCTGGATCACAAGCCCGGCGAGCCCCAGGTGCAGGACCTGGGGTTCGAGTTGATGGTGCGCGAGAGCTGAGAGGGTGATGGCGCAGAGGCCGTCAGCCTCAGCGCAACGCTTGCGGCCAGCCCCCACCCAGCGCCCTGTACAACTGCACTCGATCCAGCGCCGCCTGGGTCGCACTGCCCACCAGTGCGCTTTGCGTCTCCAGCAATGCCCGTTGCACATTCAGCACGTTGATAAAGTCGATCGCGCCCTCCTTGTAGCGCTGGCGAGCGGTGCTCAGTGCGAGCTGGTTCTGCTCGACCGCGCGATTCAACGCCGCATAATGCTGCTGCTCGGCGGCGTAGTCGGTGCGCGCGTCGTCCACTTCATGCCAGGCGGCCAGGACCGTCCGTTGGTAATCGATCGCTGCGGCCTGCTGCTGATGCTCGCGCAAGGCCAGGGTGCCGGTCAGGCGGCCGCCCTGGAAGATCGGCAGATACAGGCTGGGTCCATAGGACCAGTCACGGGAATTCCAGCTGCCCAGATCACTGCCGTCCAGCGCCTGAAAGCCGACGCTGGCGCCCAGGCTGATGCGCGGATAGAAGTCCGCCTTGGCCACCCCGATGGCCGCTGTGGCGCGGTGCAGGGCCGCCTCGGCGCGCTGGATATCGGGGCGCCGCTGCGCCAGCTCCGAGGGCAGGCCCAGGGGCACGTCAGGCGCCGCATGGGGGATCGCCTTGGGGGTCTGCAATTGGGCGTGCAAGGCGCCGGGCTCGGCCCCCAGCAGGAAGCTCATGGCATTGATCAGGCGCGCTTGTTCGGCCTCCAGCATCGGCAGCGTCGCTTGGATGGTTTCGACCGCAGCCGCTGCGTTGGCGGTGTCCAGGTTGGTGGTCACACCGTTTTCAAAGCGCGTCTGGGTTAGCGTCTGGTTCTGGCGGGCGATCTCGAGGTTTTGCCGGGCCACGTCCAGGCGCGCCTGAACACCGCGCAGGCGCACATAGTCATCGGCCATCTGCGCGGTAATGCTCAGCACCACGCCATCGCGCTCGGCCTGGGTGAGGGCGATCTCGGCGTCGGCGGCTTCCAGGCTGCGGCGCACATGGCCCCACAGATCGACTTCCCAACTGGCATCGACGGTGCTGTTCCACAGTTCATAGGGCGCCTTGCCGTCCTCGAAGGACGGGTCATTGAGGCCCACCCCACTGTTGCGAGCCCGCTGATAGCTACCCGTGCCACTCACCCCTGGCAGCTGCGCCGCCGCGCTGATCTGGCGGCTGTTGCGGCTCTGATCCAGGCGGTTGCTGGCGGTGCGAATATCGAGGTTGGCCTTGGCCGCGCGCTCGATCAGCGCCGTCAGCTGCGGATCGCCCAACAGCTGCCACCACTGGCGATCCACTGGTGCGGCCTGTGCCTTGTCGGCCTGCCATTGGCTGGGCAGCGCGGGCGTCGGCTTGACGAAATCCGGCCCGACGCTGCACGCGGCGAGGCTGGCGACACTCAATAACAGGGCAAGACGACGCATGTCACTGGCCCTCGCGAGTGTCGACATCGACCACCACCGACATGCCCACGCGCAGGGCATCCATATGCTGCTGACCGGGTTCGAAGATGATTTTTACCGGAATGCGCTGAGCGATCTTGGTGAAGTTGCCCGTGGCGTTGTCCGGGGCAATCGCCGAAAAGCTCAAACCGGTGGCAGGCGACAGGCTTTGCAGATGGCCCTTGAAGAGCTGATCCGGATGGCTGTCGGCATGGATGCTCACGGTTTGATTGGCGCGCATGTCGGCCAGCTGGGTTTCGCGGAAATTGGCCACCACGTAGATCTGGTCCAGCGGAACCACTGCCATGAGCGGCGTGCCGACCGGCACGTAGGCACCCGCCCGCGCTGAGCGCTGGCCAATCATGCCGTCCTGCGGCGCGGTGATGCGCGTGTAGCCGACGTTCAGATCCGCCTGGCGCAGTGCGGCCTGAGCGTGATCGACGGTGGCCTGGGCCACTTCGCGCTGGGCCTTGAGCACATCCAGGCTGCGCGCCGCTGCTACCTGCGCCGCAGCGTCGCGATCACGGGCGGCTTCGGCGCCTTGCAGTTCGGCATCCGAGCGCTGGCTTTCCTGCTGGGTGCCGGCACCGCTGCTCGACAGGTTGCGATAACGCTGGGCGTTGGCCTGGGCGTATTTGAGTGAGGCGCTGCTGGCGCGGGTGGCCGCCGCGGCCTGATCGATGATTGCGGCCTGACGGGCAATGCTGGCGTCGAGGTTTTTCAGCTCGGCGCGGGTCCCGGCCAGGGTCGCCGCCGCAGCGGCCTGGGCTGCGAGGTAATCGCCGTCGTCCAGGCGTGCAAGCAGATCACCGGCCTTGACCCGCTGGTTGTCTTCGACGGCCACTTCGCTCAGCTGGCCGGCGATACGCGGGGCAATCAATACCGAGTCGGCGCTGATATAGGCGTCGTCGGTGCTTTGCCGGGCATCGCTGCGCAGCAGGTGGAAGGCGCCATAGCCGACGCACAGGACGACGGCCAGGCTGACCAGGGAGACAGCGGTTCTATGTTTCATCAGACGAGGGCTCACGTGGGAATCGGGGGTTGCGGGGGAAGGGCGCGCTTGGGCAGGATCAACAACACCAATGCCAGGAGGGCGATCACTACAAGTACGGCCATATACGCGTCGGCGTAGGTCAGCACCAGGGCCTGTCGATGCACCCGGGCGGCCATTTGTGCGGTGTTGCTGTCCAGCAACGGTGCGACCAGGCTGTGACGGTTACCGAGCTGGTCGAGCAGCACGTTGGAATGAAAATGTTCACGGGCAGTGATGAAGTTTTCCAGGGCGACGCTGGCCAGTACCGAGGCCAGGCCGCGCATGCTGTTGACCATGGCCGAGGCGAACGGTCCTTCCATCGGATGGATCACGCCGGTGGCCAGCATCAGCAAGGGCACCACGATCATGGGCTGCGCTACCGCATGAATTGCCTGCAGCCAATAGAAATTGTCGCGGTTCCAGTCATCGGTCAACTGCGCGCCGCCCAGGCAGGCGACCGTCAGCAGCACCAGGCCGGTGGCGATCACGTAGCGGGCGTCGACCCAGTTGCGGTTGATCAGGGTCGCCACCAGCGGCGCCAGCAATAATTGCGGCAAGCCGATGCTCAGTGCCAGCGGCATGCTTTGCAGCGGTCGATAGCCCTGTACGCTCGTCAGGTAGGCGGTCGGAATGGCGGTGCCGGCCAGGCCCACGAACAAAAACAGCATCAGGGTCAGTACGCCGTAGGCGAAGTTGCGCCGTTCCAGCAGCTGGATCTTGAAGATCGGCAGCGGATGGAACCACTCGTTCAGCACAAACAGTGGCACGCACGCCGCGGCGCCCAGCAGCAGCCAGGCGATCAGCGGTGACTCCAGCCAATCGAGGCGTTCGCCTTGCGTCAGGGCAACGATCAGCATGCTCAAACCACCGGCGCCGAGCAGCGCACCGCGCCAGTCGAACTGCTTGAAGCGTTCAAAGCGGACCGGGTCCTGGGGCAAACCGAAGGCGATCAACGCGGCGCCCAGCAAACCGGCCGGTACGATCTCCCAGAACACCAGGCGCCAGTCGGCGCCTTCGGTCCACAGTGCGGCCAAGGGCAGCGCCAGGTTGGGGCCGAAGGTGGCGGTGAGCGCATAGGCCGACAAACCGTACAGTTTGATATGCCAAGGCAGAAAGCGCAGCGCCACCGTCATCAACAGCGGCGGCAGCGCGCCGCCGGCGAGGCCCTGCAGCACGCGCAAGGTCACCAGGCTGGCGACGTTGGGAGCAAAGGGGCAGAGCATGCCGAAAGTGACGAACAGCAAGGTGACGACGATAGCGAAGCGGCGCAGCGACAAGGTCACCGCAAACCATGGTGCCAGCAGCATCGCCGAGACTTCAGCGGCGGCGTAGGCGGTGCTGATCCACGTGCCTTGGTCATGGCCCAGGCCGAAATGTCCAAGCAGATCGATCAGCGCGATGTCGGTGACGCGGTCGTTGATGCCTGAGGTCAGGGCAGCGATCAGCACCCCGACAAGGCCAAGGGCCAGGCGCCAGGTAAAAGGCGCAGGGGCGGGTGGAGCAGGAGGCGGACTCATGACAGGGGTTTCATCGCAAGGGGGGGCTCGACAGGCAGCCTGCTGAAATAAACTGGCAGTGCCGAACACAAAATGGGCTAGAATTCGGTGCAGTGTACCGATCAGCGATACAGGGAGCAAGGCAGATGAGTTCCGATGATGCAGAGCGCAGTGGCATTCAAGTGATTTCGCGCGCGGCGTCTATCCTGCGCAGTCTTGAAGATGAGCCCAAGGGGCTGAGCCTGGGGGAGATAGCCAAGCGTATCGAGTTACCGCGTTCCACCGTACAACGGCTGGTCGATGCCCTGGCGCTCGAGCAGTTGCTCGAGGTGCGCGGCGCAGGCGGCGTGCGTCTTGGGCCTGCGCTGATGCGCCTGGCCGCGCGCAGCCACTTGGACATCACCCACCGCGCCCGGGCGTTCCTCGAGGCCCTGTCGCACCAGACCGGTGAAACCGCAGTGCTGACCCACGCCAATGGCCTGGAAATGTTGATCCTGCATTCAGTGGTGTCGCATCAGGAGCTGCGCGTGGCGCCTGGTTCGGGGACCTTCCTGACGGTCTATGCGTCGTCGGCAGGCAAGGTGGTGCTGGCATCGATGAGCGATGACGCGGTGATCGAGATGCTGACCGGCAAGATGAAACAGATGACACCCATGACGCGGACGCTGGAGCAATTGCTGGTCGAGCTCGCCGCAGTTCGCCGTGAGGGCTTCGCCTATGATGCGGGGGAGCACAGGACAGGGGTCGGTTCAGTGTCGACCAGCCTGCCGATCGATCAGGGCCACTATGCAGTTTCGGTCGTTGGCCCGACTGCTCGGATTGCCGAGGCCCATGACAGCATCAAGATGGCCTTGAAAGAGTGCCGTCAGGGGATCTTGCAAGTGGTCTTCTGACTTGAATGCAGGCCTTCCAAAGCGCTGCAGCGACTGCAATGGCAAATGGACTCAGGCTCTGAGGATCAGCGTGGTCCGTCACCGGGCGGGCCGCGACGATCATCGTGAAAGTGCTCGCCGCCGGGTCCACCTGGGCCACGCATCTCGGGGCCGCGGCCGCGCTCTTCATGATGATCGTGATGGCCGCCGCCGTGACCCTCATCCAGCAGGTTCGACACCACTGCGCCCAGCACGCCGCCGGCCACCGCACCGACTACAGCGCCCTGAGTGCCGGCGGCCTGATTACCCACCACGGCACCGGCAGCTCCACCGACCACCGCGCCCACCACTTCATTGGCGAGGGCGCCAGTGCTTGCCAGGGACAACGCCAAGGCCAAGGCAGAGAGGACTTTCATTCGCATGACTCACACAGGTAGAAAAAGGTGCGCGATGCTCATCGCTGCACCCGGTGTCAGGCAAGTGAAATCGAGTATCCAGCGAGTATCATGGTTGATACACGCCTCAATTCAGTCGTCGCCACTGCTATGGCATTCACGCCGGCTGTTATTGGCCACCAAGTTATTGGCCGCATGGCCGTTGATGCTCGACATGGAGTAGTCCATCAGCGTGACCTTGATCAGCCTGACCTCGATGCAGCGTACATCGGAGCCCTGCCACACATGGTTGAAAGTTTGCGGACCGATACTGTCGCCGGACTTGAGCGGCGCACTGAAGGTGACTTCGCCACCGGGCGCCGAGGTGCGTTTGCCAGCGACATCGTAAGGCGTGATGACCAGTGTGATGGAGCGGATTGCCACCGCCGAAGCGTTCTTGACCGCCACCGCAACATCGACGCTGTCGGTCGCGCTGTCGACCGACGCGTTCATCTGCGTGACCTGAACCGGAAAGTTGCTGCTTTGCCCCTCGGTAAATTGACCTGTGTTACAGCCTGCCAGAATGCAGCAGAGTCCCGTCGCTGCTAGTCGTTTCATAGACATCCCTTATCCGGTGTACCAATAGACTCAGCCCTGAGTGTAGGCATGCATTCGCGCTAGCACGAGGCAGGTCACTGTTTTTATCCATTACCCGGCCGAAATCCTTCGCATATCGACGGGGTGGCCATTAGTCAGATAATTGACGGCCGTTCGGCAGTTGATTCGCCGGCGTTACACAATACTGCTAATCTGAGAGCAGTGCTCCCCCTATACCCGCGTGTTTTATCTGTAGTCGCAGGCCACTGGAGGTCAATGGAATGTCAGCCGTTCAACTCGCCGAACTGATCAGCCTAAAAGATACCGTCGATGCCGATTCCGGTCATATCGAACGGGTCCTGCGCTCCCTGCGCAAGCATCTGGGCATGGATGTCGCCTTCGTTTCGCGTTTTCGCAGTGCCGACCGGGTGTTCATGCATGTCGATGCCGAGGGTATTTCGCCCATCAAGCAGGGCGATGTGCTGTCGCTGGAAGTGGGCTACTGCCAGCGCGTCGTCGACGGCGCATTGCCCGAACTGATCGCCGACACCTCCCAGGTGCCGTTGGCGATGAGCCTGCCGGAAACCGCCGCACTGCCGATCGGCTCGCACATGAGCGTGCCGATCTACCTCAGTGACGGCAACTTGTATGGCACCTTTTGCTGCTTCGGCTTCGCCCCCGACCAGAGTTTGAGCGACCGCGACATGCAGGTGATGCGTGCCTTCGCCGAGCTGGTCACCGAGCAGCTCGAGCTGGACCTCAAGGCGGTCAGCGAGCGGACCATCAAGCACCGCAGGATCAGCGCGCTGCTGCAGGAGTTTCAACCCTCGATCGTCTATCAGCCGATCTTCGACGCCAGGACCCTGGCCATCGGCGGCTGGGAGGCGCTGTCGCGATTCACCAGCGATACCGCGCGCACGCCGGACCTGTGGTTTCAGGACGCGACGGAAGCCGGCCTGGGGCTCGAGCTCGAGTGCCGGGCCATCGAGTTGGCGCTGCTGGGGCTGTCGCGCTTGCCTGATAACATCTATGTGAGTGTCAACTGCTCGCCGCAGTTGATCTTCAGCGGCCGCCTGACGCCGTTGCTGCACGGTTATTCGGCGCGGCGCATCGTGTTGGAAATCACCGAGCATGCGGTCATCTCCGATTACGAACGCCTGCAAACGGCGCTGGTCAACCTGCGTCGTGCGGGTGTGCGCCTGGCCATTGACGATGCCGGCGCCGGTTTCGCCAGCATGCGCCATATCGTCAAGCTGGCCCCCGACATGATCAAGCTCGACATGAGTCTGACCCGCGGCATCGATCAAGATCCAATCTTGCGCGCCATGGCGTCGGCACTGATCGCTTTCGCCCGTGAAACCGACAGCACGGTGATCGCCGAAGGGGTGGAAACTACCGGTGAACTGGATGCCTTGCGAGCCTTGGGCGTGCATCGGATCCAGGGCTTTCTGCTCGGCAGCCCGATGGAGTTGCATGATGCCCAGCGCCTCAGCGATGACGATCAGCCGCGCCAGGCCTGACGTGAGGAGGGGCAGTGCGGGAACATTTGATTGTAGGGGCTGCCCGTGGTCATTACAGTGGTTGCCCGACTTCTCTTCTGGAGCTGAGCATGAGCAACCTTTACACCATCCCCTTGACCACCATCGACGGCGCCCCACAAACCCTGCAAGCCTATGCCGGCAAGGTACTGCTGGTGGTCAATGTGGCGTCCAAGTGTGGTCTGACGGCGCAATACGAAGGCCTCGAAAAGCTCTATGAGGAAAAACATGCGCAAGGGCTGGAAGTGCTTGGCTTCCCGGCTAACGACTTCAAGGCGCAAGAGCCCGGCACCGAGGACGAGATCAAGGCTTTCTGCAGCCTGACCTACGGCGTTAAATTCCCGTTGTTCTCGAAGATCTCGGTAGTGGATGAAGACAAGCATCCGCTGTATCAGGCGCTCACGGCGGCCAGACCGGACGCGGTTGGCGAAGGGCCATGGCGTGAACGTCTGACTGGCAAGGGCATCCCGGTACGTCCCGTGCCGGAAGTGCAGTGGAACTTCGAAAAATTTCTGATCAGCCGCACCGGCGACGTGGTCGGGCGCTTTACTCCGGACATCGCTGCCCACGATCCGCAGCTGCTGGCGGCGATCGAGGCTGAGCTGGCCAAGTAGGATCCCGCTCCTGTAACGCGCAGGCTTGCCCCCGGAAATCGGCCTGGCACCCGGGGGTATCTGGGGGATCGGATCGGCGGCAAGCCCCCTCGCTACAAGCGTCGGGTTCAGTCAGTGGTTTCCAGCACCCGCTCATCAAACGCCTGCTGCGCCTGCAGCACTTGCTCTGAATGATTCACCGTCCAGTGATACAACGCCCGAAACGGCTCTTCCAGTGTCCGGCCCAGTGGCGTGATGCTGTACTCCACCGCGACCTGCGAGCTGGGAATCACTCGCCGCGCGACGATCCCGCTGCGCTCCAGGCGCCGCAGGGCCTGGGTCAGGGCCTTCTGTGTGATGCCATCGAGTCGTCGGCGGACTTCGTTGAACCGCAAGGGCTGCGGGCACAGCGCCGCGAGGATCAGGACCGACCACTTATCGGCGATCTGCTCCAGCAGCAAGCGGCTGGAGCAATCGGCGCGAAACACCTTGCGTTCGACGTGTTCATTTTGATCGGCGGGCATGACGGGTTTCCTCGGGTATACCTGATAGCTTTTCGGTGCCTGATTGATATCAGGTATACATCTTATACTATGGGCGTTCATTTCCACTGGAGCTTTCAACCGTGAGCCAATCCAGCCTCGATCCGTTGTTCAAGCCTTTCACGCTCAAGTCGCTGACCCTGAAGAACCGCATCGTCATGGCGCCGATGACGCGTTCGTTCGCCCCCGAAGGCGTGCCGGATGCCAACATCGCCGCCTATTACCGCCGTCGTGCCGAAAGCGACGTCGGCTTGATACTGTCTGAAGGTACGGTCATTGATCGTCCAGCTTCGCGTAACGACCCTGGCATTCCGTTTTTCCACGGCGAAGCGGCCCTGGCCGGTTGGCAGCAGGTGATCGACGAGGTGCATGCGGTTGGCGGCAAGATGGCCCCGCAGATCTGGCACGTCGGCGCGGTGGCCAGCTTCCTCACCGACTGGACCCCGTCGCACGGCATCGAAAGCCCGTCAGGCCTGGTGGCCCCGAATACTCCGCGTGGCGCCGCCATGACTGACGAAGACATCGCCGACACCATCGCCGCCTACGCCAAAGCTGCTGCCGATGCGCAGCGCCTGGGTTTCGATACCGTTGAAATCCACGGTGCCCACGGTTACCTGATCGACCAGTTCTTCTGGGGCGGCACCAACCAGCGCACCGATCATTTCAACGGCGCAACCATCAAGGAGCGCTCGCGGTTTGCCGCCGAGGTGGTCAAGGCCACGCGTGCCGCGGTGGGCGAGGACTTCCCGATCATCCTGCGCCTGAGCCAATGGAAGCAGCAGGACTACGCCGCACGCCTGGCCACCACACCGCAGGCCATGACCGACTGGCTGGTGCCTCTGGTCGAAGCCGGGGTGGATATTCTGCATTGCTCGCAGCGACGCTTCTGGGAAGCGGAATTTCCGGAGCTGGACGGTGAAGAAGGGCTGAACTTCGCCGGTTGGGCGAAAAAGCTCACCGGTGCGGCGACCATCAGCGTGGGTTCGGTGGGGTTGTCCGGAGACTTCATGGCCGCGTTTGGCGGGGAGAGCTCGCAGCCGACCAGTCTCGACAAGCTGGTCAAGCGTATGGAAAAGGACGAATTCGACCTGATCGCCGTTGGCCGCGCGTTGCTCAGCGATCCGCGCTGGGTCGCCAAGGTCCGAGATGGCGACCGTGAGAGCCTCAAGCCTTTCAATGCTGCCGATCTGGGCGAACTGGCTTAGTAACCCGGCACCTCAATGCAGCGAGGGGGCATGCCCCCTCGCTGCAGGGCTACAACCCCTTCAGCTTCTCGCGCTCTGTCGCCAGCTCCTCGGCACTCAACGGCACATACCCCTCGGCGGTATCACGCTGAGCCCTCACCAGCGCTTGACCCTCGTCGCTCAACGCCACTTGCAGGTACGCCTTGATAAACGGCTCCAGCGGCTGCCCCGGCGTGGCATTGACGAACAAGTGCAAGTACGACGACAACGGATAGGCGCCGCTGGCCACCTCGTCATAGGCCGGGCCATGGGCCGCCTGTCCCGGGGCCGTGCTCAACGCCACCAAACGCAAGCCCGGCGCGAGTTTGCCGGTGCTGGCCCAGCCGGTCAGGGCGATGCCATGACTGTCGCCGGCCACTGCCTTGAGCACCTGGGCGACGCTGTCCAATGCCTCGTAGTGGACGCTGAACGGCAAGCCGCCAAAGCGATCCATCCGCTGATTGGTGGCAAATCCGCCATCGTCGCGCAGGCCGTACACATGGATGCGCCGCGCCGCCCAGTCGCCGGTCAGCCCCAACTGGCCCCAGGTGTTGATATCGCCTGCTGCCTGCCCGGCGGTCACCACCTGCGCCAGCTGCTGCAGGCTCAACTGCGCCAAGGGGTTGTCCGGGTGCACATACACGGCCGGTGGCGTCTTGCCGCTGTCCCGCGGGCCCCAGCCGGAATAGCCGATGCGGATGTCCAGCGGCTTGCGCCCGAACACCTGCTCATAGCCGTGCATATCGCCCAGCCAGGGTTCCCGCGACAGCGGCGCGATTGCCGTGGCGCCTGCGGTCAGGGCCGGCAGGCCGACTGAGGAGCCTTCGCCGCGCACGGCAAAACGCAATCCCGGGTGCTGCTGGATGAACAGCGCATCGAGCTGCTCGATCAGCGGCTGCATACCGTCGTTGCCGATAATGGCGATGGCGCCGTCGCGGGTCACGTAGCTTGCTTTGGCGGGTACGCGAAAGTCTTCAGCGTGCGCCGCACCTGCGCCCAGTGGCGCGGCGATCAGCAGGGGCGCCAGCAAGGCGAAGCGGGCGGCGGCGCGTCGGGTCGATTTGATCAATGCAGGGCCCATCATTGCGGTGCTACCTCATCCAGTTTGGCCAATTCGGCACGGGCATCCGCTGCGCTCAACGGGAAATACCCCTTGGGCTGGGCGGCGATGATCTGCTGGCCTTGACGCGACAGCACAAAACGCAGGTATTCACGGGCCGCCGGGTCGATGGCCTTGCCGGGTTCGCGGCGCAGGTACAGATACAAGTAACGGCCATAAGGGTATCGGCCGTCGCGCACTTGCGCCGGGGTGCCGGTGGTCAGCGCGCCACTGGCGTCAGCGATCGGCAGTTGCTTGATGTGCGCGTTCTCCAGGCCGATGGCGGCCACGGCCAGGCCGGCGGGGTCGGCGGCCAGGCGTTCGAGGATTGCCTCGGTGTTGCCATAGGCCTCATAGCCCGGAGTCAACGGCCGGCCCCGCAGGTGGGCGGCCTGCATGTAGGTACCGAAGCCGGTGAATTCAGGCGTGCCGTATGGATGAATGCGGCGCAGGCGCCATTCGCCCGCGAGGCCCAGTTGGCCCCAGGTCGACAGGTCGCCCTCAGGGTTGCCGACGCTCAAGGCGCGGGTCACCTGCAGCGCGCTGAGCTGAGCCAGCGGGTTGGCACGGTTGACATACACCGCCAGCGACGTGGCCAGGTGCTGGGAGGTGTCGTTGGCTGCATAGGCGATACGGATTTCCAGCGGCGCGGTGCCGACGATCTTGCGGTAGGCGCTGGTTTCCAGCTCATTGATGCCACGGCCCATGGCACCGAACAGCGTTACGCCGTGGGTCAGCAATGGCACGGCACTGGTGGTGCCCTTGGATTCGTTGACGAAACGCCAGCCCGGATGCGCCGTGGCCAGCGCCGTGTTGAAGCGCTCGACGATGTAGTTCACGTGTTCGGCGCCGCCAATGCGGATGGCACCTGTGGCGTCCAGATACGAGGCGCCTGCCGTGGGGCTCAGGCTTTGTGGCTGGTAGTCGCTCAATCCGGCATCGAGCACGGGTGGCCTAGCCGCACTGGCGTGGCCGGCGAGCAGGGCGCCCGTGGCCAAGGCCAGTGCGCGCAGCAGGGTAACGGGCATGCAGGGTCCTTTCAAATAGGCAGGCATCAGAAGGCCACGGTCACTTTGCCGATGACCTGGCGCGGTTCGCCGATCACGATGGCGGGCGAGCCAAGGCCGCTGCTGCTGACGTAGTAGGTTTCGTCGAAGAGATTCTTGACGTTGAGCTGCAGGGTTACATCCTTGTGCTCGACCTTGAGCTTATAGGCGACGAAGGCATCGGCGACCTTGGCTTCAGGCAGGTAGTACTCGTGGTTGGCTGCGCCCGTTGCGCCGTCGTTGACCCCCCATTTGCTCATGTAACGCCCGCCGAAGCCTGCGCGCAGATTGCCGATGCCGACCTGTCCGAAGTCGCGGGTCAGGTACAGCGCGGCGGTGTTTTTCGACACGCCGTCCAGCGGGGTGCCCTTGAGGATCGGGTCTTCGGTCCATTCGGTGTCGGTGTAGGCATAGCTGCCGGTCACGCTCCAGGCGGCGCTGAGCTGGCCGGTGACGTCCAGTTCGACACCGCGCGAGCGCGCTTCGCCGCCGACCCGGGTGCAAGTCTCGGGGCCGCAGGTTTCGCTAGTCTGAACGTTCTTTTTGACGATATTGAACACCGCCAGGGTGGCGGTGACCTTGTCGTTCTGGAACTTGGTGCCCACCTCGTAGGACGTGCCTTCCTCGGGCGGCAAGTCGCCGATCGGCGTGGCGATCGAGGTGTTAGGCCGGAACGACTTGGTGTAGCTGCCATACACCGACCAGTCCGGGCGGATCAGGTACACTAGGCCCAGGCGCGGTACCAGCTTGCTGCGATCTTGATCGGAACCGACGATGAAGGGCCGGCCCTTGCCGGTGTATTCGGTGAATGAGTCGTAGCGCAGGCCGGCCTGCAGGATCCACTGGTCGTTGAGGTGCAGGTTGTCTTGTACGAAGAGCGCGTGGGTTTTGAGATTGTCGGTCTGGTCGCTGTCCTTGGCGCTGACGGTGCTCGGCACCGGCACGTTGCCGTACACCGGATCGTTGTAGTTGAAAGAGCTCTCGTTGGCGCTGCGCATCAGGTCGCCCAGGGTGCGGTCGTTCTTCATGTAGTCGACACCCACCAGCAGCTCGTGACGCATGCCGGCGAACTCGACATTGCCCAGCGCATTGACGGTGGCGGTGTGAGCGGTCTGCAAGGCATCGCGGGTGGCGTCGCCGCGGCGCACGATGGTGCCGGTGACGAAGTTGCCCGAGATGTAACGCTGCTGATGGTCATTGTAATAGTTGCGGCTGTAGCCATACGCGGCGCGCAGGGTCCAGTCGTCGTTGAGGCGATGCTCGGCGTTGAGGTTGAAGGCGTCCGAGCGCCCGGTAGTGATGTTGAAGTGCTCGTCCAGGCGCCGCGAGCGGGGGATGTCGAGGACCTTGCCGGTGGTGGTGTTGATCTGCGTGCCGCGGTCGAACGGCACCGAATACTCCATGTGCTCGTAGGCGGCGGTAAGAGTGGTGTCTTCACCGAACCACGACAACGACGGCGCGATCACTTCCTGATCGGTGCTGCCGAAGTTGCGCCAGTAATCGTATTGTTGCTTGTCATAGATAAAACGATAGGCCAGGCCGGTGTTGCCCAGCGGCCCGGTACTGTCGATCTGCGCGCCGCCGCCGCCGAAGCTGGTGTCCCAGGCAGAGATGGAATTGGCCTGGGTCAGTTGTGGCTTCTTGGTCACCACGTTGATCACGCCACCCGGGTCCTGAACGCCGTAGAGCATGGACGCCGGGCCCTTGAGCACTTCGACGCGTTCGGTGGTGGGGGTGAAGTTGCGCGCGTTCACCGATTGCATGCCGTCACGCATGATCGAGTTGTCGCGGTTGGTACCAAAGCCACGCTTGATGATCGCGTCCTGAGTGCCGCCCAGGGTGTTGCCCTGTTTGACGCCGCTGACCGCGTTGATGGCCTCGTCCAGGCTTTGCGGGGCGCGGTCTTCGATCACCCGATGGGTGACGACGTTGACCGACTGCGGCGTTTCGATCAGCGGGGTTTCGGTGCGGGTAGCCACGGTGGAGCTGACAGCCTGGTAGCTGACCTGACTTTTCTCGGTGGCGGTCTGCTCGGTGGTGCTGTCGATATTCACCGCGCCGATCTCGAGCGTGTCCGCAGCCCACACGGGTTGCCCCAGCGCCAGCATCAATACCCCGGCGGCGCACGCAGCGCTCCTGTAGCGAGAGGGCGTGCCCCCGATAATCTCCAACTGTGACGCCATCAGGGCGCCGGGCGCCATCGCAACAGGGTGTTTCATGAGTGGTGATCCGTATGAAGTGAGTGCGAACAAGATTGCTTTTCATTCACTACACGGAGACCGAGGGTAAACACCTCAGTAAAAAGTTTGAATAATTTTCATTCAGGCTGGATTTTATGCAACCTGTACCGGCCTCTTCGCCAGCAAGCTGTGCTCCCACAGAGCTGGAACTGTCGGCATGCATCTGTGGCAGCAAGGGTGCGAGTTCGGCAGGGAAGGGACCAGACGCCTCAGCGCCATTCACTGGTCAGAATTCCACACTACTCGACAACACTACCTGCCGTGGATCGCCCACCGATACCATGTACTGGCTCACGCTAGACGGGTAATACTCGCGGTTGAACAGGTTGTTCACGTTCAACTGCAACTGCATTTTGTGCCCCCCTACATGGGTGTCCAGCCGCGCGAAGGCGTCCGTCACCGTATACGCCGGCAGACGAAAGCTGTTGGCGGCGTCACCGGCGCGCTCGCCGACGTAGCGCGGGCCGCCGCCGATATGCACGTCGCCCAGGCCCATCAAACTGCCCATATCCCGGCTCGCGTACAACGAGCCACTCTGGCGCGGCACGTTCTGCAGCGGCTTTCCCTGCAACTGCGGGTCGCGTGTGACCCAGGCGTCGGTGAACGAGTATGCCGCCATCAGCTCCCAGTGCTCGGCGACGGTGCCACTGGCTTCCAGTTCGATGCCGCGCGAGCGCACAGCGCCCGCGTTGCGGCTGACGGGCTCGTCATTGACGGTTTCGCTGACCAGCACGTTACGCTTGCGAATGTCGTACAGCGCCAGGCTGGCGGTGAGGCCTTGATCGCGCTCGTATTTGAGGCCGGTTTCCCAGGCCTTGGCTTGTTCCGGGCGGATGGTGGAGTCGATGATCTGCGTGGTGGCAGCATTGAGCGGGGCGATGCTGGAGTTGGGCTTGAACGATTCGCTGTAGCTGGCGTACCAGGACCACTGCGGGGCGAAGCGATACACCAGCCCGGCGCTGGGCACCCAGGCGCTGCCGTTGATGTCAGTGTTGGCATGGAACGGCCGACCACGACCGGCGTACTGGTCGTATACCAGGGCGCGGGCGCCGAGGGTGGCGATCCATTGATCATTGAGGTGAATACTGTCGCGCAGGTACCAGGCGCTGGTGCGCAGGCGGTCCGACTGATCGCTGTCGCCGGGCGAGACAGTGGTGGGCGCGACTTCACGGCCGTACACCGGGTCCAGATAGCTGAAGGTGCTCAGGGCGCTCTGGCGCAGCAGATCGCCACGATAGTAGAGCCGGTGCTCGTTGCTCATGCCTAGCAGCAGGTCGTGCGCCTGGCCCCACAGCTGCGTGCTGCCGGACAGCTCGAGCTGGCCTTGCTGGTCGCGGCTGATGGAGTCCAGGGTGCCGTCCATGCGCCGCGTCAGGGTGCCGGTCTGGGTGTTCACGCCGCTGATGCGCACTTGATAGGCATCGTAGGATTCTTCGTTGTAGCTGTAGGCCGCGCGCAGCTGCCAGTCATCGTCCAGGTGATGGGTGTAGCTCAGGCGCAGCAGCTCCGAGCCCCCCGTCATGTCGTTGAAGGGTTCATCCAGGCGCCGGTCATAGGGGATGTCGAGTATATGGCCGGTGGAAGGGTTGATCACCGTGCCGCGGTCGAAGGGGGTGACGAAGGTGCGGTGCTCATAGCCGATCTGCACTTCATCGGCCTCGCCGTACCAGGCCAGGGACGGTGCCACCAGGGTTTCGCGGTGCTGGCCGTAGTTGCGCCAGTAGGTTTCGTCCTGATGATCGATGATCATCCGGTAGGCCAGGCCGGTGCTGCCGGTCGCGTCGCTGAACAGCGGGCCGGTGCTGTCGAGGGTCACATCGCCGCCATTGCGGCCTTGGGCAAAGCTCGAGGCCTTGCCTTGCAGCTCGTTGCGGGCACGCAGCTGCGGGGTCTTGCTGATCACGTTGATGACCCCGCCAGGGTCCTGAATACCGTAAAGCAGGGCGGTAGGGCCCTTGAGCACCTCGATGCTTTCGGTGGCGGCGTTGAAGTTGCGGCCTTGCACCACGGGCATGCCGTCACGCAGTATCGAGCCGTCGCGGTTGTCACCAAAGCCGCGCTTGATCAGCGTGTCCTGGGTGCTGCCGAGCGTGTTGCCCTGGGTCAGGCCGCTGACGTGGCGCAAGGCGTCGTCCAGGTTGCGCGGCTGCTGGTCGCGCAGTACGTCGTTACTGACGCGGCTGATGGCTTGCGGTTGTTCCAGCCAGAGCTGGCGGGAGTGGCTGATCCGGGTCACGGCATCGGGCTGATAGCCGCGCGGGCGGTCGCTATCGATGTTCAGGGGCTGCAGCTGGATGTTATCGCCCGTGGGCGCCGGTGCGCTGATCGCCAGGGTATGCATGTCGCTGCGCTGGACCGCCAGCGAGGTGCCGGCCAGCAGCCGCGTCAAGGCTTCTTCGGCGCTGAAAGTGCCTTTGAGGGGCGGCGCTTGCAGGCGATAGGGCAGGTCCTCGGCATACACCACGTTCTGGCCGGTCAGGCGGCTGACGGCGGCCAAGGCGTCACTCAGGGGTTGCGCGGGGAGGGCGAAACCGTAGCGCGGAATGCTGCTCTGGCCCAGGTCGGCGGCGAAGCCATTGGGCGCTACCGCGATGCCATTGAGCAAGAGTGCCAGCAGGGTATAGGGCAACCGGCAGCGCATCGCGGGCTAAGCTCTTGATCAGGGAAATTAATGCGAATATATCTCATTAACAATTGATGTGCACGCGTCAAGTGGGTGGCGCGCAGGCCTTCCTGTGGATTCAGTTGAGCAATGCATACGCCAGGCGCACCCGAGCTTCATTGGGGTAGTTCTTGTTGGCGAGGATGACGATGCCCTTTTGACGTGCGGGCATGAACGCCACATAAGCACCAAAGCCGTTGGTAGAGCCGGTCTTGTTGATCCAGCTGGCGGCGGACGCAGGCTGAGGTGGGTCGATCGCGGTGACAGGCAGGCCTTGGGTGATGACTTCGCCAGCATTGCCGGCCACCAATGCTGTCAGCGGCGCCGACGACGGGTATTGCTCCCAGATCAACGCCTGGGTAAACGGCCCGGCCCGATAGTAGCCGCTGTGGGTCATGGCGATGGCGCGGCCCAGTACCGAGTGCGGGTCGATGCGGCCGAGATTGGCGTCGACGAAGCGCAGCATGTCCCGGGCGGAGGTCTTCACGCCGTAGGCCTCAGTGGCAAGCACGCCCGGGTTGACGCGTACTTCACGGTTGTCCCTGGTGTAGCCGAACGCGTAAAAACGCTGCTGGCTGGCGGGCACTTCGATAAAGCTGTGTTGCATGCCCAATGGCTTGAAGATGTTCTGCACCACGGCATGATCGTAGGGCTGGGCGAGTGTTTGCGCGGCGATCACACCCAGCACGCCGATGCTGATATTGGAGTAGGTGCGGTAACTGCCTGGCGCCTGTTCAGGGTGCCAAGCGCTCAGGTAACTCAATAGTTGTTCATTGCTGCCGATCGAGTCGGGCACCTGCAAGGGCAGGCCGCCAGTCGTGTGGGTTGCAAGGGCCAGTAGCGGTAGCTGGCCAAACGCTGAACCTGCCAGCGACGGGACATACTTGCCGACACTGTCCTGGAGTTGCAGATGGCCTTCGATCTGCGCGACCGCTGCCAGGGTGGCGGTGAAGGTTTTGCTGACCGAACCTACTTCGAACAGGGTATCGGCACTGACCGCCGTGGCCGGCGCTCGGGTCGCCTGGCCGACGCTGTAGAAACGATGTTGGCCTTGCTCGGTAATGGCCACCACCATGCCGGGGATGTCGTATTGCTGCATGACCGCCCTAATGCGCTCGCGCACCTGTTGGTCTCGCGGGTCGGATGCGGATGCGGATGCGGCGCTGGCTCCGGTGGCGAACACGAGCACGGCCAACGACAGGAGGTTTCTTACAGTGATGGGCATAGCGGCAGCCTTGGCAGTTTTGTATCGGTTTGCACGCGCAGGCGCACGCATCAACGAATCAGCAAGGTACCGCCCGGCAGGCGCTGTTGGGAAAACCCCAGCACGGCCTGGAAGGCGGCCAGGACCACCGTCGGATCCTGACTGCTGAACTCGCCACTGACCGGGCGGGCGCCGAGGCTGCTATCGAGTAGCACGATACGCTGCGGGTAGTAGCGTTGCACCACGGCGAGGGCATCGGCCAGTGGCACGCGGCGAAAGCTCAGGCGGCCCTCGCGCCAGGCGAAGGCCTGTTGTGGGTCGACGCTTTGCAGGGCGCCGGCGTGGCCGTCGCGGTAGTCGATACGTTCGCCGGCGGTCAGCACCTGAGCACCGATGCCTGGCAACGGGCTGACCGCGACCCGGCCTTCTTCGACAGTGACTTCAGTGCCATGCGCTTCGCGGCGCACTTCGAAGCGCGTCCCGAGCACCGTCACCTCGCCCGTGTCAGCGTGCACCACAAAGGCCTGGCCGGTATGGCGAACCTTGAAGAACGCCGCCCCACGGCGCAGGTGCACGTTGCGAGCAGAATCGGTCACTGACACGTCCAGCGCGCTGTCGCCGTCGAGGGTCACTTCGCTGCCATCGGCGAGGGTCACGGTGCGCAGCTGCCCAGGCGCGCTGGAGTAGTCGGCCTGCAGGTTGTCAATCCAGCGCTCAGGCTGCCAGGCGAGCATCGAGACGGCCGCGAACAGCAGGCTCGCGGCAATCGCCAGCGCCGCCAGGCGTCGCCGTGGTCGCTGTCGGCCACGGCGCAGGATCGCTTGCAGCGCGGCATCTTCTTCGCCAGCCAGACGCGCCGCCGGCATCGCGGTCAGCTGCCACAACTGGCGGGCACGGGCGTAGGCCTGCGCATTGCCGGTGTCGGCGTCGAGCCAGCGCTGCAGGTCACCTCGCTCCTGAGGGCTCAAGCGCGCTTCGGCCAGTTGCCGGTTATCCGGCTCGGCCGCCAGGCGGGTGACCCACAGCAGGGCGACGTCTTCGCTCTGCTGGCGCGATGCAGGAGTGATCGGGGTCATGATCGGGCCTTCCGGTGGCTGTTACGGCTGGACGAGTCCATGTCGATGCTGTCTTTGCAGACCTGCAGGGCACGCATCATATGCTTTTCCACGGCGCTGGCGGAGATCCCCAACGCACCGGCGATTTCGCTGTAGGACTGGCCATGGATGCGGTTGAGCAGGAACACGTGGCGAGTACGCTCGGGCAGTGTCCGCAGCGCGGCATCGACCTGATGCAGATCGTGGTCGGCCTGGTGGCCATCTTCCACCGCGCTGGGCGCGCCCACCATCTGCTCGGGCAGCAGCGCCGATTCGGTGCGCAGGCGGCTGCGTTGGCTGCGCAAATGGTCGATGGCCAGATTGCGCGCGCTGCGCATCATGTATTGGCCCAGGTCTTCGACCTGCACATCCTTGCGCCGCCACAGGCGAATGAACAGCTCCTGGACCAGGTCAGCAGCCGTGGCGCGGCAAGCCACCCAACGGCTCAGCTGTTTTTCCATACGCCCCTGTTGCTGCAGAAACGTCTGCAGCATGGCCTCGGAGCCGCCGGCAGACGGCTCGGTGGCTGGAGGTGGGCCGCAGGGCTCGTGAGGAGGGAGCTCGGACATGGGCGTGGAAGGCTGACCAAGGGAAACGCGCATGATAAGCGCTCTTGATCGCGATGGGTATGCCTAACGCCCAACCCTGTCCACGGCCCGACCTCATCCCTCGCTACGGGCCAGCGGCGATTGCTCGTCCAGCAGCGCCGCGCGGATGAAGTGCAGGTAGCGGGTCGAGCGCGGTGACAACTGCGGTTGCTCGGGGGCTTCCTCCACTGCTGTCAGCGCGCGTTGGCGGTTGCTCGCCGAAGGCTCCTCGAAGGCCCGGATCAGCGAACGTCCTGGCTGCTGCCGGCGTACCGTCTGCGCGACCTCAACCTCTACGCCATCTATCCGTCCCGCCAGTTTCTCGATGCCAGGATCAAGACCTGGGTCGAACACCTGCGCGCCACGTTGTCCGAGGCCCTGCCAGCGAGGAGCGCGACTTGCAGGCAGATGCTTGAAGCACGTGAACACCGGCGATCGCGCCCAGTCGGAGATTGAACCGCCCTCGCAGATAGGCTATATAGCGCTCACTGCAAAACACGTATTTGCCCCCCTTTTTCGAGTGGCTCGATGTCCTTTCTATCTGATGACCATGGTTGCCCCGGCTGGCGCGGTGAAATGGCCGAGCGTATCCGCACGCTCGACTGGTCGACCACGGGCCTCGGGCCGCTGCAGCAGTGGAGCCCGGCGCTGCGTCAGGCCGTGCAGTATTTGCTGGCCTCGCCGATGCCGCTGGTGATGCTGTGGGGCACGGACGGCTACATGATCTATAACGATGCCTATGCCGTGTTCGCCGGTGGGCGCCATCCTTACTTGCTGGGCACCGCCGTCGAGCTGGGCTGGCCCGAGGTGGCGGAGTTCAACCGCTACGTGGTGGACACCTGCCTGGCCGGTGGCACCTTGTCCTATAGCAACAAGGAACTGGTACTGCTGCGCGATGGCCAGCCCGAAACGGTGTGGATGGACCTGCATTACAGCCCGGTGCCGGGTGATGACGGCGCGCCGGCCGGGGTCCTGGCGGTGGTGATCGAGACCACGAGCCATATCATCTCGGAGCAGCGGCGTGTCGCGGCCGAGAATGCCTTGCGCATCACTAACGAGCGCTTGCAACTGGCACTCAATTCCGGCGCCTTGCTGGGCACCTTCGTGTGGGATATCCGCATCAATCGGCTCTCTGGCGACGAGCGTTTCTCCCGCACGTTCGGTTTCTCTCATGAGCAGATGCTGGAAGGACGTCCCATCGAAGAGGCCACGCGCATCATCCACCCCGACGACCTCGAATACGTCAACCAGCAGATCGCTCTGGCCGTCGCCAATGGCAGTAACTACAGCGCCGAATACCGCATCCGCCGCCCGAACGGCCACTGGCTATGGGTGCTCGCCAGTGGCCGTTGCGATTTCGATGCGTCCGGCCAACCGCTGCGTTTCCCCGGCGTGCTGATCGATATCCACGAGCGCAAGATCGCCGAAGAGGCGCTGCTGAGCCTGTCGCGCACCCTCGAGCAACGGGTGATCGATGAGGTCCAGGCCCGCGTCGCCATGGAAGAACAACTGCGCCAGTCGCAGAAGCTCGAAGCGATCGGCGCGCTGACCGGCGGCGTGGCGCACGATTTCAACAATTTGCTGCAGGTGGTTGCCAGCAATCTGTACTTGCTGGCACGCCATGAGGGCGACAACCCCCGCGTGCAGGCGCGGGTGACTTCGGCGCTTGGTGCAGTGGACCGCGGGGCACGGCTTTCGGCGCAGTTGCTGGCATTCGCCCGGCGCCAGCCGTTGTCCCCGGCGGTGTACAACGTGCGCCACATCTATGAAGGCCTGGGCGATCTGCTGCAGCGTGCCTTGGGTGAAACCATCACGGTGGATGTGCAGATGCCTGAGGAACCCTGGAACCTGAGGGTCGACCGCAACCAGCTGGAAAACGCCATCCTCAACCTGGCCATCAACGCCCGCGACGCCATGGACGGCGAAGGCACCTTGCGCATCACCGGTGCCAATCGCCACCTGGACGCCGAGTTCTGCGCCGACAAGGAGCTGGTGCCCGGCGATTACGTATTGCT
The DNA here is from genome assembly GCF_031880315.1 of Pseudomonas baltica. Taxonomy (NCBI): domain Bacteria; kingdom Pseudomonadati; phylum Pseudomonadota; class Gammaproteobacteria; order Pseudomonadales; family Pseudomonadaceae; genus Pseudomonas; species Pseudomonas baltica. The sequence goes on along the minus strand of NZ_CP134771.1, from coordinate 406,392 downwards.
GGCGCTGGCCGACAGCGGCCGCGGCATGAGCGCCGAGGTGCTGCGTCGGGCGTTCGAGCCGTTCTTTACCACCAAGGCCGTGGGGCAAGGTACGGGGCTGGGGCTGAGCATGGTGTTCGGCTTCGTCAAGCAGAGCGGCGGTTACATGAGCATCACCAGCCAGCCCGGGCTGGGCACCACGGTGCACCTGCTGTTCGCCCGGTGTCACGATGGCATCGACCAGCCCCTGGGCGTCGAACTTGCCGACGACGACCCGTTGCGCGGGCACGAGACCGTGCTTGTGGTGGAGGATGACCCAGGCGTGCGCCAGACCGCCATCGAATTGCTACGGCTACTGGGTTATCAGGTCGAGGCGGCGAGCAATGGCGATGAGGCCATGGCGCTTTTGCGCCAAGGGCTGGCGGTCGACCTGATCTTCAGCGATGTGGTGATGCCCGGTCGAATCAAAAGCGCCGATCTGGCCGCCTGGGCACGGCAGCAGCACCCGCCGATTCCGGTGTTGTTCGCCTCGGGCTATACCCGCGAGGTCATTACCCGCAACAACGAGCTGCATGCCGGCACCTATCTATTGAGCAAGCCCTATTCCCCGCAGGACCTGGGCACCATGCTGCGCACGGTATTGACTCAGCAGCCCCTTGCGGCGGGTAGCGTTCAGGGCTGAACCGGCTGGAATTAGCCTTGGCGGCAACGGTGGCAGGCAGTCTATGCTGTAGGCCTTTGAGCGCACCGCTCTGCACCCGCTGCATAACTGCCCAGGAGTCATGACAATGTCCGATAACAACCCGACCACTCCCGCCCACGGCAAGATCGCGCTGGTGACAGGCGCCGGCAGTGGCATCGGCCGCGCCGTAGCCCTGGAGCTCGCCGCCGATGGCTATCGCCTGGCACTGGCCGGGCGTCGCATCGAGCCGCTGGAAGCCCTGGCGCAAGAGCTTCGCGCGCAAGGGCGCGAAGCCGTGGCCATTTCTACCGACGTGCGCGACCAGGCCAGTGTCGACGCCCTGTTCACCACCGTGGAAGAGGTCTATGGCCGCCTCGATGTGATCTTCAACAATGCCGGCATCGGCGCCAAGGCCGTGCCTATCGACGAGCTGCCCGTCGAGGACTGGCTCAACGTCATCAACACCAACGTGACCGGCGTGTACCTGTGCAGCCGTGGCGCCTTCGCACTCATGCGTCGGCAACAGCCTCAGGGCGGGCGGATCATCAACAACGGCTCGATCTCGGCCCACACCCCGCGGCCCTTCAGCGCTCCCTATACCGCCAGCAAGCACGCCGTGCTGGGCCTGACCAAGACCCTGGCGCTGGATGGTCGAGCATTCAATATCGCCGCAGGCCAGATCGACATCGGCAATGCCCTGACCGAACTGTCGGCGCGCATGACCAAGGGCGTGCTGCAGGCCAATGGCACTACAGCGGTGGAGCCGATGTGCGACGTGAAGGATGTGGCCGAAGCCGTGCGTTATATGGCATCGCTGCCGCTGTCGGCCAACGTGCTGAATATGACGGTGATGGCCACTAATATGCCTTTTGCCGGCCGTGGCTGACGTCACCAAGATGCCGGAAACTGCGATAAACCCTTCTAGACCGGGGGTTTACCGCCAGTGTGGGAATTATTGGCGCCAATATAGCGGTGTAACGAAAATCACTCGGAATTAGCGCGCCAAGTTGTCGTCACTTATAAAATCCATATAAATCAACAAGTTAAAAATAACGTGAAAATTTCGTTAGCTATATGACGTTATTCCGACGGGTGGCGGCCTTGGGCCATTGTTCGCCCTGATATCCAAGCGCAGAATCCGCCTCAATCGATGGGCAAATCCCCGTTTTGGCAGCCGCCAGGCGCTTCCCCATTGGCTATTTCCGCAGCCTTTCAGACCGTTTGTGGCAGCCATGCCCCGAGCACGGACGACTGTGGGTCACCGCCCGGCAAGCAAGGAGATCTCGGCAATGATGACAGTCTTTTTCGTAGTGATGACACTGTGCAGCGGTACGGAAGGGTGTGTCGACGAGCGCAAGCGCGTGGCGTATGCCTCGGAGGCCGAATGCATGGAGACGGTCAATGCCATGCCGGCACGGCGCGGCGTCAAATACCGTTGCCACCGGGGCCCGCAGCAACTGGTCAGTGAAGTGATCCGCAGCAGCGCGCCGCAGCCGCACCTGGTTACCACCAATGTCCCGGTGACGCCTTGATCGCTGTCAGCGCTTGCCCATCGAGCGGCGCGTGCCGTTAGGGGCGCGGCCCGGCGTCTTGTCGTGGTTGGATTTGCCAGCGCCCGGATAGTTGGCCGGGCCCGGCTTGGTCAATGCGCCTGCGTTGAAAGGAAAGCGGAAGGCCGGAACGGCAGCTTTGCTGTCTTGAGCGGGGGCGGTTTCGGGTGCGACCGCAGCGGCGTCGATGTCAGCCTCGATGCCGGTGTCTGGTGCGGCGGCGACAGTAGGGGGCTTGGCAGGCATAAACGACTCCGAAACGTACACAGTGGTAATTGAGCGCGGCAGTATACCCGGCCGATCACTGCGCCGCTGCGGATTTGCATGCGGCGCCGGACGAACTGCCGACATGACCGACTCAGTTGAGCGGCACAGGAGCCAGGGTACCCAGCAGCGATACCGCCGCCAACGCGCCGAAGCCCAGCAGCCATTCCGCCGAAACACTGGCGCGCAGGCGTTCCAGGCTGGCTGTCGCGCTGCAGCGGCGGTTGTAATTGGCCAGGATCAGCATCCCCAGCACCAGTACCAGTTTGATGACCAGCACCCAGGCAAAGCCTGACGCCCCAGGCAAGAAGGTGCCGGTCATGGCCCGCACGTTGATGATCCCGGAGGCGATGATACCTGCCACCAGCCACAGCCCATAGCCACTGAAGCGTGCCAGCAGGGCGCGCAGGTCGTCGTCCTGCGGGCGGTTCTGGAGCCATGCGAGCAAGGTCAGCGCCCCCAGCCAGGCACCGGTGCACGCCAGGTGCAGGGCTTGGTTGGCGATCAACAACACACCAGCGATACCGTTGAACATCGCGCCATGCCCGACCGGTGCCAGGGTCAGCAGCACCAGGCTGGCCAGCACCAGTGGAATGCGCGCCGACCGCCCGCCGGGAATACGCCAGTAGACCAGTTGCACCAGGCACAACACCACGTGCACGGCCCAGACCTTGCCGAAGAAGGTCTCGAACAGAACCTTGCGCAGCGTCTCGGCCTTGACGCCCACCGGCCATGAACCGGCCATGTCGGCGGCCGCCGCGAGCAGCCAGCCGACCGCGCTGAGAAACGCCAGCAGCGCGATGATGCACAAGAACGGGTCCATGCGCCGGCGCAGGCTGGCCAGCAGGGCCGGTGAGCCGACCAGCAATGGCCGAAACACGCTGACCCCGAACAACACCAGCACCGCCGAAAAGTGCACGAACCGCAGCAGGACCAGAACGCTCATGAATTACTGGCCAACCGTGAAGCTGTAGTCGCCGTTGCTCTTGTGGGTGTCCACCGACAGCACCTGCCACTGCACCTTGTATTTGCCGGCCGCCAGCGGTGCGGCGGGGGTCACGATCAGAGTCTTGTTATCGCCGGTGGCGGTGTTCAGTGCCTTGACCGCGACACTTTTGCCATCTGCACCGGTCACGGTGACCTGGCTGAAGCTCGGCTCGACACCTTCGGAAAAACTCAGGCGCAGCTCGGTGGGCGCGGCAACCGTGGCATCGGCGGCAGGCGTCTGGGTTTTCAGGTGGGCGTGGGCAAAGGCCAATGGCGACAGCAGGCAGCCGAGCAGCACAGAGGTACCGGCGAACAGCAGTTTCAGGCGGGAGGCAGGCATGGGCAAATCCTTGGCAGGGGGAAAAGGCTGCCAATAAACCATAACCAACGGGGGGGATAAAGCTTAAATATTGTTCAGGTGCAGGGCAGTGACATCATCCGAGCGCGCCGCTTCGCGGGCCAGCCTCGCTCCCACAGGTGTACGACGCTGGAACGTGGGAGCAGGGCTGGCCCGCGAAGCGGCCCTAAAGGCCGCCAGCAATCAACGAAAATACTTGTCCACGTACTTCTGGATTTCCTGGCGCATGAATTTGCCCGACTCATCCGCGCGCTCTTCCCAGCCGAACACGCACGCCGTGACGATACCGTCGAAGCCGGTCTTGGCCAGCGCGCCGAAAAACACGTCCCAGTCGATCTCGCCCTGATGCATGTCCATGTGCTGGTGCACCGTGACCTTCGCCCCCGGTGGATTGACGATATAGCGCAGCCCTGAGGACGCCTTGTGGTTGTAGGTGTCGGCGATGTGCACATGGGCGATCATCGAGCCCGCCTCGGCGATCATCTTCGCCATGTCGTCGCCGAAGTAATAGGTGTGCGGTGCGCAATACAGGAACTTGACGTTGTTCGAGCCGATGGTCTTGATGATGTCCAGCGCCGGGTTCAAGGTTTCGCACCAGTCTTCAGGGTGCGGTTCGACGTTCAGGGTGACGCCTTCGTGTTCCAGAATCGGCACCAACTCTTCCATCGAGCGCCACCAGGCCGCTTCACTGGATTCGTGGCTGTGCACGCCGCCACAGCAACTCACGGTATGGCCACGATCGGGTGACGGGCCGCGACCGAATTCCGAGTTCATGGTGGTGCAGCCCATGTCCACGGCGATCTGGATGGCCTGTTTCCAGTGTTCGACGGCGGTGCGTCGTTCGTCTTCATGGGGGCTGGCCCAGCGGTACATCGGCAGGATCGACGCCAACTGCACGCCATGATCACGCAGGGCCTTGTTGAATTCGCCGATGCGCTCCTTGTGGGCGCGCGGATGCACCCACCAGGGCAGAAAATCATCGCGCGGCGACATCTCCAGGTATTCGAAACCCATTTCGGCCGTTTTCCGGCACAGCTCGGGCAAGCTCAGGTGGCGGTGCATGTAGGGGTCGAGGGCGATCTTCATTGTTGTTCTCCGAAGCTCTTTATTGTTATGAACGCTCGGATTCGATGCTAGGCAGATGCAAGCGCGGCAGCAACAAGGGGGTTGAAGTAAACACGTCAAAAAGCCCTTGTCGCCTCCTGGACCCTGGCGCCCCCGGGCGCGCACGCCCGCTCCCAAAGGTTTACACAGGTAAATGTGGGAGCAGGCGCGCCCGCGCGGCGGCGAAGCGCTTAGTGGGAATGGCGCGGCTCGCCACCGGTACGGGCGATCACGCGCAGGTGCAGCGTCGCCGGCTCCAGGCAGCCGCCGGTCGACAGCTGGCCCACCAATTGGCGATACAACTCCTGCCAGGGCGTCTGCGAAGCCGGATAGCTGGGCGACCAGGCGGCGCGGCGCTCGGCCATCTCGGCCTCGTCCACCAGCAGGTTGACGCTGCGGTTGTTGAGGTCGACGCGCAGCCGGTCATTGGTTTTCAGCAGCGCCAGGCCGCCGCCCACGGCCGCTTCGGGGGACATGTTGAGGATCGACGGGCTGGCCGACGTACCGCTCTGGCGACCATCGCCCAGGCACGGCAGCGAGTCGATACCTTGTTTGATCAAGGCTGCCGGCGGCGCCATGTTGACCACCTCGGCGCTGCCCGGATAGCCCACGGTACCGGCGCCGCGAATCACCAGAATGCAGCGCTCGTCGATGTCCAGCGACGGATCGTTGATGCGCGCGTGATAGTCCTCGGGCCCTTCGAAGACGATGGCGCGGGCTTCGAAGCTGTTCTCCGCGCCAGGTTCCGAAAGATACGTCTTGCGAAACGCTTCGCCGACCACCGACATCTTCATGATCGCGCTATCGAAAAAGTTGCCGCTCAGCACAATGAAGCCGGCGCGGTGCTTGAGCGGATTGTCGTATGGCTGGATCACATCGGCATCGCTGCTGGCGGTAGCGCTGACGATCTGGCCGATGGTCTTGCCGCTGACCGTGGCGCAGTCTTCATGCAGCTGGCCGGCCTTGCGCAGCTCGTGCATCACCGCCGGTACGCCACCGGCGCGGTGAAAACTCTCGCCCAGGTACTTGCCGGCCGGCATGCAGTTGACCAGCAGGGGGACGTCTTCGCCCAGCGCTTGCCAATCCGCCAGACTCAGCTCGACGCCCATGTGCCGGGCGATCGCGATCAGGTGCGGCGGGCAGTTGCTGGAGGCGCCGAGTGCAGAGGCCACTTTGATGGCGTTCTCGAACGCCGGGCGGGTCATGATCTGCGACGGCCGGATGTCCTCGCGCACCAGGTCGCAGATGCGCTTGCCGGTGGCATAGGCCATCTGCCCGCGCTCGCGATAGGGCGCCGGGATGCTCGCGCAGCCCGGCAGCGACATGCCCAGTGCTTCGGCCAGAGCGTTCATCGACAGCGCCGTGCCCATGGTGTTGCAGTGGCCCACCGACGGCGAGGCGGCGGTGGTCATTTCCATGAAGCCTTCGTAGTTGATCTCGCCGGCGGCCATCAGGTTGCGGGCGTGCCACAGCACGGTGCCGGAGCCGATCAACTGGCCCTTGTGCCAGCCATCGAGCATCGGCCCGCCGGAGAGTACGATGGCGGGCAGGTCGGTGGTCGCCGCCGCCATCAGGCAGGCGGGGGTGGTCTTGTCGCAACCGGTGGTCAGCACCACGCCATCGAGCGGATAGCCATGGAGGATTTCCACCAGCCCCAGGTAAGCCAGGTTGCGATCCAGCGCGGCGGTCGGGCGGCGGCTCTGTTCGGCGATCGGGTGGACCGGGAATTCCATGGGGATGCCGCCCGCGTCGCGAATGCCGGCCTTGACGCGCTGGGCCAGTTCGATGTGATGGCGATTGCAGGGGGTCAGGTCACTGCCGGTCTGGGCGATGCCGATGATCGGCCGGCCGGATTGCAGCTCGTCGCGGGTCAGGCCGTAGTTCATGTAGCGCTCGACGTAGAGCGCGGTCATGTCCGCGTGTTCGGGGTCGTCGAACCACTGCTGGCTGCGCAGGGGACGGGGGCGGGTATCGCTCATGGCGGTGTGCTCTTGTAGTTATGGGAGTGCAGTCGGGGGCAAGCCCCCTCGCGATCGGTTGCAGGCTGGTCAATGGTACGCGCGGTCAGTGTGAGTCGGGTGACAGCAACCCGCGCCCGGCCAGATTGCGCAGCAGCGCGCCGACGCCGAAGGTCCAGGGCGCGGCGTCGCTGCTATGGGTGACCTGATTGCGCAGGGTGCCCAGCAGCGGCGAGCTGATGCTCACTTGGTCGCCCAGCTTGTGGGTGAAGCCGCCGCCGGCATGGTCGCGGTCCTCGGTGGGCGCGAACAGCGTCCCGAGGAACAGCACGAAGCCGTCCGGATACTGGTGGTTGGCATTCAGCGCCTGGCCGGCGAGGTCTTCGGGATCACGGCTGATCTGATCCATGGAGCTGGAGCCCTGCAGCACGTAACCGTCCTCGCCACGCACTTCAAGGCCGACTACGCAGCGGCGCACGTCGTCGAGGCTGAAGTGTTCATCGAACAGGCGGATGAACGGGCCGATGGCGCACGAGGCGTTGTTGTCCTTGGCCTTGCTCAGCAGCAGCGCACTGCGGCCCTCGAAGTCGCGCAGGTTGACGTCGTTGCCCAGGGTCGCCCCGACGATCTGTCCGCGGCTGTTGACCGCCAGCACCACCTCGGGTTCGGGGTTGTTCCATTCGGATTTTGGGTGAATACCGATCTCGCCGCCACTGCCGATCGCCGCCAGCACCGGCGCCTTGGTGAAGATCTCGGCATCGGGGCCGATGCCCACCTCCAGGTACTGCGACCACAGCCCTTGTTCGATCAGCACCGCCTTGAGCCTGGCCGCCTGTTCGGAGCCTGGCTTGATACTGCGCAAGTTATCTCCGATGGCTTGCTGCACGGTGGCGCGCACGCTTTCGGCCTTGGCTGGATTGCCCTTGGCTTGTTCCTCGATCACGCGCTCGATCATGCTGGCGGCAAAGGTCACCCCGGCCGCCTTGATCACCTGCAGGTCCACCGGAGCGAGCAAGAATGCCTTGCTCGGGTCGGTATGGGCGCCGCTATTGGCCAGCAGCTCCTCGACGCTGCCCAGGCGTTTGCCCGCAATGCCACGCACCGCTTGCAACGGCACCTCGGCCTCGAGCAATTGGCTCAACGTGCTGTAGCGCTCGGACAGATCGAACACCCCATCGGCGCGCAACACCACTGGCGAAGGCCCCGCGACCTGGCCCGGCACCCAGGCGCGACCGATCAGGGTGCCGGCCAGGCCGTCGGCGGGCAGGGTATTCTGGGCAGTGAGGGTGATCGTCATCGCAGGCCTTCCTTATTGTGTAAAGCCTTCACGCTAGAGGGGGTGACCGATAAACTCCAATGACATATCTTCAGTCATTGATAACGCCGGGTTATTGCCAACCTGCGCCCGTCACCCCCCACAACAAAGGCTTCCCCATGTCGGACCTGTCCTTTTCGAACTTCTGCAACTGGCTCAAATTTCGCCATCTGGTGCTCATCGATACCCTGGGCCGCACCCGCAACATGCATGCCGCTGCCGAGCAGATGAACCTCAGCCAGCCGGCCATCAGCAAAATGCTCAAAGAGATCGAAAGCCTGCTCGGCTTTGCCGTGTTCGAGCGCCTGCCACGCAGCATGCCGCCGACTGCCCTCGGTGAATACGTAGTGCGCTATGCCCATATCGCGCTCAACGACGCCCGCGGTTTCGTCGAACAGATCAGCAGCCTGCGCGAGGGCGGTCATGGTTATCTCAAAGTCGGCGGTATTTTTGCCGCCACCGCGGTGTCGTTGCCCGGTGCCATCGTCACCATCAAAGAGCGCTGGCCGTTGCTGTCGATCGAGGTGGTGGAGCAGACCAGCGATCACCTGATGGAGATGCTCGACGCCCGCACCCTGGACCTGGCCGTGGCGCGCTACACCGATGAGCGTCAGCAGCATCGTTACGACTTCACCGCGCTGGGCCCGGAGCCCTTCAGCATCGTCGTCAACAGCCGCCATCCGCTGTGCGAGTCGGGGCCGACGCCCTTGGCGGAGCTGGGCAAGTGGCCGTGGATTCTCTACCCGGTGGGGGTGCCGATCCGGGCGCGCATGGACGCTGCCTTCGCCCGTGCCGGCATCGCCACGCCGAAGAACACCATCGATACGATCTCGATGCAGACCTTTCTGCAGGTGTTGCAGAGCGGGCCGATGATCGCCATGCTGCCCGACTCGATGGTCGGGCCGCATATCGACAGTGGCTTGCTCAAGGTGCTGGAGACGCCGCTACGGCTGGCGCCACAGGATTACGGCATCCTCACCCGCAAGGGCGAGGCGCTGGTGGGGCCAGCGCAGGAGTTTGCGCAGATATTGATCGATAATGCTCAGCGTTGAGAGGCCAGTGAACAGGGTCGAGATCTCCCTCCCGAGCTCAGTCCGGCATCATCGGTGCCATCTCCGACGCGCGCCAGACCACATCGGTAATGCCGTACTTCTCGGCCATGGGCTTGCTGGTCTTTTTCACCTCGCTGCGGCCAAAACGGCCGATGCGTCCAATGCCGGCGTCGCAGCTCGCCCAATGCCAGGCTTCGGCGTTGTCCATCTTGTCGGCACGCAGGATGAATGACTTGTGCTCGCCATGCAGGTTGTAATCGATGACGTAGAGTTTTGCGTTTGGCATGTCTGGGGCTCCCCGGTGGCGATGATTAAATGATTCGGGGCAAAGCGCAAAATTCAGTCAAAAAATTATCAAAGGCGACGAGCGGCTGCTAAGGCCCTGATTGACCTGAATATCTACGGTCCGTCAAGGGTCTGGCGCGGCCTTTTGCCGGGGCAAATCAGCGCATCGGCACTCAGTAGCCCAGCTGACTGTCGACGGTATTGAGCAATGGCAAGCCGGCCTCGAGACGGTCGATGTTGGCCAGGATCTGCTCGGCGATCACCTCGAACGAAGCACTGGAGGCAATGTGCGGGGTTACGGTGACGCCGGGTGTCTGCCACAGGCTGTGGTCGGGCGCCAACGGCTCTGTTTCGAATACGTCGAGCAAGGCCGCGCGCAGCTGACCGCTGGCCAAGGCGTGTTGCAAGTCGGCGCTGCGCAGGTGCGCGCCGCGCCCGCAGTTGATCACCACGGCGCCGGGCGCCAGCTGGGCGAACGTCTCGGCGCACAGAATGCCGCGCGTGTGCTCGGTCAGGGGCAACAGGCACACGAGGATATCCAGGCCCTCGAGGAAGGCCGGCAGTTGCGAGCCGGCGAAGGTCTGCACGCCGTCGATCTGCTGCGCGCTACGGGCCCAGCCACGCGTATGGAAGCCCAGCCGGGCCAGCTGCACCGCCGCCGCCTTGCCCAGTTGGCCGAGGCCCATGACGCCGACGCGAGTCTGCTGCGCCGGCTTTTGCGCCAGCCGCTGCCAGTGTTGGCGCTGGTGATTGGCGAGTATCTGGTCGAACTGCCGGTGGTAATGCAGCACGCCCCAGAGCACGTATTCGAGCATGCCCTGGCAGTGCCCCGGATCGACGATCCGGCACACGGCCAAGGTGGCCGGGCGGCTGGGTTCACGGATGATCGGATCGGCCCCGGCTCCCACCGAATGCACCAGCTTGAGCATGGGCAAGGCGCCCAGGCTTCCGGGTGGCGGCGTCCAGCAGATGGCCACTTCGGCGTGCTGGGCTTCGGGATCGCCGGGGCGGCAGAACTGCAACTCGGGCCGGCGCTGCACCATGATCCGCTGCGCCTGGGTGATGTCGTTGCCCATATCGATCAACACGATCGGGCTCATGCGCAGTAGTCCTGGCGTTGCGGTTCGATCAGGGTCAGCGCGGCGTGCCAGCCGAGTTCGATCAAGCCACTTTCGTCATCGCCCTCATACTGCTGGGCAGTGAACTCGCAGGTTTCGGCATCCGGCAGGATCAACTCACTGTTGCCCGCCAAGGCCTGGATCTGCGCCTGGCAGGCCCGTTCGAGGATGAAGATAGTCTGGAAGGCTGCCGCCGCGCTCGGCCCCGCAGCCAGCAGGCCGTGGTTGCAGAGGATCATGGCGCTGTGCGGGCCGAGGTCGCGCACCAGTTGTTCGCGCTCGTCCAGGCGCAGGGCGATGCCTTCGTAGCGGTGATAGCCCAAGCGGTTGTAGAACTTCAACGCGTGCTGACTGATCGGCAGCAAGCCCTTGGCCTGGGCCGACACGGCTATGCCGGCGGCGGTGTGGGTGTGGATCACGCAATGCAGATCCGCGCGCGCGGCGTGGATGGCCGAGTGGATGACGAAGCCCGCGCGGTTGACCCGGTGATCGGGGAAATAGCGATCGACCACGTTGCCGTCGCCATCGATGCGCACCAGGTCGCTGGCTTTCATGTGCTCGAACAGCACGCCGTAGCGGTTGATCAGGAAATGCCCGGAGCCGTCCTCCAAGCGCAGGGAAATATGGGTGTCGATCAGGTCGGTCATGCGAAAGTGTGCCAGCAGCCGGTACAGGGCGGCCAGTTCGCAGCGCGCGGTTCGCTCAGGTTCCGGCATGCTGGTCAGCAAAGTGTTGGGCAGGGTGTTCATGGTGGGGTCATTCCTCTTGTGGCTGCTCAGGTATCGAGCAGGTGTGGGCGGTTGAGCGTGGCAGTGCAGTTTGACGGTCGGTCGGGCGTCCATGCGTGTCTTCGCTCATCGGCAGGCGCGGTCTTCACGTCAGGTTGTGCTTGATCCGCTGGCCTATCAATGGGCCAGGATAGCGTTGGCGGCGCTGTTATTACCGAGGTCGTATTTGGCCAGTGCGGTGGCATAGCTGCCGTCGGCCACGGCGTCCTTGAGTGCCTGGCTGACCGCATCGCGCAGGGCGCTGGACTGTTTGGGGAACGCGGCGACGATCTGCAGGCTGTTGAGCGGCTTGCCGATGGTCACGTAGGTGCCTTGTTCCAGCGCCATGCTGGTGGGCACCGATTCGCTGCTCTGCACGGCGACGTCGACGCGGCCTTGCTTGAGGTCCAGGCGCGCGGTGGCGGTGCCGTCAGTGGCTTGTACCTGCACGGCAGGCAGGCCTGCGGGCAGGCAGTTGGCATCGCTCCATTTGCGCATGGCCGCGTCGAAGCCATTGCGCCGGTTGGCGCCGACCTTGAGGCCGCAGATATCCAGCGCGCTGGCGATCGGTGCATGGCTGGCGAGCGCGTAGGGTTGCATGCCCGAGGTCAGGTAGGGCAGATAGTCGAGCCGGTCGGCCGCTTCCGGGGCGTCCAGCAGGCTGAAGGCCATGTCGACGCGGCCGGTGACCAGCGAGTTGATGGCCGATTCATAAGACACCTCCTGCCATTCGATGGCCACGCCCAGGCGCTTGCTCAGGTAGTGGGCAAGCTCGACGTCGACGCCCACCAGCTCGTTGGTGTCCGGCTTCTTCCAGGCCATGGGCGGGAAGCCGGCGAACAGCGCGATCTTGATTTTTTTTGCGGCCAGGATGTTGGCGGGCAGGGCGATAGCGGCCTGACGGGTGTCGGCGGCATTGGCCATGCCAGTGCACGAAAGCAGGGCGACGGCCAGGGCAGCATTGCCAATGGCCGCGGTACTCAGGTGACGAAACGTGCGCTTGAACATCGGTCACTCCAGTCACGAAAGGGGGAGCCACAGGCATCGCCCGTGGCTCGTGTCCGGCGGTCTGCACGGTGCTATCGATTCACCAGCCAGCGATTCACCAACGAGCCAATCACCATGCAAAAGCCTTTCCGGATTACAGGATGTTGAACGGGTACTCGGTGATGATGCGGATCTCGTCGATCTGCCCACCGCGATCGGAACTGCGATAGGCCGCCTGGCGCACCCGGAACGACAGGTTCTTGACCGGGCCGCTCTGCACCACGTAACGCGCTTCGATGTCACGCTCCCAGGCCTTGCCGTCGAGGTCGGCAGCGGTGCCGCTCTTGAAGTCGTAGCCCTTGATGTAGCGGGTCATAAAGGTCAAGCCTGGCACGCCGTAGCCGACCATGTTGAGGTCGTAGCGGGCCTGCCAGGACTTTTCGTTCTCGTAGTCGAAGTCCGAATACTGGACCGAGTTGGCAAAGTAGAAGTTGGCGTTGCCGTCCGGGCCATAGATGTAGTCACCGGTGCCCGATACCCGTTGGTGGGCGAGGGTGAAGGTGTGGGAGCCAATGCTGTAGGCGGCCGCCAGGCTCCAGATGCGGTTGTCCAGGTCGCCGCTGCGGGCCTGGCCGATGCTCTTGGTGTCGTAGCCGTTGAAGTCGAATTTCAGCGCTTGGGATTGGCTCAGAGGCAGCACGTAGTTGGCGTTGACGTAGTACTTGCGAAAGTAATCGTCGGTCTTGGCGTAATAGAGGCTGCCCGACAGCGCCTCGGTGAGCTTGTACTGGCCGCCCACATAGTCGACCGAAGTCATGCGGCCGCTGTCGTAGGACGATTGGTTGCGGTTGGTCAGCGCGGTGAAATGGCCGGCGTCCAGGCGCAGGTTCTTGATGTCCTTGCTGGTGGCCGAGAAACCGTCGACGGTCTCGGGCAGCAGGCGGCTGTCGGAGGTGCTCAGCACGGGGATCGAGAGGATCTGCGTGCCGTATTTGAGCACGGTGTTGGAGACGCGCATCTTGAACACGCCGCCGGCCTTGGCGTACTGGTCCTTGGGGCCACTGCTGTCGGTTTCCAGCAGGTTGGTGCCGCCACCGTAGCGTCCGCCGCCGGTGTCCAGCTTGATCGCATATTGCCCCAGCACGTCGACGCCGAAGCCCACGGCGCCTTGGGTGAAGCCCGATTCCAGCACGCCGACGAAGCCCTGCGCCCATTCTTCACCGTAGTTCTGTGCAGCGCCCTTGGCGTGGTTGTCGCGCTGCATGTACATGTTGCGGGTCTTGATGGTCAGATGGGTGCCTTCGATAAAACCCGTCGCATCCGACTGATCACTGGCCCAGGTTGCGGGGCTGGTGCAGGCGGTAGCGAGCAGGGCGGCGAAACTGATTTTGCTGACACTCATTGGAACGGCTCCTTTACACGATCGTCACCGCAGCAAGGCGCGCGGTGCAGTTGGGTGGGCAGTCTTTGGCGGACAGGGGGGCGGCTGACCGTTCAATGGACGGTCATGCCTTTAGGCGGGAAAGCGGCGTGCAGGCGGGCGGTGGCGACCGTATACGGCGTCACTGAAAACACGGTGGACGGGCTTTTACCGACGCGTTGAATCGCTCTTGTGGAGGGGCGCTATCTGGCGTTGAATCTATTGTTATAAGCGCCAGTGGACAGGTGCAAGAAAGCATTTCTTATAGTGAATATTGGTCTGCCAAATAAACAGCGTCAGCGCTTGATATTGATTTTATCCTGAGGTTATTAGATTGGGAGTAGGTTGCTTCATTCTGGGGCGCCAATCTAGATTATGCGCCATCGGCGGGCAATATCTTGGTCGGTATATTTAAAGTATCCGTCAATTCATATTGATCATGAACGCTTCAAGGTGAAACTATGGCAGTATTCAGTGCGCGCGTTGTGCTGCTATTGGAAACGGCTGTATAGAACGCTCGGGTCGATCTCGAGGGGCAGCGCATTATTGTTTTTTACATTCAGTATTTGAACGAGCAGTGATATGAGTAAAAGTCTGGGAAGGGTACGACCGAACCTGCGTTCCTCCAGTGAGCGGGTCGATTGGAACCTGTTGCGCACCTTTCAGGCCATTGCCCAGGAATTGAGCATCAGCAAGGCGGCGGTGCGCTTGCATCTGTCACAGCCTGCGGTCAGTCAGGCGCTCAAGCGGCTCGAAGAGCAACTGGGCACCGCCTTGATCGAGCGTCGCGGCCCGCGCTTCCAGTTGACCATCGCCGGCATCGAGACGCTGCGTATCGCCAATGACGTACAGGGGCAGTTCGCCCAGCTGGACGCCGCCATCGAGGGCTCCAGTGACCAGGTTGTGGGCAAGGTGCGGCTGCTGTCGATCGATGGCATCAGCTGCGCTGCCTACGATCGCAGCCTGGCCAGCCTGAACCGGCGTTTTCCTGGGGTGGCGGTGGAAATCGTGGTGCAATCCAACGACGAAATTCTCAGCGCCCTGGAGCAGAAAACCGCCACCTTCGGCCTGGCGATCACCCCGCTGAGCTACCCCTGGCTGGCTCAGGAATGCCTGACCCGTGAACATTACCGCTTCTATTGCGGCCCTGAGCATCCGTTGTTCGGCCGCGAAGACGTGAGTGTCGAGATGCTCAAGGACGAGCCGCTGATCCTGTTCACCAGCGACCTGCTGGGCGGCACCCTCAACGCTTTGGCCGAGTTTCGTCATCGCCACGGCTGGCGTGGGCCGATCAAGGGCTGTTCGGCCAACAGTCAGGAGGTCTTGCGCCTGGTGCTGGCGGGCTTTGGCATTGGTTGCCTGCCCCATCCGTTGTATCAGCGCGAGCGCGCGGCCGGGCATTTGTGGCCCCTGCCGCCGGAGCAGGTGTGCACCGTGGACGTCAATCTGCTGTGGAACAAGGAGCAGCGCCTGAGCCGCGCCGAGGCGCAGTTCCTGCAAGGCCTGCGCGAAGCCACGGCCGCCCTGGCAGACGCCACGGTCTGAATTCAGGCGCCGTTGGCGAGGATCGCGACGTTGTTGGCCAGGTGTTGCTGAAGGATTTCGAGGAACACATCCAGCAGCGGGTTGCTGCGGCCAGTGGGCTTGTGCAGCAGCTTGAAAGGGGTGGTGACGCGAAAGCGCTTGGGCTTTACCGAGCGCATCTGCCCGCGGTCGACGTAGTGCTTGGCCCAGTGGGTGGGCAGATGGCCCAGGTAGCGCCCGGTCAGCACCAGCATGGCTACGGCCTCGACCTGAGTGGCGATGGCGCTGATGTTGCGCGGGCCCAGCGGGCGGAATTTATCCTGGTGATTGGCGTAGACATGCTCGATGTATTCGGCCTGGGAGAGTTTGGCGTCGTCGATCTCGTCATCGTTCAAGTTGAAGAACGAGTGATCGCAAGAGCAGTAGAGCTCCGAGGTTTCCTTGTACATCGACAGCACCTCGAACTCGTGCTTGTCGGTGTACACCGGCACGATGCCGGCGGCGAACTGGCCCTTGAGGATGCCTTGTTCGATCTCTTCCAGGGGCGCGACGCTCAGTCGCATGCGTGCCTTGGGCGCCTTGGCCTGCCAGTCCTGCAGCACGCGCACCAGCGGCGAGTTGGGGTCGGAGCAGGTGTTGTCGATGACGGCGATATTCAGGTCGCCCAGCAGCTCGCCGCGGACATTGCCCAGGCGCCCGCGAAACTCGTCCAGCGCCGAAAACAGGTCGAGGCTGGCCTGATATATAACTTTGCCTTGTTCAGTCAAACCGAACTTCTCGCGCCCGCGCGTACATAAACGCATGCCCAGGCGAATCTCCAGATCGGATATCTGTTTGCTGATCGCGGCCAGGCCAATATTGAGTTCGGATTGTGCGGCGGTAAAACCACCGGATTCCACCACGGCCTTGAATACTTTGAATAGTTTAAGGTCCATGGCGGTGGCCATGGAAAGTGCAGTATCGCTGGCTCTTTTCGGTACATTGGCGGATTGAGAAAGTTGACTTTCCATTTAATGTATTTACCCCGTTCTGTCGGCTTTCTAGTATCCCTCTCATCCGGTCGATTCACCGCGACCTGTTTAATCGATCCTTTAGCAACTCTTCACAGAGTGGCCAACAAGCCCCTGCATAAAGGGGCTTGCGACAAAGGCAAATTGCAAGCTACGTGCCAATGGAGAACTGTACATGTCCGAGCCAACCGACCGCCTCTGGGGCGCCCGTTTCAAAACCGGCCCCAGTGAAGCCATGGCCAACCTGTCGCGCTCACCCAAGGCTTATTTTCGCCTGACCCCGTATGACGTCGCCGGCTCCAAGGCCCACGCTAACGAGCTGCAGCGCGCCGGTTTGCTGGAAGCGGCTGAGACCGCCCAGATCATCCAGGCCCTGCAGGGCATCGATGAAGATTTCGCCGCCGGGCGCATCGAACCGATCGCTGCCGACGAAGACGTGCACACCTTTATCGAACGCCTGCTCACCGAGCGCCTTGGCAGTTTGGGCGGCAAGCTGCGCGCCGGACGCTCGCGCAACGATCAATCGGCCAACGACATGCGCCTGTTTTTGCGCGATCAGGCACGGGTGCTGGTAATGGCGCTGCTTGAGCTGCAAAAGGCGCTGGTGGCCCAGGCCGAGCAGCACGTGCACAGCATTGCGCCGGGCTTCACCCACTTGCAGCAGGCGCAGCCGATCGTCTTCGCACATCACTTGATGGCCCACGCTCAGGCCATGCACCGCGACATCCAGCGCCTGCAGGATTGGGATCGACGCTTCAGCCTGTCGCCGCTGGGCGCCGCAGCCATGGCCGGCTCCGCCATCACTGGCGACTTGCACGCCTCGGCGGCCGAGATGGGCTACAGCGGCCCGTGCGAAAACTCCATCGACGCCGTGGCCAGCCGCGATCACGTGGCCGAATTCCTCTTTGCGGTGAGCATGCTTGGCGTCAACGTCTCGCGTCTGGCCGAAGAGTTCTGCCTGTGGACCTCGCGCCAGTTCAACTGGGTCAGCCTCGACGACGGCTACGCCACCGGCAGCTCGATCATGCCGCAGAAAAAGAACCCCGATATCGCTGAGCTGGCGCGGGGCAAGTCGGGCCGTCTGATCGGCACCCTGACCGGCATCCTCTCGGTGCTCAAGGCCCAGCCACTGTCCTACAACCGCGACCTGAGTGAAGACAAGCATGCGGTGCTCGACAGCCTCGACACCATTCACCTGGTGCTGCCGGCGTTCGCCGGAATGGTCGCGACCATGACGGTGCGCACTGACGAACTGCTGCGCCAGGCCCCGCTCGGTTTCACCCTGGCCACCGAAGTGGCGGACTGGCTGTCGCGGCGCGGCGTGCCGTTCAAGGAGGCCCATGAAGTGACCGGCAAGCTGGTACAGGCCTGCGAAGAAGCCGGTATCGGCCTGGAAGACGCCAGCCCCGCATTGCTGCTGCAAGTCGACGCGCGCCTGACCGAAGACGTGCGCAAGGCCCTGACGCTGGAGGCCGCGCTCGCGGCACGCAACGGCTGGAACGGCACCGCGCCGGCCCAGGTCAGTGCGCAGATCGAACGCTTCAAGCAGCAGTTGGGCGCCCAGCAGCAATGGGCGCTGGATTACTCCGGCCCGCGCGGCTGACCGACAGGGGACTCCCATGCCACAGACTCACGTTTTTGGCGCTGCGGCGCTGACCGCGCAAGACGCCCACTACGACCTCTCGACCTACAAGGTCGTCAAGCGTCGCTACTACGGCCGCTACGCCTCGGCGACGATCATCGTGCTATTGCTGCTGGGCCTGGCCCAGGCATTTGCCAAGGGCAATATCGAGTGGTCTTACGTGGAGCAGTTCCTGACGGCGCGCTCGATCATGTTCGGCTTGCTCAACACCATCGTCATGGCCGTGCTGGCCATGGCGCTGGGGGTGGTCCTCGGGGTGGTGGTGGCGATCATGCGCATGTCGCACAATCCGGTGCTGCGCTACGTGGCCAGTGGTTACGTGTGGCTGTTCCGCGGCACCCCGCTGATCCTGCAGTTGCTGCTGTGGTTCAACCTGGCGTTGATCTTCCCGACCCTGAGCATCCCCGGGTTGTTCGAGTTCAAGACCGTCGAGGTGATCACGCCGTTCGCCGCGGCCTTGCTCGGGCTTGGCATCAATCAAGGCGCCTACACCTCGGAAGTGGTGCGTGCCGGGTTGCTGTCGGTGGACAGCGGCCAGTACGAGGCGGCCAAGTCGATCGGCATGCCGCGCTTGCAGGCGCTGAGGCGGATCATCCTGCCACAGGCGATGCGCATCATCATCCCGCCGGTCAGCAACGAATTCATCGGCATGGTCAAGATGACCAGCCTGGCGAGCGTGATCCAGTACTCCGAGCTGCTCTACAACGCGCAGAACATCTACTACGCCAACGCCCGAGTGATGGAGCTGCTGATCGTCGCGGGCATCTGGTATCTGGCGGTGGTCACGGTGCTGACCTTCGGCCAGAGCCGCCTGGAACGTCGTTTCGGCCGCGGCGCCGGCAAGCGCAGCTAAGGGGACACGAACATGCGAAATATCGTCAAGGCGGTCAACGTCAACAAGTTCTTCGGCGCTTTCCAGGCGCTCAAGGACGTCAATCTCGACATCCCCCACGGCGAGGTGGTGTGCATCATCGGCCCCTCGGGTTCGGGCAAGAGCACCTTGCTGCGCTGCATCAACCAGCTGGAAAAGGTCGATCAGGGTGGCCTGTGGGTCAACGACGAACTGCTGGGCTATCGCTCGGTGGACCGCAAGTTGATCGAGCTCAGCGACACCCAGATCGCCCGCCAGCGCCTGGCCACCGGCATGGTCTTTCAGCGCTTCAACCTGTTCGCCCACATGACGGTGCTGGAAAACATCATCGAGGGCCCGGCCCAGGTGTTGCGCCGCCCGCAAAAGGAATGCCGCGAGCAGGCCATGGACCTGCTCGAGCGGGTAGGGCTGACGGCCAAGGCCCACAGTTACCCGATCGAGCTCTCCGGCGGCCAGCAGCAACGGGTGGCGATTGCTCGCGCCCTGGCCATGCGCCCCAAGCTGATGCTGTTCGACGAGCCCACCTCGGCCCTCGACCCGGAACTGGTCGGCGAGGTGCTGTCGGTGATGCGCGACCTGGCGGCCAGTGGCATGACCATGGTGGTGGTCACTCACGAGCTGGGTTTCGCCCGAGAGGTGGCCAGCCGCGTGGTGTTCATGGACGCCGGGCAGATCATCGAGACCGGCTCGCCGGAAGAAGTGCTGATGAGCCCGCGCAATCCGCGCACCCAGGAATTCATCGCTGCGGTACTCAACTGATTCCCATCCCTTTGTTTGCTGACTCTGGAAGCCGTTATGAAAAAGATGCTCGTTCTGACCGCAGCACTGTCCGTCTTCACCGCCGCTGGCGCCTGGGCCGCTGATCCGGCCGGGCTGCCCACCGCCATCAAGGACAAGGGCTTTATCACCGCCGGGATCATGCCCAACTATCCGCCGATGGACTTCAAGGACCCTGGCACCAACCAGCTGACCGGGGTGGATTACGATCTCGGCATGGAGATCGCCAAGCGTCTGGGCATCGAGGTGAAATGGCAGGAAACCGCCTTCGAGCAAATGGTCAGCGGCCTGGTGACCCAGCGGCTGGACATCGTGCTGTCGGGCATGACCGACACCCCCGAGCGGCAGAAGACCGTGGACTTCGTCGACTACTTCAAGACCGGCCCGCAGTTCTACATCCTGGACACCAGCAAGGACGTCAAGGTCGCCACCGACCTGTGCGGCAAGAAAGTCGGCACCAGCCGCCGCACGAACTTCCCGGTGGAAATCGCCAAGTGGAGCGCCGCCAACTGCGAGGCCAAGGGCAAGCCGGCGATCGTGGTGGTGGGCACCGAAGGCTCCGCGGACGCCCGTGCGCAGTTGCGGCAGGCGCGGTTGGATGGGGCGGTGCAGGGCAGCGAAACCCTGCCGTATATCCAGACGCAGGAGTCGGGTGCCTATCGGGTGATCGGCGAACCATTGACCTTTCAGCTCGCCGGTCTGGGCGTGGCCAAGGGCAATCCGGGCTTGAGCGCGGCCATCGTCGCCACGCTTGACGCCATGATTGCCGATGGCAGCTACGGCAAGATTCTCAAGAAGTGGAACCTGGAGCAGGGCGCGGTCGCCAAGGCGCAGTTGAACCAGGGGAGGTGATGCTCGCTCTGGCACACAACCGCGATAGCGGCGGTGTCCATCAGACCGCTCTCGCGAGCCAGCTTCGCTGCCACAGGTGCAAGGGATGTACACCTGTAGCAAGGCTTGCCCGCGAACAGGCCGTCACAGGCACGCCAAATCTTCGCCAATGACACGGAGCAATCCCGATGTACACCTCTAACGATCTGCGCTGGCCCGGCAAGGCCCGAGCCTGCGTGGCCATGGCGTTCGACCTCGACGGGCCAACGGGCGCGGCGATGCTCGACGGTTCCATCTGGCAGAAACCCGAGTACTTCACCTTTGGCGGCTATGGCCCCTATCGAGCCTTGCCACGGTTGCTCGACATGCTCGACGCGCACCGCACGCCCACCACCTTTTTCGTCCCGGCCTGGGTGGTCGAGAACTGGCCCAGGCAGTGCCAGGCGATCCTCGAACGCGGCCACGAAGTGGCCTATCACGGCTATCGCCACGAATCCTTCTTCGCCCTCGACCTGGCCGAGCAACGCTGGGTCATGGACAAAAGCGCCGAGGTCTTCAAGCGCCATTTGGGCATCACCGCCACGGGGTTTCGCACGCCGTCCGGTGACTGGCACAGCGAGACCCCGGCGCTGTTGATGGACTGCGGGGTGAAGTATTCCAGCAGCATGCGCGGCGACGATCGCCCGTACTTCATTGATACCCTCGACGCCAGCCGGCGCCTGGTGGAAATCCCGGGCCGCTGGGAACTCGACGACTACGCCTCGCTGGCCTATACCCGTGCACCCAATTACCCCGCCGGGCTCGACCGCATCGCCAGTTACGAGCAGACCCTCGACAACTGGTGCCGCGAGTTCGACGGCACCTACCGCGAAGGCCTGTGCATGACCACGTTGTTCCATCCCAAGATCTCCGGCAAGCCGGGGCGCATTAGCGTGCTGGAGCAGTTTGTGCAGCACATGCACAGCCATGCCGACGTGTGGTTCGCCACCTGTAATGAGGTCGCCGAATTCTGGGCGCGGGAGCACGGCAATGACTAGCCCCTGGCCCGCCCCCTATACCTGCGCCGTGGTCATTACGGTGGATTACAACGATATCCATGGGATTCAGACCCAGGTGCCAGCAATCGCCGGGCGCGAAAAAAGCCTTTCGGTGTGGCGTTACGGCACCACCCGCGGCGCCCAACGATTGCTGTCGATATTCGCCGAGCACGGCCTGCGCACCACTTGGTGCGTGCCGGGCATCGTCGCCGAACAGAATCCCGACGTCGTCACGGCAGTGCATGCCGCCGGCCACGAGCTGGCATGCAGCGGTTATCTGCATGAGGACTTCAGCGCGCTGACGCGCGAGCAGCAACAGGCGTCGGTGCTGCGCGGTTGTGAAGCCCTGGAGCGCTTGACGGGGCGGCGCCCGCGCGGCTTTCGCGCACCGGCGGGCAGCTATGCCCAGGGCCTGGCGGACGACCTGCGCAGCGCCGGCCTGCGCTGGTCGTCATCCTGGGGCGGTGACGATCTGCCCTATGTGCATCCCGCAGGCCAGGTAGCGGCGCCTTTGGTGGAACTGCCGCTGCACGTTGAGTTGGAGGACGAGCCGTATTTCGCTTTCAACCTGGCGCCGGCCGTGCCCGCCAGCCAGGCGCGCATCGCCAGTTACGCTGAAGTGCTGCTCAATTGGCAGCGCGACTTCGAAGGTTTCCAGCGTTTCGGGCTGTGCTACCTGATGCGCCTGCACCCGGAAATCCTCGGTACGGTGGGCCGCAGCGGTTTGCTCGACGAGTGGCTTGGTTGGCTCAAGGCGCAGCCGGGGGTGTGGTTCGCCACCGCCGAGGAGGTCGCGCAGTGGTGGGCGGTCGAGCATCCGCAGTTGCCCGACGATCATCCGGCCGCGGTATTTGCCCGGCATCAGGCTCAGGAGCCGCGCCCATGAATGCCTTGCACACATTGGCCGGGTTCGTCTGCGATACACCGTTCGCGGCGATCCCCGAGGCGGTGGTAGCCAAGGCGCGTCGACACTTTCTCGACACCTTGGGCGCCGCTCTGGCAGGCGCCAACACTGAGCTGACCCAACGCTGCCTGGGGGCGTTGCTGTGCAGCGAGCCGCCGGGCGACGTGGCCGTATGGGGCGGGGCGCAACGGCTGTCGGCGCGCAGTGCGGCGTTGGTCAATGGCGTCGCTGCCCACGCCCTGGAGCTGGATGATGCCGGTGGCTGCGATCACTCCGGCGCGGTGGTAGTGCCGGCGATGCTGGCAGTCCTGCCATTGTGTGCGAAGCCACCGAACGGCGAGGCCTTGCTGACGGCCATGGTGCTGGGCTACGACGTGGCCCGGCGCGTGCTGGAAGCGTGCGGTGGCTATTCGCCGCACAACGGCGCCGGCTGGCACTCCACCGGCACGTGTGGCGTGTTCGGCGCCGCAGCGGCCTGCGCGCGGCTGCTGCAGTTGAACGCCGACCAGACTGCCCATGCACTCGGGTTGGCAGCGAGCATGAGCGGTGGCCTGTGGTCGTTCATTCATGACGGCGCCGACAGCAAGAAGCTGCACGCCGGGCGCCCGGCCGAGGCGGGTGTGCTCGCCGTGCTGCTCGCCCGCCAAGGCATGAGCGGCCCCAGCCAGGTATTCGAGGACAGCTGGGGTGGTTTTTTGCGCACCTATGCGCAGGCCGCGGCCGAGCCCCAGGCACTGACCGCCGACCTGGGCCGCGTGTGGAAGCTCGCGCGCTGTTCGATCAAGCCCTATGCCGCCTGCCGCGGTACCCACGCGGCGATCGATGCGGTCGGGGAACTACTGGCCGAGCTCGGCATTGACGGCACGCAGGTCGAGCGTATCGATGTGCGCGCCAGTGCCTTTTTGGTGGACATGTGCGCGGGCGTCGACACCCGCACCCTGGCCGCCGCGCAAATGAGCCTGCCGTATGCGTTGGCGGTGCGCTGCCTGCGTGGCAATGCCGGCCTCGACAGTTACGAGGGGGCGGTCAGGGCAGCACCCGAGGTGCAGGGCTTGATGGCGGCCATCAGCCTGCGCATCGAGCCGCGCCTGGCGCCGCTGGACGAACCGTTCGTTCAGGTCACCAGCGCGGACGGTCGCAGCGCCACGCGTCAGGTCAAGCTGGCGCTGGGCGGCCCACTCAATCCGCTGAGCGACGAAGCCTTGATCGACAAATTTCGCTCGCTGGCGATCCGCGCCTTGCCCACCGCACAGGTCGATGGCCTGGTCGAGCTGTGCATGACGCTGGGCGCCGACACCGATGTGCCGCGGCTGCTTGGCCTGCTGCAAACCGCCTCACCCCTGTAGCGAGGGGGCTTGCCCCCGAACATTCTCGACCTCAAGGAGCGCCCCATGACCCCACGCCTGACCCAACTGCTCGCTACTGCCCTGATCGTCTCTGGCGCCACTGCCGCCAACGCCGCCACCACCCTGACCGTCGGCATCGAAGCCACCTATCCGCCGATGTCCTACCGCAACCCCACCACCAACGAAAGCACCGGCTTCAACATCGACCTGTTCAAGGTTCTGGCCAAGCAGATGAACGTCGACCTCAAGTTTGAGGAGATGAGCTTCGAACAACTCACCAGCGGCCTGGCCACCGGGCGCATCGATGTGATCGGCACGGCCATTACCGACCTGCCGACCCGCCGCAGCAATATGACCTTCGTCGATTATCTGCAGACCGGTGCGCAGATGTTCACCACGCGCGCAAATGCTCCAGCGGCAATGACCCCCGATGCCTTCTGCGGCAAAGCCATCGGCAGCCCACGCACCACCAATTACTTCATCGAACTCAACGCCTGGAGCGACAGGACCTGCGTCGGCGCAGGCAAGCCCGCCGCCCAGGCACAAGGCGCGGCAGGCGCGGCGGCGGTACGCCTGGACCTCAAGCAAGGCCGCCTGAACGCCGCCGTACTGGGGCCTGAGTACGTCAAATACCTGATGAGCGAAGAGCCCGATACCTATGTGCTGGTGGGCGAGCCGTTGTCGGTGCATTACTTCGGCTTTGCCGTGGCCAAGGGCCAGGACGCGCTGCGTGATCAATTGGTCAAGGGCCTGCAGGCGTCGTTGGCGGACGGCAGCTACCAGCGCGTACTCGACCAGTGGCACCTGCAAAGTCAGGGCATCAAACAGGTGACTGTGGATGGTGGGCAGTGACTGGCAATGCACCTGGCCTCTGGTCAAGGGAGCCCTAAAGATCTGCTCCACGCGGCCGTTAGATGGTCATCGCGACAGTCAAATCGCGCAACCGTTTCAGCCCACTCCTCGACTAGTGGCAATTAGACGCACCCCAGCATTGCAATGCTCTGGCGAAGCCGCTAATGTGCGCCCAAATTTTACAATTGCTTCAGTAAGTTCATGTTGTGCGCCCCGAAGCAGGGCCAGCCATTCATTGTTTCTCAAGTAGCTGAAGACAACCTACAAGAAGTCAGCGCAGGGGGCATGAGAGTGAGGACGATGCAGTTTTTATCGGCCTTGTATGTCCACCCCGCCTGTTCGCCGATTGCCCGCTTTGCTGGCAACCCGTGAGCCAGCAAACCACGCGATCGCAGCGGGCGGGCGGATGACGTTCTATCCTGGAAATCACAGTATGTTGAAGAAAGCGAACAAGGCTCTGCTGGGCCTCGCCCTGTCGATGGGCATGATTCAGGCACACGCCGAAGAGGCCAAGAAGGTCGACGTGCTGTTGATCGGCGGCGGCATCATGAGTGCCACCCTGGGCACCTGGCTCAACGAGCTGGAACCGACCTGGACGATGGAAATGGTCGAGCGTCTCGACGCCGTGGCCGAAGAAAGCTCCAACGGCTGGAACAACGCCGGTACCGGTCACTCCGCCCTGGCCGAGTCGAACTACACCCCTTACGGTAAAGACGGCAAGATCGAAATCGCCAAGGCGATCGAGATCAACGAGGCGTTCCAGGTCACTCGGCAATTCCTGTCCTGGCAGGTCAAGTCGGGCGTCTTGAAAAACCCGCACTCCTTCATCAATTCCACTCCGCACATGAGCTTCATGTGGGGAGACGATAACGTCAAATTCCTCAAGGCCCGCTACGAGGCGCTCAAAGCCAGCCCATTGTTCGGTGGCATGCAGTACAGCGAAGACCAGGCGCAGATCAAACAGTGGGTTCCGCTGATGATGGAAGGGCGTGATCCCAACCAGAAGATCGCCGCCACCTGGTCGCCGCTCGGTACCGACGCGAACTGGGGCGAAGTCACTCGCCAGTACGTTGCCAACCTGCAGACCAAGCCTAACTTCACGTTGAAGCTGTCGAGCGAAGTCGAAGAAATCACTCGCAACAAGGACGGCGGCTGGCACGTCGAATACAAAAATCTGAAAGACGGCACCACCCACGGCACCGATGCCAAGTTCGTCTTCGTCGGCGCCGGCGGCGGTGCGTTGAAACTGCTGCAAAAAGCGGACATCCCTGAAGCCCGCGAATATGGCGGCTTCCCGGTCGGCGGCTCGTTCCTGGTGACCGATAACCAGGACATCGCCATGCAACACATGGCCAAGGCCTACGGTATCGCGTCGACTGGCGCACCACCCATGTCCGTACCGCACCTGGACACCCGCGTGCTGGATGGCAAGCGCATGATCCTGTTCGGGCCATTCGCGACCTTCTCCACCAAGTTCCTCAAGCAAGGTTCTTACCTTGACCTGCTGTCGACCACTACGACCCATAACGTGTGGCCGATGACCAAGGTGGGCGTGGAGCAGTACCCGCTGATCGAGTACCTGGCAGGCCAGTTGATGATGTCGGACGACGACCGCTTCAACGCACTGAAAGAGTACTTCCCGCACGCCAAGAAGGAAGACTGGCGCTTGTGGCAAGCCGGCCAACGCGTGCAGATCATCAAGCGTGATGCCGAGAAGGGCGGTGTGCTGAAGTTGGGTACCGAGGTCGTCTACTCTCAGGACCGCTCTATCGCCGGTCTGCTGGGTGCTTCCCCAGGAGCTTCGACCGCAGCGCCGATCATGATCGACGTGCTCGAAAAAGCCTTCAAAACCCAGGTAGCCACCCCGGCCTGGCAAGAGAAGATGCATCAGATCGTGCCAAGCTACGGCACCAAGCTCAACGATTCGCCAGCACGTGTTCAGCAGGAGTGGGATTACACTGCCGACGTCTTGCTGCTGAACAAGCCTCCAGTGCTCGACGCAGCTGCCTACCCGGCTGCTGGCGCTGCGGCCCCGGCCAAGCCGGCCAAGCCGCAGGAAAGCAAACCGGCTCAGGACATGGCGCTGTAATAGCGGCCTGACCTTGAGTTGAAAAGAAACCCGCCTGGCAGTGATGCCAGGCGGGTTTTTTGTTGTCTGTGCCGGGCCTCAGTTGCCCATCGATTCTCAGCCTTTATCGCTGAGCAACTCGCCGCCACCGGTGGCCGTCTTCACCAACCCGGCAATCACGCGTTCGCCGGTTTCGTGCGCCAGCTCTGCGTACCACGCTTGCGTCTCGGCCGGTACGCCGCCATGGGTGACCTGCGAGCGTGCGCGGGCGCGCAGCATGATCTGCGCGGTGCGCTCGGCGCGGGCGGTGTTGTAGCGGGCGAGGGCAGCGTCGACATCGCCAGCGTCCAGGCAGCGGGCAAGTACCCAGGCATCTTCCATGGCCTGACAGCCGCCTTGACCCAGATCCGGCGCCATGGGGTGCGCGGCATCACCGAGCAGCACCACACGCCCCTTGACGAAGCTGGATGTCGGGACCATGTCGTGGATTTCGACCCGGCTGACGATAGCGGTGTCCAGGCGCTCGATGAGGTGTTGCACCGGCGCGGCCCAACCGCTGAAATGACTGCGCAGCTCGTCACGATAGTGGGTGCGATCATTGGGGGTGCCTGCTGGCAGGGGCACGTCGAAGAAGAAATAGAACTGGCCGTTGCCCATAGGCATCAGCGACACGCGCTTGTGATCGCCGACGAACTGCGTCCACTCGGTGGCAGGTGCCAGGTCGTCGGTGGCGTCGACGCGACCGTTCCAGTTGACGTAGCCGCAGTAATCGCGTGTCACCTCATGGCCCACGACATAGTTGCGCAGCCGCGAATGGGTGCCGTCGGCAGCCACCACCAGGTCGGCCTGGATCTGCTGGCCGTCGGAAAACTTTACCCGCATGCCGTCGCCGCTGGGCTCGACGCCTTCGCAGCTGACGCCCAGGGTGACGTTGTCGCGGCCACAGCCATCTAGGAGGATCTGCTGCAAGGCGGTGCGGGCGATAGGGCAGGCCCGCTGCTCGACCGCGTCGTACAGCGGCTGCAAGCTGAAGCGGGTGAGCAACGCGCCGTCGTGGGTGCTGTAGCTCATGCTCTGCATCTCGCCACTGGCCGCTTTGATCGCCGCGCCGAGGCCGAGTTTTTCGAGGACGTTGACGCCATTGGGCCATACCGAAATCGCAGCGCCGGCAGGTGTCAGGTCGGGTACCCGGTCGAACAGGCGCACGCGGTGGCCGCGTTGCTGCAGGGCGATGCCCGCCGACAGCCCGCCGATGCCGGCACCAATGATGACGATGTCCAGAGGCTGTGAGGTCGAAGCAGAAAGAGACATGGCGATGCACCGTGATTGAAATGACAACGTGATGAGGTTGGCAAGCTGGCCATAGAGGAGGGCAGTATAAAACCTGATCGTTTGGTCAGCTATTGCAGTTTGCCTGCCAGTTTTGTCATCGCTACTGGCGACTGAGGGAATTAATGCTGGTCACGCATGAGAATTCACCGAATGCAGCCTCAAGTCCAGATAAACAGAGAGTTGAGTGGGCACGCTGGTGCCTCTTGCGCTTGCCCCTCTATCGGTCTGGCGCACGCGGACTGCTGCATCGTGGCGCAACTTTTGGTTGGGGTGCGCCACTGTGGTGCGAATCCCTGCAGCCCATGCTAGAGGTGTGACGTCATGGATCCGCTTGAAGCTGTTAATCTGCGCGTCCTGTTTTGCGAGGAACGGTAGACCCATGACTGCGATTGACGAATTCGACCTGAAGATCCTGACCCTGTTGCAGGGCAATGGGCGCTTGAGCAATCAGGACCTGAGCGAAATGGTGGGCCTTTCGGCTTCGCAATGCTCGCGTCGGCGGATGAGCCTCGAACAGGCGGGGCTGATCCTTGGCTATCACGCCCGGCTGGCGCCCCAGGCGATGAATACCGAGATGGTCGCGATGATCGAGGTCAGCCTCAACAGCCATAGCCCGCAGACCTCTGCCGCGTTCGAAGCCTTTGTGGTGCATGACTCAGCGATCATCGATGCCTACAAGACCACGGGCGACGCCGACTACGCCTTGAAGGTCGCGGTAGCGGGGCTGGTGGAGCTCAATGCGCTGATGGGCCGGTTGTCGGGCAGCGCCACGATCGGCCATTTGAAAACCGCCGTGGTGCTGCAGCGTCTCAAGGAAGCGGGGTTGGTGGCGGGCTGAGGAAATGCACTGAGAAGGCTCCCACAGCGTCGGGTGATGGATAACATTACGGTTTTGGGCAAGCTGTGCCGGCCTCTTCGCGAGCAAGCTTTGCTCCCACAGGTGTAAGGCCCAGGGCTGCTTGCACTGTGGGAGCAAGGCTTGCCTGCGAAAGCGCCAGTGGCTTCACCGCAGATCTTGCAGAGCCGCGTGGACAGTCCAGAGCCATGCACACCTGGCTTATTTAAAGCCTATATATGCGCGATCCGTGCATTCAATCTTATTTATATACACGGATACGTCATTCTTGCTATTTTGCGTTCGACTTTTGGACCCGCCGATTTCCGCCCCGCAACGTCGAGCACCACATGACCACTGCAACCGTCACCCCCTATCCCCACAGCCGTGGCGAAGACGCCATGGCCTTGCTGGTTGGCACGCTGCTGATCGCCTTCGGTCTGATGCTGGCGCGCGAGGGCGGGGTCATGACCGGTGGCACCGCCGGCATCGCCCTTTACCTGCATTACGCGTTCGGCTATGCCTTTGGCCTGACCTTCTTCATGATCAATCTGCCGTTCTATTATCTGGCGTTCCGGCGCATGGGCTGGGTCTTCACCCTCAAGACCTTCGCTGCCATCGGCCTGGTGTCGCTGTTCTCCGATCAGGTGCAGCATTTCATTACCCTGCAGCAGATCCAGCCGTTGTTCGCAGCGGTCATCGGCAACATCATTCTGGGGGTTGGCTTCATCGTGCTTTTCCGGCACCGTGCCAGCCTAGGCGGCCTGAATATTCTTGCGCTGTTCCTGCAAGCACGTTTTGGCTGGCGCGCCGGCTGGCTGCAGATGGGCGCCGACGTGCTGATCCTGCTGCTGTCGTTGACTATCGTGTCGTGGCCGATTCTGGCCATCTCGGTGCTCGGCGCCGTGCTGATCAACCTGATCATTGCGCTTAACCACCGTTCGGGCCGGTACCACGCCTGATGTCTGCCTTTCTTGCTGGAGCTATTTGTATGCTTGACCACGTCAATTCCTACGCTGGCGATCCGATCCTGTCGCTGATGGACGCCTATCAGGCCGATGCCCGCGCCAGCAAGGTCAACCTCAGCATCGGCTTGTATTACGACGCCGAGGGCCGTATTCCGACCTTGCCGTCGGTGGCCGAAGCCCATCGCCGCCTGCTCGCACAGGGTGAGCGTCCGGCGTTGTATCTGCCGATGGAAGGGCTGACGGACTATTGCGTGCAGGTGCAACGCTTGCTGTTTGGCGACCAATCGCCGGCGCTGCGCGAAGACCGCGTGGCAACGATCCAGACGGTCGGTGGCTCGGGGGCGCTGAAAGTCGGTGCGGATTTTCTGCGTCAGTATTTCCCGCAGTCGCAGGTGTGGGTCAGTGATCCCACCTGGGAGAACCACCATGCACTGTTCGGCGGCGCCGGGTTCACGGTCAACACCTATCCGTACTTCGACCCGAGCACCGGCGGCGTGGCCTTCGCCGCCATGCTCGCGGCCCTTGGGCAATTGCCGGCGCACAGCATCGTGTTGCTGCATCCCTGCTGCCACAACCCGACGGGCGCCGACTTGCAGCCGGCGCAGTGGGACGAGGTGATCAAGGTGCTGGCCGAGCGGGAGCTGATTGCGTTCCTGGACACCGCCTATCAGGGCTTCGGCGACGGCATGCAGGAAGATGCCTACGCTATCCGCGCCATGACGGCCGCCGGCCTGACGCTGGTGGTGAGCAACTCGTTCTCGAAAATTTTCTCCCTGTACGGCGAGCGCGTCGGCGGGCTGTCGGTGGTCTGTGCCAGCGCCCAGGTTGCGGCCAACGTCCACGGTCAGCTGAAGGCCACCGTGCGCCGCAACTATTCCAGCCCGCCCAGCCACGGTGCTCGCCTGGTCAGCATCGTGCTCAACGATGAAGCCCTGCGCACCCAGTGGCTGGCCGAGGTGGAAGAGATGCGCGTGCGCATCGGCGCGATGCGTACCCAGTTGGCTTCACTGCTGCGCGACACGTTCCCGGACGGGCGCCATGACTATCTGCTGCGCCAGAAGGGCATGTTCAGCTACACCGGCCTGAGCGCCGAGCAGGTCGCCCATCTGCGCCGCGAATGTGGCATCTATCTGATCGACAGCGGGCGCATGTGCCTGGCGGGCTTGAATGCCGGCAACGTCAAGGTGGTGGCCGAGGCGATCGCGCGAATCGATTGATTCGTGGGCAGAGCCCTCCCACAGTGCAAGCAGCTGCGAAGCCGTACACCTGTGGGAGCAAGGTTGCGCGTTCGGCCGCGAAGGGGTCGACGCAGTCAGGTGGCCTGACGTTGTCCCACTCGAGGCTCGCCGCCGTGCAGGCTAGAGGGCTATCATTGCCTTTTTTGCGTAACGAGTGAGTCATTGCATGCAAGCCCAAAGCGGTACGCCCCGCCTGATCCTGTTGTTGGCCGCGCTGGCGGCTTTCGTGCCGCTGTCCATCGATACCTATCTGCCCAGCCTGCCGGCCATCGCCCGCGAGCTGGGCAGTTCCGCCGCGCTGGTACAAATGACCATCGGCGTGTTTCTCGGCGGCCTGTGCCTGGGCATGCTGGCCTATGGGCCGTTGTCGGATCGCTATGGGCGCCGTCCGCTGTTACTGGGCGGCATTGCGTTGTACATCGTCGCCAGCCTGGGGTGCATGCTGACGCAAAGCGTCGAGCAGCTGCTGGTCTGTCGTTTCGTCCAGGCATTGGGCGGTGCTTCGGCCTTGGTGCTGGCGCGTGCGGTAGTACGTGATCTGTTCCCTTTGGGGCAGGCGGCGCGGGTATTGTCGTTGATGCAGCTGATTACCATGGTCGCCACGTTGGTCGCGCCCATGACCGGTACCTGGCTGGTGTTGATCGACGGCTGGCGCAGCATCTTCCTGGCATTGTTGCTACTGGCCTTGATCTGCTGGCTGGCCACCGCGCTGTGGCTCAAGGAAAGCCACGCGCCCGCGCAGCGCAGCGCGAGCGTCGGCGCAGCGTTCGCCGGCTACCTGAGCGTGTTAGGGCATCGCCAGGCGATGTCGTTCATCCTGTGCATGGGGTTTTCTTCCGGCGGCATCTTTGCCTTTGTCACCGCGTCGCCGTTCGTGTTCATCGAGCATTTCGGCTTCTCGCCGCGCGCCTTCGCCTGGGTATTCGCGCTCAACATTCTAGGCATCATCCTGGCCTCGGTGATCAACGCGCGCCAAGTCAACCAGGTCGGGCCGTTGGCAATGCTCAAGGTAGGCGCCTGGGTCGCTGCGCTGGCAGGGCTGGCGCTCACGGCTGCCGGTTTGCTGGGTTGGGCGATACCGGCGGTGATCATTGTGTGCGTGGTGCTGTACATGACCACCGCCGGGCTGATCGGCGCCAACTGCACGGCGAGCCTGATGGCCCTGTTTCAGCGCCAGGCAGGCGCTGCGGTCGGCCTGGCAGTGGCGGTCCAGTTCGCCAGCGGCATGGCCTTCAGCTGGATGGTCAGCGCCTTCGCCGATGGCACGCCGGTCCCGCTGTGCGTCGCATTGGGCATCGGTGGTGTGGGATGCCTGCTGGGCTTTTGGGGTATCAGTGAGGAACAGGCCGAGGGTGAACCGGCTCGGCGATGATCGCTGATCCGCCTTTTGCGACGCCATCTGCCCCTGTTCAATCCCTTGGCAACGGCGTAGAAATACGAATCTTCGTAGCGGCTTTTCACGAGAATTCGTATGACCGACGATGACTGTCTCAGCGGCTGGGCGGACCTGGCCTATGGGTCACGGCACATGGTGTTCGAACACTGCAGTGAAGCCATCGCGCTGCTTGATCCTTATGGAGATCGCCTGGGGGATCTCAACATCGCCGCGTGCCAGTTGCTTGGCTACCCGCGCCACGAGTTGCTGGCGCTGCCCGTGAGCAAGCTGTTCGGTCATCAACTGGCCGACCTCATCGTGTTCAGTCAGGCCGTACTGGAAAAAGGCCGTGGCTGGACCGACGGGCTCAGTTGCAACTGCAAAAGCGGCGAGCGCATCGAACTCGAAATCAGCGCCACCACCCTCAGCATCAAGGGCCAGCTGCAGATCATCCTGGTGCTGCACGAGCGCAGCGAAAAACAGTACCAGCGCGATCAGGCCGACACCGCACGGACCATGCGCTGCGGCCTGCTGGAATGGCGCAATATCCTCAACCTGTTCCAGGAATCGGAGCGCGACAACCAGTTGCTGCTCAGCGCGGTCGGGGACGGTATCTACAGCATTGACAATCAGGGCCTGGCGACTTTCGTCAACCCCGCCGGCGCGCGCATGCTCGGTTGGCAGCCCAAGGACATGATCGGCAAGAACATCCACCGCATCCATCACCACAGCCACGCCGACGGTTCGCACTATCCGGTCGAGGACTGCCCGATCTACCGCGCGGTGCACGACGGTGTGGTGCACGAGGGGCGTCAGGAAGTGTTCTGGCGCCGCGACGGCAGTTCGTTCCCGGTGGAATTCACCAGCACACCGGTGATCGCCGACAGCCGCATCGTCGGCGCGGTGGTAGTGTTTCGCGACATCACCGAGCGGCGCACCACCGAGCTGCAACTGCAGACCGCGCTGGATGAACTCAAGGATCTGAAAAAACGCCTGGAGGAACAGAACGCTTACCTGCAGGAAGAAATCCACATCGAGCACAACTACCGCGAGATCGTCGGCCAGAGCGAGCCGATCCTCAAGATCATCAAGCAGATCGACGTGGTCGCGCCCACTGATGCCAGCGTGCTGATCCATGGCGAATCGGGCACTGGCAAGGAGCTGATTGCCCGGGCGATTCACCAGGCCAGCAAGCGTAGCGGCCACCCGCTGATCCGGGTCAACTGCGCCGCGATACCGGCGGAGCTGTTCGAGAGCGAGTTCTTCGGCCACATTCGCGGCGCCTTTACCGGCGCGGTGCGGGACCGGGTAGGGCGCTTCGAACTGGCCGATGGCGGCACCTTGTTTCTCGACGAGATCGGCGAGATTCCCCTGGATCTGCAAAGCAAGCTGTTGCGGGTGTTGCAGGAGGGCCAGTTCGAGCGGGTCGGCGAGGAGCGTACACGCAAGGTCGATGTGCGCATCGTCGCTGCCACCAATCGCAATCTGCGTCACGAGGTGGAGGCCAAGCGCTTTCGCGAGGACCTGTACTTTCGCCTGAACGTCTTCCCGCTGCAGTCCCCGGCACTGCGCGAGCGCCCCATGGATATCGCGCCGCTGGCGTTGCATTTTCTCCAGCAGATCGGTGGACGCTTGAACCTCACGGGGAGGCGCTTGTTGCAGTCCGATCTGGAACGCCTGCAGGGCTATCCGTGGCCGGGCAATATTCGCGAATTGCAGAACGTCATCGAGCGGGCGTTGATTACCTCCCAGGGCCGAGACCTGAAAATCGATTTGCCGGAGGTTACCGCGCAGCCAGGCGTCAGTCCGGCGATCAGCGCGACGCCGGGGATTCTCACCGACGAGCAGATTCGCCAGTTGGAGCGCGACAACACCCTGGCCGCGCTTGCGCAGTGCCACGGCAAGCTGTTCGGCAAAGGGGGCGCGGCCGAAATGCTTGGGCTCAAGCCCACCACGTTGGCGTCGCGGCTAAAGCGGTTGAACATCGAGGCGTGATGCGTCGAGCATGCGGGCCCCTTCGCCACTGAACGCGCCCCCTTGCTCCCATAACGGTGCAGTTCAGTTTGGTGGCGAAGGCGGCCTCGATGCCACCCTCGATGCCACCCAACAACCCCGGCATTCAGCACACCAGCCACGCCACTTGGCGGCTGGGAGGTTTATTGGCACTCCAGATCGGGTATAAATAAATATTCATGTATGTCGCTCGCCCTATGGCCGAGCGGTGTATCCCATGGCCGCTCGTGAACCGAGCAAGGACTGTGCATGCTGCAAGGTTTCGTCCGTATCGGGTGTGGGCAGTCAAGCGTTCGAGGCGCCCTGTTGCTGGCGATCGCCATCGGCCTGTGGGGCTGCGCGAGCAAACCTGCACCTTATCCTTTTGCCAACCAGCCGATAGGCACGGCCGAAGCGATGTATGCAGGCACGCTGAGCCCGGATATCGCCGTCAACACCTACCGCAATATCGACCGGCTGTTCCCCAGTCGCGTGATCAAGGCGGGCGGTCATGCCCAGCCATTGCCCTACGCCAAAACGCCCCTCACCGACATCAAGTTCACCTACCAGGGCCGCGCCTACAGCCTGGCCGAGTTTCTCGCGCTGGACAGCATCACCGGCCTGCTGGTGATCCGCGACGGCGAGATCGTCCACGAGAGCTACCAGCGCGGCAACACTGCGCAGACCCGCTGGATGTCGATGTCGGTGGCCAAGTCCGTGACCTCGACCCTGGCTGGCATCGCCATTCAGGAAGGCCGCATCAAGGGCCTCGACGCTCAAGTGGTCGACTACCTGCCGCAGCTCAAGGGCACGGCCTACGACGGCGTCAGTGTGCGCAATCTGTTGATGATGGCCTCGGGCGCGAAATGGAACGAAACCGCCACCGACCCGACCTCCGATCGCCGCGCCTTGCTGCGCCTGCAGATGGCCCAGCAACCGGGTGCGGCGCTGGTGCTGATGAGTCACCTGCAGCGCGCCAGTGCGCCCGGCACGGTGTTCAACTACAACACCGGTGAGGCCCAGGTGCTGGGCGAACTGGTGCGCGCGGCAACCGGCAAACCACTGTCCCAGTACCTGGCGCAAAAGGTCTGGCAGCCGTACGGCATGGAGGCCGATGCCACCTGGTGGCTGGATTCGCCCGATGGCACGGAAATCGGCGGCAGCGGTATCGCCGCCACCTTGCGTGACTACGGCCGTTTCGGCATGTTTTTCATGGACAACGGCCTGGTCGACGGTCGCACTATCCTGCCGCCTCATTGGGTCGCAGACGCCACCACCAGCAAGACGTTGGCCAACGGCAAGGAGGCCGGCTACGGCTATATGTGGTGGACCGCCTCGACCAAAGGCTCGCTGCAGGATCACGCCTACGCGGCGGTCGGCCTGCTGGGCCAGAACATCTACATCGACCCGGTGCAGAAGGTCGTGATCGTCACCTTCGCCGCCCAGCCCCGGCCGCTGAACAAGGACGCCATCAACCCGATGGTGTTTTTCGATGCGGTGGTCGATACCCTGCGCAAGCAGGATGCGGTCGGCCCGGTGGTCACAGCCGGGCGTTCTCGGCCGTGATGATCTGCAGCGCCACCTGGATGCGGTGCCGCTGCGCATCGAAGGGCTCGCCCGCCTGTAACGTCACCAACAGATTCATCAACGCTTGCGCCGTAGCGGTGGCTGGCGTGTCGATGACCGCGCGCACCAGGCCATCGCGCAACGCCTGATGGGAGCGGGCGGTGGACTCGGGCACGACGCAGCACAGCCGCGCGGGTAATGGCAGTTGGCGCAGTGCGCTGATGATGCCGTCGCCGCCACCCCCCACCACGCACAGCCCGCGCAAGTCGTCATGGCGGGCCAGCAGGTCGAGGGTGGCTTCCTCGCTGATGTCGCTGTTGTCCATGTTGATCAACGCATCGAGCAGGCGCAGGCCCGGCGCATGCTCGTGCAGGTAGCTGCGCAAGCCATCGACGCGGGTCTGATGGCCGATAAAGCGATGGCCGCCCAACAGCACGCCGACGCTGCCCTCGCGCGCACCGCAGGTATGGGCCAGCAGCCAGCCCAGCGTGCGACCGAACTCGTGGTTGTCGAGCCCGACGTAGGGTTCTTGAAAATGCTCGTCGATGTCCGACAGCAGGGCGACCACCGGCACTCCTGCGGCACGTATCTGGGCCAGGCACGCGTTGATCAGCGGATGGGTGTAACTGACCACCGCCAGCGCGTCGCATTGCACCGCGAGCTGCTCGATCTGCTCGACGATGGCGGCCGGGCTGCGGTCGTGGATGTACTCGAACTGGCAGGTCAGGTTGGCCGCGGGGTGATCGCGAGCGGCCTCGCGGATGGCGTTGGCGAGGTTGTTGTAGAAGTCCGGGGCGGTGCCCAGCAGCAGGATGCCGAAGCGGTAGCTGGGGCGTCGTTCGCGGATGCGCTGGCCGATCAGCCGCGCGGCGAAGTAACCGACGGCTTCTGCGGCGGCGAATACGCGCTGGGCGGTGTCCTCGCTGACCGGTGCGCGGGCATTGAGTACCCGGTCGACGGTGGCCACGCTGAGCCCGGCGAAGGCCGCGACCGTGGCGATGGTGGGGCGTTTCTTATTGTTCATGGCGGGGCCTGGATCAGGCCTTGAAAGAAAACTATCAAGGCGCATACGGCGCGAATGATAGCTTGAGAGGGAATGCCCTGCCAGTCTTGAGGGGCAGGAGGTGGCTGCCTATATTTCTGTTCAACGATGTGCACCGCATCGAAGCAAGTATTCCAATAATCAAACTTGCCGAGAACGTCAACATGCCTGAAGACCGCTCCACCTTCACTCCCCGGGACTACAGCCTGACCGGCCCCGAAGCCCGGCGGGCCGCCGAAAACGGCCTGGTCTCTGCCACCTGGTACCAATCTCCCGTTCCCCGCAAGCGCCTCAAGGAGCTGATGCAGCGCAGTGATGGGCCGGCCCTGCGCGATACCGCGATCTGGTTCCTGAGCCTTGGGCTGAGCGCTGGCGGCGCCGTGTGGTTGTGGGGCAGTTGGGGCTGCGTGCCGTTCTTGCTGGTGTATGGCGTGCTGTATGGCTCGGCCTCCAATGCGCGCTGGCACGAATGCGGTCATGGCACGGCCTTCAAGACCCGCTGGATGAACGATGCGGTTTATCAGATAGCGTCCTTCATGACCCTGTTCGAGCCCCATGTCTGGCGCTGGAGTCATGCCCGCCATCACACCGATACCGTTATCGTCGGGCGTGATCCGGAGATCGTCGAGCCGCGCCCGCCGCAGCTCGGCAAGATGCTTCTCAACCTCACACAGATCCCCCACGCCTGGAACACCCTCGGTTCGCTCTGGCGCCATGCCCAGGGGCGCATGACCGATGCCGAGCAGACGTTCATCCCCGAATCCGAGTGGCCAAAAGTGACCTTTACCGCGCGCATCTGGCTGACGATTTTCGCCGCTACGGTAATGAGTGCCGCAGTGCTGGGCAGTTGGCTACCGGTCCTGCTGATCGGCACGCCGCTGCTGTACGGCGGCTGGCTGTCGTACCTGTTCGGCGTGTCGCAGCATGTCGGGCTGGCCGAGGACAGCCTCGATCACCGCAGTAATTGCCGGACTATCTACATGAACCCGGTGCTGCGCTTTTTATACCTGAACATGAACTACCACCTCGAGCATCACATGTATCCGATGGTGCCGTACCACGCCCTGCCGAAGCTGCACGAAGCGATGCGCGATGACTGCCCAGTGCCTTATCCGAGCCTGTTCGCGGCCTACCGGGAGATCGTTCCAACACTGTGGCGCCAGCGTCGCGACCCTGAGTATTTCGTGCACCGAGTGACGCCGCAGCGCCAGGCCTCGCCCGACACCGCCCATGCCGTGACCGGTTGACCTGATTGCACTACCCATAACAAGGAATACAGCCATGACCGAATTAGTTCTGATCAATCAATGGATCGATGTCTGCGCCGTGGACGATGTCGACGAAGAAGATGTGCTGCGCTTCGATCACCAGGACCACACGTATGCCGTGTACCGCTCGCCGGACAACGCCTGGTTCGCCACCGATGGCCTGTGCACTCACGAGAAGATCCACCTCGCGGACGGCCTGGTGATGGACCATGTGATCGAATGTCCTAAACACAACGGCCGCTTCGATTACCGCAATGGCAAGGCCCTCGGTGCGCCGGTGTGCGTGAACCTCAAGACCTACCCGGTGCGCGTCGAGCAGGGCAGAGTGCAATTGGCGATTGGAGCATGAGTATCAGGGTGTCGCGACTGGCCTCTTGCCGGCGCAGATGGGTCCAGGAGTGCGCATCATGATCAACCAACCCGAGACCATCATCATCGTCGGCGCCGGTCACGCCGGGGGGCGAGCGGCATTGACCCTGCGCGAAGAAGGCTTCGATGGGCGCTTGATCATGGTCGGTGACGAGGTGCATCTGCCCTACGAGCGGCCACCCTTGTCCAAGGGCCTGCTGCAGGGCACCGCGCAACTGCGCAGCTACAGCCTGTGCGACGCCGCGCGCCTGGACCAGTTGGCCATCGAGCATATAGCCGACCATAGTGCTACGCGGCTCGACACCGAGCGGCGGGAACTGCACCTGGACGATGGCCGTGTGCTGCCCTACGACGGTTTGTTGCTGGCCACCGGCGGGCGGGCGCGGCGCTTGCCGCAGGTGCCTTCGCACTGGCCCAACGTGCTGTATCTGCGCACCCATGACGAGGCCCTGTTGCTGCGCGACCATCTGCAGCCCGGCGCCAGGCTGGTGGTAGTGGGCGGCGGTTTCATCGGCCTGGAGGTGGCCGCGACCGCGCGGGCGCTCGGTTGCCAGGTGATCTTGCTCGAAGCCGGTGAGCGCCTGGCCGCACGGGTGTTGCCAGAACGGTTGTCGGCGGCGCTGCTGGCTTTGCATCAGGAACAAGGCGTAGACGTGCGCCTGGCCGTGAAGATCAGCGCAGTACTGGGCGCCGAGCGTGCCGCAGCCGTGCAGTTGGCCGATGGCTCACAACTGGCGTGCGACCTGCTGGTGGTTGGCATCGGCATGCAGCCCAACGTCGATCTCGCCCGCGCGGCCGGGCTCGACATCGGCCAGGGTATCCAAGTGGACGCGTGCTTGGGCACCACCGCCGAGGGCGTCTACGCCGCCGGCGATGTGTGCGAGTTTCGCTTGCGCCCTGGCAGCCCGTTCCAGCGTCAGGAAACCTGGCGCAACGCCGAGGCTCAGGGCCGTCATGCCGCGCTCAATCTACTGGGCCGGCAACTGCCGTTCAGCGACTTGCCGGCGTTTTGGTCGGATCAATTCGCTTGGGGTCTGCAGACCGTCGGCAGTACCGGCAACAGCGCGCCCGATGCCACCCGCGAACTGCCCAACGGGGCTTTTTT
This sequence comes from Pseudomonas baltica, assembly GCF_031880315.1. Classification (NCBI taxonomy): domain Bacteria; kingdom Pseudomonadati; phylum Pseudomonadota; class Gammaproteobacteria; order Pseudomonadales; family Pseudomonadaceae; genus Pseudomonas; species Pseudomonas baltica. Next base: position 366,614 of record NZ_CP134771.1, on the reverse strand, counting down.
GCTGTTTTACCTTGATGGCGATCAGCGCCTGCAAGGTGTCAGTGGCTGGGGGCAGGGCGCCAGTATCGGCAAGGACATCAAGCTCTGTGAGCGGCTGATCCTCGACGGCAAAGTGCTGTCGAGCACCGAACTTGCCGACCCGGGCGTGTCACTCAAGCAACTGTTGCGAGGTTGAACATGAAAGCATTCGTGGTGTTCCAGTCGATGTGGGCAATGCTCGACCATCGCGGCCAGAACGACCTGCCGCTCGAAGCCCAGCTCGAGCAGATCGCTGCGGCGGGCTTCGACGGCATTACCGATCACTTCTACCAGCCTGCGGCGGTCCAGCGCCTGGCCACGGCCGCCCACGGCCTCGGCCTGCAGATCGAAGGCCAGCTGTTCCCGCGCACAGTCGATGATCTGGCAGCGGCGCTGGATGTGATCAGTCGTTACGGTTGTCATCACCTGACCTTGCAAGCCGATGTGCGTCCGCGCAGCCTCAAGGAGGCCATCGGGCTGATCGAGGGCTGGCAGCGTCTGGCCGAGCAGGTGGACTTCCCGGTGCTGATCGAGACTCACCGCTATCGCATCACCAACGACTTGATCTTTACCCTAGACCTCCTCGATGCGCTGCCGGATCTGAAACTGCTCGCCGACCTGTCGCACTATGTGGTCGGCCGCGAGCTGCCGACCCCGGCCGATCCGGTGGACGACGCGCAGATCCGCCAGATTCTGCAACGCAGTTGGGCCTATCATGGCCGCGTGGCCAGTAGCGAACAGGTGCAGGTACCGATCAGCTTCGTCCAGCATCAGCCTTGGGTAGAGCAGTTCATGAGCTGGTGGCGCTATGGCTTTAGCGATTGGTTGGCGCGGCCGGATACCACGGGCAGCCTGTCGTTTACCTGCGAACTGGGCCCGCCACCCTACGCCATTACCGGCGCCGATGGCCGCGACATCACTGATCGTTGGGCCGAGGCGCTGTTGCTCAAGGACCGGGTGCGGGCGTTGTGGCACGAGGTAGCGAATGGCTGACGGACACCTGTGTCAGCGAGGTTTGCCCGCTCTCATAAGGGTCCGTGCAGTTCACTCCGGCAGCGCGTAGGCGATCACGTAGTCACCGCGATCCTGTGAGCCACGGCCGCCGCCGGCGGTGACCACCACGTACTGTTTACCCGTGGCCGGGTCGCGATAGCTGATCGGCGTGCCTTGGCTACCGACCGGCAAGCGGCCCTTCCAAAGCTCGCTGCCATTGCCGGTGTCGAAGGCGTGCAGGTAGTGGTCCTGGGTTGCGGCGATGAACAGCAGCCCGCCTTGGGTCGCCAGGGTGCCGCCCAGTGTTGGCATGCCGATCGGCATCGGCAGGTGCATCTTGATTCCCAGGGGACCGGTGTCTTGCACGGTCCCGATCGGCGCCTGCCAGGCGATCTGGCGGGTCTTCAAGTCGACGGCGGTAAGGGTGCCGAAGGGAGGCTTTTGGCAGGGGATGCCCAGCGGCGATAGAAACCGGCGCTTGACGCTGATGGCGTAAGGTGTGCCCTGCAGTGCACGTGGCGGCTTCTTGCCTTTGACCTCTTCACCCTGCGCCACGAGTTGGACCTCCAGGCCCACGCGCATGTCGTTGACGAACAGGTACTGGCGAGTCGGATCGATACTCAAGCCACCCCAGTTCATGTCGCCCAGCGAGCCCGGCAAGTTGAGCGTGGTCTGGGTGCCGGGTGGGGTGAACAGGCCGTCATAGCGCAGCGACTTGAACTCGATGCGGCACAGCAACTGGTCGAAGGGCGTGATGCCCCACATATCCGCTTCGCTGAGACGCTCGGTGCCGACCTGCGGCATGCCTACGGACACCGGCTGAGTGGGCGAATAGGTTTCGCCCGGGATATCACCGGCCATCACGGGTTGTTCCTCGACCTGGGTCAGGGGCTTCCCGGTCAGGCGGTCGAGCACGAACAGTTGCCCGGCCTTGGTCCCGAACACCAGCGCGGGGGTGCTGGTACCGTCGGCCTGGGGCAGGTCGATGAGGCTTGGCGGCATGGGCACGTCGAAGTCCCAGAGGTCATCGTGAACGGTTTGAAAATGCCATTTTTCCAAGCCGGTGGTGGCATCCAGCGCCAGCAGCGAAGCACCGAACTGGCGGTCCAGGGGATGGTGCTGCACGCCATAGAAGTCGATGGCCGCGCTGCCGACGGGCAGGTAGACGGTGTTGGAGGCCGGGTCGTAGGACATCGGCGCCCAAACGTTGGGTGTCGAGCGGCTGTAGGTCTGGCCGGGCGTTGGCAGTAAACGGACTTGCGGATTACCGGGGTCGAAGGCCCAGCGCAGCGCACCGGTCATCACGTCATAGCCGCGGATCACACCGCCGGGCATGTCGGTGCTGGCGTTGTCGGCAACCCGGCCGCCGACCACCACAGTGGTTCCGGCCAGGGTCGGCGCCGAGGTCAGCGAGTACTGATTGGATTCCACGCCCTTGCCGATCCCCGGCTTGAGATCGACTCGACCGCCGATGCCGAAATCCGTGCAGAACTGGCCGGTGTGGGCATCCAGCGCGATCAGTTCTGCTTCGATGGTATTGAGCACAATGCGTTGACGGCACAGCGCGCCAATCTGCGGCAGGGGTAATGGCACAGCCGTGGCACCGGCGACGCTGGGTTGCGACACCGGTTGATCGACATCGAAATAAGCCAGCCCGCGACAGCGCATCCAGGTTTTCTGCTGGGCGTTGATCTCGGTCTTCCACAACTGTTTGCCGGTGCTGGCCTGCAAGGCAATGACATTGTTGTGGGGGGTGCAGACGAACAGCTGCTGGCCGACCTGCAGCGGCGTGGTTTCGTCCTCGGCGCCGTTGCCGGTGGGGCTGATGGGTATATCACCGGTGTGGTAGGTCCAGGCCACTTGCAGGCGCTGGACGTTATCGCTGTTGATCTGGTCCAGGGCGACGAAGCGTGACGCACCTGGGGTGTTGCCGTAGTGCTGCCAATCGGTTTGTTCGTGACCGACTGTCACGGGAATACGCGGCGGGATGGGCGTCGAGGCGTGTACCTCTGCATGCGGCAAGAACATCGAGCCGCCGGCGCCCAGCGAAGCCAGTATTAGTACGGTGGCGCAGGCGTAAGTCGGGGTTTTCAAGGGGGGGCGACCTTCGCCGCGCCTGAGCCGCGGCAGGGTCAGCAGCACCGCTATCATCAATACGGTCAGCAGCTGCAGGCGTGACATCAATGGCCAGAAGGCCAGCCCCACATCCATGATTGCCCAGCCTACCGAGCCGATATACGCGACGCCGAAGAGCGCCACCCCTGCCGTTTTTGCCCGCACCAGTTTCGCGGCGGACAACAACAGGACCACGCCGCAAACGACGAAATAGGCGCTGCCGTGCAGCGCAAGCAATCGATAGCCGAACAGGCTCATGAACAGCCCGGCAGCACCGATCGACAGGCTCAGCAGCACGAGCCACAGTCGCATTGGTAACGACAGCGGCGTCTGGGGAATTGGCATGAGGAGGGATCTGGCCGAATGATAAATCGTAGTCACATCGACCCTGGCTGGAGCGTTTGGGTTCCAATTGATTAGGTTATGCCGGCGCAGACTGCATGAAAATCAAGCGCGCAGGTTAGTCAACCGGTCGAAAGCGCAACAGCCGCGCGCCATCTTCAGGATCGACCAGATAATGCGCATGCACGCCGAACGTCTTTAACAACAACTCCGGCACCAGGACCTCTTCGGGTGCACCGAGGGCAATCAAGCGACCCTTGTCCAACACCGCCACGCGGTCGCAAGTGAGTGCCTGGTTGAGGTCGTGCAGGGCGATCACCGTGGTCACTGGCAGGCGCTGGACCAGTCCCAGGATCGACAGTTGATGCTGGATGTCGAGGTGATTGGTGGGCTCGTCCAACAGCAGGATTTGCGGCTGCTGGGCCATGGCGCGGCCAATCTGCGCCCGTTGCCGCTCGCCGCCCGACAAACTGTGCCAGCGGCGCTTGCTCAGGTGCATGAGGTCCACGGCTTGCAAGGCTTGCTGGACATGCCGATCGTCCTCCGTCGACCACGGCGCCAAGGCGCTCAGCCATGGCGTACGGCCCAATTCCACCGCATCGCGCACGCTGATGGCGTCGAGTGTCTCGCTGTGCTGTTCGACCACGGCGATGCGCTGAGCGATATCGCGCCGCAGGTAGTCGGTCAACGGCTGGCCGAACAGGCGCACCTCGCCGGCAGACGCTGCGAGCACGCCGCATAGCAGCTTGATCAGGGTCGATTTGCCCGAGCCGTTGGGGCCGACCAGCGCCAGGGATTCACCCGCGTGCACCTGCAGATCGACTCCCTCAAGGATCGTCGCGCCTTGGTGGCGCCAGCCCAGTTGCGTACAGGCCAGTACTGGTGTGGGATGAATACTCATGGGCGTCTGGCCTTGATCAGGATGAGCGCGAACGCCGGCGCGCCGACCAGCGCGGTAATCACCCCGATGGGCAGCACCTGGCCGCTGATGAGGGTGCGCGAGATGACGTCAGCGGCAATCAGGAACACCGCCCCGGCCAAGGCGCTGGCCGGCAGCAGGCGTGCATGGCGCAGGCCCACCAGCAAACGCATGGCATGGGGGATGACCAGGCCGACGAAACCGATGGAGCCGACCAGCGACACCAGCACGGCGGTCATCAGTGCGGTGCTGCCGATCAGCACGTATTGCACCGGGCGCACGGCGACACCCAAGGCCGCTGCCGAGTCGCTACCAAAGGTGAAGGCATCCAGCGCGCGCCGGTGCCACAGGCATACCGACAAGCCCAGCAACACCACCGGCACCGCCAGGGTCACCGCCGGCCAGCGCACGCCGCTGAGGTTGCCCAGCAGCCAGAACATGATGCCCCGGGCCTGCTCGGCGTTGGCCGATTTGGTGATCAGGAAGGCCGTGAGGGCGTTGAACAGCTGCGAGCCGGCGATACCCGCGAGGATGATCTGCCCGCGGGCACCCGCCGCGTTGCCTGCGCGTGCCAGCAACACCACCAGCACGAAGGCGAGCACCGCGCCGCTGAACGCGCCCATCGACAACGAGATGGCGCCGCCACCGATGCCGATCAACGCCACCAGCACCGCACCCGTCGAGGCCCCCGCGGAAATCCCCAGCAGATACGGCTCGGCCAACGCGTTGCGCAACAGCGCCTGCAGCACCACGCCGCACGTCGCCAGACCCGCGCCGCAGGCCGCCGCCACCAGCGCGCGCGGCAGGCGGTAGTTCCAGATGATGCCTTGATCGATCGCATCCAGCGGATAGTTGCCCAGGCCCAGCTGGTTGGCCAATGTCTGCAGCACCACGCTGGGCGCCAACGGCGTTTCACCGATCGCCACACCGGCCAGCAAGGCCAGCGCCAGCAGCGGCAGCACCCAGCTCAGGCGCAGCAGCAGTTGGCGCAAGGCGACAGCGAGGCTGCGGGTCATTTCGGCAGCTTGAAGTGGTCGATTGCATCGGCGAGGCCATCGATGCCATCGAACATGCGCACCGTGGCTTCCATCGACTGCGCGTCAAGGATCACGATGCGGCCGTGCTTGACCGCCTCCATGTTGCGCGCCACCGGATCGTTCTTGAGGAATTCGAGCTTCTTCAGGTAGTCATCCGCCGGGAAGCGGCGCCGATCCATTCGCGCAATCACCAGCACCGTGGGATTGGCCTTGGCGATGCTCTCCCAGCCGACGGTGGGCCATTCTTCATCCGACTGCACCACGTTGTGCAGGCCGAGGGTCGTCGCCATGAAATCCGGCACGCCTTTGCGCCCGGCCATATACGGGTCGCTGGCCAGGTCCGGGCTGGAGAACCAGAACGCCACGGTGGCGTTGTTCAGCTGTTTGGCCGCGACCTTGGCCTGCGCCGCCGCCAGCCGCGCCGCCAATTCGGCGTTGAGCTGAGTGCTGCGGTCACTGACGTCGAAAATCGTCGCCAACTGGGTGATGGTCTTGTACAGGCTGTCGATACTGAACGGGCGCAAGCGGGTGCCGTCGGCGCCGACCAGATTGTCTTTGCCTTCGCAATCGGTGGGCATCACGTAGGCGGGGATGTGCAGGTCGTTGAACTGCTCGCGGGTGGCCACTGCGCCCTGCGGGCCGACCGACCATTCGAACTGCACCGCCACCAGGTCCGGGCGCTTGTTGATCACTGCCTCGAAGCTCGGTTGATTGTCGGCCAGGCGGGGCACCTTGGCGTCGATGCTCTGGTACGCCGGCAGTACCGGGTTGAACCACAGCGAAGTGCCGACCAGGCGCTCGCCAAGGCCTAACGCGTAGAGAATCTCGGTGGTCGACTGGCCGATGGTCACGGCTTGGCGCGGCGCCTGTACGAAGGTCAGCGGGGTGCCGCAGTTGTCCACGGTCAGCGGGTAATGGGTGGCTGCGGCAGACGCCGGACTACAGGTGATCAGGCCGGCCAACAGGCCGTTCAACATAAGGGCTGGACGAATCAATGACATGAAAAATGCTCGCTACGAACTCCGGACACCCCGCCGGTGGGTACTCGATACTGCGGCCGGCAGGTCTCCTGACTGGCGTGTCATGGCTGCATTCCAGCCTTCCCGGGAGGGCCCAGTGGCGGTACACGGAATGCGGCTCGACGCCTACAGTTGCGGGGGCAGTTCCGTTTCACGGCGGGTGGGCGCGTGACGGATTCCCTATTAATCCTGTGAAGGAACCAGCGGGGGTATGGTACGTGATTGTTTTTGCGGGAGGAAATGCTGATCTGCGTCGCGAAGGACGTGAGGTGCAGGTCGTTTGCTCGGGTTTGTTTCCAGGCGCCTGGAACGCTGCGCAGCCTCATTGGCACGCGTCTATTCCGGTGGATCGGGTAATTGATAGATCCTTACGCGTACGTCCAATCGTTGAGTAGCAAAAAAACAGGTTTTTGGATGTGGGACGATTCCGAAATCTGCGGGAATTAATCCTACGCAGCTCTGTAGCGGTGGATCTGGAGCGGTTTTTCCTCCACAAAAAAGCCCCTCGCAAGGGGCTTTTCGTTCTACTGCGTCAATCAGCGTTGCGCTTGTGCCAACTCGGCGGCGTAGTCGCCTCCAGCAACTTTCTGAGGCTCTACCGGCCAGGCTTTTTCATCGATGTCCAGATCCTGAAACTTGGCCGCATCGAATACCGGTTGCTTGACCCCGGCACGACGCTGTTCATCGTAGTCACGCATCACCCGCAGGCCGACCTTGAACAGCAAAAACAGCGCGGTCAGGTTGACGAACGCCAGGCCGGTCATGGTGATGTCGGCGAAGGCGAAGACGGTGGACAGGTCCTGGGTCGAGCCCCAGACGATCAGTACCATCACCAGTGCGCGGTAGCCCAGCAGCACGAAGCGATTGCGGCTGAGGAACTGCAGGCTGTTCTCGCCCAGGTAGTAGTTGTAGAGGATGCAGGTGAACACGAACAGCGACAGCGCGATGCTGACGAAGGTGCGCCCCCAGTCACCGACCACCGCCGCCAGGGAGTTCTGGGTCAGGGCAATGCCGTCGCCTTCGAAACCAGGGGTGTAGAAGCCCGAGAGCAGGATCAGCAGCGCGGTGCAGGTGCAGATCACGAAGGTGTCGAGGAACACGCTGAACGCCTGTACTACGCCTTGAGCGGCCGGGTGGCGCACGGAGGCGACAGCGGCGACGTTAGGGGCGCTGCCAAGGCCTGCTTCGTTGGCGAATACGCCGCGCTTGACGCCCATGACGATGGCGCTGCCAAGCAGGCCGGCGAAGGCCGGGTCGAGGCCAAACGCGCTCTTGACGATGGTGGCGAGCATGGCCGGCACGTGGTCGATCTGGGTGAAGATCACGTACAGGGTCACGCCGATGTAGGCCAGCGTCTTGATCGGTACCAACAAATCGGAGACTGAGGCGATGCGCTTGATACCGCCCAGGAACACCACGCCCAGCAACACGGCGAGGATGATGCCGGTGTAATGCGGGTCGTAGCCGAAGGCATTCTGCAGCGAGTGGGTCACGGTGAACGACTGCAGGCCCATGAAGGCGAAGCCGTAGGTGACCAGCAGCAGGATCGAGAACACGATCGCCATCCAGCGCAGATTCAGGCCGTGCAGGATGTAATAGGCCGGGCCGCCGCGGTACATGCCTTCGCCTTCGCTGCGCTTGTAGACCTGGGCCAGGGTGCACTCGAAGAAGCTGCTCGCCATGCCGACCAGGGCCGTGACCCACATCCAGAACACCGCACCTGGGCCGCCCAGGGTCACGGCGATGCCGACACCGGCGATGTTACCGGCGCCGACGCGCCCGGCGAGGCTCAGCATCAAGGCCTGGAAGGAGCTCAGTTGGCCACCCTGACCACGGATAGACTCTTTGAAAACACTGAACATGTGCACGAAATGGCGGAATTGCACGAATCGTGAACGCAGGGTGAAGTAGCTCCCCAGTCCGACGATCAGCACGATAAGGACTTTCCCGGAAAGGAAATCATTGATCATTTCAAGCATGTTAGGTGCTCCCTCTTGTTGTTTTGACCTGTAAAGACAAGCGCAACGGACGCGTCACCGCGAAAGGGGGGCATGATTGGCTGATACATACTCTGTGACAATTTCGCGGGTTGCTCCGATTTGGTGCGACTTGATGCTATTATGGCGTCTGTCGCACCAATTCAAAGCTGGGTCATGAGTCAACATTTCAGTACCAATCTAAAACTTGCCTGCAGCCACTACCGCTCTATCTCGGAAGTCTGTCGGCTGCTGGTGATCAACCGCGCGCAGTTCAACAAGTACCTTAGCGGGCAAAGCCAGCCAACGGCCTACAACCTCAAGCGCATCGGCGACTTTTTCGGGGTCGAGGATTACGAGCTTGGTTTGCCGCCCGAGCAATTCGCGCGTTTGATCGGTGCCCGCGCATCCTCCGCGCCGACGCCAGCACCGCAGGACCCGTTGCTGGCTATGCTGGCGCCGCTGCGGGAAAAGGCCGCAGATCTGTCGCGCTACTGCGGCTATTATTTCGAGTACTCCAACTGCATGTCGGTGCCGGGCACCATCCTGGTGTCCCTGGTGCATCTGCGTGAGGAGCAGGGCACGTTTCTGTTCGAGCGCCAGGAGCGTCAGGAGCGTTCCAGCACCAGCGATCCCCACGCCGACGACTGGGTGCGCTGCCGCTACCTGGGGGCCGCGTTCGCGTTGCAGGATCGGCTGTTTCTGGTGGATTTCGAATCGTTGACGGTCAACGAGATGAGCCAGACCATCCTTATCCCCAGCTTCAAGAGCCGCATTACGCGCCTCAACGGTCTTAAAACCGGGGTGTCCAGTGGCGACCGGCGCAACCCGGCCTGCACCCGTGTGGTGTGGGAGTTTCTGGGGCTGGAGATCAACCGCATCAACGCCTATCGTCAGGTGCGGCTTTATCATCCAGATGATGCGCTGATCGACGATGACGTGCGCAGGCGCTTGCAGGCCATTCCCAATGTGCACGGTTTGTACGAAGTCGAATGACGGTTGCGGGTTGACACTCTATTGCCAGCAAGGGCAGCATTGCCCCATGAACACGCACAAACTCGACCTCACGACCACCACCACGACCGCCTCTGGCGGCCCGTTGGTGTGTACCTGAGTCGAATCGGTATGCAACAAAGGCCCCGCCAGCAAACACTGGACGGGGCCTTTTGTTTTCTCCGTCCAGGCTGGCCAACGATGGAGAAGGACGATGAAAAAAGCTCTGCTGGTGATCGACATGCAAGTCGGTTTGTTTCATGGACCGCAAGCGCCTTTCGAGGGGGAGCGGGTGCTGGCCAATATCAATGCGCTGATCGTGGCAGCCCGAGCTGCCGGAGCGCCTGTGGTTGTGGTTCGCCACACCGGCCCCGAAGGCTCGCCAATCGCGGCCGGCAGTGCGCTATGGCAAGTGGTGCCGGAGCTCGGGGTTGATGTTCATCAGGATCATTTTGTCGACAAGACTCGACCTAGCTGCTTCTTCAACACCGGGCTGGCCGAATGGCTTGATGACGCGGGGGTAGGGGAGTTGGTGATCTGCGGGATGAAGACTGATTATTGCATCGACAGCACTGCCCGTCTGGCCGGGGACCTGGGCTTCAAGGCGGTGCTGGTGGCGGATGCCCATACCACGATGGACAGTCCGGTGTTGGACGCTGCGGCGATCATCGCGCATCACAATCAGGTATTGGCAGGGCCGTTCGTGAAATTGCTGTCGACTGCCGAGGTGAGCTTCCAGGGCTGATCCCGCCTGGTGGTTTGCTGCAGCCAGTGCTGGCCTCTTCGCGAGCAAGCTTTGCTCCTACGGGTGTACGACGCCATTCCAGTCGACTCTGTGGGAGCAAGGTTGCGCGTTCGGCGGCGAAAGCGATTGCCGCAACGCCACCGCCAGCCAGTCAAGCTGCTGGTTAACGCCCCGCGCGACGCAGCTTGCTTCTATAGGCCACTGCCAGCATGGCCAACCAGATCGGAATCAACAGCACCGATTCGTTGATGCCCGGCGTCATCGCCATGATCACCAGAATGCCTGCCAGAAATGCCAGGCAGATATAGTTGGTGATCGGGTAACCCCAGCTCTTGTAACTCGACACCTGGCCTGAAGCGCGCAGCGCACTGCGAAACTGGAGGTGAGTAATGGTGATCATGATCCAGTTGAGCACGAGCGCCGCGACCACCAGGGCCATCAGAATTTCCAGCGCCTTGGCCGGCATCACGTAGTTGATCAGTACGCACACGCCGGTGGCTGTTGCCGAGACGCCCAATGCTGCGAGTGGCACACCGCGAGCGCTGACCTTGAGCAGGCTCTTGGGCGCATTGCCCTGGTTGGCCAGGCCGAACAGCATACGGCTGTTGCTGTACACGCAACTGTTATAGACCGACAACGCCGCTGTCAGCACCACCACGTTGAGCAAGGTGGCAACGATGTTGCTGTCCAGTGCGTGAAAGATCAGCACGAAAGGGCTGCCGCCGGTGACGACGTTCTGCCACGGATACAGCGACAGCAGCACGGTCAGCGCGCCGACATAGAACAGCAGAATGCGGTAGATGACCTGATTGGTCGCTTTGGGAATGCTCACCTTGGGATCATCGGCTTCGGCTGCGGTGATACCGATCAGCTCCAGGCCACCAAAGGAGAACATGATGAAGGCCATGGCCATCAGCAGGCCGCGCACGCCATTGGGGAAAAAGCCGCCGTGCTGCCAGAGGTTGGCGACACTCGCGTCCGGGCCGCCATTGCCGCTGGCCAGCAGGTAGGCGCCAAAGACGATCATGCTGATGATAGCGATGACCTTGATCATCGAGAACCAGAATTCCATCTCGCCGAACACGCGCACATTGAGCAGGTTGATCAGGTTGATGGCCACGAAAAAGATCGCCGCCGACATCCAGGTCGGGACGTCAGGCCACCAGTACTGCATATAGACGCCGACCGCCGTCAGCTCGGCCATGCCCACGAGCACATACAGCACCCAGTAGTTCCAGCCGGCCATGAAGCCCGCCTGCGGGCTCCAGTAGCGCGCGGCAAAATGCGCGAAGGTACCGGCAACCGGCTCTTGGACCACCATTTCGCCAAGCTGGCGCATGATGAAAAACGCGATGACGCCGGCAAGGGCGTAGCCGAGGATGACCGATGGGCCGGCCATGGCCACGGTGTGAGCCACGCCCAGGAAAAGCCCGGTGCCGATGGCCCCGCCCAGGGCGATCAGCTGGATGTGACGGTTCTTGAGGCCGCGGCGCAATTGGCCGGGGCGCGCTTGCTGTTCCATTGAAAATCCTTCGTACTTGACACGGACTGACCTGTGCCGAACGCCGCAGCGTCTGCCATTGACGTTGGCATTGCGTGCAAGCTGGCGATCATTGTTTGTGGTGAAGCGAGAGGTAGGCCTTGCTGCCGGCCCGTTACACAGCATACCAGCTGAGGAACATGTCCAGCGCGCCATCGACTACTTCGGCCTGGCGCTCGGGCGACAGAAGTGATTCATTAAGTGTCACCTGCGGCCAAAAAGCGAAGGACTTCATCAGCGCGTGTATCTGGGTGGCAGCAAAACCGGGATCGACGGGCTTGAGGCGGCCGTCTTTCTGGGCTGCCCGCACCCACACGCTGACCGTCTCCTCGCGTTCGTTTATACGCGTGACCCACACCATGGCCCGATCAGGCGAATGAACCGTAGCGCCAATGGCGATACGCGCCAGATCGATGCAATTTTGGTCACACAAACTGGCCATCTTGGCTTCGAGCAGTTCGCGCAGTTGTTCGCGCAATCCCACATCGGGACGGTAGGGGTCGTCGGAAGCGGGCGGAAAGCGCGACCACAGTCGCTCCATGATTTCCGCGAAAAGTTCTTCTTTACTGGGGAAGTGGTTGTACACCGTGCGCTTGGAGACTTCGGCACGGGCCGCGATGCGGTCCATGCTGGTGACCTCGAAACCGTTATCGCGAAACTCGTCGATGGCAGCCTCGACGATGGCTTCGCGTTTGCGGTCGGTCAATCTCGGGGGCAGGGTGGTCATGGGGGCTCTTGAATGAAAATAAGTACACTGACCAGTTTACTTGGCTGGGAGAATGATGCAAGCTAGAAACTACACTGTGTAGTGTACCTCTTTCGTTTTACCGTCACTCGGTCGGGCCAGCCCGCCAGCGCCGCACCTTTCATGGAGTCATGCCGCCATGTCCCACCCCTCAAATACCCTCGCCCCCGTCAGCGCGTCCAGCCATACCCCAGCCACCCTGCGCCAGCTGGACGGTCGCTACGTCAACCACGCGCCGCGCCATCGCGCCGGCACCCTCAAGACCCTTGGGATCATCTGGAACAGCCTGTTCAACAAACCGGCCGATACCCGTCCTGCGGCACCTATTCCAGTGCAAGCCATTACCCGTCACCAGTTGCTGGCGGCGCCCGACAACGGCGTCTGGCGTCTCGGCCATTCCACCGTGCTGCTCAAGCTCAACCAGCGTTTCTGGTTGACCGACCCGGTGTTCGCCGAGCGCGCATCCCCGGTGCAGTGGGCCGGCCCCAAGCGTTTCCATCAGCCGCCCATCAGCCTTGACGAGCTGCCGCCACTGGCCGCGGTGATTCTCTCGCACAATCACTACGACCATCTGGATCACGCCACCATCCTCGCCCTCAAGGACCGCGCCGAGCACTTCATCGCGCCCCTGGGCGTCGGCAAGACCTTGATCGAATGGGGCGTGCCAGCGGCCAAGGTGCATGAACTCAACTGGTGGCAGTCGGTGCGCTTGTACGGCGTCGAGTTGGTGGCGGCACCGTCCCAGCACTTCTCCGGGCGCGGGCTGCGCGACGGCAACAAGACCCTGTGGGCATCGTGGGTAATCATCGCCGACAAGCATCGGGTGTTCTTCAGTGGCGACACCGGCTACCACAGCGGCTTCAAGCTGATTGGCGAGCGCTTCGGGCCGTTCGACCTGACGCTGATGGAAACCGGCGCCTACAACGTCGACTGGCCGGATGTGCACATGCACCCCGAACAAAGTCTGCAAGCGCATCTCGATGTGCGTGGGCGCTGGCTGATGCCGATCCATAACGGCACCTTCGACCTGGCCCTGCATGCCTGGCACGAACCGCTGGATCGCATTCAGGCGCTGGCATGGGAGAGCAATGTGCGCATCGCCACGCCGGAGATGGGGCAGCCGTTTTATCTGGATTACCCGAGCCCGTGTGCGCCGTGGTGGATTGGCGTGGTGGAGGGTGAGGTGGCCGCGGTGACGCAGGGGAACGAACAGAAGCCGGATTGGGAGGGGATGGCGCGGCCCAACGGGTCAGGGGTGAGCCAGAGTTGACGGTGGCGCCATCTGCGACTGAATTTACTCGCAGATGGCGTGTGCGATGTCCAAACAACAAAATTGATTATTTGGTTGTTGAACCTCAGCGGTGTGTGACGTGGCCTGAACCCTGTACGCCGCTCAAGGGCCTGGGCTATCGTCAGATCGAAGGCGAGACCAGAAGATAATTGCCTGTTTGGCAAGTCGCAGTTTATCCAAGCGCTGATCAGCTATGAGGGCCAGACCGTTTTCTTTGAACGATCTGACCAGGCAGCCCCTGGATGCTTTTCTTCATGGCGCTCATCAAGGCCAGCGTAGGTAATCAGCGGCTTCAATGTGTGGACCGTTGCCCAATCGTGAGCCGCATGAGTGGGGGATATTCAGTTCCTTCGCGCGTAGGCCCCTGATCCTCTGTTTCTGTGCTCGGTCCTGGCTCGACTGAAACAGGCTCCGTGCTGACGTATAGGAAACTGTTAACCACTGCAACGGTACTCAACAAAACCACCATCAGAAACCCGACGCCCGTAGACCACAGGTACACGCATTCCGAGTGTTCAGTAGGCGCAGTGACCATCTCTCTGTAATCCGCTGACGGCAAAAACCGATACAACCGCGGATGCCAGGCATCGCGAGCCTTGCGGCGGATCTGGATCAATCGCCAGCCGGCCCACAGTTCGATAAAACAATAGATACAGGCGACCAGCATGGCTGCGAAAACGAGCCATGGACTGATGTCGCTGCTGATGCGTGTGGCGATGACGGTGAGCCCCACGCCTAGCGCCGCAGCGACCTTGGTCAGGGCCTGCTGTGTCGCTTCGGTGGTTCTGGCCGCATCATCACAGACACTCCCGCGCAGGGCAGTCAGCGAATTCAGCGTATCGATGCCCAGCCCGCTCATATACAGCTGATACACCGTTTTCGCGCTGTCCAATGCGTTAGCCAGGTGGGCGGCGAAGTACCTCGCCGGTTCGCAGGGCTCCCGCCCTGCACGCGCAATTTCCGCTGAGAGCATCGAGTGGCGAAGGGCAGCCTCTCGGGACAGTTCATAGACCCATTGCGCCGCGGATTGAAGCTGAGAGAACCCGAGAGGGTCTATCTGCGGCCGTTGCGCGGGGGGCAAGTCACACGCTGGCAAGCGCAGTGCCGGCGGGCCATGGAACATCAGCGCGCCATCGTCTGCACCCAGCTCGTTGGCCAAGGCGCGGGTCAGCGCGTCAAAGGCCTTGCTGGCCCAGATGCTGTGCAAAGGATCCGTCATATCTATATGGCTGTGCTGAGCCAGTAGCCAGAACCGGATATCTTCTGGCACACGGCGGTTGGCTGCTGTTTCTCGGACCAGTGTGCGCGGAGGTTGGGTCTCGGCAGCCTTGTTGAAAGACAGCGGCGCTTGCCAATTGCCGTATGCCCGTCCTTGGGTCGTGAAGGAGTGCTCCAGCCGCGCCAGCCGCCAGCGATCGGCCGGGTGTCCGCGATCCAGGGTATCGCTGAAGCCTGTGGCAGTGAGCAGATACAGCGCGCCGTCATCTCGTGGAGGGACTTTATGCAGCGTCAGCCGATAGGGCGCGAAGTCTTGATCCAGGCTGGCGAGCGTGAATGGATTGTTCGCGCTGTCCACCAGCTGATAGCACCAGCCCAGGTGTTCGACAGCCATCGCCAATCTGCCTGCGCAACAGGCGTCGAGTCTGGATGTCAGGACGCAGTCTGGGGTTTCATTGATCCATACGCCGTGTTCGCTGGCGAGCGTATCAAGCAGCTCAGCCAGCGCGTCTAGCGACAAGGTCGTCTTCCGTGATCTGCTTGGTGTCGATGATGATGCGCTTGCCGGCAGCGCCATTGTCGAGGATCTGTACGGTTGATCCGGCGGCGTCGTCCGGGAAGATCACGATCACCCCCTCGGTGGTTTTCAGGCGCCTGGTGGGCGCTTGACGCAATACCTTGCGCACCGGCTTGAAGGTCAGGTTTTCGAGTTTGGCCCTGCGGATACGTTTTTGGGTTTCGTCCGTGATCTTCTTGGTCAATGTGGCATCGGTCGGGTTACCCGCGCCCTCGATAATCGCGTCGATGATCGCTTGATTATTGACCTTCGGCGCTTGGCCAAGAATCCCCCGCGCTGTCGCCAGTGCGGTGGAAACATCCTTATCGGGAAGAACAGCCTTGAACTTCTGCAACGTCGCCTGAACCACTTCAAGTGCCTTTTGGCTCAGCTCTGCATCGTCGACTTCGCGCGCTACCCCGAGGAAGTCCTGGAAGTAGTCCGAGAGCTCTGGCGCGGCCCGTTTTACCCGATCACGGGCCGATACTTCATCCTCGGCAACACCTGCGACTACGCGGATCAATGCGGCTTTCTGCACTGCACGGTTGTCGTCGATAAAGGCATTGATAATCCGCAGCAATACGCCGTCCGGCTGCTTCGGATCTTGCTGCAGCGCCTCGCGATAATCATATTTGATCAAGCTGTAGATGCGCACGTTGGGGTCTTTGACGCTCATTTCGAAGATGAACAACGCGCCATCACTGCTGCTGCTCACGTGCTTGCTGTTGAAACTCGACGCCAGCGCCTGAGCCCCGCGTTCGAAGGTATTCCTGCCGCTGGCGATGTCTTCGAGTTTGCGTTTGGTAGAAGAGTGAGTGTCAAAGCTGAACACCGGATCCACTGCCGTATCGATAATTTTGCCGATAAAAAACGCTTCGTGTTGCACTTGGCGGGCTGGGTTGGCTGTGAACGTCTGGGGGCCCACGACATGCAAAATCATACTCTCGATGGACAGCGAATCGATTTCTTCATCAGTAAAGAAACTCACACTAATCTCCTGCAAAAGCCTCTGATAGTCAGATGACGGGCTGTTTTGATTGTTTGGTCGATGGGAGAGGAACGGGATTCCCTTGCTACACTTTTACGAGTTCTGCGACGAGTTCTGCGACGAGTTCTGCGTGAGTGGCCATGAGTGCTCCTGGTGTCGAGATGCGAATGTCGCGCCTTGGTTCTTTGCGCGCGTTGAATGATTACGGTTTCTTTGCCGCGTCCAGGTCGCGTTCGCACTGGGCAACTGCCTCACGCAAACGTTGCTGATGCTCCTCTCGGCGTTGCTCCTGGGCGAAACTGCCGTCTCGACGCTCACAATCGCGCTCCAATTCTGCGAGGTAATTGGCCTTCGCGGCGTCGAGAGCGGCCTGCGCTTGTTCCACTGTCTGGGTCATCGTGTATGTCCTTGCAGTTATGGGGGCGGGTATCGTCCCCCTGTTGCCAAGCCGACCCGGTTTCATGCCGGGCCTGGGGAGTGCGCCTGGGCGACTACGCCCATCACCGGCGAGCACGCACCTGGCCGCACGCTTTGGTATTCGCCGCGTCAAGTTCCTGCGCAATCACCTGAAGTTCTGCATCGGTGATCAAGCCCCCGGCCCGAATGGCAAACAGGCCACCATGGGCACGGTTGTGAAAGGCCCGTCGTTCGCTGTCCTCTGTTTGCTCGCACAGCATGTCGATGTCCGCGCGTACATAGGCAATGGCATTTCGTTTATTTTCATGAGTCATGGTCTTGTCCTCGGTCATGACGCTACCCACATGATGTGTTGGTAGCGCCCGAACTCCCGACAAAGTTTGCCGGGGTGCGCCTAAGTTGATCTTCTTATCGATGGCAAAAGGGAAGCATTGCCCTGTAATGAATCGATCGAGGGCGGAAACTTACGCTATTGGTTTAATTAGGTGTTACTGATGATTTATCCATCGGTGCAGATGCTTGGTAAAACACAATGCAGATTGGGCGGTGGCGCTTGAAAAAGTGACAAAATATTTCAAGCACCTCGCCACTGTGCTTCAGGTCGGATGATTTGCCGGGATGTAGCGTCGGAATAATGCCCTGGCCCCGTAAGCGGGGAGGATATTAATAAATGCCAAGATCACTTTGATGGCGATTTGAACGTAGACCATCTTCAATATGTCGGCATTATCCAATGTTCCGTAGAACGCGATAAAGCAGAATAGAAAGCTGTCGAGGATGACTGTGAACAGCGTGCTCAGGAATACCCGCAGGAAAAGAAATCTGGAGTTGGTCAGTTCCTTGATCTTGTAGAGCAGATAGGCGTTGACGTATTCCGACACCAGGAAGGAGACTGCAGATGCGATTAAAACAGATGACACCTGCTGGATAACCCCCACATCCCGGCCACCGATGCGCTGGAACACGCCTCCATCCTGCAAGACTGCGCCAACAAGCTCATCTTCGAATCAGCTCTGGGCAACAGTGATCCGACCAAGCACCTGGCTCTGTCAGCCCTGTACCTCGGCGAAATGGCCAAAGCGATAATGGACGACGTCGCTCAGTCCATAGGATCGGATGGCTGATCCAAGGTGCGCGCGCTACGACTGTAGGAGCTCTTGGAGGATCGCCAATGCCGCAGCGCACATCACCGACCTAGCAGATCTGTGAGTAGACACTTGGTTGATCGACGCGGATAGTCGATCCGATAACCAAAGTTCGAGAGACCCAGTGGTGCACATCTACGGATCAACAAATATCTTGGCCGGCGTGGTGCAGGGCAGGTCAGTGACGCATTGGGTGGGAAAGGTGTCCCACATCAGGATCAGCTACTGCCCGTTCGGCTTTTCGCTTTCGCCCTCTGGCAGTTTCTGCGGGCAAAAACGTGAGCAAGTGACAGGCCACTATTTATTGGGTCATGGCTACAGGGCTTTCAATCCGGTGTTGCGGCGATTCAGCGCACCCGATGAATTGAGTCCGTTCAGCGCTGGAGGATTGAATGCGTATGTATACTGTGCGGGGGATCCGATCAATCGCTCTGATCCCTCAGGAAGAATATGGGAGTGGCTTAAAAAAACCTTCGCCCGGCCCCCAGTTTCATATCGACCGCTGCCTGCGCTCCCACCTGGATATCCATTTGCTTCTGGCTCACCGCCGCCATTGATAAGTGCTCCTGGTATGGAAAGGTTAATTGGTCTGGCCAGTTACCATGACGAGTTGACAGCGCGTATCATGGGTGCGACCACTGTGGCGCATACCTTACCGCTCGTGGCCGAGCGCCGTACTACTGCTGCTCGAATGCTCAAGATGGTTGCCGGTGTCGCAGACGTTTACCTTCCTCCAGGTCCAGGCGCTGAAAATCTTAATCCGTTCCGCTATATGCAGCCTCGTGGGACGGTTCCACCGGAGCCGTTTAACGTCGCAGGCCTTAATCACCTGATTCCGGATTATGAAACTTCGGCGCTACTAAACGGTACTCGTCAGCTTCCGCCTGCCTACCAGGTTGAAGCCCCTCTCGGACATCAGAGCACAAGAGGTCTCCCTCCAGCCTATTCGACACACACTTTAACGAGAGCTGAAATCAATGCCCGTATACGCAGTGATTGGTTCACGCATACGTGATCACTGGTGTAGTGCTGTAGAAGATTGCGCAATTTCGCCCATTAGACGTTCCATTCCTGATTAGCCTGAAGGACTCGCTGCGCGGTGGGATTTCGCATTGATGTTTGCATCCGCCCGATTCGCGGCAAATTTTCACACTCAACCCCCACTCACCCCATGTACGATACGCAGCGCGGCAATCTATACCCAGCCAATTACCGAAAAAGGGGGGGCGTTGAAGATCTTCAAGTGGATGCTGGCACTGCTGTGTGCCAGCGCGATCGGCCAGGCCAGTGCGGCGCTGGTGATGATCGACCCGGTCACAGCGCAGCGTATCGACAGTGCCTTGCACCTGCCGCGCAGCGACGCCAACGACGATGCCGGCGCGCGCATCGCTGCGGTGTCGGCGCAGTTCCTCGGTACGCCTTACCAGGCTCAGACGTTGATCGGCTCGCCCATGACTGCGGAAAAACTGGTGGTCGACCTGCGTAGCGTGGATTGCTTCACCTACCTGGATTACGTCGAGGCGCTGCGCAAGTCGTCGAGCTATGCCGGTTTCGTGCAGAACCTGGTGCGCACCCGCTACAGCGACAATCAGGTCAGCTACTTCCATCGTCGGCACTTCTTTACCGACTGGGCGGCGACGCAGCCGGTCAATGCCTACGACGTCACTCGCGAACTGAGCGAGCACAGCTTGAGCGTCACCAAGGACCTCAATCGCAAAGCCGACGGCAGTCCGTTCCTCGCGCAACTGGGCGTCACTCGCCGGCAGGTCAACTACATCCCCAGCCGTTATGTCGATCAGGCGCTGCTTGCGCGCCTGCGCACGGGCGACTACATCGGCATCTATACCCCCGAGCAGGGGCTGGATGTGACCCACGCGGGCATCTACATCGCCACCGAGCAGGGGCCGATGCTGCGCAATGCGTCCTACCGTGTGGCCAACATGAAGGTGGTGGATTCGCCGTTTCTGGCCTACGTAAAGAGTGTTCCGGGCATCGTCGTGCTGCGGCCGATGCCGGACACCGGAAAAATCTGAGCGTTTCAACCAAGGATGATTGCCCATGTCTAACCCGAGTCCGGCCATCGCCGCCAGCCCTGATCAGGCCACCACCACCCGAGCCCGCAATGTCGCGCTGTTGGTGGCGGTGACGTTTTTCATGGAGAACCTCGATGCCACGGTGATCACCACGGCCTTGCCGAAAATGGCCGAGACCTTCGGTGTGGGCGCGGTGGATCTGAACATCGGCATCACCGCCTATATCATCGCCGTGGCGATCTTCATCCCGCTCTCGGGCTGGATGGCCGATCGCTTCGGGGCGCGGCGTATCTTCGCCATTGCCATTGCCGTGTTTACCTTGGCTTCGTTGCTGTGCGGGCTGTGCACCGAGCTCGACACCTTTGTGGTCGCTCGCGTATTGCAGGGGATCGGTGGCGCCTTGATGGTGCCGGTGGGGCGTTTGTCGGTACTGCGCACCACCGAGAAAAAGGACCTGGTGAAGATGATCGCGCTGATCACCTGGCCTGGCTTGGTGGCGCCGATTCTGGGGCCGCCGTTGGGCGGCTTGATGGTGACCTATGCGACCTGGCCGTGGATTTTTTTCGTCAATATTCCGCTGGGCATCATCGCGATCGCCGGCGCGTTGGTGCTGGTGCCGGCCGGGCGTGACGACCATGTGCGACCGTTCGACAGCCTGGGTTTCCTGTGGCTCGCGGGCGCCTGCGCGACCATCATGCTGGGCCTGGAGTGGCTGGGCGAAGCGCAATCGCAGCGGCTCACCGTGGCGGTGCTGATGCTGGTCGTCGGGGTGGTGCTGGCGTGGGTCGCGATTCGCCATTGCCGTCGGCATCCGGCGCCGTTGCTGGCCCTGGACGCCCTGAAGTTCGCGACCTTTCGCTCCAGTATCTATGGTGGCTCGTTGTTCCGCATCGCCATCAGCGCCTTGCCGTTCTTGTTGCCGTTGATGTTTCAGGTCGGCTTCGGTTTGCCTCCGGTAACGGCCGGGGTGCTGGTGCTGGCGGTGTTCGCCGGTAACTTGCTGATGAAGCCGTTCACCACCGCGACCATGCGCCGCTGGGGCTTTCGCACGGTGCTGCTGGTCAATGGCGTGATCGGCGTGCTGTCGATCCTCGCCTGTGCGTTGCTGAGTGCCGATACGCCATGGCCGGTCATCGCGCTGGTGTTGTTTGTGGGCGGGCTGTCGCGTTCGTTGCAGTTCACCTGCTACAACTCGGTTGGATTCGCGGACGTGCCCAAGAGCGGCATGAGCGCCGCGTCGACGATGTTCAGCATGTTCTTCCAACTGGCGATGGGCATGGGCGTGGCGGTTGGGGCCTTGCTCCTGCGCTTGTCGATGGCCGTGCAAGGCCACAGCGACCATGCACTGACCAGCGATTTTCGCGTAGCCTTCGTGGGGGTGGCGGTGATTGGGTTGCTGGCGTTGATTGATATCTATGCGCTGGAACGCAAGGCGGGGGAGCATGTGCTGGAGCGGTGACGCAGGGATAGGCGGTGTTCTTGAGGGCCTCTTCGCGGGCAAGCCTTGCTCCCACAGGAGTATCACTCAGGCGCTGCCAATGCAGTGGGAGCAAGGCTTGCTGGATGTATCAATGCCTGATCAAGGCGCTAACAATGTCCGCAACCGCCCCAGCAAGTCAGCAATCCGAAACGGCTTGATCACCATGTCCATCCGCTCTTCAAGAAACGTCTGCAAATCCAGCGCATTCTCTGCATAGCCGGTCATGAACAGGATCGGCAACTGTGGATGTCGCTGGCGCACGCTGTCGGCCAGTTCGCGGCCATTCATCTGCGGCAGGCCGACGTCGGTCAGCACGATATCCACCGAGCTATCCGCCGCGAGTAGCGTCAAGGCCTGATCGGCGTCTTCCGTCAGGGTGCAGCGATACCCCGCATCCACCAGCACGTCATGCACGAACATGCGGACCGAGGCCATGTCCTCGACCACCAGTACGTGTTCGCCGGCGCCACGGTGCGGCTGCTCGATCAGCTCCGCTACCGGGGCTTCGACCGCCTGACCGGCCGGGAGAAACAGCGTCACCTCAGTGCCATGGCCAACCAGGCTGCGAATATGCACGTCACCACCCGACTGCCGGGCAAAGCCGTAGATGGTCGACAGCCCCAGCCCGGTGCCTTTGCCCACTGGTTTGGTGGTAAAGAACGGATCGAAGACCTTGTCGATCACGGTGTGGTCGATACCCACGCCATCGTCGCGTACCGACAGCACCACATAGTCGCCATCGGCCAGGCGACTGTCGCCCCGGGAATGAGCGGCATAGGTCGACAGCTTGATGGTGCCGCCGTCGGGCAGCGCGTCGCGGGCGTTGATCACCAGGTTGAGGACCGCGCTCTCGAACTGGATAGGATCGATCATGGCGATGGCGGCGATACCGGTGAGGTCCAGGGTCAAGATGATGCGCTCACCGATGGTGCGCTGCAGCAGGTCTTCGAGCGAGTGCACGTGCTCGTTGATATCGATCGGCCGGGTGTCCAGTGGCTGCTGGCGGGCGAAGGCGAGCATGCGATGGGTGAGGGCGGCAGCGCTGGTGGCGGAACTCAAGGCGGCATCGGCATAGCGCAGCACCGAATCGGTTCGTGAGGCTTCGACGCGCTTCTTGATCAATTCAATGCCGGTGATGATGCCGGTCAGCAGGTTGTTGAAGTCATGAGCGATGCCGCCGGTGAGCTTGCCCAGAGCGTCCATCTTTTGCACCTGCAACAACTGCGCTTCAGTGCGCACGCGCTCGGCCACTTCCACGGCCAGCAGGGTGTTGGCCGTGGCCAGTTGCTTGCGCTGCTGGCGTTCGCGTTGCCGATGCTCGGTGACGTCTTCGATGAACACCAGGCTGTGCCCAGGCGTGCGATAGGGCGATACCTGCCATTCGGTTTCGCGCATCTGACCATCGACCTGCACAGCCAGGTTGCCACGCCAGCGTTCGTTGCTTTGCAGGCGCAGGCACAGGTCGTCGATCACCGCGTCCTGATGGGCCGCAAAGCGCTCGCGCAGGCGAATGGACTTGAGGTCATCCTGAAACAGCTGGCTGAAGGCGTAGTTGCATTCGATCACCTGCAGGTCTTCATCGATGACGGCGATGGGCGCCGCGATGTTGACGAAAATCTCGCGAAAGCGTGCCTCGCTGTCGCGCAGTGCCGACTCGGTATCGCGCACCCGCAACAGGGTCTTGAGCGTGGCCATCAGCACATCCGGATCGACCGGATGGATCAGATAAGCATCGGCGCCCGCCTCAAGGCCAGTGATGATGTCGCCGCTCTGGATCGAAGCCGCCGACACGTGGATGATCGGCAGCAGCGCAGTGGCCGGTGCCGCACGCAACTGGCGCACGATATCGAAGCCGCTCATGTCCGGCAGGTTGACGTCGAGGATCAGCGCATCGAGCGCCTCGACGGCGATCAGCTGCAGGCCATCGAGCCCGGTGCCGGCTTCGAGGATCTGGATGCCATGGCGTTCGAGACGGCGGCGCAGGGCGTAACGGGTGGCCGCGTTATCGTCGACGATGAGGACACGGGTGTCACGCATCATGGTCAGGCTCCAGAGCAAGCGCCAAGGGAATCACTACATAGAACACCGACCCCACGCCAGGGGTGCTTTCGACGCCCACGCGCCCGCCCAGCAACATCGCGAAGCGCTTGCACAGCGACAGGCCCAGGCCGGTGCCGCGCAGGCGCTTTTGCAGCGGTGAATCGATCTGGGAGAAATCCTCGAACAGGGTATTGTGCAATTCACCGGGGATGCCGATACCGGTGTCGCTGACCGCGAAGCGGATCTCCCGGTCGTTCTCCAGGCGCGCCGACACGCGCACCTCGCCGGCCTGGGTGAACTTCAGCGAGTTGGAAATGAAATTGCGCAGGATCTGCGCTACTTTCTTGTCGTCGGTGTAGAGCCGTGGCAGGCCCACGGGTTCTTCGAAGATCAGGTCCACCGCGCCGGCATCGACGATAGGCCGGAACATCCCGCGCAGGGCGGCGAACAGGTCGAGCATGTCGAACCAGGCCGGCGAAATGGAGATGCGCCCGGCCTCGATCTTGGCCAGATCGAGCAGGTCGTCGACCATGTCGCTGAGCTCGCGCGCCGAGGTGCTGATAAAGCCTACCTGCTTGTGCTGCTCGGGGCCCAGCGGGCCGTCCAGCTCATCGGCGAGCAGACTGGTGATGCTGAGGATCGACCCCAATGGGGTACGAAACTCGTGGCTCATGTACGACAGGAAGCGGCTCTTGAGGTCCGACGCCTGGCGCAGTTCTTCGGCCTGGTTGTCGAGCTCGGCATACAGCGCCAGCACGCCCTGGTTGGTTTCGTCGAGCTCGGCGCGAAGGGCCTCGGCCTCTGCCTGCAAGCGCTTGATGAGGGCGGCACTGGCGACTGGATCGAGTTCGGGAGTGTCAGACATCGGGTGCCTCCAGCGCAATAACCAAGACCGTCACGTCGTCGCGTCCCCGACAGAAGTCGCGGTGCAGGACGGTGGCGATGACGGCCGGGTGACGGTGCACCAGGCCGGGATAGTCCAAAAGATTCCAGCGCGATTGCAGACCGTCGCTGAACAGGATCAGCAGTTGACCCGCCGCGTGCGGAAAGTCGAAAGTTTGCGCACGCCGAAACTGCGCGCCAACGATGCCCGGATGCGATGCCATGCCGCGGCTCTTGTCAGGCGAGACCAGGCAGGCGCCGATATTGCCGATGCCGGTGAAGCGCAGCTTGCCGTCGTGCGCATCGAACTGGGCCACCGCCACAGCACCACCGCGGGTGCCGTTCATGGCCTGGTGCATGTCGTCGAACAGCAGCGCCGGGTTGCCGTGAGGGGCGCGGGCGAAGGCCTTGCAACCGGCCTGCGCGGCCAACTCGGCTTCCGGGCCGTGGCCCAGGCCATCGACCACCAGCGCGCTGAGCAGCGAACCATGGCGGCAGATCTGCCAGGCGTCACCGCAGGCCGGATCGTCGTGCAGCGAATGTTGACTGATGCCCACCGGCCAGTCGCCGCCGCGTTCGCGCTTGGCGAACAGACGCACCAGCACCACCGAGCCACGGGCATCGGCATAAACGTCGAATACCTCGGATTGGCGTAGCAGCGCCCCCAGGCCGATGCCTTGGGTGCCGCGGCTGGAAACACCGTCGGGCAGGCAGTCATGCAGGTCGAAACCCGGGCCGCGATCCACGGCGATCAGCTCGATCCCTGCCAGCGCAGGCAGCGCGCGCAGGTGAAGCTGGCCGTGGCCCGCGTGTTTGAGGGTATTGCTGGCCAGCTCGGTGGCGACCAGCGCCACACGCCCGCAGTCATGGGTGTCGAAGCCGGCGAGCTCGGCGAGCTTTTGCGCGGTACGGCGGGCTTCGCCGACCTGGGTCTCATCTTCCAGGGCCACGACCTGGGTCAGCGCGCTGTAAAGGGTCAAGTCCATCGGGCGATCGTCACACGAGTACCTTTGCCGGGAGCGGTGTCCAGCTCGAAGTCTTCGACCAGCCGGCGCGCACCGGTCAGGCCCAGGCCCAGACCACCGCCGGAGGTCCAGCCATCGGTCAGCGCCAGCTTGATGTCGGGGATGCCAGGGCCTTCGTCGCGAAACGTCAGGCGCAGGCCGACGCGCGGGCCGTCCTCGAGGATCTGCCAGTCCATGTCGCCACCGCCGCCGTAGACCACGGTGTTGCGGGCCAGCTCACTGACCGCCGTCACCAGCTTGGTCAGGTCGATCAGGCGCATGCCGCATTCCGTTGCCAGCTTGCGCGCGGTCTGGCGGGCCAGCACCACGTCCTGCTCGATGCGCACGGGCTGGGTGCCGCTGCTGCGTACATTCATGATTGCGCCACGCGTTCTTGCAGCAAGCGCATGCCGCGCTCGACGTTGAGCGCCGTGCTCACGCCAGGCAGCGTCATGCCCAGCTCCACCAGCGTGATGGCCACCGCCGGCTGCATGCCTACCAGCACGGTCTCGGCGTCCATGATCCGTGACAAGCCAGAGATGGTGCCGATCATGCGGCCAATGAACGAGTCGACCATGTCCAGCGCCGAGATATCGATCAGCACACCACGGGCCGAGGTCTTGCTGATGCGCTCGGACAGATCGTCCTGCAGTGTCAGCGCCAGCTGGTCATGCATGTCGACCTGGATGGTCACCAGCAGGTAAGCCCCCATTTGTAGAATCGGGATGCGGTCCATGGGCTCAGACCGCCTTGCTGACGGTCACGCCCAGGCGGCGCAGGGCAAGCGCCAGGGCGTCAGCGAGGTTGGCCTTGGTGACGACGCCTTGCAGGTCGAGGCCCAGGTGCACGATGGTCTGGGCGATCTGAGGGCGCACGCCGCTGATGATGCAGTCGGCGCCCATCAGGCGAATGGCGGTGACGGTCTTGAGCAGGTGCTGGGCCACTAGGGTGTCGACGGTCGGCACGCCAGTGATGTCGATGATGGCGATTTCCGAGCCGGTATCGACGATGCGCTGCAGCAGGGATTCCATCACCACTTGGGTACGCTGCGAGTCGAGCGTGCCGATCATCGGCAGCGCCAACACGCCGTCCCAGAGCTTGACCACCGGGGTGGAGAGCTCGAGCAGTTCTTCCTGCTGACGTTTGATCACCGCTTCGCGGGATTTCTGGAAGGTGCGGATAGTGTGCAGGCCCAGCGCGTCCAGCAGATCGGAAACTTGCAGCAGTTGGCTGGCCAGGGACGCAGGGTCGGCCTCGTATTCACGTTGCAGCGCTTCGAACAGCGGGCCCTTGAGCGCGAAGATGAAGTTGGCGGTCTGGTGGGAATCATGGCCCAGCAGTGCACGGCTATTGGAAAGCTTCTCGAGGAACGAACGGGCCTCGTCCCAGTTGCTGCTGGCTACGTTCAGAGACTCGCCATGCTCCAGGCCGCTGACCAGGGCGTGGAGGAAATCCCGGGTCTGCTGCTTGACCTCTTCTTCCTTGACGTTGCGCAGCGCACCACCGGCTTCTAGACCGGTCAGCCAGACGCTGGCAATCGCTGGTTGCTGTTTCTTGAAAGTGTCGACTGTACGGGCGTGCAGCGCAGCCATGGGTGAGCTCCTGGGCTTTCTGAATAGAGGTGGGCAACGTGGTGCGGAGTATCAAGCAAATTGACGGTGCCGTCGATTTGCACTTTTCAATTTGCCAAACGGTGCCTGATCGCTTATTTGGCAATTGAGGATAGCGCCCAGAAATCGTTCCGTTGGCAGCCGATAAAATCCATCGCTGAAGGCATGCTAATCTCGCCAGCAGATACCTGGCGCGGCTACAACTCTGTTGCGCTGCATGCGTGAACCCGCCCCACCGGGGCGCTATAAAAAGGACACCCCATGAGCTGGTCTGCCAAGCAATATACGATGTTCGAACAGCAACGCACGCGCCCGGTCCGCGATCTGGTCGCAGCCATCGCCACCCAGCACGTGCGCCAGGCGGTAGACCTGGGCTGCGGCCCCGGCAATTCGACCGAGGTGCTGGCCCAGCGTTTCCCTGGCGCGCAGGTCAGCGGCCTGGACAGTTCCGCCGACATGCTTGGCGATGCGCGCAAGCGCTTGCCGGCGCTGACGTTCGAGCTGGCGGACATTGCCGATTGGACAGCGCCCGAGCCAGTCGATGTGATTCTCGCCAACGCCTCGCTGCAATGGCTGCCCGACCACGCCACGCTTTATCCTCGGCTGGTGGGGCAGTTGGCGCCGGGCGGCACTCTCGCGGTGCAGACCCCGGACAACCTCGAAGAACCCTCCCATCGCCTGGCGCGGCAAGTGGCCGCCGAAGGGCCATGGGCTAGCAAGATCGGCAGCGTCAAACACCCCGATCGCCATGCGCCCAGCTTTTACTACCAACTGCTGGCCAGCCATTGCAGCAGCGTCGACGTCTGGCGCACGACCTACCTGCACCCCTTGGCCGGCGGCCATCAGGCCGTGGTGGATTGGTTCACGGGATCGGCGTTGCGCCCTTATCTGCAAAGGCTGGAGGAGGGCGAGCAGGTAGCCTTTCTCGAGGCCTACCTGACGCAGATCAAAGCCGCGTATCCAGCGCTGCCGGACGGTACGGTACTGTTGCCGTTTCCGCGGTTGTTTATCGTGGCGACGCGTTAAGTGCAGCGCGCGAGGGGTCGCAGTAGTGCTCCGAACGCATTGCGCTGGTGCGCTTGAACGCAGATGCGCAGATTAATGGCTGTTTTCGTCGGTCATGCGCGCCGCAATAAGGCGACTACGCAACTGGCGAAGATCGCTATAGCCTGTGGACGTATCATTAATTAGAATGTTTCTCATTCATATTCGATTGGTGCGCGTCCCCTCCATGAGCCACTCAGCTGCCGCCCTCGCTATTTTGTACCGCGACCACCACAGCTGGCTCGAAGGCTGGCTGCGGCGCCGGCTCGACAACCGCTGGGATGCCGCCGACCTCAGCCACGATACGTTCCTGCGCCTGCACGCCAGCGATCAGCCGCTCCACGAACTGCGCGAGCCACGCGCCTATCTGCTGACGCTGGGCAAACGTCTGCTGATCAACTTCTACCAACGGCGCAGCCTCGAGCGGGCCTATCTGGATGCCTTGGCCTTGCTGCCTGAGACCTGTGCGCCGTCGCCGGAGCAGCGCTGGCTCCTGCTCGAAGCGCTGCAAGCCCTGGATGCCTTGCTCGACGGCCTGCCTGGCGCCGTCCGCCGGGCGTTTCTGCTGGCGCAGCTCGAGGGCCTCAGCTACCGCGACATCGCCGCGCGACTGCGGGTCAGTGAGCGCACCATCAAACGCTACATGGCGCAGGCCTATGAGCACTGCCTGATGGCCGAGCTGTGAGTAGCCTCGCGCCCAGCACCGAGGCACGCCAGGTGGCCCGCGCCGCGGCGCAGTGGCTGGCATTGCTGGAATCGGGCGGGGCCAATGCGGGCGATCACGCGCGGTTGCAGCATTGGCGTGACAGCGACACCCGCCACGAACACGCCTGGCAAAAAGCCCAGCAATTGCGCGAGCGCTTCGCCGGATTGCCGCCGGCCCTGGCGTTGGCCAGCCTCGATCGGCCGGCGCTCGACCGCCGCCAACTGCTCAAGCGCACTTTGGCGGTGGCCGCTGTGGTGCCCAGCGCCTGGCTGGTAGCGCGGCAGATGCCTTGGGACAGCTGGACTGCCGATGTGCGCACCGCCACCGGCGAGCGGCGCTCGATTGCCTTGCTCGATGGCGCCAGCCTGCAGCTCAACACTGCCACGGCGGTCGATCTCGACCTCGCGGCGCGCTCGATCCGCCTCCTTGAAGGCGAAGTAGCGCTCAGCGTCCCGGGCCCGCAGACCACCACCGTGCTCACCTCGGCCGGTCAGGTGCGGGTCGATCAGGGTGACATCTGCGTGCGCCAGCTGGCGCACGGCTGCGAGGTCGCGGTGGTGCGCGGCAGCGCGCAATTAATGCCCTTGCACGGCGCATCGATGCTGCTCCAGGCCGGTGAACAAGTGCGCCTGCTGCCTCAGGGCGTCGGCCCGCTGAGCGCCTTCGATGGCCTGCAACTGGGCTGGCGCGACGGCGTGCTGACAGCCATGGACCAGCCACTCGGGGACTTCCTTGAGGAACTGAACCGCTATCGTCCCGGCGTACTACGCTGGTCACCGCCTGTCGCGGCGCTGCGGGTCACCGGCAGCTTCCGGCTGGACGATACCGATCGCATCCTGCGTCTGCTCAGCGCCAGCCTGCCTATCGAGGTGCAATCGCGCACCCGCTATTGGGTCACGGTGCAGATGCGCAACCCGGTGAGCTGATAGCGGTTAGCAACCTGCACTGCGCGCTCGCTTGACTGCCCGCCGGTCAGCGAACGGCGGTCCGATAATCGCACCGATTTCGCCGTAGATATTTTCCTCCGGCCTCAACTTGCGGCACGCTATGGGGCAAGACGACAAGCGCGCCCACCCGGCCGCCTGCCGTCGCTGCCGACACCCGCTCGGCTACGCTGATAACAAGAGCTGAAGACGTGGCCGAGTCTTGTTCATGGCCTGCGCCTCGATCCATTCATACTCCAGGAAAACCAGGAGCTCGCTTTGATCAATAAAACCTTTGAGTCCGTCGCTGCCGCGGTGGAAGGGATCGCCGACGGTTCGGTCATCATGGTGGGTGGCTTCGGCACCGCCGGGATGCCTTCGGAGCTGGTCGATGGCGTCATCGCCAGCGGCGCGCGCGACTTGACCATCATCAGCAACAATGCCGGCAACGGCGACCTGGGGCTGGCCGCGCTGCTCAAGGCCGGCAGCGTACGCAAGGTCATCTGCTCGTTCCCGCGCCAATCCGACTCTTATGTCTTCGACGAACTGTACCGTGCCGGCAAGGTAGAACTCGAAGTCGTGCCGCAGGGCAACCTGGCCGAGCGCATCCGGGCCGCCGGTTCGGGCATTGGTGCGTTCTTTTCGCCCACCGGCTTCGGCACCCTGCTGGCTGAAGGCAAGGAGACCCGCGTGATCGATGGTCGCAACTATGTGCTGGAAATGCCGTTGCACGCCGATGTGGCGCTGATCAAGGCCTACAAGGGCGACCGTTGGGGCAACCTGGTGTACCGCAAGGCAGCACGCAATTTCGGCCCGATCATGGCCATGGCGGCGAAGACCGCGATCGCCCAGGTCAACGAAATCGTCGAACTGGGTGAGCTGGATCCGGAGCACATCATCACTCCGGGCATCTTTGTCCAGCGTGTGGTAGCGGTGCAGAGCTACCCCACTTCTTCGTCCGCCAACGCTGTCTGAGGCCTGCCATGACTGTCACCAAGAAACTCTCGCGTAACGAAATGGCCCAGCGAGTGGCCGAAGACATCCTTGAAGGCGCCTACGTCAACCTCGGTATCGGTGTGCCGACGCTGGTGGCCAACTATCTGGGCGACAAGGAAGTGTTCCTGCACAGTGAAAACGGCGTGCTGGGCATGGGCCCCAGCCCGGCCGAAGGGCAAGAGGACGACGACCTGATCAACGCCGGCAAACAGCACGTGACGCTGCTGACCGGAGGTGCGTTTTTCCACCACGCCGACTCGTTCTCGATGATGCGCGGCGGCCATATCGACATCGCCGTGCTGGGCGCTTTTCAGGTGTCGGTCAAAGGTGATCTGGCCAACTGGCACACCGGCGCCGAAGGCTCGATCCCGGCAGTGGGCGGGGCGATGGATCTGGCCACCGGCGCGCGCCAGGTGTTCGTGATGATGGACCACCTGACCAAGACCGGCGAAAGCAAGCTGGTGCCCGAGTGTACCTATCCCCTGACCGGAATCGGCTGCGTGAGTCGTATCTATACCGATCTGGCGATTCTGGACGTGACCTCGGATGGCCTGAAGGTGCGCGAGATCGTCGCGGATATCAGCTTTGAAGCGCTACAAGAACTCAGTGGCGTGCCGTTGATCAAGTAACCGCAAAAACGCCGCTGCGTGGGCCCGCACTACTCCCTATGGGGCTGGGCTCGGTCCACGAAGCGGTCGCTGCGGTGTTGCGCGGCGGTCACAACCCCGCAAAAAAACGCTGCACCTGATCCGCCTTCAGCTCCGCCATCCCCCGATGACGCCACCTCGGCAGCTTGTCCTTGTCCACCAGCAGCGCGCGAATCCCTTCGACCAGGTCGCCGTGGTCAAACCACTGCTGGCCCAGATGCTGCTCCATATCGAAGCAGCCCTCGATCGACAGCCCGCGCCCGCGGCGCAGCATCTCCAGGGTCACCGCCATCGCCAAAGGGGAGCGAGTTTCCATCAGCGAGGCGATGCCATCGGCCCATTTGTGGCTATTGGCGACCGTCACTTGATGCAGCTGCTCGATCATGCTGCCGACATTCGGCTGCGAAAAGAAGTGGTCGATGGCCGGCCGCAGACGATCCAGCGGCGCATCGGGCAGGGTTTGCACGCCGAGCTTGCTCAGCACGTTCTGCAGGTCCTTGAGCGGCATGTCGGACCAACTGATGCGGTCCAGTCGGTCCTCCAGCATTTCCAGTTGATGCTGCGGCAAATACCAGTCGGCCAGCCCGCAGTACAAGGCATCCGCAGCTTCGATCTGCACGCCAGTGACGCCCAGATAGATGCCCAGCTCGCCGCAGATACGCGGCAGGAAATAACTGGCGCCCACATCCGGGAAGTAGCCGATGGCGACCTCTGGCATGCCCAGCCGACTGCTGTCGGTGACGATGCGCAGATCGCACCCTTGGGCCAGGCCCATGCCGCCCCCCAAGGTGTAGCCATGCATCACGCACAGCACCGGTTTGCGATAGTGATGCAGGGTCAGGTCGAGGGCGTATTCTTCCTGGAAAAAACTCACGTGCTGGGTGTCGCCCTGCAGGTGGCTGTCGTACAGCGCACGGATGTCGCCGCCAGCGCAGAACGCCTTGTCGCCTGAGCCCCGGAGCACCACCGCCTGAATATGACTGTCGAGGGCCCATGCGTCGAGAATGCCCTGCAGACTGCGCACCATCGCCAACGTCAGGGTGTTGAGCCCCTGCGGCCGATTGAGCGTCAGATAGCCGATATGATTGCGCACCTCACTGGTCACTTGCGCGTCCAGCAGGCTGGGGGCATTACCCAGAAGCGATGAAACCGGTGCCGTCATGACTGACTCCCTGTTTGTTATTGGATGGCTGCACGGTGGCTATCGATGCTAACAGGGGATTTTTGCCCCTATCAATCGGTAAACGTGCAGCGCGCCAAAGCGTTTATACCGTGTGCTCGGCCGGTATAAATCGGTAGACATGAGGGGCGCGGCGTTGGTTCGAAGAAATACGGTATGTTGGAGCACCTCCTCGCGGCTCGATCTGTTCGGCGGCGAAGAGGCCGGTGCGGCTATCGTCGAGCCTCAGGCCAGACTATTGCCTTTGGCCTCGGCCAGGTAGGTACCGGCCGGCGGATTGCGCCCGAAGTAGCCGCTCACGCCGTCGAAGATCGCCGTGGCGACGCTCTGCCGGTGGCGCATGTCCATCAGCCGTTGGCAGTCGCGGGCGTTGGAGATAAAGCCGGTCTCTACCAGAATCGAAGGGATGTCCGGCGATTTGAGCACCGCAAAGCCTGCCTGCTCGACACGCTCGCCATGCACCCCGGCGACCTTGCCGACGCTGTCGAGCACGATGCCGCCCAGGTCGAGGCTGGCGCTGATGGTGGAGTTGAGCGACATGTCGAGGATCACGTTGGCGACCATCGGGTCCTTGTCCTTGAGATTGAGCAGCTGTTTGCTGCCGATCAGATCGGCGCTGTTCTCCTGGTCGGCCATCCAGCGCGCCATGGTCGAGGTAGCGCCGTGTTCCGACAACGCGAACACCGAAGCACCCGAGGCGGTGCGGCGTGGTGCGGCGTCGGCATGCACCGACACGAACATGTCGGCGTTGTATTTGCGGGCCACGTCGACGCGCTTGCGCAGCGGAATGAAGATATCGTCGTTGCGCACCAGGCGGGCCTTGTAGCCTTTCTGGCGGTTGATGCGCGCGGCCAGCATCTGCGCGATCGACAGCGCTACGTGTTTTTCCTGCTCGCCGTTGGCCCCTAGCGCGCCGGGGTCCTTGCCGCCATGGCCGGCGTCGACCACCACGATGATGTCCCGCTGGCCGGGCCGGCGGTTGATCTCGGGCTGCGTGGTCTGCGCGACCACGGCTGGGGCGGCCGGCTCGGTCACGGCTGCGACGGTAGCCGGCGCGGACTTGGGCTTGAAGTCCAGCACCAGGCGGTGGCCCGCTTCGCCGGAAGGCGGCAGCACAAAGCTGCTGCTGTCCACCGGCTCGACGAACTCCAGCACCAGCCGCGTATCGCCGTTACCGCGGTCGCTGCTGCGGATGGCCTTGAGGGGCGCCCCGACCAACGAGGCATCGTTGAGCGCCTTGGCCAGGCGGGTGCCGTGCAGATCGATGATCATCCGCGGCGGGGCATCCAGGTCGAAAGTTTGATAGCGCACGTCGCCGCTGAGATCCAGCACCAGGCGCATCTTGCCGTCGTGTCGCCAGCCGCGGGCCGCCAACACGGTTTGCGCCGCCTGGGCAAGAAAAGGAGCGGGCAGGGTGACACCCGCAAGCAGGAAAGTCAGCAATCGGCGCCGGTGCATGGAGAAACCTTCCATAAGCATTATTTCGAGCTTTGAATATTAGCGGTAACAAAGAGTTAAGAGACAAAGCTGAGAGAAATTTCATGTTGCGGGGTTAAAGGCGGTTTGTTGCGCGGCTGAGGGCGAAAACTTCAGGTAGCGGGGGGGCGCTATGGTGCCCGGCGCAGGGGCCGGGCACCCTTGACTACATCGTCTGCGCGGCATTGACCCCCGCCGCCGAGAGCTTGATGGGATAGTTGACCGTCGGCGCGCCGCTTTCCTTGGCGCTGACATGCCCGTGCTGGATCAGACCGCGGTTCTGCAGGGCGTCGAGGGTTTCGAACACCGCCGTCTCGCCGCGATAATTGTCGAGGATCTCCTTGCCCAGGCCTTGTGGATGAGCGTGCAGGAGTCGAGTGAGCACTTCTTTCTCAAGCTCTTTATCAATGGTCATGTCTACCTCTGATGCAGTGATTGAATACATGCAATGCCTGCCAGCGCCGTGTGCCATCAAGCAGCGGCGACTGCAGGTTGCATGACAGCTGTGACTGGCTGGCGGCGCGAGGATTCCATCGGTCTGCTCGACGGTTCCCCCATGACCACTCATCCCATTGCCGGGCACCCTGACGATTCGGCTGGCTCCAAAGCGAACAGGCCCGATACGTGCGGCCGGCAAGCGAGGTGTGTATGGACATCAATCCCCATTACAAAAGCGGTATCCAGTCAGCCGATTCGGCAGTGCCGCTGGCAGACGACCTTTACCCGGTGATCGGCCCGGCAGACAGCGCCGAGCGTACCGGCGAGAAGCAGCCGATCAGCAGCGAAGCGGTGCGGGTGTTGCGTATCGACTACCTGCTCAAGCACGAGCCCCATCACCACGACGTGCAATGGGAGGCGACCTCGATGACCACAGCGGAGGCGGCCTTGCATCTGTTGATGCTGCATTTTGGTGACGGCGAAAACAGCCTGCTGATGCCCAACGCCGAAGCTAGCGCCGAGCAGGTGCTGGCCCAGGCTGCGGTGATGGGCATCACCGATGTGCGCGTGCACGCGTTGTAAGGGCGCCCTTGTAGCGCGGGGCCTCGCCCCCGAAGTCGGCACTCCTGCCGGCGCCATCGGGGCAAGCGCCCTCGCGACACAGTGGGTCAGGGAATCAACCGCGCCTCACGCAACT
Source organism: Pseudomonas baltica (assembly GCF_031880315.1). NCBI lineage: Bacteria > Pseudomonadati > Pseudomonadota > Gammaproteobacteria > Pseudomonadales > Pseudomonadaceae > Pseudomonas > Pseudomonas baltica. The sequence goes on along the minus strand of NZ_CP134771.1, from coordinate 331,401 downwards.
GAGTGAAGACATCGAAGAAGGCATCATCGGTGGCCTGGTAATCCAGAAAGCCCAGCTTGCGGCTCTTGGACATGTCAGTGACCACTTCGATCGGCCGGCCGAGGTCAGCGTCGGTGTGCCAAGGCGAGATCAAACGAGTGATATCCGCTTCCTGCAGTCCGTACTGGCTGGCCATGGTCTTCCACACCTCGGCGTCGTTGGCCATCTGCTGCTCCAACGGTTGGGTTTCGCTAGGCAGGGCCGCCGGGTGAATATCGAACCACTGCGCGATACGGCCCCACATCCATTGCCAGCGGAACACGTCGCCATTGACGATGTTGAAGGCCTGATTGGCGGCGGCCGGCGTCGTCGCCGCCCATAGCAGTTGCCGGGCGAGCTGCCGGGCATCGGTCATGTCGGTCAGGCTGTTCCACTGCGCTGCAGATCCGGGGAACACGAACGGCCGGCCGGTGTGCTTGCAGATCGAGGCATGCACGGCCAGCGTCGTGGCCATGTTCATGGCATTGCCTACCGCCACGCCGATGATGGTGTGGGGCCGATGCACGCTCCAGGTAAAACCGTCACGCGCGGCCGCCGCGAAGACTTCGTCCTCCTGCGCGTAGTAGAAATTCTCGACGTCGAGGCGGCCCTGTTCTTCGCGAAACGGCGTCTGCGGCAGGGCGCCTTTGCCGTAGGCCTCGAACGGGCCAAGGTAGTGCTTGAGACCGGTCACCAGCGCTACGTGGCGCACCGAGCCGTCCACCGCCAGGGCGTCCAGCACATTGCGTATGTGAGCGGCGTTGACGCGGATATTCTCGGCTTCGGTAGCCTGGCGCGACCAGGTCGCCAGGTACACGTAAGTCGGCGCCAGGCCCTTGAGTGCGGATTTGAGGGCTTCGGGATCGTTGAGGTCGGCGACCACCGGGGTCACACCTTGCTGCTCGGTGGGCGTGCGCGAAAGCCCGGCCACCTGCCAGCCGCGATCGAGCAACAAACGGGAAATGGCGCTGCCGACGATGCCGGTGACGCCGACGACCAATGCTGATTCAGACATACACAAAACCTCCGTGGCGACGAGGGTGGCCGTTGCAGGCCCACCGCGCCGCGGGGTGCAAAAAAAGGGGATAAAGCTTACAGGCCCATGTCGATGGTTTCTGGATCAGGCCCCAGGCGGCCGGTCTGGCGAATACCGTCGATGGCCTTGAGCTCTTCGCTGCTGAGCTCGAAATCGAACACGTCGATATTGGCCGCGATGCGCTCGGCATTCGACGACCGCGGGATTACCACATGGCCATGCTGCAAGTGCCAGCGCAGAACAACGTGGGCTGGTGTCTTGCCGTGGCGCTTGGCGATGTCGGCGAACAGCGGCAGCTTGAGCAGCTCGCCGCCTTGACCCAACGGGCTCCAGGATTCACTGACGATGCCCTTGGCGCGGCACCAGGCGTGCAGGTCGGTCTGGGCGAAGTCGGGGTGAGTCTCGATCTGGTTCACCGAGGGCGTGACGCCAGTGTCTTCGATGATGTGTTCCAGGTGATCGACATTGAAGTTGGACACGCCGATCGAGCGTACGCGGCCTTCTTCCTGCAGCCGCACAAAGGCCTTCCAGGTGTCGCGGTAGGTGCCTTTTTTCGGGATGGCCCAGTGGATCAGGTACAGGTCCAGGGTCTCGAGGCCCAGGCGCTCAAGGCTGGCGTCGAAGGCGCGCAGGGTGTTGTCGTAGCCCTGATCCTCGTTCCACAGCTTGGTGGTGATAAAGATCTGCTCGCGGGGCAGGCCGCTTTCAGCCACCGCGCGGCCGACGCCGGCTTCGTTGCCGTAGATTTTCGCGGTGTCGATGTGCCGATAACCCGCCTTGAGCGCGGCGGTGGACGACGCATAAGCCTGATCGTCGTCGAGCTGCCAGACGCCAAGGCCGAGCTGGGGGATTTTCACGCCGTCGTTGAGGGTAATCAGGGGGGCGGATGCCATGGGAGTCTCCTCGATGAATAAAGGGTGCCCAGTGTTCGAGGGGGCTGACACGATAAAGTTGCGAAAAGCTCGACGCAGAGGCTCGGCGTTTGTCATGGGCATGGCCGCTATGAATAAACTGCACTGGCTCGCCTTAATCCCCGCTGGCAAACCGATAGCCATTGCGCCCCCGACGCTTGGCTTCGTACATCGCGTTATCCGCCTGGGTGAGCAAGGATGCCGCGGCAACGCCCCCGGTTGGAGGGCTCAGGGCGATGCCCAGGCTGGTGCCGATCTTCACGGCGCCCAGGCTCAACGCGAAAGGTGTCGCGATCGCCTCGCACAGGTTTTCGGCAATGCGCCCGGCAGTCTCCGGATTCGGCACCCCGTGGGCCACCACCACGAACTCGTCGCCCGCCAGACGGCAGACGAAATCGCCTTTGCGCACTGTCTGCTCGAGGCGCGTGGCGACCTGCTTGAGCAGCTCGTCACCGGCGTCGTGGCCGTGCTGGTCGTTAACCGCCTTGAAGCCATCGAGATCGAGAAAGAACAGCGCGAACGGTTCGGGCGAACGGACAGCGTTGCCGATCGCGTGCTCCAGGTGCTCATGCAAGGCACGTCGATTGGGCAGTTCAGTGAGCGGGTCGAGCATGGCCTTGTCGCGCAGGTTGCGCTCCACCCGCGTGCGGTCGGTGACGTCCTGCGACATCACGTAAAAGCCCACCACTTCACCGTTGCGCACATCTGGCACGTAGGTCGCGGTCCAGATTCGACCCTGCTCAAGGTTGTAGATAAGGCCGTCATGGACCACCCGCTCGCCGGCCAGGGCGCGCTGGAAGTTCGGCAGCAGCTCGCTGAACAGTTCCGGATCCAGCACCTCCTTGACGTACTTGCCACGCAGCGTCGCCGGATCGATACCGAATACCTGGCGATACACGTCGTTGTTGAACAGGTAGCGCAGGTCGCGGTCGACGTGGGCGATCAGGATCGGCATGTTATCGGCGATCGCCTGCAGGGTCTCGCGGCTGGCGGTAAGTTCGCGGGTGCGCTCGACAACCTTGCTTTCCAACTCCTCCTGGTAATTGTGCAAGACTTCTTCGCCGCGTTTGCGATCGGTGATGTCGAGGATGACCGCGATGAAGTGGTCAGGCTCACCTTGCTCGGTACGCACCAGCGAGACGTTGATCTCGACCCAGACCAGTGAGCCATCACGGCGGATATAGCGCTTTTCCATGGCATAGGTGGTGTTTCGGCCGAACAATAGATCGGCCACGTGAAGCAGGTCTTTTTCGAGGTCGTCCGGGTGGGTGATTGCTGCGAAGGTGAGCTTGAGCAGCTCGTCTTCCGAGTAACCAGTGATGGCGCACAGCTTGGGGTTGACTGCATTGAAGCGCCCCTGCAGATCGACGATCGCCTTGCCGCTGGGCGTCTGCTGGAACACCAGGGCGAAGCGCGTCTCGCTGAGCACCTTGGCCTGGCGGTCGCCCTCCCAGGCCGCGCGCATATCCAGGGCTGCGCTGCGGTGCAACAGGTCGCGTTCCACCACCCTGGCCAGGTCCTTGAACGCGGCCAGGGCCTTGGCCGTCAGGTCGCGAGGGCGGGTGTCGATCGCACACAAGGTGCCCAGCACCAGGCCGTCGTCACTGCGCAGCGGTACCCCGGCATAAAAGCGGATATGCGGGGAACCGACCACCAGCGGGTTGTCGCTGAAGCGCGGGTCCTGGGTGGCGTCTTTGATCAGCAGGATGTCCTGGACATGCAGGGCGTGGGCGCAGAACGCCACGTCCCGCGAGGTTTCGCACACCTCCAGGCCGATCTTGGACTTGAACCACTGGCAATTCTCGTCCACCAGCGACACCAACGTGATGGGCACCTGCAGCAGTTCGGCGCAAACCCGGGTAATGCGATCGAAGTCTTCCTCCGGCGGCGTATCCAGCACCCCGAGGCTGCGCAGCAGGCGCAAGCGGGCTTCTTCATTGGTCGGATGGGGCGCGATCAACATGTTCGGTCTCGGCGGCGATGCCAGTGGTTTTTGGCGGTTATCTACAAGGTATCGGAAAGTACTCCGCAAGCTGAAGGCCCTGCGGGAAATTGCCGGAAAATACGTTGCAACCGCTGCCACGTGAGTGCCATTGGTCGGGAACTGGCGCAGCCGACTGAATTATTTTTCATCTGCCTTGACGGGTTTCAGCCAAAAGCTTGGCGGTACCGCTGCCCGCAAAGGCGCGGCGGGATTGAGTTGGCTTTTCAGGCCCGGAATAGGCCCTTGATAGCGCAATAATGGCCCTTACAGAATTCGCCAAATTAACGGCGTCATCTTTATGGCCGTACCGTTTCAGCTCCAGTCAGGAGCGCCGATAACAGCATTGACCAAGCGGTGGGCACCTCAGCCTGACCGTTCAACGGCTAATCGCGCCCCCTTTGGAGTCAAGCATGATCACTCTCGATACCTGGAACCTGAGCATCCCCGTCGGCACCCCCTCGGTGACCATCAATACCCCGCAGCTGGTCAGTGGTTACACCGACGGTTACTTCAAGTCGGGCGACACGTTGTTCTTCTGGGCACCGGTGACCGGCAGCAAGACCGCCAACGCCGTGTACCCACGTACCGAACTGCGTGAAACCAAAGCCGATGGCAGCGTCAACAACTGGCAATACGGCGCCGCCGACAACATGCTGCGCGCTGCGGTAGCCGTCAATCAGGTGCCTTCGACCGGCAAGATCGTCATCGGCCAGATCCACTGCTTCGGCAGCACCGAGCCGATGCTCAAACTCGAATACCAGTACAAGGATGCCAAGCGCCTGGGCAACCTGGTGGTCAAGTACCGTGTCACCCCAACCGCGGAGCCTGAAGTGATTACCGTCGCGCAGATGGTGCCGATGAACCAGCGCTTCACCTACACCATCCACCTGACGCCTGCGGGCAACCTGACGGTCAACGCCTTCAATTACCAGTGGAGCACCAAGGTCGACAGCACCTGGGCACCCAAAGCCCTGTATTTCAAGGCCGGCGTGTATACCCAGGACAACACCGGCTACGCCACTGAAGGCGGCGCGGCGACGTTCTACAAATTGACTGCAGAGCACGCCAAGAAGAGCTGATGCCACCCCATGTAGCGAGGGGGCTTGCCCCCGATTGGCCGAGCCGGCGTAGCAAGGGCTGAATGATCGGTTTTTTCGGGGGCAAGCGCCCTCGCTACAGTTGCTGGCGGGGGATACGCTCTGATCGGGTTATCATGCCCGAGCCTGACTTGACCCCGGAGCCGTCCCCCTGATGTACAGCCTCAACCATTACCGCACCACCCCGGCCGAACCGATCAAAAGCCAGATCCTGCAGTTGGTGGTCGACAACCTCACCGACATCAGCAGCGTCGCCATCGCGCCAAGCAACCCGCTGTACAACCTCTATCAATACGGTGTGGGCTTCGAGGTCCACCTGTACCTCGACGGCATGGATGGCGCCAAGGGCATCCCCGCCGAGCTGATCACCGCCTGCGACCCCGACGACCCGGACACCGTGCTCGGCTTCGCCCTGTACCTGCCGGTCAAGGACGACGCCGATGCCTGCGCGCTGGCCTACCTGGCCGTGAGCAAGGGCCATCGCCGCCGCGGTATCGCGCGCCGCCTGCTCGCGGCCATGACCGCCCGCTATCCCCATGCCGAACTGGCCTGCCATCCGGGCAAAGTCCTGACGTTTGAAGCATTGGGCTTCGAGGTGCTCGGCGCGCGCGGCCCGCAAGTGCTGATGAACACCCGCGACCACGCGACCCACGGGCTGGTCCCACAGCTGGACATCGCGCCGATCTACCGCAGCGTCGAGGTCCAGCAGATTCATGCCTACCTGCTCAAGCAGCACGGCAAGCGCGCCATGGCCGATGCCGAGAAGCAACGTGACCGGTATCTGGACCAGCTGACGCGGCAGGCGGTGTTGTGCGTGCAGCAGCGGTCTGCGCAGTAGCGAGGGGGCTTGTTCCGATAATCGTTCGGGGGAATTGAGTTGTCCTGGCGGGCCAATGAGGGGTATGCGAGCTCGGTACAGTGCGTGCTAGACGCCTCTTGACCATTCGTCGGCGTCAAGTAACGTTTTCGACATGATTTGATACAAAACGTTGACGCCAGAATTGTGGCTCAATAATATCGCCGCCGTGATATTAAAGAGCCACTCAAGGACGTCTCGTGGATTTTGCCTCTGCCAGGATTGCATTGCTGCTTGTGCTGTCCGCTGCCCCCTTTACCGTCGATGCCGCGCCCACCCCTGGCGACCAAGACCTGATCCGCGACCGTCAGGACCGTCTGCTGCAAGACCAACAGCGGCGCCTCGAAGAGCTGCGTGACCTGCCCGGTAAAACCACCGCCCCGGTCGCCCCCGCAGCACCGGCCAGCAGCCGCTGCTTCACCATCCAAAGCATCGAACTCAGAGGCGCAGACGCGCTGTCTGCCGGTGAGCGCGAGACGCTCACCAAGCCCTACATCGGCCAGTGCCTGGGCGTCGCCCAGCTCAACGAGCTGCTCAAGGTCATCACCAACCTGTATATCGACAAAGGCCTGGTCACCTCCCGCGCCTACCTGCCGCAGCAGGACCTCGCCACTGGCCACCTGCAAGTCCTGATCGTCGAAGGCAAGCTCGAACACCTGCGCAGCGAGGCGGGCAGTGGTCTGTCGCCGCGCGAGCTGACCATGGCGTTCCCCGGCCACGAGGGCCAACGCCTCAATCTGCGCGAAGTCGAACAACTGCTGGATCAGGTCAACCGCTTGCCCTCCAACCAGGCGCAGATGGAGCTGGCGCCCGGCACCGAGGTCGGCGGCAGCGACGTACTGGTCAAAAACACCGAGCAGAAGCCCTGGCGCGCCAACCTGTCACGCAACAACGACGGCCAGAAGAGCACCGGCGAGCAGCAGTGGAACACCGGTTTCGAATGGGACAGCCCCTTGGGGCTGATGGATCAGCTGGCCCTGCGCGGCGGCCACGATGCGGTCAGCGATCACCAGCAACTGTCGAAAAACGCCATGCTCAACTACAGCCTGCCGCTGGGCTGGTGGACCTTCAACTACAGCTACAGCCAGAGCGACTACCGCTCCGTTGCGCAAGCCAACGGCTACTCGTTCGAGCAAAGCGGGGACAGCGAAACTCACACCCTGCATGCCGAACGGGTGATCCATCGCGACGCGGTGAGCAAGACCTCCCTGAGTGTCGGCTTCTCCCACATGCGCACCCGCAATTACGTCGAAGACAGCCTGCTCGGCGGCAGCAGCCCCAGCCTCAGCGAAGTGCAGTACGGCTTCAACCACGGCCGGCGCATCGGCTCGGCCTTCGTCAACCTCGACCTCGGCATGCAGCAAGGCGTCGGCGGCTTCGGCGCACAGAGCGAGGATCATTCCGGCCCCGGCGCACCCGATTCGCGCTACCGCAAATACACTGGCACCCTCAGCTACCTGCAGCCGTTCACCCTCTGGGGCGAGCGCCTCAGCTTCAGCAGCCTGGCCACCGGGCAGCGCAGCGAAGACGTGCTGTTCAGTGCCCAGCGCACCAGCCTCGGCGGCTCGTCCTCGGTGCGCGGCTACAAGGATCAATTCCTCAGTGGCGACAGCGGCGGTTACTGGCGCAATGACCTGCGCCTGACCCGCCCGGTCAACCTCGACTGGCTGCGCCCGGCCTTCAGCGAATACGGCGCCGCCATCGGCTACGACCAGGGCGTGATCCGCCACGACCGCTACAACGGCGACCAGCATGGGCGCCTGTCGAGCAACGCCTTCGAGCTGTTCGCGCGCGGCCAGCACGTTGCCGTCAGCGCGACCTACGCCCACTCCCTGGAACGCCCTGCGGGACTGATCGAGCGCGAATCGCCGATCTACTTTCGCCTCGATTTCTTCCTTTAACGCTGTTCGGAAACTTTCAACATGGACGTTAACCAATTCGACCTGCTCGCCCGCCAGCCCTCGGCCGCCCTGATCGAGCGCGAGCGCTTCTGGGGCCTGCCCAAGCGCGGGCTGGCGTTCTTGCTGGCCAACGCCATGTTCTGGCAACCGCTGTGGGCGCAGGCCGAGGGCATCGTCGTCGCCACCCCCAACACGACCCTGGGCCAGGCCGGCAACGGTGTGCCGATCGTCAACATCGCCGCGCCCAACGCCAGCGGCCTGTCGCATAACCAATACCAGCAGTACAACGTCGGCAGTCAGGGGGTGATCCTCAACAACGCCAGCGGCCGTACCCAGAGCACCCAACTGGGCGGCATCATCGTCGGCAACCCCAACTTCAAGGGGCAGGCCGCCAGCACCATCCTCAACGAAGTGACCGGTGCCAACGCCAGCCAGCTCAATGGCTACACCGAAGTCGCCGGTCAGGCAGCGCGCGTCATCGTCGCCAACCCCTACGGCGTCACCTGCAACGGCTGCGGCTTCATCAACACCCCGCGCGTGACCCTGACCACCGGCAAGCCGGTGCTGAGCAATGGCGCGCTGGACCACTTCAACGTGCAGAACGGCAGCGTCACGGTCGAAGGCGCCGGGCTCAACGCCGACAACGTCGATCAGTTCGAGATCATCACCCGCAGCGCCAAAATCAACGCCGAGCTGCACGCCAAGAACCTCACCCTCGTCACCGGGCGCAACGACGTCAACGCGCAGACCCTCAACCCCACCGCGCTGGCCGACGACGGCAGCGACGCGCCACAATTGGCCATCGACAGTTCAGCGCTGGGCGGCATGTACGCCGGTGCGATCAAACTGGTGGGCACCGAGAAGGGCGTGGGCGTGCGTCTGGCCGGCAATCTGGCGGCCAGCGCCGAGGACATTCAGATCGACGCCAACGGCCACCTGAGCATGGCCCAGGCCTCGGCCAATGGCGCCGTCAAGGTGCAAGCGGCAAGCCTGGAGGCCCAGGGGGCGATCTACGGACAGAACGTCGAGGTGCAAACGGTCGGCGCGCTGGCGGTGCAGCAGAACGTGGCGGCGCGCGATCGCATCAGCCTCAGCAGTGGCGGGCAGCTGACTAACAACGCTATCGTCGAAGCCGGTGTCAATGCCGACAACAGCCGCAATGCCAACGGCGATGTGGTGCTCAGGGCGCAGAATCTGCGCAACGCCGGGAGTGTGGTGGCCAGTCGGGACCTGACTGCGACGCTCACCCAGGCGCTGGACAACAGCGGCCACCAGCTGAACGCCGGGCGCACGCTGAACGCAAGCGCTGGTGCTGCCTTGAATAACCAGAACGGCACGTTGAGCGGCAACGCCCTGCAACTGGACGCTGGCGACCTCAATAACGCCGACGGCGTGATTGCCAGCCAGGCCGACCTCAACGCCACCGTCGCTGCGCTGAACAACCAGCAAGGCCGAGTCACCGCCCAGGGCAACCTGACGCTCAAAGCCAGCGACCTCGATAACCGCACTGGCGGCCTGGTAGGTGCGACAAAAGCGCTGAGCCTGGCTATCACTAACGGCATCGATAACCGCGCCGGGGAAATCTCCAGCCAGGCGGGCGTGACAGTCAAAGCCAGCCAATTGACCAACAGCGATGCCGGCAAGCTGCTTTCCGGCACCGCGCTGGCCCTCGACATCGCCCGTGTGATCAACCAGAACAACGGTTTGATCTACGCCGGCACCGCGTTGCGCCTAGACGGCGGGCAGCTGGACAACAGCCACGGCACACTGAGCGGACAGACCGATGTGGTCGTCCACCTGACCGGCGCGCTGGACAACGGCAACGGCCTGATCAGCAGCGAAGGCGCGCTGAACGCCGCTGCCAGTCACGTGAACAACGCCGCCGGCAAACTCTCCAGTGCCGGCGCACTCAGCGTCGCCAGCGATGGCGATGTGAACAACCAGCAAGGCTCGATCAGCACCGACAGCGGCCTGACCCTCAGCAGCGCCAGCCTCGACAACCGCAACAGCGGCATGATCTCCGGCAAGGGCGCGACCGCCGTCACCACCGGGGCCTTCGATAACAGCCACAGCGGCAAGCTGACCAGCAGCGATCGCCTCGACCTCACTGCCGGCCAGGTCACCAATCAGGATCAAGGCCGCATCGCCGCCGCCAAGGCACTCCAGGCCAGCGTCACCGGCCTCGATCAGCGCGGCGGTCAACTGTTCAGCAATACCCGCCTGACGCTCGACCTCAACCATGGCCAGCTCGACAACCAGAACGGCCTGATCAACGCGCCTGGCGCCTTGCTGCTCAACAACCTGGCAGCGGTCAACAACCAGAACGGCGAAATCTCCAGTGCGTCGGCGTTCCAGTTCAATGCCGACAGCCTGGATAACAGCGCTGGCAAGCTGCTGAGCAATCAAGCGCTCGTGGTGCGAGTCGCCCGGGCACTCAGCAACGTCAAAGGGGTGATCTCGGCGGCGGCGCTGGATGCCAAGGCCGCCAGCCTGGACAACACCGAGGGTGAACTCAGCAGCCGCAGCGGCCTGGACCTGGATGTCACCGGCACCCTGACCAACCGCACTGCGACCCTGATCGCCGACGGCGACCTGCGCCTCCATGCCGCCCGCGTCGACAACAGCAACGGCCAGATCGCCAGCCAAAAAAGTCTGTCTGCAACCATCGGCGCGCTGCAGCAGCCCGGTGGTCAGCTGATCGCCTTGACCACCCTGAGCCTCACCGGTACGAGCCTCGACAACACCCAGGCCGGCCTGATCGGCGCCCACGGCGCGATGGTGCTCAACGTCGCCAGCATCGACAACCGCGGCGGCGAGATCTCCAGCCAGGGCGACATCAGCCTGACCGGCGAACAGCTCGACAACAGCGATGCCGGCCGCATCATCGCCCAGCAAGGCCTGGCGCTGGCTATCGACCAAACCCTTAACCGCAATGCCGGGGTGTTGTCCGGCAGCACCGGCCTGACAGTGACGGGTACCCGCCTGGACAACAGCGGCGCCAGCTTGCTGAGCCAACACGGCATTGATGTGCGCCTCGACGGCGATCTGCTCAACACGCTTGGCCTGATCAGCAGTGAAGGCACGCTGCAGGTGCGCGCCGGCACGCTGGCCAACAATGGCGGCAGCCTGTCCAGCGCGGACGCATTGACCGTCGACAGCACCGGCGCGATCACCAACCAAGGCGGCCGGCTGGTGACCGATGCCACGCTGGTGCTCAGCAGCACGCGCTTGGACAACACGCAAAAAGGCCTGGTGAGCGCTAAAGGTGCGGTGTCGATCGACACCGGTGATTTTGACAACAGCCATGACGGCCGGGTGAGCAGTGCCGATGGCCTGCAACTGCACGCAGCGCAGTTGACCAACCGCGATGGCGGTAGCATTGGTGCCGACAAATCGCTGCGCGCTGACGTCATCGGCCTTGATCAACAAGGCGGCGAACTGTTCAGCAATGCCGACCTGACCCTCGACCTCAACCACGGCCAACTCGACAACCGCAGCGGCCTGATCAACGCCACCGGCGCGTTACTGCTGAACAACCTCGCCGACGTCAACAACCAGAACGGCGAGATCTCCAGCGGCCAGGCCTATACCTTCAGCGCCGACAGCCTCGACAACGGCAACGGCAAACTGCTCAGCAACCAGGCGCTGACGGTGCGCGTGGCGCACGCGCTGGCCAACGTCAGAGGCATGATCGCCGCCGCCAGTGTCGATGCCGCTGCTGGCAGCCTCGACAACAGCGCCGGTACCCTGACCAGCCGCAGCGACCTGACCCTCAACGTCACCGGCCTGCTCGGCAACCAGAACGACGGCCTGATCAACGCCACCCAAGCGCTCACCGTCAAAGCCACCGGCATCGACAACGCCGGCGGCTCCTTGCTCGGCGCCACCGCACTGAACCTCGATTTCAACGGCGCCGACCTCGACAACCGCAACGGCCTCATCACCACCCGCAGCCCGCTGACCCTCAGCCACCTGCGCGACCTGAAAAATGCTAATGGCGAAATCTCCAGCAGCCAAAGCTTCAGCCTCAGCGGCCGTACCCTGGATAACAGCAGCGGCAAGTTGATCAGCAATCAGGTGCTGACCGTGAGTGCCGATTCGGTGCTCAACGCGCTGGGCTTGATCTCCGGTTGGCAAGGGCTGAGCGTCAGCGGTGGCAGCCTCGACAACCGCAACAGCGGGACCCTGTCGAGCCGCAACGCCGAGGTAAATGTCAGCCTTGCCGGCGCGCTGCTCAACGGCAACTCGGGGGCGCTGGTCAGCCAGCAAGCAATGAGCGTCAGCGCGGTCAGCGTCGACAACCAAGGCGGGATTCTGTCCAGTGGAGCAGGGCAGACCTTGACCGTCAGCGGCCTGTTGAACAACGGCCAGAACGGCCTGATCGACAGTGGCGCGGGGTTGCTGATCAACGCCGGTAATGTGAGCAACGCCGCTGGCACGATCAACGCGCAACAGGACTTGAGCCTGGCCGCGACCGACTTCGACAACAGCGCAGGCAGCCTCGCCAGCAACGGCGGCGTGACCCTCGACTTGCTCGGCAAACTGATCAACACCAATGCCAAGCTCGCCAGCGCTGGCAACCTGTTGCTCAAGCGCGCTACCCAGGTCGATAACCAAGGCGGCGAACTGACCAGCCAACGGGCGATTACCCTGTTTACCGGCGGGCTGGACAACAGCAACCGCGGCACGCTGGCCGCCAACGACGCGTTGCTGATCACCGCCAGCGGCGCGCTGCAAAACGCCAATGACGGCCTGATCTACAGCAAGAATGCCAACCTCAAACTGCAAGCCGCCAGCCTGGCCAACGGCAAAGGCACACTGCAAAGCCAAGGCGCGCTGGACCTCACGGTTACCGGCGATGTCGACAGCCTCAGCGGCAAGATTCTCGCGCAAAGCGGAGCGTTGAACGTCACCGCCACTAACGTCGACAACCGCGGTGGGGTGCTGGCCAGCCTGCAGCAAGCTTTTACGGCGCGCATTACCGGCGTGCTGAAAAACGGTTATGACCTTGATCACAAGGGCGGCATCACTCAGGCGCAGAGCCTGGATATTCGGGCGCTGGCGGGTTTCAACAATTACGGCGGGCGGGTGTCGGCGCAATCCGGTGATGCGCTGATCAATACCGGTGATTTTGATAACCGTAATGGCGGGTTGTATGCCAAGCAGCGGGTCAGCGTTACCGGCAACAACTTTGATAACAGCGGCGACAATGACGGGCAGATTGGCGGGCAGCAGATTGATTTGAGTTTGAGCGGGGCGCTGAACAATCGGCTGGGGGTAATTGAAAGCGACAGTACGCTGAGCATTGTTGCGGCGAGCATTGATAACCAGACTGGCAAGCTGCGAGCGTTGGGCGCCAGCGGTACCACGCTGTTGAATGTCAGCGGCCTGCTGAACAACAGCAACGGCACCCTAGAGACGGTCAACAGCAACCTGGCGCTCAACGTCGGCGCTCTGCAAAACGTCGGCGGTTCCATCCTGCACAGCGGCACCGGCACCTTTGGCCTGGGCCTCAATCTGTTGCAGAACGCGGGCGGCAACCTGGTCAGCAACGGCAGCCTGAGCATCAGCGGCGACAGCTGGACCAACACCAGCGTGCTGCAAGTCGGCGACCTCAACCTCAACGTAGGCACCTTCAACCAGTCTGCCACCGGCCAACTGTTGACCAACCGCACCTTTGTCGGCCGCGGTGGCAACTGGAACAACGACGGCCTGATCGCCAGCAATGGCAGCGCCGATCTGCAAATCGCGGGTACTTACAGCGGCGCGGGGAGCCTGACCAGCGTCGGCGACCTGACGTTCTCCGCCAATCAGGCCGACCTCAACGCCGCTACCTCGCGACTGAGTGGCGGCGGTAAAGGTGTGTTCTCGGTAGCCGGGACCCTGCGCAATCTCGGGCGCATCACCGCCGGAGGTGATTTGACCGCCAGCGCCGGTGCCATCAATAACTACGGGACTCTGGGCGGCGGCCAGAACGTCAGCCTGAGCACGCCCACATTGCTCAACGAGGGCGGGTTGATCTTCGCGGGTGGCGACCTGGCGTTGCACGCCAATGCACTCACCAACCACGCGGCCAATGTGTACGGCTTGGGTAATGTGAGCATTGGTGGGTACAACGGCGTGACGCGCTCGGCGAGTGTGTTGAATATCTCGGGTGGGATGGAGAGTGCCGGGGCGTTCGGGATTGATGCGGATGCGTTTGAGAACAGGACTGAGGGTGGGACTGGAACGGGCGAGCGGACGCTGACGTCGGGGCTTATTGCCGTCAGATGTGAAGATTGTGTGGGCGATAACTACGACCTGACGATCATCGCCCGGGAAACGTTTGAAGGTGCTGACGCCGACACCAGTGCGTCCTCGACGCTGTCTGTAGGCAGAGACTTCGTCTTTCACGGTGGAACCTTCCTCAATAGCAAAAGCACGATTGCAGCCAGCGGCAATATCACTATCCAGGCCGATAGCCTGCAGAACGTCGGTTCGGTAGGTGGCAGCATTGAGCGCACACGCACCTATAAAACGCCGGATATCACGGATGGCACGGCCAATCGGCTGATGTCCAGTGTGGTGTTGCCGTATAACCAGCGCAACAATCCAGATTTTCCGGTCGTGTATTACATCGACGATTCCGGCGCGCTACGTACTGCGAATGCAGTATCCCGAAAAGTTCGTCTGGGCGGGCGGGACAATGGCTGGGTTGAAAATGTCGCGCTTACCGACACCGTAACCGGGACAGCAGTTCGTGCCATTCAAGGGCCTGGGGGGGCCGGAGGCTACGGACTGGCAATGTCTGGCCTTAGCTATGGTTTCGAGGGCAAGATCCCCTCGCAATACGACGCCAACAATCTGCTGGCACTTCCCACCGCCATCACCCAATACACCTTGGTCAGCGACGTAGAAGTCGCCAAAGACAGCACCGGTGCCGCCAGCACCGGCACCGTGCGCAACGCCGTCATCCAGGCCGGCGGCAAGGTGGCCATCACCGCCAGCCAGAACCTCACCAACAGCGTGATCCACGAGGATTACGGTTACAGCGTAGGCACCAATCAAGTCCAGAACACCCAAGCCGCCGCTGGCGCGCGGGTGGTCATCAGGGTCAACGCACAGCTGCCCCCCGACCTGGCACAACAACAGATCGACCCCACCGCGTTGCCCGGCTTCAGCCTGCCCACCGGTCAGAACGGCCTGTTCCGCCTCAGCGGCCAGACCAGCACCCAGCCAGGCGCAGCGGCAAACGACTGGTCCATAGGCGGGGCAAGCATCACCACCGCGCAACGTGATCAAGCCATCCCTGGCCTGCAGTCCCGCGACATTCGCATCAGCGCTACCGATGACACCGTCGTGGGCGGCTATCAACTTGCGGCTGTCGACCGTGAGGGCTCCGCCGTCGCGGGCAGCGCCACCCACATCCAAACGGCCTCAAGTTCGGCGCAGAACATCGCGCGCGTCCAAGGCCTGCCCAGCTCCGCCGCCAAACCAAGCACCGGCAAATACCTGATCGAAACCAACCCCGCGCTCACCGACCTCAAGCAATTCATGAGCTCGGACTACCTGCTCGCGGCTCTCGGCTACGACCCCGACACCAGCGCCAAACGCCTGGGCGACGGCCTCTACGAGCAACGCCTGATCCAGCAAGCCGTCACCGCACGCACCGGCCAAGCCTTTATCGACGGCCAGACCTCCAACGAGGCGATGTACCAATACCTGATGAACAACGCCGTCGCCGAAAAGGACGCCCTCAACCTGTCCATCGGCGTCGGCCTCAGCAGCGCCCAAGTCGCGTCCCTGACCCACGACATCGTCTGGCTCGAAGAGCACGAAGTGAACGGCGAAAAGGTCCTGGTGCCCGTGGTCTATCTGGCCCAGGCCGACGGCCGCCTCGGGCCGACCGGCGCACTCATCGCCGGTAGCGACGTCAGCCTCACCGCCGGCCAGAACCTCGATAACGCCGGCACCCTGAAAGCCACCGGCAACCTCAGCGCCACCGCTGGCCAGGACCTGGTCAACAGCGGCCTGATCGACGCTGGCGGCCGCCTGGATGCCCTGGCGATCAACAACGTCACCAACAAGGCCGGCGGCATCATTGCTGGGCGCGACGTGGCGGTCACCGCCGTCACCGGTGATGTGGTCAACGAACGGACCGTGGTCGCGCTGGACAGCACCGCCCGCGGCCAACTGCACAAGGACTATGTCGACAGCGCCTCGCGTATCGAGGCGGCCAATGATCTGAGCATTTCTGCTGGGCGAGACATCAACAACGTCGGCAGCGCCCTGCAAAGCGGCCGTGATCTGACCCTGACCGCCGGGCGCGATGTGAATATCGCCGCTACGCAGGTCACCAACAGCCAGGTGTTGAACAGCAAGCACACCAGCAGTGATATCACGCGGCTCGGCTCGACCGTAGACGCGGGCCGCGATGTGGCTGTGCAGGGCGGCCGGGATATCAATGTGATCGCCAGTCAGGTGGCCGCGAAGGGTGATGTGGCGATGACGGCCACCGAGAACTTGACGGTGAGTTCGGCGGCGGATGAGGAGCATGCGTACAGCAAATCGAAAAAGGTAACTAGTCAGCGCGATCAAGTGACTCAAGTATCAAGCGATATCAGCGCTGGAAGCGATGTTGTCCTGAGTGCAGGTACCGACCTGGGCATCGTTGCCAGCCACGTCACTGCGGGCAAAGCGGTCGATATCGACGCGGGCCAGGACGTGACCATCGCGTCGGCCATGGACGAGAAGTCTTCGTTCTACTTCAAGAAGAAAAAAGGGTCGTTTGGCCGCAGCAGCAGCCAGCAAAAGGAAAGCTACGACAGTACCAATGTCGCCTCGGTCATCACCGCGGGCAGCGATCTGACCATCAACACATCGGGTACCGCTGATGGCGGCGTCAGCCTCGATGGCGGCCGTGACGTCAGCGTCATCGGCAGCCAGCTCAAGGCCGGTCACGATGTGATGGTCGGTGGCACCGGTGACGTGGCGATTCTGTCCGGTACTGAAGAGCATGGCTCGTACAACAAGAAGACCAAATCGGGCTTCCTGGGCCTCTCGAAGAGTGGCAAGAGCCAGCTGAAAACCACGGCTTCGCAAGTGGCCAGTGATGTGGACGGCGGCAACGACGTGGTCGTGGTTGCCGGCAACGATGTGCGCGTGCGCGCCAGTAATGTCACCGCTGCCAATGATGCCGAGCTGCACGCCGGTCTGATCAACAGCAGCGGTGATATCAACTTGGTGGCCGCCAGCGATACGGCCTATAGCAAGAGTGAGCAGTACAGTACACGCACCGGCATCATGGGTACAAAGGGGGGTATCAGCTTCAGCGCTGCTCAGAAGGCCGGCGCTTTGGCCCAGAGCACAACCAATGTAGGAAGCCAGGTCAGCGCCGAGCAGGATGCGACCCTCAACGCCGCTCGGGACATCAACATCGTCGGTAGCGGCGTCAGCGCCGGGCGCAACATCACCTTGGGCGCGGGGCAGGACGTCAATGTCATCGCGGGTATCTCGACGGCGCAGAGCGACACTTGGGAGAAGACCAAGTCCGTCGGCGTCAAGGTCAGTGCGGACCGCAACGGCTTCACCGCCTTCGCTGGCCAGCAAGCCATAAAGGAAACTGCGAACGGTGCCCAACAAACCGCAGCCGCCAGCCAACTAAGTGCCGGTCAGGACCTGAGCGTGAGCGCCGGCCGCGACATCCTGCAGCAGGGCTCCGATGCCTATGCCGGGAATGACATTGCCTACCAGGCTGGTCGCAACATCGTCATCGATGCCGCCAGCGAACACAGCGAGCAAACCGCCAGTAAAAGCGTCAGTACCAACGGCATCTCCGGCACCATCAACCACAACCTGGGCAACACTCGCGATGCGTTGAGCGGCGCAGGCAAAGGTGAAGACGGTGTCAGCAAAGCGTCGAGCACGCTTAAGGCAGTGGACGCCATATCGCAGTTCCTCAACGGCCCGACCATGGACGGCCATATTGGCAACACCAGCCAGAGCCAGACCGTCACCCAGACCATCGACAGCCAACGCGGCTCGATCGTGCAGGCGGGCAACGATGTGTCGATGGTCGCTGGCAATGACGTGACCGTGCGCGGCAGTGGTCTCAACGCCGGTCGTGATATCAGCATCGGTGGCCGCGACGTGACCATTGATGTCGCCAAAGGTGCGCAAGGGACCGACAGCGAAGAGACCCAGAGCAAAGGCGGTGTCATCGGTGGCACCACTGGCGGCTTCAAGATCGGGGTGGGCGGTAGTACCGGCATCGCTACCGGCAACTCTAGCCAAGGTACTTCGACGCCGAGCGCCCTGAACGCCGTCCGCGACATCAACCTAGTTGCCAGCAACGACCTGAGTTTGATCGGCGCCCAGGTGCAAGCACAGCGTGACATCAACCTCAACGCGGGCAACGACCTGACCATCAAGGCTGCGCAGAACGATTCCAGCAGCCAGGATGCCCGCCACAACGGCGGCGGCAGCGCCGGTATCGCCGTCGGCCAGCAAGGCATCGGCGTTTACGCCAGTGTCGATATCGGCCGCGGCAACCTCGACCGTGAAGGCGCGCAACAGCAGGAAGCCCACCTCAATGCTGGCGACCAGCTGAACTTCACCAGCGGCCGCGACACCACCATCAGCGGTGCGACCCTGCGTGGCGATAGCGTCAACGGGGACGTGGGCCGCAACCTGACCGTCAGTTCGGCGCTGGACACCGGCAAGGTCAGCGGCAAGAAGTTCGACGTGAGTGCCACCGTCGTGGTGGGACTGGGAGGTGGCAGTGCCAGTGGCTCTGTGGGCTATGGCCAAACAACGGGCTCGACCAAATGGGTCGAGCAGCAGACGTCCATAACCGCTGCCAATGATGTGAACATCCGTACCCAGGATCACACCCAGCTTGATGGAGCATTGATCGCATCGGATGCCGGGAAGCTGTTGCTCGATACCGGCACCCTGGGCTTCAGCGATATCGCGGGCAAGGATACCGAGCACGCCTATTACCTGAATGTTGGCGGGAGCTATGCCACTGGTGGCGCGAGCGCCCAGCAGGACAGCAGTCAGGTCGGCAAGGGTAAAACCGGCGAAGCCGGCTGGAGTGCCTCGGGTTACAAGTACGACAAGGATCGCCAGCAGATCGTCCGCGCGACGGTAGGTGCGGGGAATGTTGTGGTGCGTGGGGATGAGCAGACTGGGGCGGATTCTACGGCTGGGCTGAATCGGGATGTCAGTAAGGCGTATGAGATTACCAAGGATGAAGAACACCGCACTGATTTATATGTGACGAAGTCTTCAGTTGATGCGGTGATGGATGTGCCGGGGACTTTGAAGCGGTGGGAAGATGATGCCAAGAATTATGGTTCGGCGCAAATCAATGAGCTTCTTGGTAATCTGAATCGACTGCGTGCGCCGCTGGTGACGATAGATGATGTTCCTCAGCAAGCAAAAGCAGCTCTAGGAAATGAAAAGGCACTGGCGCTGACAAAAAAATTACTGGAAAACGGTTTGTCCAGTTCTGTCCTAGGCACCTGGCGCCCAGAGGTTTACTCATCGCTGGACGCGGTCTTCACAAGCTTTGGCAAGCTGCAGCAATGTGCTGGAAAGTGCCCAGAAGCCGTGGATCCACTGCCAGGAACATCAACATCCACCACAGTTTTGGATAAAAACGGGAATCCGTCGATTCAACTGGATAACACCTACATACATAACAACCTTTATCAAGATGCACTGATAAATGTTGCCAAATTCAGTGTCATGGTGCCAAAAGAGCAAATTGCAGCTGGGATGTTGGCGGTCCAAGTCGCCCTGGGACCGGTAACAGCCGCTGCTGGATATCTGGGTTCCGTCGTATTCGAACATACGCTAGGCCCAACCGCCGAGCGGTTGGTGGAGAATGGAGCGACGAAGATTGTAAACGTGCTGACGGATCAGGACGTTGAGCTGGTAGTCGAGAATAACGAAGAGGGGAAACAGGAATACGCCAAGTCAGGCAACGATGGTATGAATGGCTCGGCGGAAGTGATCGGCGCAAAATTTTTGATATCAGGCGCCATTGCTGCGGTCGCTGGTATGGCCGCAGCAGGGATTGGTGCGCTTTGGGCGAAGAGCGGAGCGGGGAAAACCGTGACGATTTCGCCCGAGATGAAGGCAGACCCTTATCATCCGGATTGGAAGGAGTATAATGGCTCCGATCGTGGGGTAGGGGCGGATGTTGTTGGTGCAAAAGAGGTAGCAAGCCCAGATGCGACGGGCGGGAAGAAAGTTGGTCCAGAGACCGACCTAGCCCCCGAAGTAAATCTGCATTCAGATGGAAGCTATCGAACCCCTGACGGAAAATTTGCTAGCCCGAAGGGTCTAGCTCCTCCGGGAACAGTTAAGGCAGATGAGTTTGCTAAGCATTTAGAAGCAAATGGAATGGAAGTTGTAGGCACTGAGATGGTCGTTAAAGGGCCTCTCGGTGATCGTAGGTATGACATTGTAGTCCGTGACGCAAATGGTAAATTACACGGTCTTGAGGTGAAAAGCGGAACTGCTAGTAAGACCAGCTATCAAGAATTCACCGATTATTTTGTCAATCAGTTTGGGGCGCAAGGGAAGGGACGGCTAAAAGGCGAAGTCATCGAAAGCGCTACAACAGTTTATGTGCCGTGAAGGTGAGGAATATGAAGCTCGAAGCCGAAAATAGTCCCGTATTAATTGACGTCAACCAGGCGCAGCTTGTAAAAGTGTTAAAAAAATTAAAAAGCTACGGTCCAAGCTCATACGCATGCATAACTGACGACGACGGTAATTATGTGCAAGTGGCAGGAGGCAGATTCACTTGCTTTATTGAAAGATATGACGCAAAAAGTAAAGCTCTGTTTAGAGGATATCATTCAAATTCTAGCACGAACTTTGAAGATGGGAGCTTGCTGTCGTTTGGTGCAGGGCGTGTTCAATTAAAGAAAGATGAGTGGTTTAATATTGACGATGTGATCGAAGTTTTCTCCCGATTCAATCAGAATCAGCCTTTACCAGAAAATATTTACTGGCGCGAGGTAAAGATTTTGAATCAGAGCGACAGTTGATGAGTTGGTGCAAAAGGCATTCCAAGCATAACCCGCAGTACCGAAATAACGGAGCTGTTTAGCTCTTCCAGTACTAGGAGCGGTATTCAAATTGGAGACCGCTCGCTCATTGAGGTTCCAAACACAGGAAATGCAAAAATATTTTCTGGTGCAACAGATGTGGAAGTTAAGCAGTATTTTTCGGAATTGACAGGCTCGACAGGCTTGCCTTCTCCTCGTACTATTCCTGGGAAAGGGGATATATATGTTGTTAATACGCCTGAAGGAAATTTCACGCTTCGGAATTTTTCCTCTTCATCTGGTCAGACTGGTCCAGCCTGGACTATCGATGTGCCTAAAGCCGCCACAGGCACGACGTATAATCCAGAAATAAAATTCCTGATTGGAAATCCATAATGGATACTAAGTTTGTTGAAGAAATAGTGCGTGATTCATTTGGTCTGTGGATATCGGCACTTTTCAGCGCCATTGGTTCATGGAATCCTGAGCTATCGTTCTCTCAGCAAAAAGATGCTTTTTTTTCTGTGATCGAATATCTGCTTGTTACCGGAAAAATAAAATTTATCGCGCCAAATGCGGATTGCTATATTTCTTCGGATAATCCGCACCCCAGGTTTTCGATTAATGATGAAGAGTCTCACTGGAGTTTGGATGCGAAGCAGATCGTGTCTTACTTGAAAGATAAGTGGCCGGAAGGTGTTGTGAGTGAAAGTGACGAAGCACTCACACTGTATTTTTATGAAGTGCCAGGCATCATTTGGGTGGACGAAAACGGCTGTTTGTTTGCTTCATAATTTGTTGGTGCAAAAGCAACTGGCGCTGCCGGTAAGGTAGATGATCTTGCGTCAACTAAGGTCAAGTGGGTTGATGAGAATGCAGGTATGAGTTCGCGTGCCCGTGATTACAATGACTCAGCAACGGGTGCTCGCTCCAATCCTGCAACCCAATCTGGCCAAGCTCCTGCGCTAGAAAGAACAATGCCGGATGGATCAATAAGGTTGGTTAAATTCGATGGTGTGGATGGTGAAGTTTTAGTTGATCGCAAGATTTCGGTTGTAACGACGAGCAAATAGAAGGACCAGGCGCTTAGGCAGTCTGACGTGTTAAGTCAGAATGCTTTAACTGCGCGCTGGGAAGTACCTACACAGGCTCAAGCAAATAGAGCTCAGAAAATGTTTGATGAGCTGGGCATTAAAAATATTTCAGTGAAGGTGATTCGTGAGCCAGGAAATCAATAAGCACGTTGCGCGAGCCATTGTTGAGCTTGCTATATTTCTTGAGTTTTCGGGGGATGATGCATTAAATCCAGATGCTGCAATGCAGGGGCTTGAACAATTAGCTTCGACATTGCAAATGATGGACTTGGAATCTAAATCATCTTTGTGCTCACAGTTTAAAAGCATCGCAATAGAGTATTCAGATGAGCAGGCAGAGTTTGTGGAAAGCTTGGGCGAAGCGCTGGGGTTGATCGAGGAGTAGTTTGCTCATCAGTAAAAGCCCCAGATTTTACTGACATGCAATGAGTTTGTATCACACTGACACCGGCCTTGCGCCGGTGTTTTTGCACCCTATATGTACCCTGATTGCACTCTTTTCCAGGATCACACCCAGCTTGATGGAGCATTGATCGCATCGGATGCCGGGAAGCTGTTGCTCGATACCGGCACGCTGGGCTTCAGCGATATCGCGGGCAAGGATACCGAGCACGCCTATTACCTGAATGTTGGCGGGAGCTATGCCACTGGTGGCGCGAGCGCCCAGCAGGACAGCAGTCAGGTCGGCAAGGGTAAAACCGGCGAAGCCGGCTGGAGTGCCTCGGGTTACAAGTACGACAAGGATCGCCAGCAGATCGTCCGCGCGACGGTAGGTGCGGGGAATGTTGTGGTGCGTGGGGGTGACGATTTCGCCCGAGATGAAGGCAGACCCTTATCATCCGGGTTGGAAGGAGTATAATGGCTCCGATCGTGGGGTAGGGGCGGATGTTGTTGGGGCAAAAGGCGCAGGTGAAGTTGCCTCTATAGGTGGAAAGACCTGTGTTTATAACTGTGTTGTTGATGGCGTGACTCGTTATGTCGGAATAACCGACGACATAGCTAAGCGCGGTCAAGCTCACCTCAGAGAAAAAGGCATCACGATTGACAGAATAGAGGGTTTACAGAACCTTTCACGTGCTGACGCACGGGCAGTAGAGCAAACACTGATCGACTACCATGGCCTTGGTAAAGATGGCGGCACGTTGATCAATAAGATTAACTCTATATCGTCTGTCAAAAACCCGACTAATTATGAGCAGGGTTTGATTCGCGGCGCCGAGCTGCTGAAAAGAGCTGGATATGAAGGATTTTAAATGGCTAAGAAGGTAAAGCTGGGCGACATTTTGCAGGTGTTAACCTCGCAGGGTGTCGCATATGCCCAGGTTACTCATAAGCATCCGGAATTTGGTTTTTTAATACGTATTTTCCCCGGGTTTCATAATGAAAAACCAAAAGATTTTTCGGTTGTTGTTGATGGTGAACCACAATTTTCCGCATTTTTTGTTGTTCAAAGTGCGGTAAATCAGGGCCTTCTATCCGTTGTGGCAAATGTTCCGGTTCCCGAAAAGTTACAAGTGTTTCCTACGTTCCGTTCCAGGAATGGCGGGCCGGGAGGCTCTATTTGGCTATGGAATGGAAGCGAAGCGCTTCGGCTGGAGAGAGAGATTAGCTCGGAAGAACTGAAGCATTCCACAAGAGGAATTATCAGTGCGCCATTGCTTGTTGAGCGTATTGAAAAGAATTACAGAGCCGAGACCCATGAGGTTTGGTGAGTTGTAGAAGTTTCAACTTGATCTGACACTTTCGACACCGGCCTTGTGCCGGTGTTTTTGCACCTTATATGTACCCGAATCGTCGTAGGAAAAGGCGGCGAAATGTATTACACAGCTGACCACTACAAAACCTTCATCCCGATAAAAATTGAGGCCTGTCGAAAATGTTGCCATTCAAGTTTGTGGACATCCCGCCTTCATATGACGCGGCCGAGGTTTTTTATGTGCGGATTGACCCGTCCATTGGGATTGCAGAGGAATTGATAAGAGCGCTGTATTACCTACTTTGGTTGCCAGGGTATTTTGGATTTAACTGGGATGCCTTATACGATTGCTTAAGAGATCTTAGCTGGATTCCATGCCACAAAATCGTCCTTGTACATGTGACTCTTCCAGAATTGCCAAGAGATGATCTACAGGTATACCTTGAGATTTTACGTGACGCGGTCTCTAATTGGGTTGGTGACCAAGGGCACGAGATAGAAGTAGTCTTCAGAGAAATTGATAGGCTTACGGTCGAGGATCTGCTGGAAAAATAGCTTAAGCCACTTGTGCAAAAGAGGCCGCCGCCGCCTATGAATAGCAAGATTATCTGAACGTGCGATGTAAGTTCGCTGGGAGCTAAACGTTGGTAGCGGTAGGAATATTGCTGTTGCTGAGTATTCAATTGATGGACAAAGCGCTGAGCTTGTAGGGGTAAGCGGGCTAGCGAAGCGCCTTGGAACGGTCGATGTCCCTGAAAAACAGGTCTTCGACACAATACAAACTGGTAAAGATCCAAGGATAATGGACTCAGAGTATAAAAATTGTCGAGTTTGGCAGATAAGCTAACCCCCTCGTCACAAGGGGTCGTAAATATTTACTCAGACCTCCCAGTTTGCGTTTCGTGCAGCGGGGTTATAAGTCAGTTTCAACAAAGGTTCCCCGGTGTGATTGTTAACGTAGAAACAGGAAAGCCAAGATGAAAAACGTTCGGGACATTTTTCATGAGTTAGTGCTGCGGGGAGTAATTTTAAATTCTACTCTTGTTGGTTGCTCAGAAGTGGAGATTGCATCAATCGAGCAAAATTTTGGTTGTAAAGTTCCTTTGGCATATCGTGAGTTTTTGACGATTGCGGGGCGTTCGGCTGGTAAGATTTTTTGTGGTGTTGATATATTTTATCCGAGATTACTTAGCCTAAAGGTTGAGGCGGATGAGTTGCTTGATGAGTTAGGTCTGTCCGATTTGCTGCCTACGGATGCTAAGGTATTCTGCATGCATCAAGGATATGAAATTAATTATTTCCTACCGATTTCTGACGATCCGCCAGTATTTCAGTTTTTTGAAGGCCAGAATTCGATGACTAAAACTTGGGATGGCTTTTCAAGCTTCTTAATTGCATCAATAGGCAATCATCTTTTACAATGGCCAGACTTAAATTAACAAGGTTCAAGGTGTTATTTAGAATGCGATAAAGTGCAAAAGCAACATCGATTGAGTTTTTGCCGAAAGTTACGCGGAATAGTGCGGGGCAGATAGAGGCCAACATTACTTAGGGCCGCGCTATAAAGACCCTTGATTCTAATGGTTATAAAAAGACAATTTCTCAGGATGGCTCAGTTACTGTGTTAACTAATGGAGAGAAGTCCTATCGATTCTATGCATCTTCAACGTCCACAGGGCAGCCCTCCGCGTCGTTGACTATAGAAGGGGGGCAAACTATCAGGACTACAAAAGGCTCAAGGAACAGCAGCGATTACTAGAACATTCCTGATTGTCGCATTCGTTACTACACACACGAGGTTCATGCTAGGACAGCAGGACCGACTTGAGGTGCTTATTTCGCCACGGAGTTTGATTCTAGAACGGGCAGTACGAGGCAGTGGATGGAGAGCTACGACCATTCAGGAGAAATAATTCGTGTCCACCTGAAAAGTATTAATGGGCAGTCGGTTGATGCTCAACACCGCCCTCCGACCGGAGCAGAGCTAAAGAGTTGGGAGCAGCTATGAGTATGGAAGACTTGGTGGCTGATAGGCTTGGAAGAATAGCTGCTGATGGGTTTGATATTTTTAAGATAGCAAAAGAGGCGCTTAAAATTTATCAAGATCCGAATTTTTCTCTCACGAAGAATTTAGATACTGCGTTGTTGTCACTAATGGCAATGGTCGAAGGGCCAGAGTTTGAGATGGCAGAAAACGAGTTTCATGAATTTTTATCTGATATTCGACGGATGTAATTTTCAATATACCTATTTTGATCAGGCACTATCTACACCGGCCTTGGCCGGTGTTTTTGCACCCCAGGCGCCATTGCTGCGGTCGCTGGTACGGCCGCAGCAGGGATTGGTGCGCTTTGGGCGAAGAGCGGAGCGGGGAAAACCGTCACGGTTTCGCCCGAGATGAAGGCAGACCCTTATCATCCGGGTTGGAAGGAGTATAATAGTTCCGATCGTGGTGTAGGGGCGGATGTCGTTGGTGCAAAAGCGACAGGAAGCGGAGCGAATTTTGCCGACCAAGCCAAGCTTGATGACCAGTTTGCACGTCATGGCAGTGACTTTGGCGCGAAAAATAAGCTTGAGTACCAAGCACAAGCTGATAAGTTCTTAACAGCCCCGAAGCCTGCGGGCGTGCTTGAAAAAGCAAGACCTAATGGAGATATCGTACGCTACAACCCTGGCACCGATGAATTTGGGGTCGTATCAAGTGGGGGAAGTATTCGCACGTACTAAAAACCTAACCCAGCAGTGCATGGTAAGGGTTCAAACTTGACTATTTTAATGCTCAATAGTAATCAAAAATATGTATGTCCGGTATGCCAATATCCTGATCTTAATGAGCCGGCGTATGACAGTTTTGGCTGTGCCTCGTACAATATTTGCCCATGCTGCGGGACTGAATTTGGGTATGATGACTCGACAGCCGCTCATTCCGATTTACGTGGAAAGTGGGTTTCTGAGGGGATGCAGTGGTGGAGCAAGCATCAACTCAAACCTAATGATTGGGATCCGATCAGGCAGCTAAAAAATAATTAACTGCTTTATTTTTGGTGCAAAAGTAATTTCAATTACGATTGAACCAAAGATTGCCGACCAATGGGTAAACGGGGTTGGACGGAAAGCTCTATATAGTCTGTAATCGATAAACCAGTCAAAACGGTTGTTACGAAAGATACTCGCTTTGGTACTGTGTCGGGGAGCCGCCTTAACGATCCAGCTACTGGGTATATCGCTAAGGATGGTTCTTGTGTGGTAAGAAATGATCGCACGGGAGCGATTGTCCAAGTCTCCAATAAAAAAGATCCTGAGTGGGTTGCACCATGGGACTGATTGCAGTTGAAGTGTCCGTTGAGGATTTAACTATTACACCTACATTGATGTGGAGTGGCATTCCTTTGTTTGATGTTGGCGATGGAATTAGGCTGGTCGAATACTGCAAAAATAACAATATTGCAATTCTTGGTATTGAGGGTTTTAAAGTCAAGGGAAACAAGAGGATTCCAGACATGGATTGTGTTGTTGACTTTTCTTCGTCATTAAATGAAATGAATTTCGCTTTGAAGTCGATAGGCGCGAGTCGAGCAATTATTGAAAGTATGAGTGGTAGTGATATTTTGATGGAGTTTGCGTTCGTTAGAGTTTAGATGGTGCAAAGGGCGCAATTGATCTAAGTGCACAAGCCTCTCTATCCGTAAGTAAGATTGCTGCTGGCAATGGTGATGCTGCGAAAGCATATAGAGAACAACAAAAAGCGTTGCTTCAACAAGGAAAGTTGCAAGAGGCAGTTGATATGGATATTAATGATATAAGAAGAAAGTTTGGGACTAAGTACGACGAGGCTATAGAACAAATGCAAGATCATGTAAAAGCTCTCAATCCTAACGACTTCATGCCAAAATAGGAGCTATTATGGATTTCGTTTTCAAAATTGGTTACGGCTTAGAAATATTCCAAAAAAAATACGATAGAGGCTACGTAAGGAAAGCTATAGGAGGTCAATGGAAAACCCATCCCAAAAGTGAGTTTACGGAAAACTCAATAGATACCTTCGGTGACATCGTCGCGAGAGCTTTTTATGATGCAAGTGATATTCTGACCGGTATAGAATTTAGTGCTTTAAAGGCAAAGTTCTGGATTAACAATTGTCAGTTTCTAGGGAAAACAATTGGGCAAGTAAAGTCTAGATTGTCCATTATGGAAATAGATTTTGAAGAGGAGGAGGATGAGACGGGAATTAACATATTAAACAATGCGGTCAGATTTTATGCCCCAGAAATGGATGATTTGGTGGATTTAGCTAAAATAGTATCTATCTATGTATGCATTGAGACTATCGACGGAGAATAGAGTATGCACGGGCCCCACGTAAAATTAGTGCAACATCTTGATCTCCGGTAAGGTGCTGCAATAGCTTATACAGGACTCAGCATTACAAACCAAGGAAGATCCTGATGATCACGCTGTTCTGCAAATCCGCTGCATTCCTTCTTAATCGCCCTCATTTACGGCGGTGCATCACCGCCCACAGACAAGATGCAGACCGAGCTCGCGAACTACCCCCTTCCTAAGCCAGCTGTCGCTGACAAAGGACTGGTCTATGTCATACGACCCAGCAACGTCGGGATGGCGGTGCGCTTCTACGTGTTCCTCGATAACAAGGAACCGGCTTCGCAAATGGGCTACAACCGTCGCAACCAATACATTTATTTTTACGTCGCCCCGGGCCAGCACGTTATCAGTTCCAAAGCCGAGAACTGGTCGGACCTGACTGTTTCGGTCAAAGCGGGGCAAATCGTTTACCTCAAGCAGGAAGTCGACATGGGCTCCGTGATGTCTCGCAATACCCTGAAGATGTCGAGGGCCGGTATTTGATCAAGGATGCGGCGCTGGCGACAATTGCCAAAGAAGACAAGTAAACCGCTTTATTGATGAGCGCCTTTTAGCAGCGAGTCAGGAGCCTGTACCCCCAGCCACGCTCCTTGCCGCCTACAGATGGCCGGCAAACCCCCAGTCTGCATGGCCGCACTTGGATCGCCAATACGATCTTTGTGCTCGGCAGCCAATGTGTTGGGATGGGCCGGCAGAACGCTCCTGATTCACGCCTAAAAAAGCCGGCATCGATGCCGGTTTATCGTAAGCGATCCACCACCTACACCTTCAAGACCTTTGGTTAACACCTGATGCTGTGCTCCCGGTTTCTTTCAGGAGCCAGCACCATGATGCGACCCAACGCCAAAGTCGAAAAGGTATACCTCTATCCCAAACCTGTGGATTTTCGAAATCCTCGATGGCCCATCGCAAAGCGCTCGAACCCAACGCCCATCGGCTAGTAGTACGCGTCTTCCGCTTTCATCCGACTGATCTGGCAAATAGTCAGCAAGGAGATTCCCATCAACAACAGAGCCACAATCAAAGCCCCCGTCATCATGTAGAACCCCGGAACCAAGCCAGGCAACTGATCCACAGTGCTGCTGATCGATGGTAGCCAACGGCAATACCGCAGCTGAATGGGGCTGCCGACATCGTATTGAATGCCAGTGCTGTAGCGTGGATCGAAGTATTCCCCTTCGTGCGACCTTGCCGAGTCGTCGCTATACCGATACTGGACAATGCCCGTCTGCGAGTTTCCTGGAGGCAGTTCCACCAACGTCACCATGCCCGTGGTTTCGGAGGCGTCTACCAGCAGTGCGGCATAACGAATGCCATCATTTTTGGCCATTACGGCGATGAACAGCGCGACGATACAAGCGATGGTGAGCATCAGGACACGGTTATAGAGATGGTCGCGCGCGGCTTCACGGGGATAGAACATGTGACGATCCTTCGTAGCTGAG
Organism: Pseudomonas baltica; assembly: GCF_031880315.1. Classification (NCBI taxonomy): domain Bacteria; kingdom Pseudomonadati; phylum Pseudomonadota; class Gammaproteobacteria; order Pseudomonadales; family Pseudomonadaceae; genus Pseudomonas; species Pseudomonas baltica. Next base: position 301,937 of record NZ_CP134771.1, on the reverse strand, counting down.
AATTGATATTTAACCGATATAGATCGACTGGGGTATCAAAATCTTGAGAGCCCCTCGCATCGCCGATTGCTTGTAGGCCCATAAACCTCATCTAGCCAAAGATGGGCGGCGCGTTTACGAATGCAGTTGCGGCAGTTCCACGGCAGCAAGGCTTCGTAATCTTCAGCCGATGTCGCCAGTGGCAGCCGTTCTAATGCGTGGCGCAGCCACGCATATGGCTCTTGGCGGTTGGCTTTAGCCGTCTCGACCAAGCTGTAAAGTTGAGCACTGGCGGTCGCGCCCTTGTGCGTGTCGCTAAACAGCCAGTTCTTTCTTCCGATCACGAAGGGGCGGATCGCGCGTTCAGCGGCGTTGTTGTCGAGCGGCAGGTAGCCTTCCTCGACGTATCGCTCCAGCTTGCTTCAGTTACTGGTGAGGTAACTGATGGCTTTGCCCAGGGCATTCTGAGCGGTGACCTGTGGCTGCGTCTTTTCGATCCAACTTTTCAACTGAGCCAGTATCGGCAGGCTTTGTTCGTGACGACCGATCTTACGTTCAGTGTCGCCGAAAGCTTTTAGGTCGCGTTCGATGCCGTAAAGCTTGTTGATCAGATTCAGAGCAATATCTGCGCGCCCCGTTTTACCTTTGGGCTGCACTTTCTGTGCTTCAACGAATTTGCGACGCGCATGAGCCCAGCATCCTAAACGCTCAACTCCAGCTTGAGCGCCCAGTGCGTTGTAACCGGCATAATCATCGGTCATGCCGTAACCGCGATAGCCTTCGAGCAGGCGCGTCGGTACCTCCTGCGCTCGACTGGTGGAGTAGTCAAAAAGGATCACCGGCTTATCCGGTGGGCCGCCGGTTTGCACCCACATCCATGACTGGCTGCTTGGCTCGCGGTCAGGCTCATTCAACACTTGTACCCGCGTTTCATCACAGTGGATGACGCGGCTGGCCAACAGACTATCGCGCATCAGATTCAGTAGCGGCTGTAAGTGCGCGCCGCACTGGATGACCCAGCGAGCCAAGGTTTGGCGCGGGATATCGATGCCGTGGCGACCTAATACTTTTTCAAACCGATGAAGCGGCAAGCCATCTACATATTTGGTGGTCAGCAACATCGCCAGAACGCTCGGGCTGGCCATACTTTTTTCAATCAATTGAGCTGGCTTGTCCGCAGTGACCGGAGCGGCTTCGCAGTCGCGGCAACCATAGACTTTGCGGACGTATTTGATGACACGGATCTGCATCGGGACGATTTCAAGCTGCTCGCTGATCTCCTCGCCGATGGCGTGCTTGCGGCAGCCGCAAGTGCAAGTCAGCTCATGTTCGGGCAGTTCGTGGATGACCTCGATGCGCGCAAGGTCAGCGGGCAACGGCTTGCGCTTGCCACGGCGCTTGGCGGGTGCGACGACCTCTTCTTCAGTGGTCTCGCACGCCAACTCAACCTCGTGCTCCGCTTCATTGAACAACGCCATTTGAGGCGTTGCCGGATCCACGGCCTGCTCTGATTTTCGGCCAAACAGGCGCTGCCTTAGCAGTGCAACTTGTTCTTCGAGCACGCCCATCCTGGATTGCATCTTCGCAAGCATCTGCTTGAGCAACTCGGGATCATCAGGAGGGTTGTCGGGCACGAAATTCATGCCCTGGATTATACCGAATCAGGCCACGAATCGTGGCGTCAAAACCTGATGAGGACGGTTACGCCAGAGGTCAAAGCCGTCGAGCATCCAGTTGAGTTCCTGAACAGTCAGGACAATCGCTTCGTCCGTAAGCGTCCAGCCCAGCCACCTATGATTCCCCTCCGCCTCTCGCCACGCTGTGCCCTTCCACGAAGGAGCACACATGAAACCACCCGCCGGACTCACCGCACGGCGCGCATTCTGGGCCGAACATGTCCAGGCATGGCGCAACAGCGGCATGACCCAAGTTGCCTACTGCGAGCGGCACAAGATCAACACCAAATCATTTGGCTATTGGTTTCGAAGTCGCGAGCTGGAAAACGAGACCCTGACGATAGTGCCCATCGCCGTACGTGAAGTTGCCACGGCAAGCGAGCTGAAGCTAAGACATCCAAGCGGCTGGGAGCTGATATTGCCGTGCACGATAGATCCGGCGTGGCTGGCCCATCTGCTCCAGGAGATGCGCTGATGCTATTGCCTGCACAGGTCTGGCTGATTCTTGAACCGATGGACATGCGCCTTGGCATCGATGGTCTTTCGTCGCGCGTCCAACACGCGCTGGGAAGATCGCCGTGCGACGGCACCGCTTATGCTTTTCGTAATCGCCGAGGCAACCGCCTCAAGCTTCTTCAATGGGACGGCACCGGTGTCTGGCTTAGCCAGCGCCGTCTGCATGAAGGCACTTTTGTATGGCCTGTCCCTGGCGAAACAGTCTTCACATTGACCCAGGCGCAATGGCAGTGGCTGATCACTGGCGTTGACTGGCAACGATTGGAAGCTCGTCCGATGAGTGACTGGAGAGTGTAGAGAAATACTCTTTCATATCGTTCGCAGATAACGATAGTGTGGATTTTTTCAGTAAAATCCACGGATGCCAGTCGCCGATGAAATCGCCGCCCTCAATCTTGATCCCGCCCTGCGGGAGAGGATCATGGCCGCGCTTTCACAGCAGGTCGATGTCGATAAGCTACGTGCCCAGGCTCAACATGACGCGTTGAAAATCCAGGCATTGACCCTCGAACTTGCTCATTACAAGCGTATTCGGTTCGGCGTCAGAAACGAGGCGTTGTCGCCCGAGCAGCGAGACTTATTTCAAGAAACCGCCGATGCCGACTGCGCCGCCATTGAAGTAGAAGTCGAGGCACTCGTGCCTCAACAGCGAGCGCAGCGCTCTCGCGCCGGCCGTCAACCACTGCCGGAACATCTGCCACGTATTGAACATCGCCACAAGCCCGAGGCCTGCCGTTGCCCTGAATGCGGTGGTGAATGGGTAAAAGTGGGCGAAGACATCACCGAGCAACTGGATGTCGAGCCTGCCAAGTTCTTCGTGCATCGCCATATCCGTAGCAAATACGCCTGCCGACCCTGCGAACGTATTGTTTCAGCACAAGTGCCTCCCGCCATCATCGACGGCGGCCTGGCGGCTCCGGGACTGATTACCTGGGTGTTGATCAGCAAGTACCTCGATCATCTCCCGTTGTATCGCCTTGAACAGATCGCCCAGCGTGCGGGCGTCACACTGGCACGATCAACCTTGGCCGACTGGGTTGGCCGCTATGGATTTGCGCTGCAACCGCTGGCGGATCGATTGGCCGAGTTGTTGCGCCAACGCCTGATCCTGCATGCTGACGAAACACCGGTACAGCAACTTGACCCTGGCAAAGGCAAAACCAAGCGAGCCTATTTGTGGGTTTATCGCAGTAACGACCTGGATCCCGGGCCGGGGATTACCGTATTTGATTACCAGACCGGGCGCAGCGGTGCGCATGCACGCGCTTTTCTGGATGACTGGAAAGGTCATTTGGTCGTTGACGATTATGCGGGCTACAAAGCGCTATTTACTCAGGGCGTTACCGAAGTGGGTTGTATGGCACATGCACGGCGCAAGTTTTTTGAATTGCATGCGGCCAATCAAAGCGCGGTGGCTGCCGAGGCTTTACTACGGATCGCTCAATTGTACGAAATCGAATCACGGGGAAAAATGTTGACCTGTGATGCACGCAAACATCTGCGCACCAGCGAGGCGCTGGCCAAGCTGCAAGACATGCATGAGTGGATGCTATCGACCCGCCAAGGGGTAGCGAACGGCAGCAGCTTGGCCAAGGCGATGGACTACAGCCTCAAGCGCTGGGTGGCGTTGTCACGCTATGCCCGCAGCGGTGATTTACCTATCGATAACAACGCAGTTGAAAATGTGATCAGGCCTATAGCGGTGGGTAAGAAGAACTGGTTGTTTACTGGCTCTGAGCGAGCGGGATGCCGCGCAGCTGCGATCCAGAGCTTGCTGGCGACGGCGAAACTTAATGGGCTTGCCCCGTCGGCATGGCTGCGCGATACGTTGGAAAAGCTCCCGACATGGCCCAACAGCAGGATTGATGAGTTGTTGCCGTTGCGATGAGCGGCTGTTTGCAAGGAGGCTGGGCTGGACGCTTACCTTCGTCCGTCACGTCGGGCGACGTTTTGAAGCGTTCGGACTCAAGGCGCTTGAGCCAAAGGCAGAAGCCGTTTCGCTCCCAGTACAAGATCTTCACGCGGTTACGCGGCTTGTTGAGGAAAACAAAAAGGACTGGGTCAAAGACCGCGACCTTGATATCCAGCTCGACTAACGCAGCCAGGCCATCGATGGATTTTCGAAAGTCGACGGGCTTGGGGTAGAGATAGACTTTTTCGACTTTTGCATCGGGTCGCATCATGGCGAACGGGCTCCTGAGAGAATCGGGAGCACAGCATCGAGCATCAGATAAGCGCTTGGAATGTGGGGTTCATGGAGCGCTTACGGTTTATCAATCTAGGGAGCTGTTCAATCTGTGCCTTGATCCCTCGGAGCAGCGACCACATTACGTGCGTTAGCAAACCACCCCAACGCCGCCGCTCCAATCATCGTCATCACCACCGCCAGCAGCAAAATCACCCACTGCACCCCCAACGGCGCAGCGAGTACAGCCACCAGCAACCCGGCCAGCGGTTGCGAAAGATTATTCAGCAAGGTGATCACTCCCACCGTCTTGCCGAAATCCCGGGTTGGAATCACTCGCTGTCGAATGGTGCGTATATACACGTTGAACATCTTGTCGAACCCGACGATCAGCACAAACCCCACCACATAGCCCCCCAAGCTCGGGCTCAGTGCGGTGATGAATGCGCCTGCGGCAATCATCGAATAGGCGACCGCACCCATTACTCGCTGGGGCAACGCGACTCGGGCGAGGAGGAACAGAATCACGATGGTCGTCACCGCACCTGCCGCTTGCAGCACCGCGTAATCACCTTGCGCGGCGTCGTAGTGCCCGACCACCATCGCCGCTGAAGTGGTCAGGGTGACGCCGACGATCAAGTTGACCCCTACGGCCAGGGTGATGATCTTCTGCAGTTCGGCCAACGAGCGAATATGCCCGATAGAAATCCGCAGGGGCTGCAGCCAGATGTCCCGATGCTGCTCGAATACCTCCAGGCGGATGCGGCTGAGGCGTTGCCATACCCACATGCTCGCGTCGGCCAGCAGAAACAGCCCCGCCACCCACAGCACCACCCAGTGCCAGGCCCATACCTCGAGCAGCAGCGCTGCCAAGAGCGGTCCGAGCACCAGGCCGGTCTGGTCGGCGATCTGCGAGTAGGAGAGTGTTTTGGTGTAGCTGTAGTGCTGGAAAATATGCGGCATCAGCACTTCACGGGCCATGATGCCTTGGGTGGTCAGTACCCCGCACAGTGCCGACAGCGCGACCAGCCAGGCGATGCCGCCCAAGCATGCAAAAAGGATCAGCGTGAGCACGCAGAGCAACGCGCGGTAGACCTGGCTGATGTGGAGGAGCCTGATCGGTGAGAACTTGTCGCACAGCGCTCCGCACAAGGGAAACGCGAGGAAGCGTGGCAGCGATTCGGCGAAAAACGCCAGCCCTGCCCAGGCCGCGCTTTGGGTGCTCTGGAACACTACGAGCGGCACGATGAACAGCAGGATCTGATCGGCCAGCCGCGAGAGAAACAGCGAGGTGAAAAAAGCGAGGTAATCCTTGCGCATGCCTGCTTCCTGTCAGGGGGGAGAGCATCTATTCATCGTGAGCGAACGCTGCCTGGCTGTGCAGCTTAGCCATGATTGGGCGACAGGGGCACAGTGCGAGCCTTCAGGCTCGAGCGTACGGTGTGGCAAGGGCCGGTTTCATCTTCCCGGCCGGGGGTTATACCCGGTTTTCCATCGCTGCGAGCAAGTCGCAGGCTTCTTCGAGCAGCAGGTCGAACACTTCGCAGGTGCGGGAGAGGTCGGCGGGGTCGGCGCTGGTGAACGTGCCGGTGGTCAGCAGGCGCGCGAGGTGGTGAGCAGCCTGGACGCGGCGGGTGGCGTCTTCGTACAGTTCGACGACGGGGAGGGCGGTGTTGGAAGCGATGTGCGGGTTGTAGGCGGCCATGGTCACTCCATACGGATAAACAATGCCACACCTAGGAAGGGTGGCAGTTGTGAGAGGGTTCGCGGACCGGACACACCTAAGCAAAAACCGGCACACCCGAGGGTGTCCTTCTCACAACCGCCATAACACGATTGCACGTTCGCAGCAGCGCCATCCGAAGATGGCGCCGATGGACTTAGGGTAGTGTTCGGACCGCGACGTCCGTTCGCTGATTTGGCAGCGAGCGGCGACTATAGAGGCCCAAGTCACATCGGCAAAGAACGCAATCGCTACAAAATATTAGCAATATTTACCACTCGGTCCAGAATCCCGCGCCTTACTCGGCCACCATCAAATCCGGCCGACTGGTCTCCAGCGCCGCCTCGCTGATCTTGCCCTGCATCGAACCCGTCAACATGCCCTGGCTGGCAGCCTGCATCTCCTTGAGCGCCGGCTCTTCGGCAACACTCGCTCGGAGGTATCCAGCACCCGCTTGCCGGCGGCCGCATCGCTGCTTTCCGGCTGCCAGGCAGCGTGTTGCGCGTTCCAATAGCTGCGGCCGGACGTAGATGCCGTTGGCGTGCTCCAGTTCGATCGCAGGGTCCCGCTGCAACGTCTGCGCCAGCTGCTGCGGTGTCTGATGCAGGCTCTTTGGCGCTAATGCGCCGTAGGGAGCTCGGCGGCCTGGGCAATAACGTCAAGCCGATAGTGACTGAAAATAATCCATGCAAAGGTGGCTGTTTAATGGCACTTGGGCGACAATTGCCGTCCGCTTCAACCCCCCGACACTCACGTTACTGGTCGGATCGCCATCAAGCCCCGCCTGCCTTGGCCGATACATCTTTTTGAGTGGAACCTGCGATTCCGCGTCGGCGCGTGTCCGCCGTTTTACCCGAGACTGCCTTCATGACTAGCCTTTCCGACGACGACCGCGCCCAGGTGCTTTATGAGGCCACGGTGCAGTATTGGCAGCACATCCTCACGATTGTCCGGTTCGCCTTCTCGATCCATGTGGTGCTGTTGGTGCTGTTCCTGTTCATACAGGTGCCCGTGATGTTCCTGGGCAATGCCGTGAGTGTGCTGGTGTACGTGTGGTGTTTTCGGGAGATCAAGCGCAAGCGCTTTCAGCTGGCGGGCTTGTTGATGGGCATCGAGATCGTTGGCCACGCCATGCTGGCGACCTGGGTGCTGGGCTGGGAGAGCAATTTTTTTCTGTTCGTGTTCTGTGTGGTGCCGGTGGTCGCCTTCAGCTTCCAGCGGGCCAGGGCGCGGCGGGTGTGTTTGAACCTGGCGATCATGCTGGTGGTGGTCGGCGGCTTTGCCGGGCGTCGGCATATGGGCGGCGGCGCGCAGATCAGCCCGCAGCTCATGGACACCTTCGGGGTGCTCAATGCCTTGGCGGCCACGGCGTTGTTACTGCGCTCGGCGGCGCTGTCGGTGAGTTTCAGTTTGCAGATGCAGATGAGCCTGTTCCAGACCGCGCACTGCGACAGCCTGACCAACCTCTATACCCGTCGGCGGATCATGCAGCGCGTGCGGCAGTTGGGCGCGCAGCGGCATCAGCAGGAGGTGTCGGTGCTGATGCTCGATATCGACCACTTCAAGCTGATCAACGATGCTCATGGCCACGACGTCGGCGACGTGGTGCTGCAGCGCGTGGCACAGGCGATCACCGCCAGTGTGCGCACCACTGACATGGCGGCGCGCTGGGGCGGCGAGGAGTTTCTGGTGTTGATGCCGGGCACTTCGACTGCGGACGCGCAAGGGGTGGCCGAACGCGTGCTGGCCTGCATCCGAGCCGACGCCGGCGAGGTCACGGAGATGGGCGAGGGGCTGGCGCAGCCGTTGCAGGTGACGGCCACCTTGGCGGTGGCGACCCTGCAGCCCGGCGAGACGTTTCGCGAGGCGTTGAGTCGGGTCGATCACTTGTTGTATGAAGGCAAGCGGGCGGGCAGGGACCGGGTGATGGTGGCGGCGTGAGCAAGGAATGTGCAGACAATAAGGAGATTGCCCCCGCAGGGTGTTCAGCCCCATCCGCATCAGGCTAAATACCGGTTTGCCCGGCATCGCTCGGGCCCACCTGTCAGAGGCGTGTGTGTCGCTCCCAGAAAACCCTGCTGTCGTTTCCTCTGCCATCTCCTCCCCGGCGCCCAGTCGGCTGTGGCTGATGCTGTCGTTGATGGTGGCGATGGTGCTCGCCGCATTGGACCAGAGCATCGTGGCCACTGCGCTGCCGCGTATCGCGCGGGAAATGGACGGCCTCGAGGCGATGAGCTGGGTGGTGACGATCTTCCTGCTGACCTCGACCATCAGTACGCCGTTGTACGGAAAGCTGTCGGACCTCTATGGCCAGCGCCGATTGTTCTTGATCAGCATCGGTGTGTTCGTCGGCGCCTCGGCCCTGTGCGGGCTGGCCAGCAGCATGGGCCAGTTGATTGCGTTTCGCGGTTTGCAGGGGCTGGGCGCCGGCGGGTTGATGACGTTGTCACAGATCGTCCTCGGGCGGGCTGTGGAGCCGTCTCAGCGCGGACGCTATCAGGGGCTGTTTTCGGCGGCGTTCGCCATCAGCAGTGCGGCGGGGCCGTTGCTGGGCGGGTTTATCACTGCGCATTTCACTTGGCGCTGGGTGTTCTATATCAATGTGCCGCTGGGCGCGCTGGCCATGCTCGGGTTGATGCTCAATGTGCCGGCGTTGGCGCGCCAGGCCCGCGCGGCCATCGACTACAAGGGTGCCTTGGTGCTGTGCGTGGCGACTTCGGCGCTGTTGCTGCTGACCCACGCCTCGTCGCTGGCCCAGCAATTGGGCAACGCGGTGATGGTGTTGCTGGGGGTGATCGCCTTTGTCGGCTTCGGCCTGCTGTATCGCATCGAGCGCCGCGCTGAAGAACCGATCATCGACCCCGCGCTGTTCGCCAACCGCCGTTACAGCGTGGCGGTGGCGGCCATGGCGGGGATGTCGTTCGCGATGATGGGCTCGCTGGTGTTCATGCCGCTGTACTTCCAGGCGGTGCTGCACCAAACGCCGACCGAATCCGGTTTCATGACCTTGCCCCAAGTGGCGATGCTGCTGATCAGTTCGTTGATCGGCGGCTGGCTGTCGTCCAAACGGCAGAATTTCGTGCAGTTGCTGGTGGCGGGCGTTGCCCTCGAGTGCCTGGGCCTGACCTTGCTGCTGGTGTGGGCGCATCTGCAGATGGGCGCGGCGTATTTTTTCGTGACCATGGGGGTGCTCGGCATCGGCATGGGCATCGGCATGCCCAACGCCACGGTAATCGTGCAGAACTCGGTGCCCACGGCGGTGATGGGCGCGGCAACGGCGGGCATGTCGTTTTGCCGGTCGCTGGGCGGCGCGTTGGGCGTGGCGGCTGCCGGCGGCATCATGAGCTTTACCCTCAATCGCGAACTGGCGTTGCTGCCGGAGCAGTTTCAGCACATCAACCTGCTGGAAGGGCTGGGCGAAGTCAGTGGCTCGCCGACGCAGATGGCGCAGTTGACCGAGCTCTACCGGGGCGCGATCGAGGCGAGTCTGGGGACGGGTGGTGTGGTGATGTTCGTGGCACTGTTGTTGACCATCGGTTTGCTGCGAGCCAAACCGGCGAGTGCAACTGCTCACCGGTAGCGCAGCCCGCACGCTATAGAAGATGTGTACGCTTGAAATAGGGGCCTTGATCGGTAATGGTAGCGGGCACTGATCGCCTAGGGCCGCGCTGCCATGCTTATCGAACCTGTCACTCTGGATTTCCCCCAAGCCGATCTGGATGACCTGCGCGAGCGTCTGGCGCGCACGCGTTTGCCGGGGACCTTGCCGGGGCAGGGCTGGAGCGAGGGCATGGACCTCGATGTGCTGAGCGACCTGCTCGGCTATTGGGCGACCACATTCGATTGGCCGGCGCAGCAGGCGCGGCTCAATGAGTTGCCGCACTATCAGGCGACTATCGGCGAGCAGCGCATTCATTTTATCCATCAACCAGGCACCGGTCCCGCACCCTTGCCGCTGGTGCTCAGCCATGGCTGGCCGGGTTCGTTCCTGGAGATGGGCACTTCGCCGCGTTGGAGCAGCCGCAGTTGCTGGCGGAGGATATCCGCGCATTTTTCCGCCCGCTGCGCTAAGGGCGGAATTTGTTCTGCTGATCGTTGAAGTGGTGGCGTATTGCCTGCAAGCGTGCGATGGTTCAGGCCCCTAAATTTGCCATCAAGAGCAGGTTCAACCATGGGCTACCCCGCCAGCGTGCTGTGTTTCGTCGTTTTATCGATCGCTTCATCCTTCGCCGTTGCTACCGACCCCACCGCCGATCCGGGCAAGGCCTTGCAGAAGGCCGAGACCCTGGAGCAAAACGCTGCTTCACCCGAGCCCGCAGCGCCAGTGCCGAAGGCGCAAAGCCTGACCAAGGCCGAGGTGCAGGCGGTGGACCCCAAGGGCAAGGAATCGGTGGACGATGCCATTACCTGCCTGTCGCGCACCCTTTATTGGGAGGCCAAGGGCGGTAGCCCAGCGGATATGGAAGCCGTGGCCGAGGTGGTGCTCAATCGCCTGGGCCATGAAGGGTTCGCCGACACCGTGTGCGGTGTGGTCAAGCAGGATGCGCACAAGAAGAACTGCCAATTCTCGTGGTGGTGCGATGGCCGCCCTGATCAGGTCGTGGAGGAGGATCAGTACGTGGATGCCAAGGAGGTGGCGCGCAGGGCGTTGAATCAGCAGTTGAAGGACCGCACCAACGGCGCGCTGTATTTTCACGACAAGCGCCTGTCGCCCGAGAGCTTCAAGCGCTATGTGCGCACGGCGCAGACCGACAAGTTCGTGTTTTACAAGCCGCGCAAGGACGATGGGAAGTAAGTGACGCGACAATGAGCGCTTGCGGTGGTAGTGCCAGGTGCCGCGGGTGCTCCTAGGGTTTTGGGCCGGTGCAGCCAACCCAACAGGCAGCGGCTGATCACAACCCAGCGAGCGCATCCTTGAGATTGATCTCAGGCGCGAGGGTGTCTTGCAGGGTGAGTTGCGCTTCGAGTTCATCGAGATGTTCGAGCATTACCGCGATGGCCTGGGCCTGATCGCCGGCTTCCAGCGCCGTGATGATGTGCTGATGCTCGTCCGAGGCACAGGACGGCACGTCGTTGCGTTGATACAAGGCGACGATCAGCGAGCTGCGGACCATCAGGTTGGCGAGGATTTCACCGAGCACGCTGTTGCCGCAGATTTCCCCGAGCAGCAGGTGGAATTCACTGAGCACGCGCACGATCGCCCGACGATCGGTGGCGCTGGTGGCCTTGCGCTCATCTCTCATGTGCCGTGCGACGCGCTCGCGCTGCGCATGCATGATCGCCGGGGTGATGCACTCGACGATCGCCCGCTCGATGGCCCGACGCGCCGCGAAGACTTCTCGCGCCTCTCGGGCGCTGGGCTGCGACACCATCGCGCCGCGGTTGGGCTCTATGGTGACGATGCGTTGCATGGCCAGGCGCTGCAAGGCGACCTGAACGTGATTGCGGTTGGCGTGCAGCGTTTCGACGATCTGCGCCTCCACCAGTCGGGTGCCTGGGCGCAGTCGGTGCTGGGCGATGGCCTTGGACAGGACATCGACGATGCGCTGGACTTCGAGCTGCTTGGCGGTAACGATCGGGGAACTCATGTTTTCCTCTGGGACGGCCTTCACAACGAGCCGGCGGCGTGCAATCGCGCATTATCCGTCAGGCGTAGCTGGAGGCTCAAGTTCCACGCCCATGGCGCTGGCCACAAGCATGGGATCAATGGCGGTACCAGCGTCTTCGCCCCCATTCAGTGCGCCACTGCTCAGCCAAGGCTTTGCATCTGCACCGGATGAGGGCACAATCGCGGCCCTTATTTTCTTGCCGGGATCTATTTCCCTGCCCAGGCACACTTGCCGTCTCGCGATTGGAGTTGTACCGGATGCATGAACAGGCCCCCAGCGTTGAGCAACGCTACGAATCGACCCCGACCACACTGAGTCGCTGGGACCGTCAGGACACGACCTGGATGCTCGGCCTGTTCGGCACTGCCATCGGCGCGGGGACCTTGTTCCTGCCGATCAACGCCGGCCTGGGGGGCTTCTGGCCGTTGCTGATCCTGACGGTGCTGGCATTGCCGATGACCTTCTACGCGCACCGCGGGTTGACGCGCTTCGTGTTGTCCGGGCGCGAAGGCGGGGATATCACCGCAGTGGTCGAAGAGCACTTCGGGCTCAAGGCCGGCGCCTTGATCACGCTGCTGTATTTTTGCGCGATCTTCCCGATCCTGCTGATCTATAGCGTGGCCCTGACCAATACCGTAGGCAGCTTTCTGGAGCACCAGTTGCATATCGCGCCGCCGCCACGCGCGGTGCTGGCGTTGGTGCTGATCCTCGGTCTGCTGGCCATCGTGCGGTGCGGCGAGCAGGCCACGGTCAAGGTCATGAGCCTGTTGGTTTACCCATTTATCGTGGCCTTGGCGCTGCTGGCGCTGTTTTTGGTGCCGCACTGGACCGGCGGCATTCTCGCCACTGCCGGCGAACTGCCCTCAGGCTCCGCCTTTTTGCACACCTTGTGGCTGGCGATTCCGGTGATGGTGTTCTCGTTCAACCATTCACCGATCATCTCCTCGTTCGCCGTCGACCAGAAGCGCCGTCACGGCCAGCATGCCGATGAGCGCAGCGGCCAGATCCTCGGCCGCGCGCACGTATTGATGGTGGCGATGGTGATGTTCTTCGTGTTCAGCTGCGTGCTGACCCTGAACCCGGCGCAGCTGGCCGAAGCCAAGGCGCAGAACCTGTCGATCCTGTCGTACCTGGCCAATCACTTCAACAACCCGACCATTGAGTTCGCGGCGCCGCTGATTGCCTTCGTGGCCATCGCCAAGTCGTTCCTGGGGCACTACATTGGCGCCAGTGAAGGCTTCAAGGGCTTGATCCACAAGAGCGGCCGCCGCCCGGGCGCCAAGGCGCTGGACCGCATGACGGCGGCGTTCATGCTGGTGGTGTGCTGGATCGTGGCCACGCTGAACCCGAGCATCCTCGGCATGATCGAGACCTTGGGCGGCCCGGTGATTGCGGCGATCCTGTTCCTGATGCCGATGTACGCGATCCGCAAGGTGCCGGCGATGCGGCAGTACAGCGGGGCGATGTCCAATGTGTTTGTAGTCGCGGTCGGGTTGGTGGCGATTTCGGCTTTGGTGTATTCGTTGTTGTCTTGATAGCGCCTGGCTCGAGATCGCTTTCGCGGGCAAGCCTTGCTCCCATAGGTGCAGGCCTCCGATCTACTGTGGGAGACTCGCTGGCCTCTTCGCGGGCGAGTTCAGCTCAATCCTGAGGATGCGGCGCATGCAGATGCATCGCCGCCGCCTTGAGCAACTCCTTGGTATATGGATGCTGCGGCGCGTCGAACAGGTCATGGCTGGCGCCTTGCTCCACCACCTTGCCGTCCTTGATCACGATCACGTCGTGGGCCAGGGCGCGGACCACCGCCAGGTCGTGGCTGATGAACAGATAGGTCAGGCCGTGGCGTTCCTGCAACTGGCGCAGCAGCGCGACCACTTGTTTCTGCACCGTGCGATCCAGCGCTGAAGTCGGCTCGTCGAGCAATATCAGCGCTGGCTTGAGCACCAGTGCCCGGGCGATCGCGATGCGCTGGCGTTGCCCACCGGAGAATTCATGGGGGTAGCGGTGGCGGGTTTCGGGATCGAGCCCGACCTCGCGCAGCACCTGCACCACTTGCGCGTCACAGGCACCGGCCTTCATGTCACTGTGCACTTCGAGGCCCTCGCTGATGATCTGCGCCACCGACATGCGTGGGCTGAGGCTGCCGAACGGGTCTTGAAACACCACCTGCATCTTTTTGCGCCATGGCCGCATCTGCTTCTGATCAAGGCTGTGCAGGGCCTGGCCCTGGAAGTAGATCTCGCCCTCGGCATCCAGCAGTCGCAGGATCGCCTGACCCAGGGTCGATTTGCCCGAACCGGACTCGCCGACGATGCCCAGTGTCTTGCCGCGCTGGACGCTGAGGCTGATGCCGTCGACCGCCTTGACGTGTTGCCAGGGCTTGCGAAACAGCCCGCCGCCGAGCGCGTACCAGACCTTCAGATGATTGACCTGCAGCACCACCTCGCGCTCATCGCGCGGCAGCGCTTCGCCAGCAGGCTCGGCATCGATGAGCATGCGGCTGTAAGGGTGCTGGGGATGCTCGAACAAGGTGTGGCACTCGGCCTGCTCGACGATCTCGCCGGCCTTCATCACGCACACCCGCTGGGCGATGCTGCGCACCAGATTGAGATCGTGGCTGATCAGCAGCAGGGACATGCCCAGACGCCGCTGCAGGGCCTTGAGCAGGTGCAGGATCTTGCGCTGCACGGTCACGTCGAGGGCGGTGGTGGGCTCGTCGGCGATCAGCAGGTCCGGCTCGCAGGCCAGTGCCATGGCGATCATGACCCGTTGCCGCTGGCCTCCGGACAGTTCGTGGGGATAGGCCTTGAGGCGCTGCTCGGGGTTGTGGATGCCTACCAGTTCCAATAGCTCGAGGATCCGTGCGCGAGCGGCTTTGCCGGCCAGGCCGCGGTGAACCAGCAGCGTTTCGCCGATCTGCTTTTGCACGCTGTGCAAGGGGTTGAGCGAGGTCATGGGCTCCTGAAAGATCATCGCCACGCGGTTGCCGCGGATCTCCTGCAGAGTACGGGCGCTGGCGCCGAGCAGCTCCTGCCCGCGGTAACGGATGCTGCCGGTGCTGTGCTGGCCATTTTCAGCCAACAGCTGGAGGATCGAGTTAGCCGTTACCGACTTGCCCGAACCCGATTCGCCCACCAGCGCCAGGCACTCGCCGGCGTGGATATCCAGGCACAGATTGCGCACCACGGTGTGGCCGTTGAAGGCCACGCACAGGTCGCGGATCTCGATGAGATTGGCGCTCGGGTCGGTGTTGGCGTGCTGTTTCACGAGGGCGATATCCTGATCTAGGCGCGGGGGTCGAAGGCGTCGCGCAACGCCTCGCCGATAAATACCAATAGCGACAACAGCACCGCCAGGGTAAAGAACGCAGTGAACCCCAGCCACGGCGCCTGCAGGTTGTTCTTGCCTTGGGCGATCAACTCGCCGAGCGACGCGCTGCCGGCGGGCATGCCGAAGCCGAGAAAATCCAGCGCGGTGAGGGTCGAGATCGCGCCGGTCAGAATGAACGGCAGGTAGCTCAGCGTGGCGTTCATGGCGTTGGGCAAGATATGCCGCACGATGATCTTGCGATTGCTCAGCCCCAGCGCGCGCGCCGCCTTGACGTACTCCAGGTTGCGCCCGCGCAGGAACTCGGCGCGCACCACGTCCACCAGGGTCAACCAGCTGAACAGTGCCATGATCCCCAGCAACCACCAGAAGTCCGGCTCCACGAAACCGGACAGGATGATGAGCAGATACAGCACCGGCAGCCCCGACCAGACTTCCAGCACGCGCTGGCCGAACAGGTCGACCCAACCGCCATAGAAGCCTTGCAGAGCACCGGCGGCAATGCCGATCAGCGAGCTGATCACGGTCAGGGCGATGGCGAACAGAATCGACACCCGCGCGCCATAGATCACCCGGGCCAGCACGTCACGGGCCTGATCGTCGGTGCCCAGCCAGTTCACCGCAGTGGGTGGGCTCGGGGAGGGGCGGCTCAGCTCGTAGTTGGGCGTGTCGGCACTGAACGGAATCGGTGGGAATACCATCCAGCCGCCGCCCTGGGTGACCAGTTGGCGCACGTAGTCGCTGCGGTAATCGGGTTGAAACGGCAACAGGCCACCGATCTCCTGCTCGGTGTAGCGTTTGAAGACGGGAAAGTAATAGGTGTCGTGGAGCTTCATCACCAGCGGCTTGTCGTTGGCGACGAGCTCGCCGCCCAGGCTCACGCCGAACAGGAGGACGAACAGCCACAGCGACCACCAACCGCGACGGTTGTGCTTGAAACGCTCGAGGCGCCGGCGCGCCAGCGGGGAGAGCTGGAACAAAGAGGGGCGCGACATCAGGCGTTCCTCGCGGCGAAGTCGATACGCGGATCGACCAGGGTGTAGCAGATGTCGCCCACCAGTTTGATCAGCAGCCCGAACAGGGTGAAGATGAACAACGTGCCGAACACCACGGGGTAATCCCGGGCGACGGCCGCCTCGTAGCTCAGGCGGCCGAGGCCGTCGAGGGAAAAGATCACCTCGATCAGCAGGGAGCCGGCGAAGAACACGCTGATGAACGCCTGGGGCAGGCCGGCGACCACCAGCAGCATGGCGTTGCGCAAGACGTGGCCATACAGCACGCGCTGTTCGCTCACGCCCTTGGCGCGGGCAGTGACCACGTACTGGCGGGTGATCTCGTTGAGGAAGGAGTTCTTGGTCAGAATGGTCAAGGCCGCGAAGCCGCCGATCACCAGCGAGGTCACCGGCAGCACCAGGTGCCAGAAATAATCGGCGATTTTGCCCAGCAGGGTCAGTTGCTCGAAGTTGTCCGAGACCAGCCCACGCACCGGGAACCAATCGACCCCGGTGCCACCGCAGAACACCACGATCAACAGCATGGCGAACAGAAACGCCGGCATGGCGTAGCCGATGATGATCGCCGAGCTGGTCCACACGTCGAAGTGGCTGCCGTGGCGCACCGCCTTGCGAATCCCCAGGGGAATCGACACCAGATAGGTGATCAGCGTGGCCCAGAACCCCAGCGACAGGGTCACCGGCATCTTGTCGAGGATCAATTGGGTGACCGTGGCGCCGCGAAAGAAACTCTTGCCGAAATCCAGCACCGCGTAGTGCTTGAGCATCAGCCACAGGCGTTCGGGTGCGGGCTTGTCGAAGCCGTATTGACGTTCGATATCGGCGATCAGTTTCGGGTCGAGGCCGCGACTGGCCCGTGACGTTTGCGCGCTATCACCGCCGCTGCTGCCGACGCTCGTGCCGCCCAGGCCCTGCAAGCGGGCGATGGCCTGTTCGACCGGGCCGCCAGGTGCTGCCTGAATGATGACGAAATTGACCAGCAGGATGATCAGCAACGTCGGGATGATGAGCAGCAGCCGGCGCAGGATGTAGTTCAGCATCAGCGTGCTCCTTTTGTGCGTTCGGCCATCTGTGCATTGCTCAGCGGCGTGGGGCTGACCTCCCACCAGGTTTCTGGCGCGGCATCGTTACTGGCCTGGATTTTTGGAATGCCGAAGCGGTTCCACCACACCGTCGAGGTGCCTGGCGGGTAATAGTTGGGAATCCAGTAGTAATTCCATTGCAGCACCCGATCGAGCGCGTGGGCGTAGGTGGCCATGACCGGTTGAGTGGTAGCGCTGACCAGGCCCTTGAGCAATTGATCGACCGCTGGGTCCTGCAGTGCCATGTAGTTGCTCGAACCGGGATCGTTGGCGCCCTGCGAGCCATAGTAGTTGAGCAGCTCCATGCCCGGCGAGGACGACACCGGATAGCCGGTGACGATCATGTCGTAGTCGCGCGCCATCAGGCGGTTGAGGTATTGCGACGGGTCGATCCGGCGGATCTCGAACGTGATGCCGATCTGCGCGAGGATGCGCTTGTACGGTAACAACAGGCGCTCCATGCCGCCTTGGGCATTGAGAAAGGTAAAGCTCAATGGTTCGCCCTGGGCGTTGACCAGCTTGTCGCCCTTGGGCTGCCAGCCGGCATCTTCGAGCAGCTTGAGGGCTTGGAGCTGCTTGTCGCGGATAAATCCGGTGCCATCGGTTTTTGGCGCCTGGAACACCTGGCT
Source organism: Pseudomonas baltica (assembly GCF_031880315.1). Taxonomy (NCBI): domain Bacteria; kingdom Pseudomonadati; phylum Pseudomonadota; class Gammaproteobacteria; order Pseudomonadales; family Pseudomonadaceae; genus Pseudomonas; species Pseudomonas baltica. The sequence goes on along the minus strand of NZ_CP134771.1, from coordinate 284,198 downwards.
GAAGACCTCATCGGGGACCTTGCCGCGCAGCGGTTCGAGAATTTTCAACTCGTCGGCGCTCGGCGGCGCGCTGGCGGCCAGCGCGCTGTTGGAGAAGAAACTCTGCTGGCGCAGGTACATATTGCGCATCATCTGGCGGTTGCTCCACTCGAAATCCCAGAGCATGGCCAGCGCCTGGCGCACCCGGCGGTCCTTGAACAGCGGGCGGTTGAGGTTGAACACGTAGCCTTGGGCCGATTGCAGGCCCTTGGTTGCCAGATGCGCGCGTTGCAGGCGACCGTCGTCGAGCGCGTCGCTGTTGTAGCCGATGGTGTAGCCGGTGGCGGAAAACTCGCGGTTGTAGTCATAGCCGCCGCCGCGCAGGACCTGGCGGGCGACGTCGATATCGCCGAAGAACTCCACCCCGAAATGGTCGAAGTTGTACATGCCGCGGCTGACGGGCAGGTCCTTGCCCCACCAGTCCGGGTTGCGCTCGAACGTGATGCTGCGGCCGTTGTCGACCTTGCCGACCCGATACGGGCCGCTGCCCAGCGGCGCCTCGAAGCCGCCGCCACCGGCGAAGTCGCGGTCTTTCCACCAATGCTCGGGGAGCACCGGCAGGGTCGCGAGGTCCAGGGGCAGGGTGCGGCTGTCGTTGTTCTTGAGGTCGAAACGCACTTGCCGATCGCTCTCGACCACCACGGCTTTGACGTCGGCGAACTGCGTGCGGTAGCGCAGGCTACCTTGGGTGATCAACAGATTGAAGGTGTAGCGCACGTCTTCGGCGGTGATCGGCGTGCCGTCGGCAAATGTTGCCCGTGGGTCGAGGATGAAGCGCAGCCACAGGCCGTCTTTGTCACGTTCGATGCCCTGGGCCACCAGGCCATAGACGGTATAGGGCTCGTCGAGGGAGCGCACCGCGAGGGGGGAATAGACCAGGCCGTCGATTTCGCTGACGCCGATGCCTTTGTCCAGATAGGGCAGCAGATGGTCGAACTGGCCGATTTCCATGGCCGAACGGCGCAGGCTGCCGCCCTTCGGCGCATTGGGATTGACGTAGTCGAAATGATCGAAGCCTGCGGGGTATTTGGCCGGCTCGCCGTAGACGGTCAAGGCGTGCAGGGGAGCGGCGATGGCAGGCGTCAGGGCCAGCAGGAGGACGGTGAACAGTGTGTGGGTAAAAACCGATCGCATTGTCTGCCTTGATTGGACGTTGACGGTGGCTGCCGGACACATCCGGACACAGAAGCTGCGACACCCATCATGCACGTCTAAGGCGACAAACGAAACGGCCCGCATCGAGGCGGGCCGTTTTTATTGCCAGTGCAGGATCAGTCCTGACGGCTGGTCACTTCCAGCAGGTGGTAACCGAACTGGGTCTTGACCGGGCCTTGCACGACGTTGATCGGCGCGCTGAAGACCACGGTGTCGAATTCCTTGACCATCTGGCCTGGGCCGAACGAACCCAGGTCACCGCCTTGGCGGCTGGAGGGGCAGGAGGAATTGGCTTTGGCGATTTCGGCGAAATCGGCACCGCCTTCGATCTGGCTTTTCAGCTCGTTGCATTTGTCTTCGGTGGAAACCAGGATGTGGCGGGCAGTGGCTTTGGCCATGGGGAGTTACTCCTTTCAGTTAAGGGGACAAGCCTACCGGATCGGGCGGCTGAATTACAGCCGCGAGAGAGCATGGTGTCTGTGCGAGATGGGTTGCTGCGCATGGCGCAATTGCAGACAAGCCTTGCTCCCACCGTGCACATAGCGCCACCGCCGTACATTTGTGGGAGCGAGCCTTGCCCGTGAAGAGGCCGGCCCGTCCAGCAAAGATCCCGCAGGCATCACGCCATCCGGATCACTGCCTGATCAACCAGCGATAGCCGTTCAGCGGCCTGGCGCAACAGCACTTCAGTCGCCTCCCAGCCCAGGCAGCCGTCGGTGATCGAGACGCCGTAGCGCAGATTTGCACTGAGCGGCTGGCATCCTTCAAACAGATTGCTTTCGAGCATCGTGCCGACCAGCGAACGATCGCCTTGCAGGCGTTGCGCCAGTACTTCGTTGAACACCTGCGGTTGGCGCAGCGGGTCTTTACCACTGTTGGCGTGGCTGCAGTCGACCACCATGCGGACCGGCAGCTTGGCCTTGATCAGCGCTTCGCGCACTGTGCCGACACTGTGGGCATCGTAGTTGGGGCCGCGATGGCCGCCGCGCAATACCACGTGGCCATCGCCATTGCCGTGGGTTTCGATGATCGCCGGATGGCCGCTGGCATCGACGCCAAAATGGCGGTGCGCATGAGCGGCGCTGCGAATTGCATCACAGGCAACGGCAATCCCGCCGTCGGTGCCGTTCTTGAAGCCTACCGGCATGCTCAGGCCGCTGGCCATTTCCCGGTGGATTTGCGATTCGGTGGTGCGCGCGCCGATGGCGACCCAGCTCAGCAGATCTTCGAAATAGGCCGCCGCCATGGGTTGCAGCAGCTCGGTGGCGATCGGCAGACCGAGGCGCAGCATGTCGAGCATCAGTTCGCGCGACAGGCTGAGGCCGCCGACCATGTCGTCACTGCCGTCCAGGCGCGGGTCGTAGGCCAGGCCTTTCCAGCCGACAGTGGTGCGCGGCTTTTCGACGTAGGCGCGCATCACCAGCAACAGTTGATCGTCGACCTCGCGGGCCAGCTTCGCCAGATGGCGGGCGTATTCGCGGGTGGCTTCAGGGTCGTGCAGAGAGCAGGGGCCGACGATCACCAGCAGGCGCGAGTCGCGGCCTTCAAGTATCGCGCGTACCGCGTCGCGATGGCGGGTGACCTGGCTGGACAGGTGCGAGTCCAGTGGCAGTTGCTGCTTGAGGCTCTGCGCAGTGGGCAGACGCTGGCTCAGGCTGGTGTTGGCGGCCACGGCAGGGGCCTGGGGGTGCAGCTGGGTAGTGAGGGTATGCATGTTCGGTCCTTCGGCTGGCGGCAGGCGGGTGGGCCTGCGTGCAGCGCTTATCGGGTTGTTCGACACATCTGTGCCATATGTTCCGGGTTGCCGCCCGATGAGGTGCGTTCGCTGGCGGCGAGTTGGGCCGAACGCAGGGTGCTAAATCGCCAGGCGGTCGAGGTGCAGTAACGGTGGCAGGTGGTGTAGTTCATGGTGAATCTCCGTAATCGACAGGTATGAAAGGCTGTAAAAAACAAAACCCCCAGTCGGGTGGCCGACTGGGGGTTGAGGGGTTCTCAATGTCCGGCGGCCCTGGGGAGGTGCGCGCCGATGGGTATCAGTCGCGCAAGTGGCTAAACCAATACCCATAATAATAAGAAGCGCAGCCGACCTGAGCGCCCACAGCCACGCCCGTCACCACGCCAGCGGCGTTGCGTACGGTGTGCATGGAATGTGCGTGGGGAGTCGTCATTGGGGCTGCATCTCGTTGATTGCAGCCGAGCTTACTGCAGTGCGGGGCGTCGAAGCAATAGTGGCTTGCAACGGCCCGCGCGGCGACAAACAATGATTGCCAAGCGGGCTCGGCCTGCTGCCTTGAATAAAACTGCCATCATGGGCTAAAGAGGTGCCATGAGCCTGCAATTGATCCCGGCCACATCGCTGGCCGACCTGGCATTCGCGCGAGCGCTGGCGCGGCGCAACATGCTGCCGTATTACGGCGAGTTCGGCCTGTTGTGGGTCGACGATGCCTTCGATGAATGTTGGCAATGGCGGGACAATCGCCTGATCGAGGACGACACCGGGCTGCTGGGTTTCATCAGCCTCAGCGTCGATCAGCGTGCGCTGTTCATCCGCGAATTGCAGATGGTCGAGTCGGCGCGCGGGCGCGGGGTGGGCGGGCTGGTGCTCGAATGGGTGCATGCATTGGCCGTGCAGCGAGGTTTGCCATTGGTGCGCTTGACAGTGTTCAAGAGCAATCCGGCGCAACGGCTCTATCGTCGGCATGGTTTCGAGCAGGTCGGCGAAGATGAGTGCTTCCTGCGCATGGAGCGCCAGGTCGCCGCCAAGGCCGGTGCGCGTCGACCGTGACTGCTGTCCCGTGGCGCGGTGTGGCGCGTCACGGGACAGCCGTTGCCTTCACCCCTCAGGGCGGTAGGGCGATTCAGGGGGGATGACGCCATGCTTCATCCCCAGCAGCACGGCGACCTTGTGCGCTTCACCACGCCTGCCTTTCTTGCGTCCGGCCAGTACCTGATAGGTGGTAGCCGGGTCGACCCCGTGTTCCCTGGCAAATGCCTGTACCGATTTACCCTGGTACTCCAGCCAAGCCTTTGCTTGTGCAGCAGTCCGTATACCGTGCATAGTTCAAATCCGTTTATATCGATTTATTTGTGTTTAGATTTTCACCCTTTTGGGGTGGTCGATAAGGGATTATACATTCAAATGATTGGAATTGGTTCCCGTCTCAGGGAAGAACGCGAGAGGCTCAAGTTGACCCAGCGTGCGTTCGGCGACATCGGTGGCGTGGAGCCGAACGCTCAGGGCAAGTATGAAAGTGGCGAGCGAGCCCCCAAGGCCGACTATCTGGCGGCCGTTGCGGCTCAGGGGGTCGATGTGCTGTACGTCCTCACCGGCCGCCGCGAGCCGCTCGCCGCCGACCGCCACGACCCCAGCGAAAGCCAGTTGCTGACAGCCTATCGACTGATGCCCAACCAGGCCCGCAGCGGTCTGGTGCTGTTGGCGGGCAGCGTGATGGAACTCGCGACAGCGGACAGGCACAAAGCCTGAATGCATGTCCGACATGCATTTTTCTGGCTGGGCAGCAGGGCGCCATTAGCGACTTTCGTGACGCTTTCAGCTAGGTCTAACGACAGATGTTTGTTAATGTAGCGGTCTGATTGCGAAAGCGTAACGAGGAGTGTCTGCTTGATTAGGGTCCTGGTGGTCGACGATCACGATCTGGTTCGCACAGGCATCACTCGGATGCTGGCGGACATAGACGGATTGCAGGTAGTGGGGCAGGCCGAATCCGGTGAGGAAGCCCTGCGCCATGCGCGCGAGCTCAAGCCCGACGTGGTGCTGATGGACGTCAAGATGCCTGGCATCGGCGGCCTCGAAGCCACCCGCAAGCTGCAGCGTAGCTACCCTGACATCAAAGTGGTTGCGGTGACCGTCTGCGAGGAAGATCCATTCCCCACGCGGCTGCTGCAAGCGGGTGCTGCCGGCTACCTGACCAAAGGCGCCGGGCTCGACGAGATGATCCAGGCCATTCGTCTGGTGTTCGCCGGCCAGCGCTATATCAGCCCGCAGATCGCCCAGCAATTGGCGCTCAAGTCATTCCAGCCGCAGACCACGGCGTCGCCTTTCGACCTGCTGTCGGAGCGCGAGATCCAGATCGCGCTGATGATCGTCGGCTGCCAGAAGGTGCAGATCATCTCGGACAAGCTCAACCTGTCGCCCAAGACCGTGAATACCTACCGTTATCGGATTTTCGAAAAGCTCTCGGTGACCAGTGACGTGGAGCTGACCCTGCTGGCCGTGCGACACGGCATGGTCGACGCCAGCGCCTGACTCTATGACAACGCCATTCGATCCCAGCGCCTTTCTGGCCACTTGCAGCGGGCGCCCGGGCGTCTACCAGATGTTCGATGCCGACGCGCGTCTGCTCTACGTCGGCAAGGCCAAGAACCTCAAGAAGCGCCTCGCCAGCTATTTTCGCAAGGCTGGCCTGGCGCCCAAGACGGCAGCCTTGGTCGGGCATATCGCTCAGGTCGACACGACCATCGTCGCCAACGAGACCGAGGCGCTGCTGCTCGAACAGACACTCATCAAAGAGTGGCGACCGCCCTATAACATCCTGCTGCGTGACGATAAGTCCTATCCCTATGTGTTTCTCTCGGATGGGGCCTTCCCGCGGCTGAGCATCCATCGCGGCGCGAAGAAGGCCAAGGGTCGCTATTTCGGGCCTTACCCTAGCGCGGGCGCGATCCGTGAAAGCCTCAGCCTGTTGCAAAAGACCTTTTTCGTCCGGCAGTGCGAAGACAGCTACTACAAGAACCGCACGCGACCTTGTCTGCAATATCAGATCAAACGCTGCAAGGCGCCTTGCGTAGGCCTGGCCGAACCTGCCGATTACGCCGAAGATGTGCGTCACTCGGTGATGTTCCTCGAAGGTCGCAGCCATCAGTTGACCAATGAACTGGTGGTCGACATGGAAAAGGCTTCCATGGCTCTGGATTTCGAGAAGGCCGCCGAGTTGCGCGATCAGGTCGCCCAGTTGCGGCGCATCCAGGATCAGCAGACCATGGAGGGCGGCACCGGCGATATCGACGTGGTCGCCGCCTTCGTCAACCCGGGCGGCGCTTGTGTGCATTTGATCAGCGTGCGCGGCGGGCGCGTATTGGGCAGCAAGAACTTCTTCCCGCAGGTGGGCATCGAGGAGGAGGTGGCCGAGGTCATGTCCGCCTTTTTGGCCCAGTATTATCTGGGCAATGCCGAGCGCGAGCTGCCCAGCGAATTGATCGTCAACGTGGTGCACGAAGACTTCGAGGCGCTGGTGACAGCCATCGACACCCTGCGCGGACGCGAGCTGAGCATCAGTCATCGGGTGCGCGGCACTCGGGCGCGCTGGCAGCAACTGGCAGTGACCAACGCCGAACAGGCGCTGGGCGCACGCCTTGCCAACCGGCAGCACGTTGCCGCGCGCTTCGAGGCCTTGGCTGAAGTGCTCGATCTGGATGAGCCGCCACAGCGGCTTGAATGCTATGACATCAGTCATTCCAGTGGGGAGGCGACAGTGGCGTCTTGCGTGGTATTTGGTCCCGAAGGGCCGATCAAGGCCGATTATCGCCGCTACAATATCGAAGGTGTCACGCCCGGCGATGACTACGCAGCGATGCACCAGGCGCTCACGCGCCGCTTCAAGCGCGCCAAGGAAGGCGAGGGCAAGCTGCCCGATGTACTGCTGGTCGACGGTGGCAAAGGCCAGCTCAACATGGCGCGTGATGTACTTCGAGAACTCGACGTGCCAGACCTGATCCTGCTGGGCGTGGCCAAGGGCACCACTCGCAAGGCCGGCTTCGAAACCCTGTACCTCAATGATGTGGCGCACGAATTCACCTTGAAGGGTGATTCGCCCGCCTTGCACCTGATCCAACAGATTCGCGATGAAGCACACCGATTTGCCATCACTGGCCACCGTGCCCGGCGCGGCAAGACCCGCCGTACCTCCACCCTGGAAGGAGTGGCTGGGGTAGGGCCAAAGCGCCGCCGCGATCTGCTCAAGCATTTCGGCGGATTGCAGGAGCTGAGCCGTGCCAGTATCGAGGAAATCGCTAAAGCGCCAGGAATCAGTAAAAAGCTCGCAGAGTCGATTTATGCAAACCTGCACAGCGAGTAGAATGCCCTCTCACCTTGTAGCCAATTGTGCCAATGAATATCCCCAACCTGATTACCGTGCTGCGCGTCGTCCTGATCCCGATCTTCATTCTGTTGTTCTACATGCCTTACCACTGGAGCTACGCTGCTGCGAGTTCGGTGTTCGCCTTTGCTGCCGCCACCGACTGGCTGGATGGCTATCTGGCCCGCCGGCTGGAGCAAAGCACGCCGTTCGGTGCCTTTCTCGACCCGGTGGCAGACAAGCTCATGGTTGCCGTGGCCCTGGTATTGCTGGTGCAGGCCCATGCCAACGTATGGCTGACGCTGCCAGCGGCGGTGATCATCGGTCGCGAGATCGTGGTCTCGGCATTGCGTGAGTGGATGGCAGAAATCGGGGCGCGGGCGCACGTCGCCGTGTCCAACCTGGGCAAGTGGAAGACTGCGGCGCAGATGGGCGCTCTAGTGATTCTGCTGGCCAATCCGCCCGCGTTCAGCTTCTGGGTGGTGGCCGGTTATGCGCTGTTGCTCGTCGCGGCAGGGCTGACGATCTGGTCCATGCTCAAGTACTTGCGAGCGGCCTGGCCGCATCTGCGCACCACCACGGAAAATAATTAAAACTATTTTGAATCAAGGGGTTGACGCGCTCCTCCGATTCGATAGAATGGCGCCCGTCAACACGACGCGGGAATAGCTCAGTTGGTAGAGCACGACCTTGCCAAGGTCGGGGTCGCGAGTTCGAGTCTCGTTTCCCGCTCCAAATTATGATCTGCAGAGTTCCATTGAAGTCTGTAAGTCATTGAAATCAGGACCTTCGGGTCCTTTTTTCGTTCCAGCGAAATCTGCTGAAAACCACCGCCAGCAAGTCTTTTTAAGTCCATTTTTGAGTCCAGAGTAAAAACGGCGGATTTCACATCGGTTTTTTGCTGGAGGAGCGCACGCGGCGAGCGAAACATCAGGTCCTGACCCTACGTTCAGGAGTTCGATCATGGCGCTTTCAGACCTCACTATTCGGCAAGCTAAAGCCACTGGCAGCCACTACACCATCAATGATATCGATGGACTGTCCCTTGCGGTTTCCGGCGTGGGCGGTAAGTCCTGGCACTTTCGCTACTATTGGGCCGATAAGCAAAAGCGGATGTCTCTCGGAAGCTATCCCGAGGTGAGCCTGCGGGAGGCTCGCGCGCTACGCGATGGTGCACGTGTGCTGCTGAGCAAGGGCGTCAACCCGCGGCTTGATCGCAAACAGAAACGTCAGGCCGTCCAGCTCGCCGATCAGAACATCTTCAAAATCGTTTACGAGAAATGGCTCGATCATCGAGGCCTGGTGCTCAAGGAAGGCCGCCAGAGCACCCTGTCGCAGATTCGTCGCATCTTTACCAAGGATGTTCTGCCCATGATCGGCCGCAGGTCGATCTACGAGCTGCAGCGTCCCGACCTTCTTGATGTTGTCGCACAGATTGAGCGCCGTGGTGCGCTGACTGCGGCGGAGAAGGTCCGCACCTGGTTTCGCCAGCTGTTCCGCTATGCGCTCGTCGTTGTGCCAGGCCTGCAGCAAAATCCTGCGTTTGATCTGGATGTGGTGGCGCTGCCCCAGCCACCCGTTCGACATAATCCGTTTTTGCGGATGGAAGAATTGCCGAGCATGCTGCAGCAGCTGCGCAACTACCCGGGCAGGCTGCAGACGCAATTGGGACTTCGACTCCTGCTGTTGACCGGCGTGCGTACTGGGGAGCTCCGACTTGCCACGCCGGATCAGTTTGATCTGTCGGCGGCTCTGTGGATCATCCCGCCGGAGGTGGTGAAGCAGCTGCAACTTGGGATGCGTAAGGCTGGCAAGCGAGCTAGTGATATCCCTCCATATCTCGTCCCACTATCTGAACAGGCCCTGGAGGTGGTGCGCTATCTTCTGGATCATCTGAGGCCGGCACAGCGATACCTGCTGGCGCATAACAGCAATCTGACCAAGCGCATCAGCGAGAACACGCTAAACGCGGCGCTAAAGCGGATTGGCTATGCGGATCAACTGACGGGGCATGGCATTCGCGGAACCCTCTCGACGGCACTGAACGAAATCGGGTACCCGAAGATTTGGGTGGATGCACAGTTGTCACACACGGACCCCAACAAAGTGAGCTCTGCCTACAATCACGCCGAGTATGTCAGCCAGCGGCGTCGCATGATGCAGGATTGGGCTGATCGGCTCGATCTGTTCGAGCAGAACCGATTTGAGGTCGCGAGCAAGCATCTGACGGTTCGAATCGAGGCGGTACCGCGGACTGCAGCAGGAGAGGGCAATCTAGCCTCGGCCGCAGAAGCTGGAGAGATGCTCGTGCCGGCCAATTCCGAGGCCGCTCCCGTGCCGAAACTGGTTGCGGGGAAACAACGTATCTCGGCTATCACAGGGCCGATGGCGAGCAATCTAGGTACGATTTCGGATCAACGGGAGAAGCTTGAGATCTACAACTCACCACACAACTTGCCGGCCGGAGTTTTCGCTAAGCTATCGGGCAGGTCGCGCCGCTGGATCAGTTACGAGATCAAAGCGAAAAGGGTGTTGGCCCTGGCTTTTGGTAATCTAGGCCACCGGATTCCCGACTGGCACCTGGACCCTACCAAGCATAAGCTCGTGCAAAAGGTCTTGAGCAAATTTCCCCAGGCTGACGCGTGGGAGTTGTACAAAGCTCTTACGAGGTCGGAGGATGCTCTCGAGGGACAGTCGGCTGTCAGTAAGGTGGCCGCAGCGACTATCGAAGAGGTATTTGCAGTCCTCTCTCAAAGCCTAGGAGAATCGCCAGGTCTGCATTAGATAAGGGTTTTCGCTCGACCTCATGTATGGGGTGCAAGGGGTCGAGTGTTCGAATCACTCCGTCCCGACCATTTATTCTGAAGAAATCCAAGCGCTTAGCTGTTCTTGGGTTTTTTTACGTGCGGGAGTTATGTCCCTCCCGCGATTTTGCCCCCACTTTTTGCCCCACCCAGATTTTCGGCCTTTAAACGGCATCCGTGGCTGTTACTCGCAGCGGCCACTTTCGACCTACCGCGAGCGGCTCCGAAAAGCAGCATCCGGCGATCAGGTCGACAGCTACTCCCCACCCACGCCAGGCTAGCCACTAGGAAAGTCCGTGTGACGTGACCATCAGTCACGTCGAACCCTTCACACAAAATCCCCGTGACTGTGCCCGATTCATCGAGCAGGGGCTCGTAAATGAAGTCCAAAAATCGCTGCCCGGAGGCGGCTCCTAGGTAGCTAAGCGAGATGGGGGCGCAGATAAAACCAAGCGCTGTCCTGTCTGGTAAACCTGATCGAGCCATTCATAAAAGCCTTGGCCGGCAAGCTCAGGAAATGCCTCGTAGATCGTTTTGTAGTGGTCAACTGATCCCGGACACTGAATTGAGTTTTTCCTCAGCGACCGCAGGCGCTAGCCCTTCGTTGAACTGATGCGGTCGCCGCCAGTTGTATCGCCCCATTAGGAATCGGCCGATATCCTGTTGCGCTAGCGCAGCGCTCATGTAGCCCACCGTCGGTATCCATTCTGTTTTCAGACTGCGAAACAGCCGCTCCATCGGCGCGTTATCGTGGCAGTTGCCGCGCCGACTCATGCTCTGTGTGAAGCGGTATCGCCATAGTCTTTGGCGGAAACTTCGGCTGCCATATTGGCTGCCCTGGTCGCTATGAAACAGTACGTTTTGCGGCCTGCCACGCTGCTCGTAAGCCATGTCCAGTGCCTTGATTACCAGGTCGGCGTCGGGCTTGGGTGAGAACGCCCAACCCACAACACGGCGGGCACAAAGGTCGATGACAGCTGCTAGATAGTGCCATCGACCTTCGGCCCAAACGTATGTGATGTCACCGCACCAGACCTTGTTTGGGGATGCGACGGTGAATCCTCGATCAAGCACGTTCGGAATATCAGGTCGCTCCACGGTCGCCTTTTTATAGGCATGCGAACCGGGCTGTTTGCTGATCAGGTTCATCTCGCGCATCAACTCGCGCACCTTGAATCGCCCGATCTGCATGCCGTCCTCTTTCATCATCAGCATGATGCTCCGGCTGCCCGCAGCGCTTCGGCTTTGCGTAAACAGCTCGTTCACGCGGCTGCGCAAAACCACCCGTTCGGCATCTGGATACCGGCGTTTTCGGCAGTACGCGTAGTAGCAAGATCGGGTTACTTCAAATACCGAGCACAACAGATCAATCGGCTCTTGAGCCCGCAATTGATCGATTAACGCGAACGCTCGTGTTCCTCGGCCATCAAGAGCGCGGTGGCCTTTTTTAAAATCGATTTCTCTCGTTCTAGCCGATTGATACGGGCTTCGAGTTCCTGGATTTTTTGCTGCTCAGGTGTCAACGCCTTGCTGGTCGGCGTGACGCCGCCACGTTCTTGCTGGAGCTGGTTCACCCAACGACGCAAGGCCGACTCAACCAGCCCAAGCGAACGGGATGCCTCGTTATGGCTGTAGCCTTGGTCGAGCACCAGGCACGCAGCCTCGCGCTTGAACTCAGGGGTAAAGGTACGACGTTGCTTGGTCATCAGACACCTCTCTGTGGCGAGCATTCTCACCTAAATGGGTGTCCGGAATCATTAGACCACTACAAGTTGACCACTACACTGGATACCCAGTCGGTCAACCATATTTCGGTAGCGAGCAAACTCCTCACGCATGCGTGCATCAATTTTTTCCGGCGTCAGGGGCCTGGCGATAAGCATTAGGCCTTTCATGACGTCTGAATATTGTGCAGAGGCCTGCATTCTTGTGACGGCCGTCCGTAATGTCGTCAGTGCCGACTCAGGGGTTGCGCTCTGAGTGAACCATCCGAACCAGGCCGTCAAATCCATGGAGGAAATACCCTGCTCTGCCAGAGGGACGACTTCGGGCCAGTAGGTAAACCGTTGAGCGCTGGTAATGCCGATCGTCCTTATCGGAGCTTCAAGCCTCGGGCTTATGCCCGGATTAGGGACGACAAATGCTGCAGCCAGCGTTTCGCTTCGAAGATCATTCAGCAAGTCCCCAGTCCCTTGATAAGAAACACTGCTCAAAGACGCCCCGGTGCTGTTCGCCAAGGCTGCGACGGCCAGCTGACCAATCGATCCATTAATGGATATGCCAATACTGCGAAAATCGGGGTTGTCATTTACCCATATCAAGTACTTCGCCAGATTTGTCACTGTTTTGGGGACGATAGGTCCTACCACCATTAGGTAAGGGAAATCACCCAGGCTGGCGATGGGTTTGAGATCATGGAGGGGATCGAAGCCTACGTCACTGTGAAGGCTGGGCATAAGGGTCAAAGATGCAGAGATGGCTTGCAGCAGGACAGTCCCATCTGGAATGGCTTTGACGGCGGCAATACTTGCGGTGCGGGTGCTACGGCCTTCAAGGTTGGTCAAAATGTACCGCAGGCCGCCCTGAGCGGCGACTAATGGTAGCAAAGCGTTGGCCAGCTTGCTTCCGGAGGCTCCTGGGGGATAGCCGTAAAGCAGTCGGCCTGTGGGATTGATCGCATTACTCATTACCCGACCGCTGATGCCTGCACTCAGAATTACGCCGGCGGATCCTGCGATAAATGACCTTCGACTGATCAAGGGAGCCCCCTTATATTTGTATTGTAGGTGGTATTAACCAATGCTATCGGCCGCCGATGCTATATCTGGAGGTCGGGTCCATACAGGGTAAGCGGATGGCGAACACACCTTCCGAACTACTGCATTAAGGGCGATTGTGTCCGCGTAAATTTAAGCGGACGCAATTACCCTTAATGTCAGGATCGTCATGCGCCAACGTAAGTCTTATCCGAAATCCTTCAAGTCTCAGGTCGTCAAAGAATGTCAGCAGCCCGGTGTTTCGGTCGCGGCCATTGCGATGAGCCACGGCATCAACGCCAATGTAGTTCGTCGATGGCTGCCCCTTTTTAGCGATCAGCAAGCCAGCACGCTGCCTGCGTTCATTCCGTTGAAAGTGGAACCAAAGCGAAAGGTCGAAGCGCTAGCGACCGTCGAGCTATCACTGGGTCAGCAAACCCTCACCGTCAAATGGCCCATCTCCGATCCTGAAGGCTGTGCCCGTTTTGTCCGTGGTCTCACTCAATGATCCGTATCGACGCCATCTGGCTCTCCACCGAGCCCATGGATATGCGCGCCGGTACCGAGACCGCATTGGCCAGAGTAATTGCGGTGTTCGGTGCGGCGAAGCCGCACTGCGCTTATTTGTTTTCCAATCGTCGGGCCAATCGCATGAAAGTGCTGGTGCATGATGGGATTGGTGTTTGGCTGGCGGCACGCCGGTTGAACCAGGGGAAGTTCCAGTGGCCAGGCATTCGACAAGGTTGCGAGCTGGAACTTGATAGCGAGCAACTTCAGGCCCTGGTACTTGGGCTTGCGTGGCAGCGTGTTGGCGCTGGCGGTGCAATCACGATACTTTAAAAAGGCTGTAATTAACGTCTGAGCCTGCTGCCGCAGGCGGTCTGCTTTGATAAAATCCACGGCATGACTTCCTTGCCCAATCTCGACCAAATGCCCCCCGACCAACTGCGTGCACTCGCTGCGCAGTTGATGTCGCAGGTCGACACCATGGGCAGAAAGAGCCACCGCGATGACACCATCATCGAGCAGTTGACCCACGAGATCACAATCCTCAAACGGCATCGATTTGCCAAGCGCAGCGAGCAGATCAGTCCTGAGCAAGGCAGCTTGCTCGACGACCTGCTTAACACCGACCTTGAGGCTATCGACGCTGAGCTGACGGCACTGCTTCCGGCTTCTGCTCCAGAAGAGCCGCGCCAGAAACCCAAGCGCGCACCGCTGCCGCCGCAGTTCCCACGCACCGTCATTCATCATGAACCAGAAAGCATGCAGTGCACTTGCGGTTGCCACCTTCAGCGCGTCGGCGAGGATGTCAGCGAAAAGCTGGATTACACACCGGGCGTGTTCACCGTTGAACAGCATGTGCGTGGGAAATGGGCCTGCCGTCAGTGCGAAACGCTGATCCAGGCACCGGTGCCGGCCCAAGTGATCGATAAGGGCATCCCAACAGCAGGCCTGCTGGCTCATGTGATGGTGGCGAAGTTCGCTGACCACTTGCCGCTGTATCGGCAGGAGAAAATCTTCGGGCGCGCAGGTTTAGCGATCCCGCGCTCTACACTGGCCCAATGGGTCGGACAGACCGGCGTACAGCTTCAACCCCTGGTTGATGCCTTGCGAGAAGGCGTTTTGGCGCAGCGAGTTGTTCACGCCGACGAAACGCCGGTGCAGATGCTTTCGCCCGGGCTGAAGAAAACGCACCGCGCTTATGTCTGGGCTTACTGCACCACACCGTTTTCGGCGCTCAAGGCTGTGGTTTATGACTTCAGCCCGAGCCGCGCAGGTGAGCATGCGCGTGACTTCCTCGGCGCGTGGAACGGCAAGCTGGTATGCGATGACTTTGCTGGCTACAAGGCTGGATTCGAGAAGGGCATGACCGAAATCGGCTGCATGGCTCACGCCCGACGCAAGTTTTTCGATCTGCACGTGGCGAATAAAAGCCAGTTGGCCGAACAGGCGCTGCACTCGATTGGCGGCTTGTACGAAGTTGAACGCCAAGCGCGAAACATGAGTGACGAGGAGCGCTGTCGAATACGACAGGAAAAAGCAGCGCCATTGGCGAAAGCACTGCAAGACTGGATGCTGACCCAGCGCGATCTTGTGCCCAACGGATCAGCGACGGCCAAAGCCCTGGATTACAGCCTTAAACGCTGGGTAGCGCTGACGCGCTACCTGGAAGATGGGGCCGTCCCCATAGACAACAACCCAGTCGAAAACCAGATCAGACCGTGGGCACTTGGGCGCTCCAACTGGTTGTTTGCCGGATCGCTTCGCAGCGGCAAACGGGCGGCAGCAATCATGAGCTTGATCCAGTCAGCACGGATGAATGGGCATGATCCGTATGCCTATCTCAAAGATGTGCTGACGCGCTTGCCGACGCAGCGGGCGAGCGAGATTGAGCAGCTACTTCCGCATCAGTGGACACCTGCCTGATATGCGCAAGGTGTGTTCCCATCCGCTTATCCCGAGCTGTCTGTGAGTGGAAGGTGGATTTTCTAAAATGGCACGTGGCGGGATGACTACGAAATTCCTACCAGTGGACAGCTGTTAGAAAAATCAGGCGGGTACGCCAAGCACGATATGGGAAGCTTTGATCACTGCGGTCGCGCTGGCTCCCGGCTTGAGGCCCAACTCCTCTACAGCTTCGCGAGTGACGATAGAAAACACTTCAGCGCCGCCTGGGAGTTGAACTACCACCTCAGAATTGACCGCGCCTTCACTGACTCGGATGACCATCCCTTCCAGGCAATTACGCGCTGACAGACGAATATCACTGGAATCGGTCATCAGCATTACCCAGGGAGCTTTGATCAAAGCGACCGCTTCCTTCCCCACCGCTATACCCATGCTCTTGACGCTGGCCATAGTGATGACCGCCACCAATTGCTCACCACCCGCGAGGGTCAGCACTACTTCAGCATTGACGGCACCTTCCTGGAGTTCACTCACCGTACCTTTGAACACGTTGCGTGCACTGACTTTCATCGAACGACTTCCTTTTATCTGGGGGATTAAAAACTGTCGCTCATGATCGGAACTTGCGCTGTGTGAATACAACCATAGCGCGCAGAGAAAATTTACGCCTGAACGTATACCCAAGCCGTCAATCCTGATGCCAGCGCAACCGACACGCGTTTGTAATCTGCGACTTCATAGGCATCGGCAGCGGCAAGCTCTTGTTCGTCGATCTGGAAGACAGTGCCTGCTACTTTGTCTGCGTCGTTGTGGCTTGGGGTGATAATCGGGTGATGAGTCTTCCCGCTTGCTGCAAGCACGTCGGGGTCGGTGATCTCGACCCATGATTGCGAGTACCCAAGCATTTGATCAGCTTCACCAGTCAGTTCCCGGCCAAAATTTGCCCGTTGCACTGCTTTGTCTTGCAAAGTGCCGTACGAAAAGAGCAGCACGGGGAATTCGGTAGACGCTTTCATTACGTTCTCTTCAGTAAGGTTTAGATGTTCAAGCCAGTAAATCTTCATAGAACGCGCCGTAAGGCTTACTTGGATGGGCGATCTGGATCTCCAGAATCCACAGCCCGGCATTCGGACACTGCTCGAAGTCTCCAAGGTCACCGCCACGGTGAACTGCGTGCGGAAAATCGCTTACCCGATGGCCTTTGATATTGAGGTTCAACCGCCAGCCCATGGCGTTGGCCTGATCTTCGGCGTAGCGATACAGCTCAAGCCCGGCAACGCGTTCATTTTTCCAGAGTGCTTGAACCCGCTCAAACAGAGTCTTGGCTGCAATCGCACATGCCTTCATATCCGGATCTGCGCCCGTGACGAAGGTCTCGCCCGCATCCCCTTCGTGGCCCTGCCACACAGCACCCATGTCGATGAAAAAAATATCGTCTTCGCCGAGTACCGGGTCACCCTCAGACCGCTCTTTGAAAGTCTTCAGCGTGTTAGCGCCAAAGCGGATCAGCAATGGATGCCAGATTCGTTGCATCTCCAGCCCCGCCAGCACCTGCTTTCCAAGCTCTCTGGCCTCGGATTCCAGCATGCCAGGCTGAATCTGTTGCGATAGCAATCGGATCGCACGCCATGTCATTGATTGAGCGTGACGCATGGAGTCGATGCTGTAGGTCGTGCCGACGGCCTCTTTGGGTTGTGCGTTCAACGAGTTTCTCCTTGGATCTAAGGAGACGCTGAACAATTAACCCCGTTCGCACCGCCCCCGTTTCCAAGTCGTTTTTTTCAACCTGCCAACCTTGTTTTACGTTTCCGGGGCAGGTTTCTCCCCTCATTTTGCTGATCTACGGGCCAGTCCCGTCTTTCAGACGGATTTATCCCGCCGCCCGTTGCAAATACCGCTTGGCCAGCATCAGATTGGCCAACCCAAACAAACTGAACAACTGCGCCGTATTCTTTTCCAGCCCACGGTAGCGAACCTTGCGATGATTGAAGCGCACCTTGATTACCTGGAAGGGGTGCTCGACCTTGGCACGCAGTTGCGCCTTGGCATATTCAATTTTGCGCTTGACCCGATAGAGCACGCTGCCTTCGCCGTGCTGCTTGTAACTGCTTGGCCGTGCTGCAATCGACCAGATAACGTCCCGTTCAGCATGCTCCGGTCGCTTGGCCGCACCGGTGTATCCAGCGTCACCCGAAACATAGGTTTCGTCACCGTGCAGCAACTGATCAACCTGGGTGACATCCGCCACGTTAGCAGCCGTACCTATTACGCTGTGCACCAGCCCCGACGTGGCGTCGACACCAATGTGGGCCTTCATCCCAAAGTGCCACTGATTACCTTTTTTAGCCTGATGCATCTCGGGATCACGCTTGCCTTCTCGATTCTTGACCGAGGGCGGCGCGGCGATCAGGGTAGCGTCGACGATAGTGCCTTCCTTGAGCAGCAGACCTCGGCTGGCCAGATGCTGGTTAATCGTTTCAAACAGCACTCGTGTCAGCTGATGGGTTTCCAGCAAGCGACGAAATCGCAGTAGGGTGGTGGCATCCGGTGCCGACTCACGGCCCAGGTCGATGCCGATAAAACCACGAATGGCCTGGCTGTCGTAGACGGCATCTTCGGTACCTTCATCGGAGAAACCAAAACACTGCTGCACGACATACATGCGCAGCATGCGCGACAACCCGATCGCCGGGCGCCCGCGCTTGCCTGTGGTGTCGCTATAGAATGGAGCCACTTGCGCCTCAAGTTGTGCCCAGGGCACCAGCTGTTCAAGGTCAGCCAAGAAGCGGTCGCGACGAGTCTGCTTTTTCTTGCCGGTGTATTCGAGTTCGGAGAAGGTCTTCTGCACGCGCGTAACAGGCTCACGGAGAGGGGGGTGGTTGAAGGTGCTCAGTGTGCCAAGGCTACGGGCTGTTGGCTATTTTTGCAGCGGCTCCCTAAGTCTATCGTTATATTGATAACTATATAGCGATACGCGCGGTAACAGAAAGCAGCAGGCCTGTACGAAATGGAAACGCCTTGGTGGATCTGATCGGTGCAAGCGCAGCCATCGACCAAGGCGTCTAGGAATTCAACGCATTGCGCCTATGCCGATCAAGTGATCAACGTGTCGACTGAAGATTGCTCAACGCTGTCATTCGCTCCGTCAAGTCACCCAGCGCTAAAAGCGCGGCTCTGGAAAGCTGGCGATGGGACGCAACGCAGACTGACAACACCGGATGGCTGACGTGTATCCCGGTAAGCGGCACGAAAGCGATAGTGTTTTCCGCTACCTCACTGGCGACATCGAGCCATGAAAGAATACCAATCCCCACCCCTTGACGGATAAGCGAACGCATCATGCGCAAGTCATTGCAGGCCACTCGCTGCCTGACATCGAGTTGCAATTGGTTGTGCAACGCGCGTACGTGTTTGTGCACGACTAAAGGCTCGGCTGGGAAAATGACGGTCTCGTTCTGGGTTTCACTGAGTCGAACGCTCGACTTACGGGCCAGCGAATGGGAGATCGGCATAGCGATGCCCATTTTGATCTCCGTGCTGGCGCTTATGCTTAGATCTGCGCTGGCCACTGCATCCAGTACAAAGCCGAAATCGACCTCAGCTGCCGCGATCATTTGCGCGACTTTCTGGTTATCCGCCACTTTCATCCCGAAGGTCAGGCCGGGATATTCCTTCATCAACGCGGCCACCGCTTCGACAACGATGCCCTCACTGAGCGCATCGATTAGCCCAATGTCTACATGACCTCTTCGCAAACCCTGCATTTCGTCGATCTGCTCCCTTGTGCGGGCATAGTCCTTCTGCCAGCGGCGTGCATTGGTCAACAACAGCTCGCCTGCCGAGGTTAGTCTCAACCCGCTTGGCAGCCGCTCGAATAACGGGACGCCGAGTTCTTCTTCAGCCTTCAGGATCTGTCTGTCGATGGCCGATGCAGACACGTGCAGAACCTCCGCCGCGCGGCGGATGCTGCGGTGGTTGGCGACTTCCACGAAATACCGGGTGAAACGTGAGAACGGGAACATGTGTTGCCTTTTTTGCAACGCGATGATGAAAAAACGGTGTTTGAGTTCATCACGCCACAATTCTAAAGTCCATCGCAAATGCGCCTGAGAGCGCTTGGAATCGGGCCGTACCCCACAGCTGATGAGACTCTTCGATATGATCAAAGACCGCACACTCCCACTCAATTGCACCTTCATCGAAAGCGACTGGCGCATTCTGGCGGCACACTGGTATCCCATCGCGCAAAGCCTTGCCGTGCAAGCAGAGCCAATCAAGGCCATGCTGCTGGACGAGCCGTTGGTGATCTACCGAATCGACGATGATCTGGTGGTGGCACGAGACGTTTGCCCGCATCGTGGCGTGCCGCTGAGCATGGGCAAAAGCGATGGCCAGGGCGTGGTCTGTGCTTACCACGGCTTGCGCTTCGGTCATGGCGGTCGATGCAACAAAGTCCCTGCCAGTCCCAGCGCTGCTATCCCCTCTCGCATGCAGCTTTTTACCTACCCGGCAGTTGAACGCTATGGTCTAGTCTGGACGTGTCTCGATCCACAAGAAGACACCGTAGATATCCCGAAAATGCCACATTGGGATGAGCCCGAGTTTCAACAAATCGTATGCCCAAGCATCGACATCCAGGCGTTTGCCGGACGCCAGGTAGAAGGATTCCTGGATGTCGCGCATTTTGGCTTCGTTCACACCGAGACGTTTGGTGATCCTAACAACACGGAAATCACGCCATACCGTCCAGTCGAAACGCCAAAAGGCTTTGAAACCCATTATCGCAGCACCGTGGGCAACTACCCCATTGGGGTCGATGGCAGAGCACCTGACGGTTTTAACTGGTTGCGACATTTCGAAGTTCATCTACCGTTTACAGCCACGCTGACGGTGCATTTTCCGGATGACGGGCGCCTGGTTATCATGAATGCTGCGTCTCCAGTCTCGGCAAAGGTCACACGGATGTTTGCGCCTATTGCCCGTAATTTTGACAAAGATCTGCCTGTGGAGGATACGCACGCCTTCAACTTGCGGGTG
Source organism: Pseudomonas baltica (assembly GCF_031880315.1). Taxonomy (NCBI): domain Bacteria; kingdom Pseudomonadati; phylum Pseudomonadota; class Gammaproteobacteria; order Pseudomonadales; family Pseudomonadaceae; genus Pseudomonas; species Pseudomonas baltica. The sequence continues at coordinate 263,900 of NZ_CP134771.1, read as the reverse complement.
TTCGAAGAAGACCGGCTGATTGTCGAATCGCAAAAACCCGAACGCCTTCCGCTGGATCCTGCGCTGGAGGTTCACATACCCGCCGACATGAGTTCGATTGCCTACCGCAGAGGGCTACGCAGTCAGGGTCTTAGCCAGTTCTTTTTGAGCTGAGGAATAGGCCATGACACGATTGAAGGTCAAAGTGACTGAAATGGCGGCGCAAGGCGCTTCAAACATCAGTATTCGTCTGGAGCCGATCTACGGCCAGACACTGCCCGGCTTCGAAGCCGGTGCGCATGTCGATGTCTTCCTGGCCAACGGATTGATTCGGCAATACTCAATCGCCAGTGCCCCGTTCATGGACGATCACTACGAGCTTTGCGTAAAACTTGATTCGGCATCGCGTGGTGGCTCGCGATTCGTACATGAGCATCTGGCGGTGGGGGACGAGCTTGAAATATCCCTACCGCGCAATCTGTTCGCGTTGCAACCAGCCCGGCACTACATATTAATCGCGGCAGGAATTGGTATTACGCCGTTAATTTCGATGGCGGCAGAGCTAGACCGAAAGCAGCTGTCCTTTTCACTGCATTACTACACACGCACCTTGGCGGATGTGGCATTCGGCGAGAGGCTGGCAAGCTATCTGGGTACGTCACAAGTGCATCTTCATCAAAGCTATGCCGGACGTAGTCCACGACAATATCTACCAGAGGATCTGCAACGTCCTAGCGCTGAGCAACTCGTATATCTCTGTGGCCCCGCTGAGTTCATGGTGCATGTGGAACAAAGTGCGAAGCTGTCTGGATGGGCCCCTGAGCGCATTATCAAGGAGGCATTTTCACCCACCGCTGTAATAGCTGACGTGGGGGCCGACACATTTGAAATCGAACTGAAGTCGACCGGTGCCGTGTACACGGTACATGGTGAACAATCCATCGCCCGCGTATTGCTCGATGCAGGTGTGGATGTGCCAGTTTCCTGCGAGCAGGGGATGTGCGGCGCATGCCTGACTGGCGTACTTTCTGGGGAGCCCGAACACCTAGACATGGTGATGACTGATGAGGAACATGCGTTGAACAACCGGATGACGCTTTGTTGTTCGAGAAGCCGCTCAGATCGCTTGGTGCTGGATTTGTAGCTTTTTCATTAGCTATCCGGACGTGGGTTTGACGAATGTCTTTGTAGTGTTGGGAGTGACCTGCGTAAGTCGGTACAGCTCGTTGTAGCAGGTTGCCTCATCGTGCCTTGCGGGTTCCTGCGGTGACAACCAGATCAGATCGTTGACAAGGAACGGTTGCGGAAAATTCATTTCATGTGTGCGTTGTCTCTGTGCTGCGCGTCGTTCCTAGCGACCAGGGCACTAGCGGGCGAGCCCTCCACTAGCCTGAATGTGTCGGGAGCGGAGGATATCGATTCGACCCACCATCTAATATGGGCAAGTATCCAGAGAGTAAACCTGCGCCGTAGTTCCGATTCATTGCTGGTTAAGTCGAATGCAAACGACTGGTCAAGTCATGCAATTACGCAAAAGGTTAGGTGTGGTCGCCATCCGCTTACCATACAGGAGCGCGTCGAGGAGGTCTGACCTGCTGGGCGATCCTGTTCGCCAAGGTCGACACGAAAACTATTAACCGGCACAACGTTGCCTGAGCGACAGATATTGATCATAGATCTTCAATATCTTGGCTGAGCGCAAAGCGCTGCGCTGCGCCATCTTGCGCCAGCCATTGCATCAGCTCTTGGCCGGTCAGGGGATGCGCTATGAAGAAACCTTGGCCTTCACTGCAACCCCACGCTTTAACGGTGTCGAAGTTCGCCTGATTTTCGATTCCCTCGACCACCACTTTGTAACCCAGGCGTTGAGCCAAATCGATGAGTGTAGTCACCAGTCGCCGATCTTTCTCTTGGCTCTGAATGTCCTTTATCAAGGATCTGTCTAGTTTTACCGCAGTGGCAGGCAGCTCCTTTAAATAGGTCCAGTTGCTGTAACCGGTGCCGAAATCGTCGATTGAGATATCGATACCTAATGCGCGCAAGCGCTCCAGTTGGAGCCGGACCTCGGCGAGGTTCTTGATCAGCGCACCTTCGGTAAATTCGATTTCCAATGCCGAACCTTCCAGTTGGAAGCGTTCAAGGAATTCGAACAGCTTGTCGGTAAAAGCCGGGCCCTCAAGATCGCTGGGGCTGATATTGATAGCCACCTTGAAGTGATAGCCGTTTTCCCGCCACTGCTTGGCTTGTTTGATTGCGGCCTCGACGACCCAGAGGCTCAAGAGCCGTATAAGCTCGGTTTTTTCCGCCAGGGGCACAAACTCGGCAGGCCCGATCGGCCCCAGGGTCGGGTGCGTCCAGCGCAATAATGCCTCTACGGCGCAGCATGTACCCGTCTCGAAGTTGATCCTGGGCTGGAAGACTAGATTCAGTTGCTCCCGGTCCTCTAGCGCAGAGGACAGAGAACTTAGCAGCCTGAATGCCCTTTGCTGGGCAACATCGAGTTCACCCTGATACATGGACCAACCGATACCGAGGTCTCGGGCGTTGTCGGCTGCGCTCACCGCCAGCCGGACCCAGTCGCGCTCATTGAGGCTGATCGTATCTAGTTGCAATGCGCCCATGCCCATCTGAGTTCGGATCGGTATGCCGTTGTGTATGACCGGCATCGCAAAGGCCGCCGATAACATGGAGAACAAAGTCGATAGGCACTCTTCGCGTGATTTGATGAACGCGAATCGCGTCAAGCCGATTCTGTACAGTACGCAATCCTGACCGATCAACGCGCTCAGGCGGCGGCCTATTTCTTTGACCAGATGTTGAGGAAACGAATAACCCAGCGCCTTCACGATATCGTTCAGAAATAGCGGCGAGAGGAAATCCACTGCAATCAGCAGGGGCTCTTCACCTGCGCTTAAGTGCCTATGGATGTCGTCTTCCAGGCGAACTCTGTTCATCAGGCCGGTGGGCCGATCAATAAACGATGTAGTGCGCAGTTCATGCAGCCTGTAGACCACCAATTCGCCCAGTTGATGCAAGGTCGCCCGTTGTCTGGCAGACATGGGGTCGCGCGGTTGCCTGTCGATGATGCACAGGCTCCCAAGTGCAAGACCATCGGGGGTGCGTAATGGCACTCCCGCGTAATATCTGATCTCCGGCTCGCCCGTCACCAGCACGTTATGCCTGAACCTAGGGTCAAGGAGAGCGTTCGGTACCTCAAGAAACTCATCGACCAATATGGTGTGGCCGCAGAATGAAATATCTCGAGGGGTCGAGGAAACAGCAATGCCCACCTTGGCCAGGAACCATTGTTGCTGTTCTTCGAGTATGGAAATCAGCGATATCGGTACGCCGAAGCTTTCGGCGGCCAAGGCCACGATACGGTCCAGTACTTCGTCTTGGACCGTGTCGAGGTAGCACAGCTCAGTTACCCGCTGGGCACGGGGTATCTCGTTGTCAGGGTAGGGGGCGGCAAAATGTGTAATCACTGATCTTCACCCAGCGAGTTGTTCGCCACGAGGGGAGCCTTGCGCGCAGTGGAAAGCAAATTAAAGATAGGTCACCGTGAGCCTTCGGGCATCACAGATTGTCTGGACGCCCTGTGTGAATGATCAGTCGGTAGCCTGTCGAGAAAATTGTTCTACTGCAGCTACTACGCTATTAGCACCTCGCTGTATCTCTTTGATTACCCCGTCAGCATCGCTGGCCAGGGATAACGCGGTCTCTGCCTGCTGTTTACTGTGCCCAATAACGCTCACCGCGCTGGATGCCAAGCTCTGGTTCTTGTTGACCACGTCTACAATTTCAGCAGTTGCTTTAGAGGTGCGTGAGGCCAGCTGTCTAACCTCATCGGCCACCACGGCGAATCCTCGACCTAGCTCCCCGGCACGTGCCGCTTCGATGGCGGCATTCAGGGCTAGGAGGTTGGTCTGGTCTGCGATGCCACTAATGGTTTTGACGATGGTCCCGATCACCTGGCTTTGAGCGTCCAATGCTTGAATGCCGTGTGTTGCATCCTCCATCAAACCCGACAGCTGATTCAAAACACTTACGGTATTTTGGATCACCTCGAGGCCCTGCCGCGCACTGATACCTGTGCGAACTGATGTGTCATGGGCCATATCAGCGGCTTCAGCCACTGCGTTCTCGCGTTTAACCTGGTCGCTAACGATCGTAGCAAGCTTAACGATCTTGTATAGCTTGCCATTGGCGTCCAAGACAGGGTTATAGGAAGCTTCCAACCAGACTTCCCGCCCATGGTTGTCTATTCGGCAAAATCGGCCAGCTACATAGGTGCCGCGTCGCAGAGTTTCCCAGAAGTCCTCATACTCGGCCGACTGAGCGTAGCCTGCCAGGCAAAACATCTGGTGATGCTTGCCTTGAATTTTTGCGAGCGTATAACCCATGCCATCAAGGAAATGTTGGTTAGCGGTTTGCACCATTCCCTCCAGTGAAAACTCAATCACGGCAGTGGAGCGCATCAAGGCGCCTACCAGTGCTTCATTTTCGCGTGACGCCTCGATGGTTCGCGTCAGGACGCTGGAGTAGATGGCGATACCTTCTAGCTGCCCTTTTTCATCCGAGAACGGCATTACCATCGTTCTCAGCCAAACGTCGAGGCCTTCGCGACTACGCAGCCGCAGGGAGCCGCTAAAATGCTTGCCATTGGCGATGGCGGCGAGAGCCCGCCGCTGATGGACATCGTTAGCAAGCTCTGGAGGACTCAAGTCGCGCAATAGGCGTCCATTCAACTGCGCTTGGGTAAACCCCAGCTCCGTTTCGAACAAGGCATTCGCCTGTAGAACAACGCCTTTTGCATCCAATGTGACTGCAACGGTCTCCCGATCAAGGGTTTCCTTGACATGCTCCAACACTGCGAGCCGTTGCTCTAAATGCCGAACTTTTTCTTTCAGTCGAGTGTTGAACATCATAGTGTCCACGAGGAGATTGACAAGCTATCGGCTTGGAAACCGACAGCTTGAGGCATGACTCGTCGTTGGAGGCTTCACAAAGGGCGATGCTAGAAATACCCGCCTCTGCATGCATAATTCCTTTACTTTCAAGCAACAGGGATCAGGTGTGAAGCGATGGCAGCTTGCCCGACCCCATCCAAACCTTGAATCAGTCGACCCTCTACTCGGTTGCGTCCGTCGGATTTAGCGCAGTAAAGAAGTCGATCTGCCTCTGCTAAGGCGTAGCTACGGCCATCCTTGATAGGCGCGCTAATCGCCACAACGCCCGAACTGATGGTCACATTGCCCACCGGGCTTGCCGAGTGGTCTATGAGTGCATTTACAATAGACAACCTGACTTTTTCGGCGACGCTCAAAGCGCCGGCCAGATCCGTTTCAGGCAACACGTTGTATTGCTTGAACCAGTCAATGTCCAACAAGATGATTGCGATGACTGAGTTATTTCGGCTAGCCCGCCCCCACTCCTTTTCAAAAGCGGTATCGAAGCAGCGTCGGTTGGCTAGATGCGTCAAGCTATCAGTCTGGGCGATGACCTCCAGCTCGTTTCTTGCAGTATTGAGTCCAGCTTCCGCAGTGATCAACTGCTGGATTTGCCGATACAACAGAGCGCCCAGCGAAGCCAGGGCCAGGATGATCATGCCGATTAGAGCCATGGATCGATAGGCGTAGGCCCACCAAGGTGCGAAGACAGGCTGGCAGGACACACCAGCAGCCGCGACTATGGGCAGTCCGGATACCCGGCGATACGCGTAAATGCGTTCCACCCCGTCTACCACCGATTTGATCACGGCGGTGCCGCTATCGCCGTGTGGAAGATAGCGGGTGAAAATATCGCCTTTGGCCACATTCGTTGTCGTCAGTGCGCTAAGGGTAGGCCGTCTAGCCAGCAGGTCACCGTTGTTCAGGGCGAGGAAAATAACGCCCTTGTCATCCACATCCATGCGTTCGAAGAATGCTTGAAAATAGGCAACAGGCACCGTCGCCAAAGCCACGCCCGCGAACGTGCCATCAGGAGCATTGATACGCCGGCTGATCGGGATGACCATATCTCCTGTACTACGGCTTTCCACAATGGATCCGATGTGAATGGCTTCATCAGCATTGTCGCGGTGATAGAGGAAGTACGCGCGGTCACTGTTGTTTTTCGACTGTATGCCTTCAGAAAAGGAATTCGCGACCCAGTTGCCTTGAGCATCGTAGATGAAAAGCCCCTGAATGCCCTCTACGTTCAATAGGTCTTGAGCCATCAGCTTCGCCAATCGAACTTGCTGATCACCCGCTACGCCATCATGTTCCACGCGCTCGACGAGATCACGCAGCGTATTATCTGCTTGGCGTACAGTGTCCTGAGCTTGCTGTTCAGCAGCTCGAACGATATTGGATACTGAAATCTTAGCAGTAGCGACCCGTTCACGCCTGGACTGGTTCATCTGCCATGTGGTTGCCAGAATCAACGATAGGCAGACCAGGGCAATGAAGCCAATCACTGTCCTTGTAAGCACTGACGGGGCGAGCCTCGTTGACATAAGGTAGAGGGGCTTCATAAAGTCGTCATCAATTTGGCGGTTGGATGACTAATGCAGTTTTCGTACCCGTACCCCAATGTAGCTACCGTAAATACAAGGTCTCGATGAGTTCTGATCCAAAAAAGGATTGATTCAGATAAAAAATACCGGCGGCAAGCAGGACCGTACGATGTGACCATCAACTCAACTAGGTACAGTTTTGAGGTCATCGCGGCTGATGAGGCTGCACGTAGCCGCGTGATCGATGACTCTCAAATTATGGGTGTGGCGGGCCGGAATTTTTTGTGTGGGACATCATCAACTATTCTCATGCGCCGGCGTTCATTACCCTGACCAAAGACGGCGAACCGTATCACCCAGCGGGTTGAATAGAGCAGTGGTGGCCTGTTCAAGGAAAAAGGGCGTCGTGTCCCTGGTGCATTTAGCTAGGCAGCCCCAAAAAAAGCCACCTTTTCGGTAAGGCGATTGGCTAACTGCGATAGCTCTGTACTTGCCGCTGCCACTTGCCGCGACCCAGTGGCTGACTGTACTGTTGATTCGTGAATTCGATTAATATTTTGAGCCACGTCATCAGCAACAGTGGTCTGTTGCACCGAAGCGCTAGCGATTTGAGCATTCATATGGTTGATAGCCCCTACCTGTTCTCTGATCTTGGCCAAAGCATTTTGGGCATTCCGTGTTTTGACTACGGTCTCAGTGACGAGGTCGCAACTGCTGCGCATAGTTTGCGCGGCGGTATCGGTCCCGGATTGAAGCGTGCTGATCATCTCTCGAATTTCTTCAGTCGACTCTTGAGTACGGTTTGCCAATGAACGCACTTCATCGGCTACGACTGCGAATCCGCGTCCATGTTCGCCTGCCCTGGCCGCTTCAATGGCGGCGTTCAAGGCTAGTAGGTTCGTTTGGGTGGCAATGGAGTTGATGACGCCTATTACCGACTCGATTTGTTCACCATGCTTGGACACTTGGTCAACGGTGTCCGTGGTTTGCTGCAAAGCCACAGCCAGCTTCTCTATTGATAGCGTAGTGCTGGCAACCAATTGGTTACCCCTCTCCACCTCGATATCAGCCTGGAGTGAGGCCTCTGCCGCTTGCGCGGCGTAGCCGGACACCTCGTTCACAGTGGCAGCCATTTGAGTAATAGCCGCAGCCACTTGCTCCGCTTCGCGCGTTTGCAGGCCGATGTGGTCATTATTGGCGGATGAGGTTACGGACAATTGGACTGAAGAGTGGTTGACCTCCTGCGCTGCCATTCGAACCTGCTGTATTGTCTCTGCCAAATGGATCAGTGCGTTTTTCAACACGCCCATAACGCTGTTAGGGTAAGCCGTGGTAATGGATTGGTTAAGATCGCCCGCCGCCAACCGCTCGATGGCCAATGCCACCTCGGTAGGCTCCCCACCGAGAGTGGATTTAACGAAGCGAATAATCACGACCGATAGAACGATACTAAGCAACAGCGCGATGCCGGTCGCGACGATCATCAAGGTGCTGAATTGGCTCGCGGTGGCCTGAACCGCTCCGAGCTTACCGTTGATAGACGCCTCCTCGTAGTCGATTAGGGAATTGACCCGTTTAAGCCACTCAGTGTAATCCTCGGATGTTTCTTGCAATAGAAAAGCTTGGGCACCCGGAATGTCACCCGATACGCGCAGTGCAATCAAGGCTTGGGTGGATTTGAGAGTTTTTTGCTCAATGACCTTTATAGCGCTCAACAGCTGTTGCTCCGACGTCGTCATGCTTGAGCTCTTGAACAGTTGGTCCATTGGGGCCGCCGAGTCGGTGTAGGCAACCTCCAAGGCTTTCACCTCGGCCAGATGCTTCGTTAGGGCAACCTCATTAGTGACCAGTACGGCATCGCGGATCGCAATCGCACGGTTATGCACGCTGCCCCGAAAATTGATGGCGTAACGTTGGACCTTTGCCGCATTTTGGCTCACGTCGCTTAGCGTGGAGTCGATAAAAGAAACGCGCTGGATACCGATGGCGGTTATGACCACGAGCAGTGCCAGAATCATAGTAAAGCTAAGGCCAATGCGCGTGGCTAGCGAAAGCGGAGTTTTCATCGGAAGCTCGCAATATGCCCATACTGGTAGTGGGCAAAGTGGTGGTCGAATGCAGAAATCACGTTGGAGACCTAGTTCAAGCAGCGGTGAGGTTAGTCGCCAAGGTATAATGGCTATATGCCATTTCTTGGTATCTAGGTCTTTATGTTATATCGGCCAAACGTCCACGACCTTTAAGCCCCTTCCGGAGACTGTAGCAGTCCGGATACGGTGCTGTTGAAGCCGATCATGGCACCGCCAAGGCCCACCAGCTAAGCGCACCCGCATCGTCGAACTGAAGCGTAACTACGAGCTCAAGTGAGCCCTCGCAATCACCACGGAAAAGTTGCTGCACCCACAAGTCCGCCCACTCGCGGGCTTTGGCAGTACCAGGGCGCTGGTTCCACGTCAGTGCTATCCGAGGACGATATGAAGAACACCATCACTGCTCTGCTCGCGTTTCAGGATTTTTAGCCTTACGTACAACTGACGAAGCTCAACTGTAAGCGTCCAGCCCAACCACCTATGATTCCCATCCGCCCCTCGCCACGCTGTGCCCTTCCACGAAGGAGCACCCATGAAACCACCCGCCGGACTCACCGCACGCCGCGCATTCTGGGCTGAACATGTTCAAGCATGGCGCCACAGCGGTATGACCCAAGTTGCCTACTGCTTGCAGCATCAGATCAACACCAAATCATTCGGCTACTGGTTTCGAAGTCGCGAGCCGGAAAGCGAGACTTTGACGATGGTGCCCATCGCCGTACGTGAAGTTGCCCCGATAGGCGAGCTGAAACTAAGGCACCCCGGCGGCTGGGAGCTGTTATTGCCGTGCACTATAGATCCGGCGTGGCTGGCCCATCTGCTTCAGGAGATGCGCTGATGCTATTGCCTGCACAGGTCTGGCTGATTCTTGAACCAATGGACATGCGCCTTGGCATCGATGGTCTTTCGTCGCGCGTCCAACACGCGCTGGGAAGATCGCCGTGCGACGGCACCGCTTATGCTTTTCGTAATCGCCGAGGCAACCGCCTCAAACTTCTTCAATGGGATGGTACCGGTGTCTGGCTCAGCCAGCGCCGGCTGCATGAAGGCGCGTTTGTATGGCCTGCCCCCGGCGAAACGGTCTTCACACTGACCCAGGCGCAATGGCAGTGGCTGATCACTGGCGTTGACTGGCAACGCCTGGAAGCTCGCCCAATGAGTGACTGGAAAGTGTAGAAAAACTTTCGTTTCTATCGTTCGCAGATAACGATCGAGTGGATTTTTTCAGTAAAATCCACGGATGCCAATCGCCGATGAAATCGCCGCCCTCAATCTTGATCCCGCCCTGCGGGATCAGATCATGGCCGCGTTTTCGCAACAGGCCAATGTCGATAGGCTAAGGGCCCAGACTCAGCATGACGCCTTGAGAATCCAGGCACTGACCCTCGAACTTGCGCACTACAAGCGTATCCGGTTCGGCGTCAGAAACGAGGCGTTGTCACCCGAGCAGCGCGATCTTTTTCAAGAAACTGCCGATGCCGACTGCGCAGCCATTGAAGTGGAAGTCGACGCCCTGGTGCCTCAACCACGAGCGCAGCGTGCTCGTGCCGGTCGTCAACCACTGCCAGAACATCTGCCACGTATTGAACATCGCCACGAGCCGGAAGCCTGCCATTGCCCTGAATGCGGTGGTGAATGGGTAAAAGCGGGCGAAGACATCACCGAGCAACTGGATGTCGAGCCTGCCAAGTTCTTCGTGCATCGCCATATTCGTAGCAAATATGCTTGCCGCCCCTGCGAACGTATTGTTTCAGCAGAAGTGCCCCCCGCTATCATCGACGGCGGCCTCGCGGCGCCGGGCCTGGTTACCTGGGTGTTGATCAGCAAGTACCTCGACCATCTCCCGTTGTATCGTCTTGAACAGATCGCTCAGCGCGCGGGCGTCACACTGGCACGATCAACCTTGGCCGACTGGGTTGGCCGCTATGGATCTGCACTGCAACCACTGGCGGATCGACTGGCCGAGTTGTTGCGCCAACGCCTGATCCTGCATGCTGACGAAACACCGGTACAGCAACTTGATCCTGGCAAAGGCAAAACCAAGCGAGCCTATTTGTGGGTCTATCGCAGCAACGACCTGGAACCCGGGCCGGGGATTACCGTTTTTGATTACCAGACCGGACGCAGCGGAGCGCATGCACGCGCTTTTCTGGATGACTGGAAAGGTCACTTGGTCGTTGACGACTACGCAGGTTACAAAGCGCTATTTACTCAGGGCGTGACCGAAGTGGGCTGTATGGCCCATGCACGTCGCAAGTTTTTTGAATTGCATGCGGCCAACCAAAGTACAGTCGCGGCAGAGGCCTTGCAACGAATCGCTCAGCTGTACGAAATCGAATCGCGGGGAAAAATGTTGACCTGTGATGCACGCCAGCACCTGCGCACCCGCGAGGCTCTGGCCAAGCTGCAAGATATGCATGAGTGGTTGCTATCAACCCGCACAGGGGTAGCGAACGGCAGCAGCTTGGCCAAGGCGATGGACTACAGCCTCAAGCGCTGGGTGGCATTGTCACGCTATGCCCGCAGCGGTGACTTACCCATCGATAACAATGCGGTCGAAAACGTTATCAGGCCCATAGCAGTGGGTAAGAAAAACTGGTTGTTTACTGGCTCTGAGCGAGCGGGATGCCGTGCAGCTGCGATCCAGAGCTTGCTGGCGACGGCGAAACTTAATGGGCTAGAGCCGTCAGCATGGCTGCGCGATACATTGGAAAAGCTCCCGACATGGCCCAACAGTAGGATTGATGAGTTGTTGCCGTTGGGGTGACCGGCTCGATGCAAGTGGCTGGGCTGGACGCTTACGCTCAACTTCACCAATAATCTGGCTTGTATGCAGGTTTTTTCAGGGTAGGCACACGCTCTGGGAACTGGTGGTTGGCAAGCTCATCGTTCGTAATGACGTGTCGCATCCAGTGTGCGTGTTGCTTCAGCGATCCAGGGACCGTTCTTTTTACACCTTCACGATGGGGCAAGATCACTCCAAGGCGTAGCTCGGGAAAATCATCACGCAACGCACGCAGAGCCGGCGTCATATCGGTGTCAGCGGATACAAGGACGATCTGTTGAATCCGTTTTTCCTCGGGGAGCGTCATTTGCCGGACGGCGAGCCGATACATGCTTATCGCAATATGGACATCAGTTTGCTTCTCTTCGAGCTTCCAGATCTCGACCTGCTCAGCACGTGAGGGAGGGGTTTTTTTGTCAATGAAACGCGGTGCCTTACCGGATTCGATCTGGTGCAACCCCATTAGCACCTCCACGCCTTTTGCTTTCAAAGCGCGGATGTAGGTGTCCTGAGCGTGCTGCGAAGCGATGCCACGGGTTGCCAGTGCAGGCTTTACGCCAGATGTGAAGAAGCTTATGCCATGCAGCGTGTTGGCTGGATCTTCGACATGAAGGATATGGGCTAGAAGGGAAGGGAGGTTGAGCCATTTGTACGGACTGTTTGCAAGCAGCCCGTAAAAGAGGTTATAGCCGTCGACAAAGCAAGCTGTACGCAAGATTTCCTGTCCTTGAAAACGAAAAAACCGGCACTAGGCCGGTTTCTTCACCCTAACGGCCAGCGTAACTTAATCGCTGCGTACAGGGCTGAGTAGTCGAATGATTATGTCGAAAGATGACAGATGCGTCAACCGAAAGGTCATCCGAATCGCGTTACGAACAAGGGGAGAAAGACTGAAATGAATGCGCTCATCAGTATTTCACCTTGTAGGTTGGTGAATCCTCCGGCCGGTTCTGCCGCCGATCGTAGATCTTGGTCGTGCTGATGTTGGCATGGCCCAGCCATGCCTGGACCTTGGCGATGTCCGCCTCGTGCTCCAGGGCATTGGTCGCGGCCGTGGCCCTGAGCCCATGTACGCCCAGTCCAGCCACCTGAATCCCCGCCTTTTTGGCGTAAGCCTCGACCACAGTGTAGATGCCGTTGGCCGAAACGCCGGCACCGGTCGATCGGCCGCGCAGCGGTCTGAACATCGGTACCTTCTTGTCGTCCGCATGGTGCCCTGAGCGTTCCAGGTACAGATGGATGCGCCCGGCCGCCACCGGGTGCAGGGGCAGGTAGCGGATCTTGCCACCCTTGCCGTAGATCTTCAGGTGCTGGATGCCGCGGCGCTCCTGGATGTCGCTCACCTGCAGCAGCGCCGCTTCTTCGCGGCGCAGGCCGTGGTAGAGCAGCACGGCCAGAATGGCGCGATCGCGCAGCCCCTTGAGCGTGGTTTCATCTGGCGCCTCGAGCAGGTCCTTGGCCTGGTGATCACCCAGGGCAGGGGTCTTGCCTTCGTTGCTTTCGATCTTCGGTCGTTTGACCCCGTGCACAGGGTTGCCGCCGGCGACCGCATTATTTTCCAGGAGGTGATCGAAGAGGCTGGTTAATGCCGCCAGTTTGCGTCGGATGGTGGCTCTGGCCAGGCCGCGCTTTTCTAAATCGGCGCGCCAGGCCAACACGTGCGATCGGGTGACTACGCGAAACTCGTCCGCCGAGGCGAGACCGACGAAACTGCAGAAGTCTTCCAAGTCATTTTGATAGGCACGACGAGTGCGCGGGTTGTCCAGGTTGGCAAACCACTCGACCGCGGCTGGCACCCGAGCCAAATTCTGAAATTCGACTGCCGTGAGCCTGCGCGGGTCGTGGGGGCCGACTTTCGTCACTTCCTGCATGTATAGCCCTCAATCGGATCATCGGCGATCACGTATCGCCATCTGAGTCACCATAGCGACGCCAGTACCCAGCAGCGTACACGATTAGGAAAAAGTCGCAATAATTGGTGATAACGTATTTCTTACACCGGCAAGTAGAGGCCAGCCTAGCCAGCTAGCCTGATTGATTGCGGGCAAACCTGCTCTGTCTCAGATGACCGCGTCGACCTCTGGAAGAACGTCTCTCGGCATGAACAGCGAAAAAGTTGTGCCGTGGCCTTCCTGGCTCTCAACCGTAAGGCATCCTCCCGCCTGGAGGACATACCCGTAGACCATCGTCAGGCCGAGACCTGTGCCTTTTCCCTCTTTTTTGGTTGTAAAGAAGGGTTCGAAGATCCGCTCGATAAGCGCCACAGGCATTCCGGTGCCCGTGTCAGACACCTGAATTCGCACACACGATTGACCGGTTACCAGTAGGGAGCCCTTGGCAGCCATCTGTTCACTGACATCTACATTGGAGGTGCGAATCGAAATGGTGCCCCCTGCTGGCATCGCATCCCGGGCGTTGACCATCAGATTGAACACGGCGCTTTCCAGTTGGTGTGGATCGACCTTCGTCAGCCAAAGGTTGGACGCCAAATCAGTCTTATACAAGACCTTTGATCCCAAGCTTCCACGAGCAAGCTCAATTAGCGAAGTGATTAACGGATTCACATTGATCACTTCTGAACCCAGCTTGTGCCGTCTGGAAAAAGCCATAAGCCGGGCTGTCATCGCACTCGCGGTCTGGGACGCGCGCAGTGCATTGGCCAGATGCTTCTTTGCATGGTCGGGCTTATCGTTTTTAAGGTAATGCTCAGCAAGACTTGCCGAGCCCGTTACGGCCGTCAGCATGTTGTTGAAGTCATGCGCGATGCCCGTGGTGAGCTGGCCTACGATTTCCATCTTCTGAGCCTGAAACCGATCGCTGATCATCTGGACCCTCTCTTCCTCACGCTGCCTAAGGAAAGTGACGTCCTGCACGCAATTAACGAAGCCGATCTGGTCTCCACCTTCGTCAAAAAGAGGCGTGACGTTTGCAATAACGTTGCGACGGCTACCGTCACGCCGCTCAACGATCACATCGACATTCAGTGCGGGCTCACCTGTGGCCAGAACCTGCACCATTGGCGTCTGGTCATGGGGCAGGTAGGTGCCGTCACCTGCATAAAGTCTGTGAGAGCCGCAGAACTTCACTTCGGGATCGCCCTTGACTGGGGTCTCTCCCCAGATCTCTGCTGCTTTGAGGTTGTAAGCAACAACGACGGCATCTCGATCGCAGATATAGAGCCCGACGGGAAGGTGTTCAATCAGATCCTGGCTGTAACGAGCGTTCCAAGGACCTTGTGTAATCCGGCGATCAGAATTAAGCGCCATGGTATACCTGTGCGTTGAGAAGCATGCAGCCGGATGGCCGACCTGCATTGTCTCAATTTCCTGCAGTAATCGGGAAGCAAGAATCATCCAAACTTTGCGATAGCGATTAGCCCGTGCGTACAATCCACCTGGGTGCGTAAAGCAATGTGCTGAACCGCAGGTTAAATTCCAATATCGGTCGGGCCGCCGGTGAGGAATACCTGTGCCCGCGCCAAATACGCCCGCCTCAACTGTTATCCCCCGCCCGCAGATCCTCACCAGCCGGGCATTAGCTGCGGTCGAGCGATTCAGTCATATCGAAGCCCTCAGTGGCGTCGTTCTTGTACTAGCCGCTATCGCTGCATTGCTCTGGGCCAACAGCTCGCCCAGCCTTTCCTATGAAACCTTCTGGCACACCCCAGTCGCCATCACCATCGGTTCCTTTAGCGTGGGTCAGTCGCTGCACTTCTTGGTCAATGACGGCTTAATGACCATCTTCTTTCTCGTCGTCGGAATGGAGATTCGTCAAGAAATCCAAGACGGCGCTCTGTCGAACGCAAAGCTGGCAACGCTCCCGTTAGGTGCGGCACTGGGGGGTGTGCTAGTCCCTGCAGGAATCTACCTTGCTTACAACATGGGTACGGCGTCTGCACACGGTTGGGCAGTGCCGACCGCAACCGATATCGCGTTCGCCGTGGGAGTTCTTGCTCTGCTGGGCAAATCAATTCCAGCCAACTTGCGAGTCTTTCTGCTGGCTCTTGCAATCATCGACGACATTGCTGCAATCCTCATCACCGCGCTGTTCTACACCGCAAGCCTGCATCTTGTGGGGCTGGCGATCGCAGGCACAGGTCTCGCGCTTGTCTTTGTGATGCAAAGGATGGGAATCGGCTCGGCCTGGCTCTACCTGATACCGGGCGCGATTGTCTGGGGAGGCCTTCTAAAGCTCGGTGTACATCCAACACTGGCCGGCGTGATCCTTGGGCTTGTAACACCTGTATGGTCGGCACCTTCTCGGGAGCGGCCACTCGAAATCATGTCTCAGGCATTCCGAGATCTCACGCACCGGGTAGACCAGGGCGAGAAAAAGGTATCAGCACCACTCAAGCAAATCCGGCTTGCAGAGCGTGAAGTGATGCCTCCTGTACAACGAGTTCAGGAGGCTCTCCATCCGTGGGTCGCTTTCGTGATCGTGCCGCTTTTCGCACTGGCGAACGCTGGGGTCAATTTCCATGGCGCTCAGCTGAGCGATGCAGCTGTGGTTCCGGTCGTCTATGGCGTCGTAATGGCGTTGGTATTTGGTAAGCCCATCGGCGTGGTGCTCGCTACGTTCATCTTGGTTCGCACGGGCCTTTGCAAACTGCCGGAACAGGTGACTTGGCGCGGGGTGATACTTGTAGGCCTACTCGCCGGTATTGGCTTCACGATGTCGATTTTCATCGCGGGCCTTGCCTATGACGACGACCGTTTATTGGCAGCAGCGAAGCTGAGCGTGCTGTGCGCTTCCTGTGCGTCTGCAGTGGTGGGTTTGCTGTGGGGCTTGTTCAACTTCAGAAAGCCGGCCAGTCGTTAGTTGGTACAGATATCATCCAACTCACCCTCACGTAACAGCGGAGTTTCGCAATGGTTGCTCGGTGGCAATGGCTGTTGATTCGCAGGACCAGACGTCTGTGGTTCAGAGCGGGACTGTTTTCCCTACTGGGCGTTGTGACGGCGTTGCTGGCTGTTTGGCGGCGCTCAGCCTGGTTTTTGAAAGCCTCTACAGGCGCTGGACGAGGGGCGACGCGACTGATACGTCAATACAGGCATTTCTCGTAGACGACGCAGATTTCTCTTCAATTCTGGCCGGGAAGCGTCATCCCCTCAGCATCATTCGAGATCAAGACAAAAGCTGCTGGTGGGAAGACTTTTGGGATGCAGCTCAATCTTCCAAACAGAATTATTGGCCAGGATGGGCGAGTATTACAGCTCACATTCAAAACGTTGTAGAGGGTAGGCCCTCATTAAAGGCTCAACGTGAGAAATTACGAGGTAATCCTCAATATGCGAATGATGAGGAGTAATTGATTCGCTTAGGCTTAATCCGTACCCCTTCCTCCATGCCGTGCTAGGGGATTCGCTTGTAAAATGTAGCGGAAGCAGGATCGTTACGCAGACGGCACCATTCCGCTAGCTAGCTAGCTAGCCTGTACTTGTACGGCAAATTGCCGTACATTACCTGTCGGAGGAAAAAATTATGCCCGTAGCTGTCCATACTGCTCGCCTTGAGGCCAGAATCAGCACTGACCTGCATTCGATGCTAAAACGTGCCGCCGAGCTTCAGGGGCGGACTATGACTGATTTTGTTGTGTCGGCTGTTCAAGACGCCGCGCAACGTGCCATCGAGCAGGCCGACCTAATTCGGCTCTCGCTGGCCGACCAGGAGTGCTTTGCACAAGCGCTGTTGTCACCGCCGCCCCCAGCCCCGGCTCTGAAGCGCGCATTTGCGCGCCGCAGCAATCTATTGCGCTCTGAATGAGCGGCGCACCGTTCCGGCTAATGCCGCTCGATGCTACACATGACCGTGCCGGGTTTAATAGCGATTCTGAACCATTGAATCGCTATCTACGTGAGCAAGTGACTCAAGATGTCCGACGTCGAGTGGCCGCATGCTTCGTGGCCTTAGCGAGCGACCAACGCATCGCGGGCTATTACACATTGGCATCTGCAAGCCTATTGCTGGCCGATCTCCCAGCCAGTACCGGCAAAAAGCTGCCGCGCTATCCAACCGTGCCCGCCGTTCGCATGGGCCGCTTGGCTGTCGATCAGGCATTCAAGGGGCAAGGCCTTGGCGGTGCGCTGCTGGCTGACGCACTCGACCGTGCCATTCGATCGGAGATTGCAGCCTTCGCCTTGATGGTGGACGGCAAAGACGAGGCGGCAGCGGATTTCTATCGACATCACGGCTTCATTGCCCTGCCAGACGCGCCGCTTACCCTCTTTTTGCCGCTGGTAACTATCCCACGCTCTTGAAGCTTACAGTTGAAAATCTGAGCAATAACCGACCCTCGCTTCGCTCAAACTCTTCACGAGTCTTGGTGTTGATTTTCCGCAGCTCCAGCACGAATTCGCATGATCGTCTGACGAGAGGTACAAAAGTCTTTGGCGAGTTGGGATACCGACGTGCCGGATTCCAATAATGTCAGTACCTCGATTCTGCTTTTTTCGGAGAGGCTCCCCTTTCTACCTAGCTTGGTCCCTTGTGAGCGCGCCCGGGCCAACCCCGCATTGGTGCGCTCGATCAGCAGGTCTTTCTCGAACTCGGCCATGGCTGAAATTACACCCATAGTCATCTTGCCAGTGGGGCTGGTCAGGTCCATCCCTCCCAAAGCGAGGCAGTAGACCTTTACGCCGTCTTTACCGAGTCGTTCTACCGTAGCCCGTACATCCATCGCGTTACGGCCAAGGCGATCGAGTTTTGTCACTATGAGCACATCACCAGGTTCAAGACGATCCAGCAGCTTGGCAAAAAAAGGCCGTTCGCCTGCTGCGCTGCTTCCGCTGATACATTCGAGAACTACGCGCCTGGGGTTCACATCGAAACCGGCTGCTTTCACTTCCAACACTTGGTTAGCGGTATTTTGGTCCGGTGTGCTCACGCGGGCATAAAGGAAAGTACGGGACACAGAAAGGCACCTGAAGTGTACGAATAGGTATGCTTTCAATCGTACACTGTCCGAATTTGGGAAAGGCTATTTTTTGTACATGCCTGTTTTTGGGTGTCCGAAAACGATCGTTTTCGGACACATATCAGACGACGCGGTGATCAGCGGCCGCAACCCAAAGCGGACGCAGTGGGCATAGGGCACTCTCCGCCCTTATTGAGCGCAGCATGGCTCTCACGAGCTGGCACCTAGGCTGATCCGCCTCGTGACAGCAGATACAAATCTTGTTGCCGTCAGGGTCTCGAAAGTAGGCGCCGTAGTAGTCAGGGTGGTAGTGGCGCCTCAACCCGGGTTCTCCTTCACATATGCCGCCAGTCGCCAGAGCTGTTGTGCAGCCCTTTTTCACAGCCTCTCGATCTGATGCAAGGAGAGCCACCATGTGACCATTTCCCGGGTCGCTTGCTTTGCCGTCAAAAGGCTTGCCTATGACAAAGATCGGGCGAGGCGAGTCTTTGGCAATCCAGCCTGCCCAAGGTTTGCCTGCGTCGTAAAACTTGAGTGTGAGACCGAGGTCGGCCATCAGCTTCGAGTAGAAGGTATAGGCGCGATCAAAATCACCGATACCTAAGAAAACGTGAGAGGTCATGTGGCACCCGCAACGGATATGAACCCGGAAGGATCGAGCAGTCGTACATCTCGTTCATTGGCGCAGAGCACCTGTTGGGGCAAGCGCCTTGCAAGCTTAGATCTATCCAGAGGAACTGTTCTAAATTGCCCAGTTAGCCGCGAATGGCGAACGACCGCTTCTTCGATTGCTGCCTGTGAACTGAAGCGCGCACTGCGAGGTCTCGGACCCATGAGGTGTTGACGGATGCAAGGGCTGTGCGCGCTCCGTTGAAGATCCGTGACCTTCACAGACTGCTTGCTGGAGTACCTCAGGCTCCGAACGCACCGTCGATCGTATGCATCGCCCCTGTCACAAAGCCCGCTTCCGATCCTGCCAACGGGAACTCTCAAATAGCTACGTCAAGCTTATGTAGTGCGTACTGTGATATCTTCTGATATCTGTAGCTATCTTTCTGATTCGCATCGCCTGCTTCTAGATATCTTTTAGATACCCAGTGCTATTCTATGGATATCTATCGATACCTGTTGATACCTGTTGATACCTGTTGATACCTGTTGATACCTGTTGATACCTATGGGTATCTATTGATATCTATGGGTATCTGTGTATGATGGTGCCATGGCTATCATAAGATAGCTTTAGATAACTATGGATATCCGGAGATATCGGTATGCCCACGATACCTTTTATTAGCCCCAAAGGTGGGGTAGGTAAAACCACGTCATGCCTGGCACTTGCGACACAGCTAGCTGCAAGAGGCGTCGGGGTGACAGTCATCGATGCTGACCCCAACTACCCGATCGCTAAATGGGCTGACGGAGGAAACAGTCCCTCTAAGGAAATTCTGAAAAAGACTTCCTGATTTGGCAGAATCCCCGGACACCAATCGCCGAGCTTTTCGATGATGAAGCAAATGACCTTCGCCGACGCCGAGTACGCCGGTAAGCGCAAGCAGACCCGTAAGGAATTGTTCCTGATCGAGATGGATCGGGTCGTGCCCTGGAAGGGTTTGATCGCTCTGATCGAACCCCATTACCCGAAGGGCGAAGGCGGTCGTCCGGCGTATCCGTTGATGGCGATGCTGCGGGTTCATCTCATGCAGAACTGGTTTGGTTACAGTGATCCGGCGATGGAAGAGGCGCTGTACGAGACGACGATCTTGCGCCAGTTTTCCGGCCTGAGCCTGGAGCGAATCCCGGACGAAACCACCATTCTCAACTTCCGTCGCCTGCTGGAAAAACACGAGTTGGCCACTGGCATTCTCGGCGTGATCAATGGCTATCTGGGCGAGCGTGGCCTGTCACTGCGACAAGGCACCATCGTCGATGCCACGCTGATTCATGCGCCCACTTCGACAAAGAACAAGGACAGTAAACGCGACCCGGAAATGCACCAAACGAAGAAGGGCAACCAGTATTACTTCGGCGCCAAAGCGCACATTGGTGTCGACGATGACTCGGGGCTGGTGCACAGCGTGGTGGTCACTGCGGCCAACGTGGCGGACGTGACCCAAGTCGACAAACTGCTACACGGTTCTGAGAACGTGGTCTGCGCCGATGCAGGCTATACCGGTGTCGAGAAGCGCAAAGAGCATGCTGGACGCCAAGTCATCTGGCAGGTTGCAGCCCGGCGCAGCACCTACAAGAAGCACGGAAAACGCAGCGTGTTGTACAAAGCAATACGCAAGATCGAGAGAGCCAAGGCTCAGGTTCGCTCCAAGGTTGAGCATCCATTTCGGGTGATCAAGCGTCAGTTTGGTTATACGAAAGTGCGCTTCCGAGGCTTGGTGAAAAACACTGCTCAGATGGTGACGTTGTTCGCCCTGTCGAACCTGTGGATGGCACGTCGACAGTTGCTTTCTGGCGCGGGAGAGGTGCGCCCGTAATGAGGGAAATAGCCGCTGCAAGGTGCTTGCTGCGGAAAAAATGCATGAAATAAGCGGCAGACTTGATCGATTTTGAACGGCTGCCGTTTTTTGAAACCGCTATGGCTCAGCAGTTGAGAAATAGCTGCCTACTTCAGACCATCCCTAATATGACTGTCATCTCCGGTGTCACAGAAAACAACATCGCGAGCAAAATTCGCGAAGCTGCCAATCGTGATCCGTTCGTGATTGTGGACCTAGAAGGTACTGCGGCGAAAATTGTGGTTTTAGCACTGCAGGAGGCAGATTTTGTGGTTGTTCCTATGCAGGGGTCATTGTTGGACGCGGAGCAGTGTAGTGGTCAAGCAATCCCGGACACCTCGATAAGTAGTTTTTGCGCTTTCTGCCGTTCGTACTGATTCGGCGGCAGATAGCCTAGAGTCGAGTGCAGCCGACCATCGTTGTAAAACCTCACCATGTAGTCAGCGACATCCTTCATCGCCTCGCTGTGGTTGGCGTAGTCTCGGCGCCAAACCCGTTCCATTTTCAGGTTCAGAAAAAAGCGCTCCATCACTGCGTTATCCCAGCAGTTGCCTTTCCCGCTCATGCTGCATCGCATGCCATGGCGAGCCAAAAGGCTTTGGTATGCAGCGCCAGCGTACTGACTGCCGCGGTCGGAATGTGCAATGAGTCCGGGCCCCGGCTGACGCTGTGCAATAGCTAGCTGCAGCGCGCTACAAACCAACTCTGAGCGCATGTGCGGCGCCATGGCCCAGCCCACGATCTTGCGGGAACACAAGTCCATAACGGCTGCCAGATAAAGCCAGCCGCTTCGGGTTCGGATGTAGGTGATGTCCGCCACCCAGGAATGGTTGATGGTCTTCGGATTGAAATGTCGGTTGAGCAAATTTTCGGCTACCGGCAAGTTGTGGTTACTGTCAGTTGTATGCACGAACTTGCGCTTCCAGGCTGGCTTCAAACCATGCTCTCTCATTAGTCGGCGGACTTTGAAACGGCCAATCACAACGCCTTCGTTGCGCAATGCGCTGCGTAGCCTACGACTGCCGTAGCAGCGATCATTGGCCGAGAACAAGGCTTTGAGCTTGACCGCCACAGGGCAAGCCAGGGGCGTTTTTCGGGCGCGCTGACTTGCCTCATAAAACCCGGAACGACTGATCCGCAACACCCGGCACACACGTGCAACCGGGAAGGCCTTGCGTTGTAATTGACGGACCAGTTTATGGATCACTTCAATTCGCGGGCAAAGAAGGCCGTAGCTTTTTTTAGAATATCGTTATCCATCTTCAACTCGCGGATCTGCTGCTCGAGCTGGCGGATACGCTGTTGCTCCGACGTCAACGGCTTCCCGATCCCGGCGCCGCCCAACTGCTCGGCCTCGTACTGCTGAACCCAGCGACGAACCGCCGTCTCGCCTAGATCCAGATCTCGGCAAACCTGACCAACACTCATGTCCTGGTCTTTGATCATCTTCACGACTTCCAGCTTGAAGCTGGCATCGAACTTTCTGTATTTCTTGCTCATAGGTACTCCTTGATAGGTGGAGTTTGTAGTGGTCAACTGATCCCGGACACTGAATTGAGTTTTTCCTCAGCGACCGCAGGCGCTAGCCCTTCGTTGAACTGATGCGGTCGCCGCCAGTTGTATCGCCCCATTAGGAATCGGCCGATATCCTGTTGCGCTAGCGCAGCGCTCATGTAGCCCACCGTCGGTATCCATTCTGTTTTCAGACTGCGAAACAGCCGCTCCATCGGCGCGTTATCGTGGCAGTTGCCGCGCCGACTCATGCTCTGTGTGAAGCGGTATCGCCATAGTCTTTGGCGGAAACTTCGGCTGCCATATTGGCTGCCCTGGTCGCTATGAAACAGTACGTTTTGCGGCCTGCCACGCTGCTCGTAAGCCATGTCCAGTGCCTTGATTACCAGGTCGGCGTCGGGCTTGGGTGAGAACGCCCAACCCACAACACGGCGGGCACAAAGGTCGATGACAGCTGCTAGATAGTGCCATCGACC
The DNA here is from genome assembly GCF_031880315.1 of Pseudomonas baltica. Classification (NCBI taxonomy): domain Bacteria; kingdom Pseudomonadati; phylum Pseudomonadota; class Gammaproteobacteria; order Pseudomonadales; family Pseudomonadaceae; genus Pseudomonas; species Pseudomonas baltica. Next base: position 241,139 of record NZ_CP134771.1, on the reverse strand, counting down.
TTCGGCCCAAACGTATGTGATGTCACCGCACCAGACCTTGTTTGGGGATGCGACGGTGAATCCTCGATCAAGCACGTTCGGAATATCAGGTCGCTCCACGGTCGCCTTTTTATAGGCATGCGAACCGGGCTGTTTGCTGATCAGGTTCATCTCGCGCATCAACTCGCGCACCTTGAATCGCCCGATCTGCATGCCGTCCTCTTTCATCATCAGCATGATGCTCCGGCTGCCCGCAGCGCTTCGGCTTTGCGTAAACAGCTCGTTCACGCGGCTGCGCAAAACCACCCGTTCGGCATCTGGATACCGGCGTTTTCGGCAGTACGCGTAGTAGCAAGATCGGGTTACTTCAAATACCGAGCACAACAGATCAATCGGCTCTTGAGCCCGCAATTGATCGATTAACGCGAACGCTCGTGTTCCTCGGCCATCAAGAGCGCGGTGGCCTTTTTTAAAATCGATTTCTCTCGTTCCAGGCGGTTGATTCGGGCTTCCAGTTCCTGGATTTTCTGCTGCTCGGGTGTCAGCGCTTTGCTTGTCGGTGTGGCACCGGCTCGTTCCTGCTGGAGCTGGTTGACCCACCGGCGCAAGGCCGACTCTACCAACCCAAGCGACTGGGCTGCATCAGCGTGGCTGTAGCCCTGGTCAAGCACCAAGCTGGCAGCTTCGCGCTTGAATGCGGGGGTGAAGGTACGTCGTTGTCTGCTCATCGAACACCTCTGTGTGGCGAGCATTCTCACCTAAATGGGTGTCCGGAATCATTAGACCACTACAGTTTCACCTATCAAGGTGTCCGGGGCCATTAGACCAGCTCACAGGCGGGGAGGGCGGTTTCTTTGATACATGATCAAGAGTTGGCAATGAGAAGGCACCTGCCAGCCTATAGCCTACCGTTCTCAATTTTGTTAACGCGCACGCCACCAGCCTATCAAACCCGAACCATGGCCAATTTACGTAGGAGTCTTGTAGAAAAGCAGATTCCCCTGTTCGAGACGGTAATGACAGAACGCGAGGCTTTTCGTGCGATGTTCTCTTTTCAGCAGCCTTTGGGGGAATTAAACGCGTCTGAGGTACCTGGCATAGATAAGGCCATAGCAAACGCTGACGCTTTCGCAGCAGAGCTCGTAGCAAAACTCCATCCAGCAGGAGGTGAGAGTGATGACTGATAAGCGAATCGACCCATTCGCGAACCTCGGTAATTTCAAGCCAAAAGGGGAAGAGCAGCGTCCGGCCGACATTGAAGTTATCGAAAAGATATCTAAAGATAACAATTTTCCATCCAGGGCCGCTCCAGAGGTAAAAACTGGAAAACGTGCGCGTTTCAACTCCGGTTCACCCAAGAAACAACTCAACATCAAGGTGACAGAAGCTTGTCATGATCGCTTCTATGAAATGGCTGAAAGCCGTGGCATTCGAGTCCTTGGGGATTTGGTCAGCTTGGCTCTGGATGCGCTCGAAGAAAGGGATTCTCTAGCGAAGCAGTAATGTTCTTAAACCATTTTCCGTGAACATCAAGTAGGGCCTGCTGATATCCTTGTCAGTAGGCCCCGGCCTGACTCTCTCCAGATCGAGCACGATTCCCGTGCAATCTGACAGAGAGGCCGCATGACAACCCGCCGCGCTACTTCGCTCCGCTTTGAACAATTCAAACACCTGATCCGCGTTGCGTCCGTTGCTGGCCGCTTACCAGAGCGCGACGTAATGCTTTTATGGCTGACCCACACCACGGGCATTCGTGTTACCGAGCTGGCCTTGCTGGATGTGTAAGATGTTCTGTACCCCAGTGGTGCAGTCAAACCCGAGGTGTACTTGCAGGCTGACATCACCAAGGGTTGTCGACCGCGCAATGTGTACCTAACCCATGCCCGCTGCGTTGCCACGCCCGATGCGTGACTTGCCGTGCGCCTACAACGCCGCTGGGGCTTCTCCGGCGACGATGGCCTGCGCCACCCTACGGGCGCTAAGACCCGGATAACTCGCCCCCAGGCGGCTACGCCACCTGCCGGCTCAACCCGGCGCGCGTGCGCGCGGACTCAGAAAATTGTATGGTGCCGATGAGATCGCCCTGTGCCTTCGGTGAAGGCATGCGTTTTGCTGATTCCGTACCTGTTCATAAGGATTCGTCGATTGACTAAAGGAGTAACTATCGTGCCCTTGAGTCCGCTGCCCACTGACATGCGCGAATCCATGTTGGCCACGCTGAACGATCACTATGTGCTGTACCCACAGCGCGTTCGTTATTTCTGCTACCTCTGCAAAGAGCAGTTGGACGGTCGATCCAGATCTGCCTTGGTCAAGCGTCTTGACCAGATTATGCGGGTAGCGCTGCAACAAACTGAGGAATGGCACAGCCATTTCAGAACGTGGATAAGTGAAGCAGTTGAACATCAGGCGTTTCACACTAGCGATCACGATTTTTTTCTGCTCCATCTGGAAAAATGCAAGCCACGTCGTGGAGAGAAACGTGCTGCCATCAGGACTCGACGAATCAAGCAAATCGAAAACTAGGCGCTGCCATGCAGTGCGTCACTACTTGAACAAGCCATGGGTCTAAACGCCATCGGCAAAAAAATCTAGCATTTCATGGACCCAAATGCCGCTGACCTACTCCCCCTTGCAGCTATGGAACAAGCACTGGTTGTTGGACGGTGTCCAAGTGAGCTGCAGGCTTTGCAACCAGTCGCGTCCTGTCCTCGATCTTGGAGCATTCGTGCATGCCCCTGAATGCACCATGTCTCGATTTTCTGGCCAATACCCCATCCAGGATCTGTGCTCTATCGTCGAGAGAAGAGCCAAGGACCGGTTGTTCTAGGCTTTGAATCGTACGCTCGCAGGCACTGTACCTGACGTTCTGATAGGCAGAGCTTTCTCCAAATTGGCAAGAGTAGATTTATCAATTACTGTTCATTCATACAGCTAAGGGCCAGGCATGGCCAAAAAGCAGGCTTCAACGCCACCCCCTCCGAAGCCCTATGAGCTGCTGGCGATGCGGTTGCAGCGCACGATCTGGCGATGGTCTTCAGGGGGGCTGTAGCCTGTTCGGGGCTGAAATCCGTGAAAATTATACCCCTTCAGTTTCCCCTTTCGGGTAAAAACAGGGCTTTATGAGGTGAAACACCTCATAACAACAGTAATGCCCGCGCATTTCGTGCCTACGGCCGGCGTGGCAGCGGCGTACTCACGACCGTGCCAAAGCCCGTCTAAGCGGCCCAGGGCGAAGAAGCCCGCCTTGGCCTACGGACCTAAGACCCGGATAAATCGCCCCAGGCGGCTACGCCACCTGCCGGCTGAACCGGGCGCGTGCGCGTGGCCTTGATAAGAAAATAGCGCCTTACACTACGTCTTGTGCCTTCAATGAAGGCATGCATTTCAGACCTCCATCTGCTGTATTCTGGGACTAGGCACGGCCTAAGTAGGGGCGTCGAGTAGTTGGCTAGGTGCAGTTATGAACAAGAAGCGTGAACCGTCGGTTGGGCCTCCACGAAAATTGCCATCCGCATGCCGGATGGCTTTCGTGAACAGCTCAGTGACAAGGCCAAGCGAGGTCACCGCAGTTTGAACGCAGAAATCTTAGTGCGAATAGCTTCCGGGCTGGATCAGCCTGTGCATGATTCAGCGCCAACGCTGGACCAGACCGATCTAAGGCCATCTGATGAAAAAATACTTACCGCGTTTCGTCTACTCGAGCCCAGTAAGCAACAGGCGCTGTTGTCGCTGATGAACGAGATGGCTGGCACCAGCGAAATCCTGATTCCGATCGCCGGCTAGCCTGCGCTTACGCCAAGCTGGCACTGTCCGGATTATTCCTTCCTGTTTATCCATACAGCTAAGGGTAAGCACGGCCAACAGCAGGCTTCAGCGCTACCACCTCCGAAGCCTGTGGGCTGCTGACGATACAGTTCAAGGGGACGATTAACAGTCCTGCAATGTAGCGTTCGAGATCAGCGCTCTTGGAGCGATTGCTTGGTGATCGCGAAGACGACTGGGACACCATCCTCAAGGCACTGGACCACATCGATAACGTCACCGTGACATACAAAGACGATGGTGATTTCCCCTATCGTTTGATTGATGTTTTACTGAGCCATCAGTGCGCCGTTTTAGGCGTTTGGCCTAATTTACAGGAGACGGCCATGCGCTTGTCCCATTTCTTGATCGAAAACATAAAACCCATTGTCCATGAATGGGAAAATTTCGCACGTACGCTGCCAACCACTGGCAAACCTCTTGATGCCGAGGCGCTGCGTGATCACGCCGAGAGGATGATTCGGACTATCGCGGCCGATCTGAATACCGAGCAATCTGCTGAACAGCAAATCGAAAAATCATACGGTCACGGTCCTTCACGCAAGGATAGCGCGGCCACATCTCATGCCGTCGGCCGGTTGATAACTGGATTTTCAATCAACCAGGTTGTGGCGGAGTTTCGAGCCTTGCGTGCGAGCGTGATGCGTCTATGGATGAACCAAGCCAAGCAGGACGAATAATTTGAGGTGGACGACGTCATTTGCTTCAACGAAGCCATCGACCAAGCTCTCGTTGAATCCATCGCCAGCTACACAGAGGCAGTCCAAGCTTCACATAATATCTTCCTAGGCGCGCTGGGTCATGATCTGCGGGCACCACTGAGCGCCATTTTATTGAGCGCTGATAGACTGCTGCGCACTGACGCCTTGGGAACCAAAGCCACCAAGGCTGCTGCGCAGATACATACAAGCGTGGGGCGTGCCTCGGCTATCGTAGGCGATCTCCTTGATTTCACCCGTGCGCAGTTGGGCCCTGGAATACCCGTCCATCGAACATTGATCAACATCGCGCCCGTGTGTGAGCGAATTGTCGATGAATGTCGAGCGGTCCATCCTGATGCGAATTTGGTATTGGACTCGACGGGTAATGTAGAAGGACATTTTGATGGGGCTCGTCTCGAGCAGGTATTTTCTAATCTGATAGGCAATGCGCTGCAGCACGGTAAGGCGAAGTCACCGGTGAAAATCACTCTTGGGACAAAGGGCGATTCACTGGAGTTTCGTGTTCATAACTATGGGCACGCCATTCCTAGCGAGCGCCTCCCTGAGGTCTTCAATCCGATGGGTCAATATTGTCTACAAGACACCCAGGATCGCGGTCCACAAGCGAGCCTTGGGCTGGGCTTGTATATCGCAGCTCAGATCGTGGCATCTCATGATGGCGTCATCGAGGTAACCTCAGACGAGAAGCGCGGAACGGAGTTCGTGGTGAATATCCCTATCGTTGAAAAAAATGCCGTCTGATCCAATGCCGATGGGAGGGTTGCCAGTCTCTTGCCTCCGATAACACGGTGCTGCGCATTCTCAATCGCGTCAGAGGTCGTCTAAGCGGTTTGGGACGATGCAGTGCCGAAGCCTCACCGAGCACCATTTTCATTGCACGGTACACCTGTGTAATGCTTGATTTTATTGGTTCTCCCCATGGTCTTTCCCACTCATCGGCCTGAAGGCTCGAAATCGCATACTGAGTGTCTATTCAGTTACATAGGTCTGATTGTTCAGGCTGCACCTCAAAGACTCACCATCATCACGACAGGATCTGGCGTATGAGTTCCATTATCCTTGTTGAGGATGAACAAGTCATATTGACAATCATGACCGATGTCCTGGAAATGGACGGGCATAAAGTGAAAACGTTTTGCGAAGCTGATTCAGCCTGGAATCACATCCAGCTCTATGGTTTCGACGCCGATTTGCTTATTACCGATCTTAGAATGCCAGGGACAATCGACGGGCTTCAGCTTGTCCACAATGTGCACGGCCTAGTACCGCTTGTGCCCGTAGTTGTGGCATCTGGATTCCATGCCGCTGCTGATAGCTTGGACGGCGAGCACGTGTATTGGCTGCAGAAGCCATTCGGTCTCGAGCAGTTGTTGGAGCTTTGTCACAAGCTCACTCCCCATAGCTGAGATAGCGAAGTGGAACGTCCGCACGCTTGGCAGCGTGCCGTTCACTGTTCTATTCAGGCAAGTCTGGGAAAGACGGCCGGCACCTACAACTGTTTGGCTGAATTTTTTCCTCGGTTCTAAAGCTTGAACTGCCCAACCAGCGTGTTAAACGACATCGCCAGCCGGGATAACTCTTGGCTCGATGCGCTGGTTTGGTTGGCTCCTGCAGCCGTCTGCGTAGATAGATCCTGGATGTTCACCAGGTTGCGGTCTACTTCACGGGCTACCTGAGCCTGCTCCTCTGCAGCGCTGGCAATCACCAGGTTGCGCTCGTTGATCTGGTTAACGCCTTCGCTGATTCGTTCAAGCGCCAGACCTGCCTCTGTGGCTAGCGCCTGTGTGTTTTGCACGAGCGTTCGACTTTTACCCATTGCCTGCACTGCTTCGTCGGCTCCATTACGTACCCGATCAATCATGGCTTCAATTTCACCTGTTGACGCTTGGGTGCGGTGGGCCAATGCTCGGACTTCGTCGGCCACAACCGCGAAACCACGGCCTTGCTCACCCGCCCTTGCGGCCTCGATCGCAGCATTGAGGGCCAACAGGTTGGTCTGTTCGGCAATGCCACGAATGACCTCCAGAACCTTGGTGATGTCATGGATCTGTCCTGCCAACGCCTCCACGCGCTGGGTGGAGTCTGTAATTTCCACGGTCACAGTGTCGATGGCCGTCACTGCTTGCTGCACCTGTTTCTGGCCCTTTGAGGCGTCTTCAGCGGTCTGACTGGATATCTGCGACGTGCTGGCTGCATTACGCGCAACTTCCTCAACGGCAGCAGTCATCTCATTGACTGCCGTGGCCGCTTGCTGAATTTCGTCGTTTTGTGTCACAAGTCCGCGCGTACTGTTCTCAGTGACGGCCGTCAGCTCCTCTGCTGCAGAGGCCAGTTGGTCTGACGCATTGGCGATCTGCTGCACCGTGCCTTTAAGGTTGCTTTGCATGTCGGAGAGCGATTGCAAAAGCTGTCCAGTTTCATCAGTCCCTCGAACTTCGATGGGGTGGGTCAAATCGCCCTTTGCGACCCGGCCGGCGCCTTCCACCGATCGATAAATGGGACGTGTAATCATGGCCGTGACAATCATGCCGAGCGCAACCGCGCAAACGATGGCAATCAGGCATCCAATGATCAGTATCCAGGTAACCTCAACGTTTGTGCTCGCCGCGGCTTGAGTCGTCTCGTTAGCCTGGCGAGCGTTTGACTCGGTCATGATTTTTATTTCTCTGACCACTTTTTTGTATGCTGGCGTCACGCTGTCGATAGCGATCTTCCTGGCCAGCCCTACTTCGCCGTTTTTGAGTGCCGTGAAACCAGAGTCAATCGCCGCAATGTAAGCGGGCCAATCACGTTCAAAATCATCGCCGGCAGCACGTTCATCAGGTGCCAAAGGAGTTGCGCGATAAGTCTTGAACGAGTTTTGGGACTCAATTTGATTATCGCGATAAGACTGGAGGACAGCATTGATATCGTCTGTGCTGGCATTCACAGCAGTCAGTACGATGGCCTTGAAAAAGTCACGGTTGGTGGCAATGGCATTTGCCTTGATCAGGTCAGTTTTTTGTATCGAGACCAGATTGTTGCTAACGATGTCCTGCGTTTGCCCGTACAGCTTGGCAATACCCGACTGGCCGAGGGCCGCCACAATTACGGTGATCAATGCGCACAAACCGAATGCGATCAGTAGCTTGGGCTTCAGTTTGAGATGTGTCAGCCATGACATGGACGGTACTCGACAGTAGTTTTTAGGGTGAACGCTAAAAAAACATCGGCCTAGTGGGAGCTAACTTTAAATCTATGCGACCACTGGACGGTATATTTCCAAAAAAGGTCCCTGTTGCATGCCGTGTTCCGATAAACCACACCCAGGTCATCGGTCTACGCGATTTTGACCGGAGTCACTCCGGTCAATTTTTCACGAGAAAGGCCAAGACGTCTTCGACCAGGCTACTCAAGTGTCGAGCACTTTGTGTGATTCACCGATGTGAGATCTCGCTCACGCGCTCGAGAGCTTGGGTTCCTGCCAATGCTTGATACGATGAGTCAAATGGGCCTGTTCCCACATCCACTTATCAATGAATCGATATGGGTCGCCAGGACCTGCAGTGGGAAAGGTTTGACCAGCACGACCATACCAGGCGCCAAGTCCCTACTCCCCAGCACTGCGCTTTCCGCGTAGCCGGTGATAAAAAGGACCTTTAGATCCGGGCGAAAAACACGGGCCGCATCGGCCACCTGGCGTCCATTGAGGCCACCAGGAAGCCCGACATCGGTGACCAGCAAGTCGATGCGCATGTCGGATTGCAATATTTTCAGCCCGGCAACGCCGTCTTCCGCCTCGATCACCGAGTATCCAAGGTCCTTGAGAACGTCTGTGATCAACAACCGCACGGAGGGCTCATCGTCTAGTACCAGCACCGTAGCGCCCAGATCAGCAGCCGACAATGAGCTTACGTTCTCATGTGTAGGCTCAGTTCTGATCCCTGCATGGTCACGCGGCAGATAAATGCAAACCGTCGTACCTTGCCCTAGTTCAGAATGGATCTGGACCAGGCCACCTGACTGCTTCGCAAATCCGTAGATCATCGACAAGCCTAGTCCCGTGCCTGCCCCAGTGGGTTTGGTGGTGAAAAACGGCTCGAATGCCCGCGCGATAATCTGTGGAGACATGCCAGTGCCGGTGTCTTTCACACACAGTGAAAGGTATTGCCCTTCAGGTATCTGATGGTGCTCAGCGAATGTTTTATCGAGGCATTTGTTGGCTGTGTTGATAAGGATTCTGCCGCCTTGCGGCATGGCATCTCGCGCGTTGATGCACAGGTTCAGCAGCGCGTTCTCCAACTGCGAAGCATCCACTCGAGATACCCAGAGGTCGGGGGAATGTTGCACCTGAAGAGAAATGGCAGGGCCTACGCTGCGCTGAATCAGCTCCTGCATTCCGTCCACTAGGCCGCCCACATCGGTGGGCTTGGGATCGAGGGTCTGGCGACGAGAGAAAGCCAGGAGCCGATGGGTCAGCTCAGCGGCGCGCTTGGACGCATGTAGAGCCACTTTGATATAGCGTTCAACATCAGTGATCCGATCCTGTTTCAGACGATCCTGCATCAATTCCAGCGAACCGGAGATCCCTGCCAGCAGATTATTGAAGTCATGCGCCAAGCCGCCGGTCAACTGGCCTACCGCTTCCATTTTTTGGGATTGCCGCAGTTTTTCCTCAGTTTTCATGAGCTCCGCAGATCGTTCGGCAACGTGTTGCTCAAGCGTTTCATTGAGACGGCGCAATTCGGTGATCGCGAGGTCGCGCTCTGCCTCAAGAGTGCGTCGTCCCTCCATATCAATAAGGACACCGGGAAAGCTCAGAGGAGTGCCATCTGAGGCATGATCAACGCGACCATTTGCCTCCAACCAATAGTATTGGCCGTCGCTTCGTCGTACCCGGTATTGCTGCGCGAAAGCACTGCCTGCAACGATGGCTTCTTCAATGGCTTTAGCGAGCCTTTCTTGATCGTCCGGATGCACTGTCGCGACAATTTGGGCAAGTGGGATACCTTCTCTACCGAGCGCAGGATCTAAACCAAATGCGTTGGCAAACGCCTCATCAACCTTGAAACTATCCGTGGGTAAATCCCAGTCCCAGGTGCCGATGATGGCGCCTGCCGCCAGTGCCAATTGCACCCGGCGCATGCTTTCGCGTAGGTTCTCTTCACTGATGCGCAAACGTTCTGCCGCCGCGCGTTGTTCGGTGATATCGATGACAAAGCCTGGAAAGCTGACAGCCTGACCACCCTGATCGAACCCAACACTGCCATTGGCGTCGAGCCAATAATAGTACCCATCCGCACGTTTGACTCGGTATTGGTGCCGGTAGGTACCACCGCGCACTACGGCTTCCATAATTGCGGCGTCCAACCCAGGCCGGTCCTCGGGGTGCACATTCTTGAGCACACTATCGATGGGGACCTCTTTGTGAATGAAGCTCGGGTCCAGTCCAAAAGCTACCGTGAACCCCAAGTCAACAGAGAAACTGTCTCGGGTTGGGTGCCAACTCCAGGTTCCGACCACTCCCCCTGCGGCCAGCGCATGGCGGACATGCTCAAGGTCACGTGCTGCTGAAATAGCGCTTGCTTCCGAGGCCTCAGCTCGCGCTAGCCGAGTGCGAAGCGCGGCAATCTCGGCTTGTAGCGAAGGAACTTCGTTACCGGTACTCATGCGCATTCACCTCGCGGTGAACAAGCTGGATAAGTGTCCAATTTTGATCCAGACGTATCGAGCGCCCAGAGGCTACCCATGAAGAGGTGCTTAGGCAGGTTGAGATGCACGCGTTTGCCGCCATGGAGCCTCACGTCTGGGTTGTAATGAAGGAAAGATGGCCAGCATACAGGGGCCATCAAGGGCCGTCATCGCTGTGGATGGCGGCAGGATCAGCGTAGTTCGGATCTTTAATTGTCAGGATGCTCTGGATGAAGTTTTACAATGAACCATTGGGCAGCTTGCACGTGAAAAAGGATGCCGACGCTGGGTTTATTCGCTAAAGAACTGTTCAAAAATACAGTATTTGGACAGCTTTAGTGGCGAAAAAATCTACCCAGCCAAACTGCCTGATTCCTATGAGCTATTGGGTACGTGGCTGCAACGTGCGATCAACAGTCCTGCAGCATAGCAAGCCAAATCGGCGTTGCTGCAGCGATTGCCCGATGATCGGGCAGAGGACTGGGATCAGCTCATGGCAGAGCTGGGCCACACGGTCTGATGGTCGATCGCGAGCTGACCGAGCGCGAAGACGCCCGCCTGACCACCCGCCTCAAAGCCGCGCGGTTGCGCCACAACGCCTGCCTGGAAGGCATCGACTACCGCAGCCCGCGTGGCCTGGACAAGGTCATGATCCTGCAACTGGGCAGTGGCCAGTGGCTGCGTTATGGCCTGAACTTGATCATCGGCGGGCCTACTGGCGTAGGCAAAACCTGGCTCGCCTGCGCGCTGGCCCACAAGGCCTGCCGCAACGGCTACAGCGTGCGTTACCAGCGCCTGCCGCGTTTGATGGAGGACCTGGGCCTGGCCCATGGCGACGGCCGCTTCGCCAAACTGATGGCCGGCTACGCCAAGACCGACCTGCTGATCCTGAACGACTGGGGCCTGGCACCGTTTACCGCCGCCCAACGGCGCGACATGCTTGAGCTGCTGGATGACCGCTACGGCAACCGCTCGACGCTGGTCACCAGCCAGATGCCGGTGGACAAATGGCATGCGCTGATCGGCGATCCGACCCTGGGCGACGCGATCCTCGACCGTCTGGTGCACAACGCTTATCGGATCGAACTGAAGGGCGAATCGATGCGCAGGCGCGTAACGAAATTGACGTCGGCAGGGGCTTCAGACTAACAATGCGAACCTGCGTCACTGCGCTCCGACTGCTTGGCCGGATGAGCGTGGAATAGGTGACCGGATGGTGTGGAATGCGCAATCTGCTTCCCATGTATAACCGCGTCGAGGTTTTTCCGCCTGCAAGATACTAAGGCGTAACGCGTCAATCGATCCTACTGAAAATCCATCCCCAGAAACCGGGAGTAAGTCTGTGGATAAGGCGGTTTAAACCCACTGATACCTTGCCCTCGTTGGGGGCAAGATAGTGGGTTAAACTTTAACCGTTCCGATTGATCACTGTAGACGAATTTTCACAGCCCTCAGACCTCACTATCCACGTTAGGCACGGATTTGCATGGCTTCACTCGATTTTCGGTATCCCCAGTCGCTCAACCGCATTTCGGTAGCGATCAAACTCCTCATGCATGCGTGCAGTCATTTTTTCCGGCGTCAGGGGCCTGGCGACAAGCATCAGGGCTTTCATGACGTCTGAATATTGTGCAGAGGCCTGCATTCTTATGACGGCAGTCCGTAATGTCGTCAGTGCGGACTCAGGGGTTGCGCCCTGAGTGAACCATCCGAACCAGGCCGTCAAATCCATGGAGGAAATACCCTGCTCTGCCAGAGGAACGACTTCGGGCCAGTAGGTAAAGCGTTGAGCGCTGGTAGTGCCGATCGGCCGTATCGGAGCTTCAAGCCTCGGGCTTATGCCTGGATTAGGGACGACAAATGCTGCAGCCAGCGTCTCGCTTCGAAGATCATTCAGCAAGTCCTCAGTCCCTTGGTAAGAAACACTGCTCAAAGATGCCCCCGTGCTGTTCGCCAAGGCTGCGACGGCCAGCTGACCAATCGATCCGTTAATGGATATGCCAATACTGCGAAAGTCAGGGTTGTCATTTACCCATACCAAGTACTTCGCCAGATTTGTCACTGTCTTGGGGACGACAGGTCCTACCACCATTAGGTAAGGGAAATCACCCAGGCTGGCGATGGGTTTGAGATCATGGAGGGGATCGAAGCCCACGTCACTGTGAAGGCTGGGCATCAGGGTCAAAGATGCAGAGATGGCTTGCAGCAGGACAGTCCCATCTGGAATGGCTTTGACGGCGGCGATGCTTGCGGTGCGCGTGCTACGGCCTTCGAGGTTGGTCAAAATGTACCGTGGGCCGCCCTGAGCGGTGACTAATGGCAGCAAAGCGTTGGCCAGCTTACTTCCGGAAGCTCCTGGTGGATAGCCGTAAAGCAGTCGACCTGTTGGATTGATCGCATCACTCATTGCCGGACCGCTGATGCCTGCACTCAGAATTACGCCGGCAGAGCCTGCGATAAATGACCTTCGACTGATCAAGGGAGCCCCCGTTATATTTGTATTGTAGGTGGTATTAACCAATGCTATCGGCGGCCAATGCTGAATCTAGAGGTCGGCTCCATGCAAGAATACATTGAGGAGGTCGGACCTGCAGGGCGATCCTGTTCGCCCAGGTCGACACGAAAACTATCGACCGCCACAACGTGGCCTGAGCGACAGATACTGATCATAGATCTTCAATATCTTCGTCGAGCGCAAAGCGCTGCACTGCGCCATCTTGCGCCAACCATTGCATCAGCTCTTGGCCGGTCAGGGGAGGCGCTATGAAGAAACCTTGGCCTTCACTGCAACCCCAGGATTTAACGGTGTTGAAGTTCGCCTGATTTTCGATACCTTCGGCCACCACTTTGTAACCCAGGCGTTGAGCCAAATCGATGAGTGTGGTCACCAGTCGCCGATCTTTCTCTTGGTTCTGAATGTCCTTGATCAAGGATCTGTCCAGTTTTACCGAGGTGGCAGGCAGCTCCTTCAAATAGGTCCAGTTGCTGTAACCGGTGCCGAAATCGTCGATCGAAATATCGATACCCAATGCGCGCAAGCGCTTCAGTTGGAGCCGGACCTCGGCGAGGTTCTTGATCAGCGCACCTTCGGTAAATTCGATTTCCAACGCCGAACCTTCCAGTTGGAAGCGTTCAAGGAATTCGACCAGCTTGTCGGTAAAAGCCGGGCCTTCAAGATCGCTGGGGCTGACATTGATGGCCACCTTGAAATGATGGCCGTTTTCTCGCCACTGCTTGGCCTGTCTAATAGCAGCCTCGACGACCCAGAGGCTTAAAAGCCGGATAAGCTCGGTTTTTTCCGCCAGGGGCACAAACTCGGCAGGCCCGATGGGCCCCAGGGTCGGGTGCGTCCAGCGCAATAATGCCTCTACGGCGCAGCACGTACCCGTCTCGAAGTTGATCCTGGGCTGGAAGACTAGATTCAGTTGCTCCCGGTCCTCTAGCGCAGAGGACAGAGAACTTAGCAGCCTGAATGCCCTTTGCTGGGCAACATCGAGTTCACCCTGATACATGGACCAGCCGATACCTAGGTCACGGGCGTTGTCGGCTGCGCTCACCGCCAGCCGAACCCAGTCGCGTTCATTGAGATTAGCCTTGTCAAGTTGCAATGCGCCCATGCCCATCTGGGTTCGGATCGGTATGCCATCGTGTACCACCGCCATCGCAAAGCCCACTGATAGCTTGGAGAACAGCGTCGAAAGGCACTCTCCGAAGGGCTTGATGAAGGCAAATCGCGTCAGGCCGATTCTGTACAGGACGCAATCCTGACCGATCAACGCGCTCACGCGGCGGCCTATTTCTTTGACCAGATGTTGAGGAAACGAATAACCCAGCGCCTTCACGATATCGTTCAGAAATAGCGGCGAGAGGAAATCCACTGCAATCAGCAGGGGCTCTTCACCCGCGCTTAAGTGCCTATGGATGTCGTCTTCCAGGCGAACTCTGTTCATCAGGCCGGTGGGCCGATCAATAAACGATGTAGTGCGCAGTTCATGCAGCCTGTAGACCACCAATTCGCCCAGTTGATGCAAGGTCGCCCGTTGTCTGGCAGACAGGGGGTCGCGCGGTTGCTTGTCGATGATGCACAGGCTTCCAAGTGCAAGACCATCGGCGGTGCGCAACGGTACACCCGCGTAATACCTGATCTCGGGCTCGCCCGTCACCAGCACGTTATGCCTGAACCTAGGGTCGAGGAGGGCGTTCGGTACCTCAAGAAACTCATCGACCAATATCGTGTGGCCACAGAATGAAATATCTCGAGGGGTCGAGGAAACAGCAATGCCCACCTTGGCCAGGAACCATTGTTGCTGTTCTTCGAGTATGGAAATCAGCGATATCGGTGCGCCGAAGTTTTCGGCGGCCAGCGCCACGATACGGTCCAGTACGTCGTCTTGGACCGCGTCGAGATAGCATAGCTCAGCTACCCGCTGGGCACGGGGTATCTCGTTGCCAGGGTAGGGGGCGGCAAAATGGGTTATCACTGATCTTCACCCAGCGAGTTGTTCGCCACGAGGGGAGCCTTGCACACGGTAGAAAACGAATTAAGGATAGGTCACCTTGAGCTTTCGGGCATCAAAGAGTTTTTGAATTACCCTGTGTAAATGATTAGTCAATAGCCTGCCGAGTGCAGCTACTACGCTATTAGCACCTTGCTGTATCTCTTTGATTACCCCGTCAGCATCACTGGCCAAGGATAATGCGGTCTCTGCCTGTCTTTTGCTGTGCCCAATAACGCTCACCGCGCTGGATGCCAAGCTCTGGTTCTTGTTGACCACGTCTACAATCTCGGCAGTTGCTTTAGAGGTACGTGAGGCCAGCTGTCTAACCTCATCGGCCACCACGGCGAAGCCTCGACCTAGCCCCGGCACGTGCCGCTTCGATGGCGGCATTCAGGGCCAGAAGGTTGGTCTGGTCTGCGATGCCACTAATGGTTTTGACGATGGTCCCGATCACTTGGCTTTGAACGTCCAATGCTTGAATGCCGTGTGTAGCATCCTCCATCAAACCCGACAGCTGATTCAAAACACTCACGTTATTTTGGATCACCTCGAGGCCCTGCCGGGCACTGATACCGGTGCGCATTGAGGTTTCCATGGGCCATATCAGCGCCTTCATCCACTGCGTTCTCCCGTTTAACCTGGTCGCTAATGACCATGGCAAGCTTAACGATTTTGTATAGCTTGCCATTGGCGGCCAAGACAGGGTTGTAGGACGCTTCCAACCAGACTTCCTGCCCCTGATTGTCTATTCGGCAAAATCGGCCCGCTACATAGTTGCCGCGGCGCGGAGTTTTCCTGAACTCCTTATACTCGGCCGACTGGGCGTAGTCTGGCAGACAAAAAATCTGGTGATGCTTGCCCTGAATTTTTGCAAGCGTACAACCCATGCCATCAAGGAAATTCTGGTTAGCTGGCAGCACCATTCCCTCCAGTGAAAAATCTATCACGGCGGTGGAGCGCATCAAGGCGCCCACCAGTGCTCCATTTTCGCGAGACGCCTTGATGGTCCGCGTCAGGACGCTGGAGTATATGGCGATACGTTCTACCTGCCCGTGTTCATCCGATAACGGCATTACATACACGGCATAGCCTTGCCGTATTGGCCTCCGCATATGGATCAATGGACAAGCCCCCGACGCCTAGCAGTTAATGGTTCAAGAATGCCACCATAAGACACTCACCGGGTGCATCGAAAAGATTCGTCCCTGAGAGCCACTCGTCAATCAACCGGGTGATAAATCTGAAACCTTCAACAACCGTAAGCGCTATAGTTTGAACTGTGTCACCAAACGCTCTAAGCTGACTGCAAGTCCCGACATCTGCTGGCTCGCGTGAAGTGTTTGACGTGTCCCTTGCTCTGTCTCACCTGCTAGGTCTCGTATACTGACTAGGTTGCGGTCAACCTCTCTTGCAACATAGGCTTGCTCTTCTGAAGCCGTGGCAATTTGAAGATTGCGGTCCTCGATTAATTGCACTGCAGCCATAATTTCTTCAAGTGCTTTCCCTGCATCCTGAGCGATACCATAGGTATCGTGAGCTTGTGACGTACTCTGTTGCATTGAGTGGACAGCGCCTTCGGTGCCTTCCTGAATTGTCACGATCATTTGTTCGATTTCTTTGGTTGACTCTTGCGTTCGATGTGCCAGTGCACGGACTTCGTCAGCAACGACTGCGAACCCTCGGCCTTGCTCGCCCGCTCTTGCTGCTTCGATCGCAGCGTTGAGGGCCAGTAGGTTAGTCTGCTCGGCTATCGCCCGAATGACGCTGACGACTTTGGCAATGTCTTGGGCTTGAGTGGCAACGTTCTGCACCTGCCCTGAAGTATTTTCCACTTGAGCGGTCAGTTGCTGCATAGCCGTGAGTGTTTGGGTAACCTTTTCGTTGCCTGCCTTTGCAGCAACGCTCGACTGACGTGCTGACTCGGATGTTGACGTCGCATTGCGGGCTACCTCTTCAACGGCCGCGCTCATTTGCGTTACGGCTGTAGCTGCTTGGTCTATCTGGCTATTTTGCCTTTCCTGAGTGACACCGGCTTTTTCTGTAACAGAGTGCATATCGGTTGCCGAGGATGTGAGCTGGTTAGATGAATGTACAATCCCTTGAATCGTTTGCCTCAAATTTTCCTGCATCTGTTTAAGCGCGTTCATAAGACCAGCAGCTTCGTCTCTACCAGATACGACAATCGAGCCGTTAAGCTCGCCTTTAGCAATCGCTTCTGCGACGAGCAGGCATTGGCCGATAGGATTAGAAAGACTTTTTGTAAGCCTCCAGGCGAGCAATATGGTAATTGTCAACGACAGGATAACGATCAAACTCATCGTATTTAAGCTGTGTTTGTATACGGCTGTAGAGTGCTGGCCGGAATCCTTCACTCCAACAGAGTTGAGGTCGCGCAGTGCGGTTAGCTTGACTTGGTAGGAGCGGGCATTATCTGCCTGTTCCCCATTAGCAAATGTAATCGCTGCATCTTTGTCTGTTTGCGCTAGACGGACGAGATTATCCAAGCCATCTAGGTACCGCTTCATCAGTGCGGACGCGTCATCAAAGCTAGCTTTTTCCGCTACTCCTGAAATCAGATGCTCTCGATAGTAATCGGTTAGGCGATTCAGTTGATCGCGGTTTTGTCTGATGGCTTCTGTAATTTCCGCGACGACTTTTGGATCGGCGGAGGCTAGCAGGCGGATCCCTTCCAAGCGGGTGTGCAACAGAGCAATCTGGATGTCATCAGATGTTTGGATGCTGGGCAGCCAATCTGTCTCAAGCTCCTGCTGGGTAGAGCGAAGGTCTGTGATTTGCTCGAACGCAAACGCGCTCAACATCAATAGAAATAGCGTGATAACGCCGAATGCGGCGCTTGCCCGGGGAGCTATACGCAAGGATTGAAGGTTCATTAAAACTCCTACGGAACTGGACGAACCGGTTGGCTCTATCAGGTCATCTGCCAACGGAACCAAAACTTGATTGGTGGCTTTTGGCTACTGCCATGGAGGTTGGGGCGTTTTGCACCTTAAGGGTAAGCAATGGGATGGACGCCCCCGCCCATAATCGCATCGCTGTGCCAGAGTGAGTGGTGTCACCATCCACCTATGCGAAGGGGTAAACAGCTAAAGCGCGATCAGATGGCAGTGTTTTTTGCCAACCTTTCGCCTTGCCTGATCGGTATGGGAGCGTGCAGTGGTGCCCACTACTGGGCCCGTAAGCTCGAAGCGCTTGGGCATACAGTGCGGCTTATGGCCCCGCAGTTCGTCAACCGTATGTCAAAAGCAACAGAAATGACCCAGCAGATGCCGAGGCGATCTGCGAGGCAGTAACACGTCGATGATGCGGTTTGTGCCGATTAAAAATGTTGAACAGCAGTCTGTATTAGCCTTGCATCGTGCACGTCAGCGTTTTGTAAAGGCCCGCACAGCCCTGGCCAATCAGATCAGAGAGCACTAGTCTTCAAGGCATAAGGCGACGGCTACAACGGTGCGAAGGTGTGGGTCGTCGCTGTTGACCCTGATGCGAAATAGGCGATGCGATGGCCAACAGGTCGAAGTAACGGGGAACAAATATGCTCTTTCTGACTCGCCGCGAAGGTGAAAAAATTATGATTGGCGATAAAATTCAGATCCAATTCCTAAGCGTTTCAGAGGATGCTGGGGATGTTAATATCCGGATTGACGCCCCAGATTCTATCACGGTCCAGTGCCGAAACGTTGGCAAAGAAGCGACGGGCCGCAAGCACGGCTCTGTCATTATGCATAAGCGTCGGTCGCGCTCACCGTAGCCGCATTAACGATTCAAGCCTGGCGATCGATAAGCCGTTCGCGTAGTACTAAAAGGAACCCCGCCATGGTGGAGCCCCTAGCCCCTGCGCTGTTGATGGATCCGGAAGAGCTGGAGCACTGCGCCGCGGTGCCGAGTGCTACCGCTAGCTGCGCACGTGGTGCGGATTTAGGGCTGCGAGGTATCGTATGCGGGGCTAGCCTCGGATATAGGCATCGACGTGGTCAGCGACCATTTGGCCAAGCAGGCCAAAGTAGTCAAACCCACTAAGTCCTAGGGACTACTCCACGACCAACGCACCTTTCACCAAGCAAATCGGACCTATCCTTTCTGTTTCTATTCCAGGGGGAGAACGAAAATGAGCGATCAGGAGTACCTCACTCCGCACGACCAGCTGCGTGAGGAGCTGACGGATGAGCGTTTGCTCAGTAATCATCTAATACTGATGCCAGCCAAGCTAAGCCCACGACGCTGATCGCGTGCAGGAGGGCTATATCAGAGAGAGCATTTACGGGGTCATTCGCGATATCAGCAGCTTCAGTTCGTCGCTAAAATCCTGGATGTAGCGCGCTTTGATGATATCGGCTTTACCGGCGTAAACTCGGCATACCAATATTCTTGCGTGCAGCTTTAACCGCTTCCTGCTCAGCGAGCAGTGTGCTCAATTTAGCCATCTCCCACACGCCCCCGAGGGTTTGGCACAACCGCGTGGACTGTCGTTTCAGCCGCGTATTCAAGATCGACCTGGTCTGCGCTCAGGACGCTTCATTGTCGATCGCCAATGCTTGTGTACGGATCGAAGCTCGTTTTTTGGGACTCTGGGGTGCGAGGGCAAGGCTGGACATGATAGGAAATCACGCAGGACCGCCTATGCTGGGCCGAGGCCCTGGCGCAGGATCGTACTGATCACTGCTATATACTCAGTTATTAACTTAATGAAACATTGGGGAACAGGACGGTAAATCGGCAGCCCTTACCCTCACCCTCGCTGTGAGCGGTCACGCTGCCGCCGTGGGCTTCCACCAATTGCCGGACCACCGTCAGACCGATACCGAGGCCTGAGCCATTGAAGCCCACCGCCTTGGGGTCCTGGACGTACGCGTCAAAGATCACCGGTAATGCTTGGGCGGAAATCCCGATGCCATTGTCGGAGACGACAATCCTCAAACCTTCAGGAACCGTTTTGGCGCGCAGTTCTATCTCGCCGCCGCACGGGGTGTATTTGGCCGAGTTGGTCAGCACGTTGGTGAAAATCTGCAGGATCCTGATGCGGTCGCCATTGACCATGATTGGCGTGTCCGGAAGGCGGACCTCCATGTGCAGGTTCTTCTGGTTGATCAGCGGGGCGCAGGCTTCCACCGCTTCACGAATGATTTGCACAATGTCGATGTGAGCGTAGGTCAGGCGCCACTTGCCTGTCTTCGCTCGGGAGACGTCGATCAAGTCTTCGACCAAGCGCGACAAGTGCTGCACCTGGCCTTCGATCATTGAGTGCATTTCCGGTAGTTTTTCGGCGGGGGCGTGCACCATGCGCTCGGCGATCAGGCTGATCGGCGTAAGTGGGTTGCGCATTTCATGGGCGACGGAGGTCATTGCACCGCGTTGCAGGGACAGCGCCTGTTCGGCCTGGGTTTGCAGCGTTTGTGCGTGAAGCGCGGAGATCACCAGATGCTCGTTGGCTTCGCGCAGTTCGTGATAAAGCTCGGCCTGCGCGGTATTGCCGGCAGGTTGTACTTGCGCCGCCAAGGCAGCCAGCACCAGTTTCTGATTGGCTTCCACAAGCAGCTCGATGTGCAGGCCGCTGCCGGCAGATGCTTCCGCTTTCAGCAGTTCCTTGCGTAGAAAAGCCAGGCGCGTCAGGGCCTTTTCCTTTTTTTCAGCAAGCAGAGCGAGGTCAAGGGCGGCCTCCGGCGTCCCATGCTCGTCGTTGCTGTCAAAGTCGTTCATCCCCACGTGCTCATTTGATGTCCTCTCCGGCGCTAGCTAGGCTTGGCGCCATATGCGTTGGGCTACCGCCGAGCAGGCCTTCCCGATTGTGCAGGCGGCTGCCGATCTGCAGGCCGTTGTCATCGATGCGGTAAAGCCGCAGCTCATCGGAGTGCGCGCTGGCTCGGACCTTGACCACCGCCATGATGCGCTGCAGACGGCTGTCGACCTCGATGTAGCGCTGGACGATGATCGCGTCGGTCAGAAACGCCGTGCCGTAGGGGCTGAAGCGCAGGTCGGTGTAACGGTCTTCCAGCTCTGAGGTCATCAAGACATTCACGCCGGTGCTGGTCAGCGCAGTGACCATGCGCGACAGCGATTCGCGGAAGTCTTCGCGAAAGGCCGGCGCCACCGCCAGCTCAAAGCCGGACAGCGAGTCGATCACCACACGTGTCGCCTTCAGTCGGCGGATTTCACTGAGCAGTTGCTGGACGATCTCGTCGATGGAAAGGTCGGGCACTCTTCTGTCCACCACGCCGACCTTATCCTGTTCCACCAGGCGGGTGAGGGCAGCGTTGAGCAGGTGGTTCGGGCGCTGTTCGAACACCGCGATGACGCCGGTTTCACCGTTGCGTGCGCCTTCTTCGAGGAACGCCGCCGCCAGCAGACTTTTGCCTGAGCCCGACGGGCCGGCCACCAGCAGCGAGTAGCCCCGGGGCAAGCCGCCGCCGAGCATCTCGTCCAGATGCGCGACGCCCATCTTCAAACGCGGCTGCGTGCTGCCGTCTGGCGCGTCTGCGTGCTCGCGCGCCTTCACTGAGGCTGGCGGGAATACGGTGACGCCGGACTCGGCGATGCGGAAAGTATGGAGGCCCGGCAGCGTCGGCTGGCCGCGCATCTTCATGATCTCCATCTTGCGCACCATGGAGTTGCGCTGAACGCTCTGGCGCAGCCAGATCAGCCCATCGGCAACGGTGAAGATCGGGTTGCTGTCGAGTTCGTTGAAATACTCGCCCAGCAGGAAGGTCGTCGCCTGCCAGGTGGTCATCAGCATGCCCAACTGCTGCACGAACTGCGGCAGGTTGTTGTTGGGGTTGCAGTCGGTTTCGCTGGCCAGCACGACAGAGCGGAAAGAGTCCACAAACACCAGGGCAGGGCTGTGGGTTTCAACTTCGGCGACAATGCGCCGCAGCACTTCGTCCAAATCGCCGGCCAGGGTGTCGTCAGCCAGATTGACGTAGCGGATCGAACGGTTGACCGCTTCTTCGTCGAAAAAACTGAACTGCTGTTGATAGCGTAGCATCTTGAGGGGCGGCTCGCCGAGGACCGTGAAGAAAATCGCCGGGCGCTCGGGGGTGGCTAGGGCGAACATCATCTGATGAGCCAGTGTAGTCTTGCCGCAGCCGGGCGGACCGGCGATCAGGTTGAAGGAAACTCCGGCAAGCCGCCACTGAGAATCTCGTCGAATCCCGGTACGCCCGTTGCCAGGCGATTGATTGTGACTTTGCTACTCATCGTGAAATTTCCTGCGCAGGCGGGCCGCTGAAAGATTGTTCCCACACGTCCAGCAGCAGTCGTGCAGCAAGTGATTGTCCTATCAAGGTCGCGAGTAATTCGTAGAAAATTTTCAAAACTTCCTCGCCGAAAAAGAGCGCGTCAGCTGTGGAATGTTCAGCCAATAACGCTTTCAACTTTTTAAGGTCCATGTCCTCCACCAACATCTTGTAGCTATCCCCGAGTGGCAGGTGTTTGGTGACGCACAGCTGGAGGCTGCGGCGATGAAGCGCTGCGACGCCTTTAGGTCCGATGATCGGAGTCAGGGCGATATTAATGTCTTCGAACATCGAGGTAATTGCTTCAGCGACCTGAAAACCTTCAGCGCTGCCGTTCACCCGATGGGCCAGGCTTGCCGCGATTCGTTGGCCCGCTTCGCTTTTAGCAAGCATGGGATTAAGTTCTGATAGGTGTCTGTAGATTCTAAACCCGCTAGAGTCACTAACCGAAAATATAAAGCAGGTGAAGCTGTGATTTATGTAGCTCCAGCTCGCCTCCCCCACAATAGTTCGTGCTAGCAGCCCCGAAGCTAGTTTTACACCGCCAAGGGTATAGCCAACGCGTTTTGCGTAGGGACATGGTGCAGTCCACGAAGCACCTCGTATGGAGCTTGGGGTCACTTCGCACGATCTAAGCAGCTGAACCTGACGGAAGGTTACCGTAAGCGACGGTCGGGTCTTTTCAATGGAAAGACCGCTCGGTTGGGGATCCGCTCGGTTACGGGTTAACGTGTAGTCCTTATTCAAGCGAAATAATTCGTACCGGCGGTCCGACCCTGTATATCTATTCAGTGGCGGAAGTGAGACGTTGCTTGAATGTGCGTCACCCCCATATTTTGACCGAGGCCGCACAGGCATTTTGATTTCATGCTCCCTTGAAATCTTTCGGAGCAAGGATGCATGGCCATTCCAGTGGTTATCCTGTGTAGAGCCGGCGAAACCGCCACATTCCTCGAACAATTTGCAGCCACCAGCGAAGACTGGTTGATAAAGTTTTTCAAGACTGCTGCATCGTTGGTGCGTCATTTGAGAAAGTACTCGGCCGATCTCATTATTGTCAGCATGGCCGGCAGACGGTTTAGGGACTTGGCGAAATTCGTCGAATTTTACGCCATGGTCTCAACCACGCCGATATTGATGAGTGGTACTGCGGCGCAGCGTCGCGACGCCGAGGCCTTCATCGCCTGCGGTGCCCAGGGTTTCAGCTCAGCTGATCCAGAAGATCGGATTGCGGGTGTGCAGATGGTTCGCGATCTGATCCTGCGTTTTCGCTTGCACAGGCAAATGGAAATCCGTGCGGTGCGCGCCGAGGTCACACTTAATGCCATCAGTGACGGCGTGATTGGCGCCGACACCAACGGCAATGTCGACTTCATGAATCCTGCGGCCGAAACGCTGACTGGTTGGACCCTATCCCAGGCAAAAGGACAATCAATCGCCCAAGTGATGTCCATTGACATCGATGATTCGCTCGGGACTGAGCCACATCCTGTGCAAATGGCCCTACAAACGCGATCCTCAACAGGTTTAAGTGCAGGCGCGGTGTTGGTTAAGCGTGACGGCAGTCGAGTGGATATTGAAGATTCCGTAGCCCCGATCATTGATTACCGCGGTAATTTAACCGGGGCAGTCGTGGTGTTTCACGACGTTTCGGTGGAGCGCGCCATGAAGGTCAAAATGACCTACCTAGCCGAACACGACTATCTCACCCAGTTGCCCAATCGAGTGTTGTTCCAAGATCGGCTGGAGCAGGCGGTGCGCGCCGCACGGCGCGATCACCAGCGCTTGGGGGTGATGTACATTGACCTGGATAATTTCAAACATATCAATGATTCTCTCGGTCATGCCCTAGGCGACCAGCTTTTAGTCTCCGTGGCCGACGCCTTGACCGTAAGTGTCCGCGCCTCAGATACCGTGAGTCGCCAAGGAGGAGACGAGTTCGTGGTGCTGCTGCCCGCGTTGCAGGTCGATGATGATGTTGAACCTATTGCCAAGAAGATTCTGAAGGCTATTAGTGCGGGACATCGGCTGAATGACAGCATGCTTTATATCTCCGCAAGTATCGGTATCAGCTTCTTCCCCTCCGACGCCGCCAATGTCGAAGACCTGATCAAACATGCTGATACCGCGCTTTATGATGCAAAAATGAAGGGCCGCAATCGTTATCAGTTCTTCCTGCCTGCTATGAATGCCAAGGCGGTGGAACGCCAACTTATCGAAGCGGATCTGCGCAGAGCCATCAACCTGGGACAGTTCATTTTGCACTACCAACCGAAGGTGGATTTGAGCACTGGCCGCATCACCGGTGTCGAAGCCTTAATACGATGGTTTCATCCTCGCGAGGGCATGATTGCTCCATCCCGGTTTATCGATATCGCCGAAGACAGCAAGTTGATCATTCCGATGGGTGAATGGGTCGTGCGCGCGGCATGTCAGCAAATCAAGCGATGGAATCAGCAAGGTCTGGATGCTGTATGTGTCGCTATTAATGTATCGACCACCGAACTGACGCAGAGCCGTTATGTGGAAACGATACTGGCGATTATCGAAGAGGAGGGCATCTCACCGCAGTCCTTGCAGCTTGAGTTGACCGAAAGTGTGCTGATGACCGATCTGCCACACAATCAGCAGGTGATGTTGCGCCTGAAGGCGGCCGGTCTGAGTCTTGCACTGGACGATTTCGGGACAGGTTATTCCAGTTTGGCCTACCTGACCCAGCTGCCATTCGATGTTTTGAAGATCGACCAGTCGTTTATCCGGCATGTGAATTCGCGAGCAGATAATTCGGCGGTGGTTGCTGCCATACTTGCCATGGGTAAGAGCCTGCAGCACTGCGTCGTGGCCGAAGGCATCGAGGACTCCCAGGAATTGGTTTTTTTGCAACGCAATGGCTGTCAGCAAGGGCAGGGCTACCTGCTCAGCCAACCCTTGAGTGAAGCGCAGGTGACAGCCCTACTGAGTGTTGGCAGTGTATTGATACCAGTGTTGCAGGCCCCATAATGTGCTGCAGAATCCAGTCATACGTGGGAGTAGGAAGGTGTCCGTTATGGCTTGTTTTCAAGCTGCATCTTCACATCCTTGGCCCGGAGCGGCAGGCTGAGCAGGAAGCCCTGAGCATAGGGACAACCGAGTGCTTTGAGCTGTAGCAGCTGGCTTTGCGTCTCTATGCCCTCCGCCACGATCGCCAGATTCAATGCCTGACCCAGAGACAGAATACTCTTGACGATGGCGATGCTGCGTTCATGGCTCATCATGCGTGAGACAAATGAGCGATCAATCTTGATGACATCGATAGGGTAGCGATCGATATAGCCCAAAGAGCTATAGCCGGTACCGAAGTCGTCCAGAGCGATGCGAATACCCTGGGCGCGAAGTTCTTCCAAGGTCTGGGCGACAATCTCCGGCTCATGCAGGAATACCGACTCGGTAATCTCGATCTGCAGAGCGCGCGCATCAAACCCGGTCTCGACAAGAATATCGGCGACTTGAGTGGCGAAGTTCTTGCGGTTGAGTTCGGCCCCTGACACATTGACGTTGAGTTTGATAGCGCTCTGCACGGTGCTGTTGCTCCATTTGTTGATCTCCCGACAAGCACTGCGCATTACCCAGCACCCAAGGTCGTAAATAACGCCAATATCCTCGGCCACGCTGATGAAAACGTCAGGCGAGATATTTCCCAAGGTCGGGTGGTGCCACCTGATCAAGGCTTCGACGCCGACAATCGTTTCAGTTGTGATAGAAAAGATCGGTTGGTAAACCAGATAGAACTCATTGCGTGAGATTGCATGCTTGAGCGCATTCTGCATCCCCAACATGTTGATCGAGGCCTGACGCATGGAGAGGTCGAAGACTGCCCAGCGGCCGCGGCCTTTTTTCTTGGCCGCATACATCGCCACGTCCGCATCGCGAATCAAGTCTTCGGCTGTGCTGTGTCGAGCATCCGAGGTGACGATGCCGATACTGCAGGAAGTGAAGAGCGGCTGGTCATCGATCTGAATGGGGAAGCTCAGCGCCTGGGTAACTCGCCTCGCGGTCTCGATGGCGTGTTCTTGATGGCCAGCGCCGGTGAGCAGTATCGCGAACTCGTCGCCGCCGATTCGCGCAATCAGCGCATCAGGATCCACGCATTCATTCAGGCGTTCGGCTACTCGCTTGAGCAACAGGTCGCCGGCATGATGGCCCATGCCGTCATTGACGTATTTGAAACGATCCAGATCCAGATACAACACTGTGGCTGCGCCAGGATTACGCAGGCCCTGTTCGTTGAATGCTGCCTGGATGTGCCCTATGAAGTATGCTCGGTTCTTGAGGCTGGTGAGTTCGTCATGAAACGCAACGTAGGACAACTCCACCTGAATTCGCTCACGCTCCACCAGGCGTGACTCAAGCGTCAGACGTTCCTCACGGTCTAGCTGCGCTTGGCGCAATGCGTGTTCGGCATCCTTGCGTTCAGTGATGTCGCGTTGCACGGAAACATAATGAGTGAACCAGCCATTCTCATCTGCCACCGGTACGATACTCATCTGTACCCAGAAGCGAGTCCCATCGCGTCGTGCGTTGATCAGCTCGACTTCGATGGGTTTCCATCGTTTCAGTGCTTCTCGCAGTTGCTGGAGCGTCTCGCGATTGGTCTCCTCACATTGCAATATCCGTGGGGTCTGGCCTATGATCTCTTCCATGGAAAACCCCGTATTTGCCAGGAATGCCGGATTGCAATAAACAATGCGCGGCCCCGGCAGATCGATGGGGTCGGCCTCGGTAATCAGAATGGCGTCCTTGGCATTCACTACCACAGATTCCAGTAACCGCAAGCGCTCTATGGCCGCCAAACCGGCCACGGGGTTAACCTGTTTTTGTTGGAGGCCGCGGTACAGATCGGTTGAGTAGGACTCCAGGCTATTGATCTGGGCGGCGGTGAGTTGTTTATGCGGCAGTGGGATCATCATCAGGACCACGCCCGCCAAGCCAGCTGCAGCATCCCTGATGGCGGTGCAGACCAAGAAATCGCTGATCATTGGCTGAATACCAATGGGGAGTGCGGAGTCATAGGGCATGGCTTCGCCAATATCGACTACATCGCCATAGGACAGCACTCTCTTCAACCAGCCATCGGTGGCGTCATCGATGCTTAGGGCCGGCGCTACTCCGCAGGCTGAGACGACGCTCCAACTTACGCTCTCGCGCATGATCAGGATGGCGCCTACGCAGCCGGTCAGGTGGGAAGCAGCGTTCACGAAATTGGCTAGAACTTTTTGCGCTCTTAATCCAAGGGGATTCTTAACAGCCATACGCAATTCCTGCATCAGGGTATCAATGGGTGAATCCGATGACAGCCCTGGCGCACTACGATATCGCTAGATATCGAGCCACTAGCGCAACGGTGTAGTCAGGTATTGTTGTCTGGCAAGCGTCGTGCCGACAACAGGAAGGCGACGATCGATGGGTACCAAGCTCATAACCCTCACGGTGACGTTGGTAAATGCATCTATCAAAGATAGCCAAGCGTGAATCAAGAGCAAGTTATGGACCCAGCCGCCGCCTATATTGGTCGATTTCATTGAGTGCAGACGCTGGGTACCGGTCTCCTGACATTGTGTCGTTGGATAACGGCTAAGCTGTAGGCATAGTCACCCAAGATGATAGAAGCTCATGGATAGTGGATGGATCATTGCAATTGGGGCTTCAGGTGGAGCTGGGCTCGAGGATATCTGTGATCTCCTTTCTGTCCTCCCTCGCGACCTCGACGCTGTAGTCTTGATCGTGCTGCATCGGCCTTGGGATCTGGCGAGCAAGCTGGCAGAGGTACTTTCTAAACGTTCTCAGATGGCGGTGGCGGTTGCCGGCCATGGTGAGCTTTTAGTTCCCGGGACTGCCTACATTGGGGAGCCAAGTATCCATCTCACTCTGCTCGAACACACCTTTGCTCTTCTAACCGCTGATCCGGCTCGTCTCTACGGAAATCGCACAATCGACCTGCTATTTCAATCAGTCGCCGACTGTGGAGGAAACAAGACGATTGGTGTCGTGCTCTCAGGCTCGCTGGACGATGGGTCTCGCGGCTTATCTGCTATCCATCACGCTGGAGGGCAAACAATGGCGTTACGACCCTCATCATGGTTGGGCCACGGAATGCCTGAGAATGCTATTGCTTTTGATGGGCCCGTTTCCGTGATTGGAAGCGGTTCAGAGTTGGCTGCTGCTATAGTCCGGCTTGTCCGTCCCGATGGGTAAGCAGTCGTAGGTAGCCGTATCTGAGCCTACATATAGCAGCAGTTATGTAAAACGGTGTTGAAATGCTGGACCACTCATGGGCTGCAGGAATGCAGTCATCTGCCGTTGGTAGTAGGTACCCATCCTCTCCAAGCAGCCACCCAACCGGGACTCATTCATTTAGTGAGATTCATCGATTAAGCTGCTAGTCGAGGTAGAGGGATGCCCGTTATGGCTGCTTGTCAAGAAGCGCCTTCACATCCTTGGCCAGCAGCGGCGGGCTGAGCAGGAAGCCTTGAGCATAGGTACAGCAGACCTAGCTTACCTGTAGGACGCTAGGGCTCAACGCCCTAGCAGGAAAATTTACTTTTTCTTTTTGTCCGGGGTCTGAGTCAGTGCTGAACCAGCAACAGATTTTTCGTCAGGGAAAGATTTTTTGTCCTTCAGTTGCTCGCTTGCCTTCGACGCAACCCCTTTGCTCGTTTTTTCACTGTTAGCCATGATGAGTCTCTCAGTAGGTCTGCCGATGGTGGCACGCTGCCGCATTTAACGTATAGATGACGGCCAAGCTGTCGTCCACTCTAGTATGGAAAATTCACCATGGGTCATTCGGTTCATCACAAGGTATTTAGACCGGTGCAGGCCCTGGATGCCGAAATCATCAATTTACTTGAGGCCGTGGAAACACTTAATTCTGCCAAAAGCGGCGAGTTCGCATACAAGGTTGGGCGTCAGGCTCTCGCACTTCTGCAAGTGGTAACAAGGCTTCGCACTGTATTAGCAGAGCATCCCGCATGATCCGCCCGTGCAGTGGAATGGAGCAATCACAATTAGAAAGGTTAGTGCACTTAGCAGCTCTGAGCCACAGTCTCATAGCTGCGGAACAAGCGCTTGATTTACCTAGCTGTAAGATACACGAGCAGCGTGCACGGGTAGGCAGAACAGGCGGCCACCGATTGGCCGCTTCCCGCCATGGCCGTGAATATGCAGGTACTTGCCCCCCGAAATTTTTGCATTAAAGAGCGCACGCCGAACTGGAAAACCTAGTTGAAGTGTTATGCAGAAAATTCCAGAATGAAACGCGAGCCAGGGAGTGCATTCTGCCATTGGGGTTCGCCTCCCAGCTGTCGGCTCAGGCGAGAGATCAGCTTCATGCCTAGGCTAGCGGGTTTTCGTTGCTGCCAATCCCCAGGCAGTCCTGGGCCATGATCGCGCACTTCAAGTCGTAGACGGTCGCCGCTGGGCTTGATGCTAATACTCACATCGCCTGGATTTTGTGGAAATGCGTATTTCATCGCATTGGTGACCAGCTCGTTCACCAGCAGCCCCAAAGGAATCGCGTCATCCGTAGGGATCATCACAGGAGGGGCTTCGCACGTCAGGACGCTCGTTGCCGCCGAGCTGCTAAATTTTTCGCAGAGCTCCTCCAGGAAATCCTCAAGATTCACACTCCGCACTTCACCCGTTTGCCATAACCGATCATGCAGTTGCGCAATGGTCAGTACCCGTGTTTCTGCATCGCGCAGTGCTTGTCGCACCTCGCCAGACGATGAGCCGTTGCTCTGAACGCGCAGCAGCCCTGCCACAATCGCCAAGCTGTTTTTGACCCGATGGCTCACCTCTTGCGTCAACACGTGCTGATGCTCCAGGGCCTGCCGCAATTGTTCTTCATTATCCCGTAGTGCGTCTTCAAAGCGCTGACGTTCCAACGCGACGCCCAACAGGTTGGCAAAGGCCTGCATAAATGCCAGGTCCTTGTCGGTGAATCGGCCTTCTATCGCGAGCAGCCCAAAATCTGCCGTCAGTTGCTGTTGATGGAGTCGGTAGGCCAACTCTTCGGCGTTGGCTGCGCCGTGTTCTGAGGGGACCGGTGCACCATCAAACTGATCAGCGAACATCAATGACCTCTATGACGTGGGTTCACTTCGTTTTGACCGAGAGCCGTTGTCATGGCTGTCCAGATCTGTCCGAGCAGTAGCAGTGAAGCTAACAAACAACGAATATGGTGTTGATTGTACGGTCATCAGTCTAAAGCCGTAAATGATGGACACATAGCTTTCTGCTAGAACTGTAGCGCTCCCGGGAGGTCCCATAGGCGATATTTGGTTACCCTGTACGTCAGGCGCACCCGCTATACCTTGGGCGCAGTTTTGCGCAGCGCTGGATCATAGAGCCTTCCCTACTTTTCTGGATTACGCCGAATGCTCACGCCTTCTTCTGATGAGTTCGTTTTCCCCTCCAGGGGAGAGTTGAGTACGGGCGTTGCGCCCATGATCGGTGGCGGCCACATGGGCGACCTGGTGCGAGAGACAGATTGGTCGCCAACCCCTTTGGGCGATTACAACAGCTGGCCCGCCTCTCTGCGCACAGCATTGTCGCTGGTGTTGAATGCCAAAGGCATCGCTTCTCTGTATTGGGGAGAACAGCAGTGGCTTCTGTACAACGATGCCTATGGTCTTGCCTTGGGGGACCGGCATCCTTTGGCTTTCGGACGGCCTATGCCCGAGGTCCTAACCGACATCGGTCCTGTTCTTGGTCCTCAAGTTGCCGAAGTGCTTAGAACGGGTAAAGGGTTTGCCATCGAGAACTTGTCCATGATCATGAATCGGCATGGTCAGGATGAGGAGACCGTGTGGACCTACAGCTTCTCACCTATACAAGGGGAGAGCGGCGGGTTTGCCGGCGTCCTCCTGCTGGCTACCGAAATGACTCAACAGGTCCTAGCCGATCGCGAAAGAGATAAAGCAGAGGTGGCTCGCGTTCAAGCAGTTTCACAGCTGAAGGAGCTGAATGCTCGGCTCGAAGCAGAGGTAACTCGGCGCACCGAGGATCGAAACAGGCTCTGGTTACTGTCTTCCGATATCATGATTCGGTGTACGTTTGAGGGATTGATCACCGCTGTGAACCCTGCGTGGACTGATCTGTTAGGTTGGCAGGCGGATGAGTTGATTGGTCAGACAATTTTTGAACTGATTCACCCTGATGACTTGGAACATACCTTAAAGGCAGTCAGCCTGTCGGCCACCGGGCATGCTTACGCTCGGTTCGATAACCGCTACCGCCACAAAGACGGCAGCTACCGATGGATTTCGTGGTCGACCCAGCCGGATGACCAGCAAATAAATGCAGTGGGACGTGATTTCACGGCTGAGCACGACGCCGCGCAAGCATTGGCCAAAGCAGAGGAAGCCTTACGGCAATCTCAGAAACTCGAAGCGATTGGTCAACTCACAGGAGGCGTAGCCCACGACTTCAATAATCTGCTGACGGTGATCAAATCGTCTGCGGAGTTACTCAAAAAGCCTGATCTTTCAAATGAGCGGCGTTCTCGATATATTTCTGCCATCTCGGATACTGTAGAGCGTGCAGCCAACGTAACGGGACAGCTCCTCGCTTTTGCGAGGAGGCAGGCGCTAAAACCCGAGGTATTTTTCGCCTGTGGTAGCGTGCGCTCGTGGGCCGGCATGATAGGAACACTGGTGGGACCTCAGATTGAGATCGCGCTCGATCTCCCCGAGCAGAGCAATTTCATTCGTGCCGACCCCAATCAGTTCGATACCGCGTTGGTGAATATGGCCCTCAATGCTCGGGATGCCATGCACGGCCAAGGGCGCCTCACGTTGCGAGTTTACGCAGCAGAGCAATTGCCTGCCGTGCGAACGCATCCTGCTATTGCCGGCGATTACGTTGCTGTTTCGATTAGTGACACCGGCTGCGGTATCCCTCCAGAAAATCTGGAGCAAATTTTTGAGCCGTTCTACACCACCAAGGGCGTAGGCAAAGGGACCGGGCTTGGGCTCTCCCAAGTCTTCGGTTTTGCGAAACAGTCGGGCGGCGAAATCGTAGTGACAAGCACGATCGGCCAAGGCAGCACATTCACTCTCTATCTGCCCCGCGTAGTCCAGCCCGCCGAAACCCCAACCGCTCTTGATGCTGTTGCGCCCATTAACGGGCATGGGACCGGCGTGTTAGTGGTAGAAGACAATATCGATGTGGGTACCTTCACGGTTCAATCGCTCTCTGACCTCGGCTATGTCCCCTTCCTGGCTCACAACGCTCAGGAAGCACTTGCCGAATTGGCAAAGGATGCTCTCCGATTTGATATCGTATTTTCTGACGTGGTCATGCCAGGCATGAGCGGTATCGAGTTAAGGCAAGAAATTCAACGCTTGTACTCAGATTTGCCGGTGGTGCTGGCTACCGGATACAGTCACGCGCTTGCGCAGAATGGCGCCTCGGGTCTTGAGCTTGTGCATAAACCCTATTCCGTTGAGCAGCTATCGAGCGTGCTTCAACAGGTGCTCCGCGCGACAAGGCAAGGAACGTAATGCCCATATTTTCAGCTTCATCGAACGAAGAGACCATGAGCGGTAGCGTGGTTATTGTCGAAGACGATGATTTGATGCATCGGTTGATCGTGGAAATTTTTACTGACCTTGGTGCTGACTGCACCGCCTTTTTCACCGCTGACGAAGCCCTGATATACCTTCTGCAATCCAAAACTCCCTGTGCATTACTAATCACTGATTTCACGTTGCCTGGTCAGCTTGATGGCAAGGAGCTAGCTCTGATGGTGCATCAGCGTTGGCCGGACACGCCAGTCATCGTGACCACGGGCTATGGAGCAGAGGTGAGCCTTGATCTCCCTCAGGGAATTGCATTCTTGCAAAAGCCTTGGAGTTTGGAACAAATGATTCAGACCGCTAGGCAAATGCTCAACCAGAGCCTTAATGCTGGTTCGGAGGCCTTATAGAGAGGCGTTGCCTAATTCACCATACCAAAGAGAATAGGGTCAATGACAAAGCTGCACGTCAGCACGGCTGAGCTATAGTCATCAGTAGCACAATTCTAGGAAAGAAAGGATATGTTCCGGAGAACCGTGGTCGCTGGGCTTGGGTTGGCTGGACTTGCCATGATGGCAAGAGCACCTGTCCAAGCAGCCATTCCCCAGGCGGGAACTTTGGTTTTCGGCGCAGCTTCCGGAGCTATCGGCACGAGGCTTGCGCAGCTGACAATCGAGCAGTTGCGTACCGATTACAGTCTCGACTATTCCCTAGTAGTCAACGATGCGCGCAACAGCCGGGCCGCAGTCGAAGCCGTCAAAAGTTCGGTGCCTGACGGAGCTACGCTGTTACAAGCGCAATCCTCTTCGATGGTACTTTTCCCAAGCACCTACAAATCGCTTTCTTATAATCCCACCACGGATTTTACTCCTCTGACGATCTTGGGCACGTATGGGTATTCCCTTGTCTTGGGGGCCGCCGTTCCGCTCGAGGTTGACAGTGTTCATGGTTACCTCGAATGGGTTGCCCAGAACCCCGATCTACGCGAGGTTGGCTTTACCCTGCACGGCTCGCAGGCTCACCTCCTCTGTTTGATGTTGGAAAGAGAAAGTAGTGTGGCCGTAAGGCCGATAGGGTATGGATCAGCAAAGTCACTTTTCAACGATCTGGCGAATCGAACCATCAGTGCTGGATTCGCCGTCAACGGAAACGTCCCCATCCTGGCGCAACAGGGTGTACGTGCGGTCTCAATCACCAATCCTCGCCGGTTGGACAATTTGCCAACTGTAGCGACGTTTCAGGAGAGCGGTTTTCCGGCTTTGAATCTCAATGGCTGGTATGGATGGTTCGCCCCCTCCAATACACCTGCCGACGTGGTATCGGTACAAGCTACCAAGCTTTCGGCCCTCACGGAGGGAAGTATCTATGCCAAGAAACTGGGGACGCTACTCATGGAACGTGACACATCCAAGCCACCGCAGATCCATGAGCTGATGCTTCGCCAGGTCGCCCAGTATTCACAACTCGTCAAGGATTATCGTCTTGCCAGGTTGAGCTGATAAGGAGATGGTGCGATTAGGATTAGACATTGGCCTATCTAATAGACCGATGGTCCTCACAGTTTCGCTGCCCGGGCTGAGCGCAGCACTTGACATGACCTCACGCATGAACTGTAGGAAAATACGTTGCCCGGCTTGCCCGACGGCGAAGAGGTTGCACTGATGGTGCAGCAGCACAGGCTAGGTTCACCGATAATCGGTAAGCGTCCGCGGAACCGCACCTAGCGGTGGGCTCTGACATCTGGCCGACAGCAAGTCCTCTCTGCATCTCGCCGAAACCAGTCCTCCTTCCATTCCACAAACGCTTGGGTCTCATGGATTGTCATGCTCAGCCGATAGCTTTTCACACCCGTGCGAGCGCCAGCCATGTTCAATACCCGCCTCAAGAATAAAATCCAGCAACTTGAGAAACGACTTGCGGCTTTGGAACACGTCAAGGCCACGCTCGACCAGGAAACTGTGGCAGTGACTCTCGATGCCGTCGGTGTCATTGTGCAAGCCAATGCGATGTTCGAAAAGGAGCTGGGCTTCACACACGCGGAACTGGTGGGCCGTCCTTTGCGTGAGCTGAGTCCTCATGAACTGAGCAGTGATGTCCATCAACGCCGCGCCCTTGACGCCATAGCCAAAGGCTCGCACTACAGCGGAACGCTGCGCCTGAGCAGTCGTCTCGGTTCTCACGTTTGGCTGCGAGCGATGGTCATCCCGTTCAGCCGCGATGACGGTCCTCTTGAACGCATAGTGCTGTATTCAAGCGTGCTGACTCGAACCATCGAGACCTCCCGTGAAAACGAAGCGCTGGTAGGGGCGCTGATGCGTTCCACTGCCATGATCGAGTTCACTCTTGGCGGAATAGTGTTGACGGCCAACGAGAACTTTCTGGAAAGCATGGGTTACACCCAGGCCCAAATCGAGGGTCAACATCATCGAATGTTCTGCCTGCCCTCTGACGCCCAGTCCGCCCAGTATGAGGAGTTTTGGCAGACCTTACGCACCGGCTCGTTTATCGCGGGTCGATTTTGTCGAGTAGACAAATACGGCCGGGAGATATGGCTGGAGGCTTCCTACAACCCTATCGTGGACGCCAATGGCAAGCTGTCGAAGATCGTCAAGTTTGCCACTGTGGTCACCGATCAAGTCCACCGTGAACGAGCAGTCTCCGAAGCCGCCGGCCTGGCGCATGACACGTCCATTCGGACCAATACCAGCGCTGAACAAGGTCGAGAGGTCATTCAGGGCACAGTTACTACGCTCAGCGCATTGTCGACACTGATGGAGGAGGCTGCGCACGGTATCGAGGCCTTGGACGCCCAGAGTCAGGAGATCGGGGCGATCGTCAAGACCATTGGCGGCATTGCTGACCAGACCAACCTGCTGGCCTTGAATGCCGCGATTGAAGCAGCGCGTGCCGGCGACCAAGGTCGAGGATTTGCGGTGGTGGCCGATGAGGTCCGGCAGCTCGCATTTAGAACCACGCAGGCGACGGCGGAGATTGTTGAGGTGGTAAAAAAGAACCAGCTCCTGGCTTCTAGCGCCGTGAGCATGATCTACAAAAGCAGGCAGCAGGCTGGGGCAGCCTTGGGGCTGGCCAGCGATGCGGATGAAGTGATCAAGGATATCCAACAGGGTGCTAACGGTGTGGTGGCCGCAGTGGAACAGTTTTCGGGACAGGCGACCCATTGAGGTTTACCACGTGTCGGCACCCTCCTGTATTGAAGCTAGCTATCGATTAAATAGATTTCAATGGCTAACAGCGGTATGAATACGCGGGATATGATGGCCTTTTGATATTTCGCTTCCGCGCTGGCCCTGCGAGGCCTACCATGACTAACTTGCTGCGCCGTAGTACCGTTCGATTACCTCTTTTGCTGCTGTCCACCTTGCTGACTGTCGTCGGACTTGCGACCTTTTGGGAGTTCGAGCTCGAAGCCTACGTCATGTACTGGCTCGGACTGCCCTACGACGGGGATTTTGAAGATGGCGAGCGCTTGCGGTTTATCCTGACCTCATCGAGCTTTTCGCTTATCGCAATGATTGTGCCGAGTATCGTGCTCAAGCGGATGGTCTCCAACACCCAAAAAATCTACCATCGCTTGTTGCGACTCCAGCACCAAACTGAACAACTGGCTAACTTCGATCCGCTCAGCGGGTTAACCAATCGCCGCGTTTTCATGGATACATTGCGCAAGCAG
This sequence comes from Pseudomonas baltica, assembly GCF_031880315.1. Classification (NCBI taxonomy): domain Bacteria; kingdom Pseudomonadati; phylum Pseudomonadota; class Gammaproteobacteria; order Pseudomonadales; family Pseudomonadaceae; genus Pseudomonas; species Pseudomonas baltica. The sequence goes on along the minus strand of NZ_CP134771.1, from coordinate 204,953 downwards.
CTCGCTCAGCAAGAACCCGCGGCGGTCCTGCTTATTGATCTTGACCATTTCAAGGCCGTCAACGACGAGCATGGGCATTCAGTCGGCGACGAAACGCTGATCGAGGCCGCTCGAAGACTGCAGGATATTGCCGATCAGTATGAGGGAACCGCCGTCCGGCTGGGCGGGGACGAGTTTTGTTTACTGTTCCTGGAACAAAAAGGGCACAGCGAGCTGAGTCGGATAGCGCATAAGACGATCGCGTTCTTGAGCGGGCCAATGCCCGAGCTCCCGATGTCGGCTCGGCTGGGAGCGACCATAGGCGTTGCTCGCTCCTGGGTCGATTCACAGGACCCCTCGGTGTTGCTGCAATACGCAGATACTGCCATGTATCGAGGTAAAAATAGCGGTCGCTCTACCTTCAACTTCTACGACAGTGAGTACGAACAAGAGAGATTAGCTCAGCAAGATCTTGAGCTTGCACTCAGAAGGGCAGTGGACAGAGAGGAAATCGTTCCCTTCTATCAGCCGATCGTGGCCCTCCCGTCGCAGACGGTGGTGGGCTACGAGATTCTAGCCCGCTGGATCAAGGCTGATGGCACCACGGGGATGCCGGCAGATTTTATACCGATACTCGAACGGCTGGGGCTAATTCCGGATATGACGCGGTCGCTGGTCAAGCAAGCCTGCCAAGCGGCAAGCCTGTGGGATGACACATTGCATTTATCGCTCAACGTCAGCGCTGCCATGATTACCGACGAGTTGTTCCCTGATCGTCTTCTTGATCAACTGCGAGAGGAAAGGTATCCATTCGACCGTTTCGAGGTGGAGATCACCGAAGAGGCCCTTGTGGGAAATCTCGAAGCCGCGCAGCGAAACCTGAGCAAGCTTCACGCCTATGGGATTGTTGTCGCCTTGGATGACTTCGGGATCGGCTACTCGGGTTTGTATCATTTGACGCGGCTGTCCATCGACAAGATCAAGATTGACCGATCGTTCTTCGAAGCCAACAACCTCGAGCATTTGCCTATGGTCGAGGCAATCTTGGGAATGGCGCGAAGCCTCAAGATGAAGGTAACTGCGGAAGGCATTGAAGAATTTCACCTGCCCCATTTGCCGGGATGGCTCGCACAGAGCGGATGTCACTATGCCCAAGGCTATCTCTACGGGAAACCTCAGGCGGCTGGCGACGTTCCTACGCGCGACAGAGTTTTACTTCCCTCATCTGACCCTTGAACTTCAGGCCAGTTATGCATGGATGCGTAGATCGGGTGTTACGTTCAATCGCTCCCACAGACAAGCCCACTCCGGCGGGCTTTTTACGGTTACTGACAATCATTTTCCGTGAACATCAGGTAGGGCCTGCTGATATCCTTGTCAGCAGGCCCCGGCCTGACTCTCTCCAGATCGAGCACGATTCGCGTGCCATTAAGTGGCTCAGGCACCGAGACACAGGGTTTCGTACTGTATAATCAGATACGCACTGTTGACCTTGAGGCCTGTGGCGCTAAGCGCGTTGAGTGGGTTCCCGCGGTAGTAATTGATGATGTGCTTGCACGTGTCCAGGCACTATTTGAATAACAGGAAAATTCAGCCATGACGATTCTTAGTGAAGCGCTGCGCGCAACTGCCGCCAAGTGGCGAAATGCACACCAGGATCACCGTGGCGGAGTAGTGTTGATCTGGCAAGGCGCGGTGTACGGTTGGAAGGATTCATTGCGTGACGCCAGTCACGAGAGCCCCGGTGTATTTGCCGTGAACGAAGCTGGTCATATTTTCATCGCTGAAGGCGGTGATGAATACAACGGTGCGAAGTGTTGGGTAGCTGCTGACTTGGCTAACCAGTAGGAACTCATGAATGTTTTTACCGTTGCCCATGCCTTCCGCGCTTCCCTGGAAGCACTAAAAGCACAGGGAAAACTGCCCCCGCACATGCTGAACTTTCCACAGGCCTGTTGCGGCGTGGTCTCGGAATTACTCGGTGATTATCTCAATACCCAGCTTGGGCTGATGGTTGAATATGTAGGTGGGGATCGGGATGGAGCTTCACATGCGTGGCTTGAATTGAATGGGGTCGTCATTGACATTACCGGCGACCAATTTCATGGTAGACCGGCAGTCTTCATTGCTTCCAGAGATGAATGGTATGCCTCTTGGGAAGAGTCATCGCGCCATTTTGCCATTCATGAGCCTAAGGCCTGGACTTATCGTGAAGAGCGCTCAGTCCTCCGGGCGTTACTTTTCAAGGCTGGGCTCACCGACACCTAACGTGTAGGAAAATCCTGCCTGGTACGCCAAGCCCAGCCCTCAAACGTTGAGCCTAAGACGTGTCATAGGGCGTCCAGCGTCTCCATCGGACTTAAGAATACCAATGTTTGAACACATCGACCTCAACGCGCTGATTGCCGTTTACGGCTACTGGGTAATCTTGCTGGGCTGCCTGTTGGAAGGCGAAACCGTTCTAATCCTGAGCGGTATGGCTGCGCACCAGGGCTCGCTGCAATTGCTGCATGTGATCGGCTGGGCCACCTTGGGCGGTGTACTCGGTGATCAGTTGCTATTCTGGACCGGACGTTATTACGGGGAGCGCTTGCTGCCCAAGCTAAAGCGTCACCAGTCTGCCATCGAACGAGTCGAGGGGCTTATCCACCGTTACCCCACGACATCCGTATTCGCCGTGCGTTTTCTCTACGGAATGCGCCTGGTGGGGCCTATGGTGATAGGTGCAAGCGGTCTCGCGCCGTTGCGTTTTGCACTGATCAATGTGCTGGGGGCTGCGATATGGGCCAGCCTCTTCGTTAGCGCTGGCTACTGGGCTGGCGAAGCATTACAGCATATCCTTGGCGACCTAAAACCTTATCGCCTGCCAATCTTCGCCACGGTTATAGCATTGGTCATCTTTGCGGTACTGGTGCGGTATCTAAGGAGCCGAGCCAAGAGATCGTAGCGCTGACGCAGACCGAAAATTCGAGTACTAATCCGATAACGACAATTCATGTAGTGGATCAACTGATCCCGGACACTGCGTTAAGTTTTTCCTCGGCAACGGCAGGCGCTAGCCTTCGTTGAACTGATGCGGTCGCCGCCAGTTGCACCGTTCCATCAGGAAACGACCGATATCTTGTTTAGCCAACGCGGCGTTCATGTAGCCCACCGTCGGTATCCATTCAGTTTTCAGGCTGCGAAATAGCCGCTCCATCGGTATCATGGCAGTTGCCGCGCCGACTCATGCTCTGTGTGAAGCGGTATCGCCATAGTCTCTGCGGAAACCCCGGCTGCCGTATTGGCTGCCCTGATCGCTGTGAAACAGCACATTCTGAGCCGACCACGCTGCTCATAGGCCATATCCAATGCCTTGATCACCAGGTCAGCGTCGGGTTTGGCTCAGAACGCCCAGCCTACAACCCGGCGCGCATAGAGATCGATTACGGCCGCTGGATAGTGCCATAGACCTTCGGCCCAAACGTACGTAATGTCACCGCACCAGACCTTGTCGGGGGATGCCACGCTGAACCCTCGATCAAGCACGTTCGGGATATCAGGCCGCTCAACAGTAGCCTTTTTGTAGGCATGGGAGCCCGGCTGTTTGCTGATCAAGTTCAGCTCGCGCATCAACTTACGCACCTTGAATCGCCCGATTTGCATGCCGTCCTCTTTCATCATCAGCATGATGCTTCGACTGCCCGCAGCGCTTCGGCTTTGGGTAAACAGTTCGTTCACGCGGCTGCGCAAAATCACCCGGTCGGTATCAGGGGATCGGCGTTTTCGACAGTATGCGTAGTAGCAAGATCGGGTGACTTCAAATACCGAGCACAACAGATCAACGGGCTCCTCGGAACGAAGCTGATCGACTAACGCGAGCGCTCGTGTTCCTCGGCCATCAAGAGCGCGGTAGCCTTTTTAGGATCGACTTTTCCCGTTCCAGACGATTGATTCGGGCTTCCAATTCTTGGATTTTTTGCTGTTCAGGTGTTAACGCCTTGCTGGTCGGCGTGACGCCGCCACGTTCTTGCTGGAGCTGGTTCACCCAGCGACGCAAGGCCGACTCAACCAGCCCAAGCGAACGGGCTGCCTCGGTATGGCTGTAGCCTTGGTCGAGCACCAGGCACGCAGCCTCGCGCTTAAACTCAGGGGTAAAGGTACGACGTTGCATGGTCATCAGACACTTCTCTGTGGCGAGCATTCTCGCCTAAATGGGTGTCCGGTTTCATTAGACCACTACACGGGGTATCCAGTGACCCTGAAGGATAGGAAGGAATGCATAACTACTATTTTCGGCTGAGTTGTGCCGAAGATGTGCCGGATTTATGCCGTATCTCGGCTGAGGCTCGGCTGCGTTACAGGACATTTCCATCTCTAGCCCATATCGCTGAAGCACCTGCGTTGCGGCGTTTTTCAAGGTAGTTGTCGCGTCCACCGTCTTGCTACGCGACCTTAACCACCACAGTCAGCTCCCTTTCAGGATTCAGATACACTGTCCCTATCGGGTTCCAGTTGCGTGTTTCGCCCGTCCATCGTTCCGGTCTTTTTTCTTTAGCCTGCTCATAGACCGCGTCGCGCCGAGCCAGGATCTCCCGGTCTTTCCCCTCGTGACGTTGGGCCGGTGTCACGAAGCGGATTTGGCTATGGCGATGCGCGGTGTTGTACCAGACCATAAAATCCCGCACCCAGATACGCGCATCATCCAGACTGCTAAATCCATCTTGCGGCCACTGCGGGCAGTATTTCAGCGTCCTGAACAGTGACTCCGAGTAAGGGTTGTCGTTACTGACACGCGGTCGGCCACGAGAGGGCGTGATACCCAGGTCGTACATCTTGGTCAGCAGCGTCACCGATTTCATCGGCGCACCGTTATCCGAGTGAAGTACCAGCGGCTGGTGCCAGCACTTCTCCTGAGTCACGCTTCGTTGCAGTAACGCAGCAGCCTTTTCACCACTTTCTGCTTCGTAAACTTCCCAACCCACAGCCTTGCGGCTGTAGATATCCTCGATCAAATAGAGGTAGTAAAACTTCCCTCGAACCGGTGACGGCAGGTAGGTGATGTCCCACGACCACACCTGATTAGCGGCTTTCGCCGCATAGGTGGTAGGTGCCTCATGACGATGCGGGCGCTTGGCGCGCGAGCGATGATGCTGCTGACCTGCGGCATGCAACACACGATAAAAAGTCGCTTCAGACGCTATGTAACGGCCCTCATCAGCCAGCTGTGGCACGATCTGGCTCGGAGGCAGATGCGCGTATGACTTACTGTTGCACAGCGCCAGGATAGCCTGACGCTCAAACTCACTAAGTGCGTTTATGGGCGTCGGCCTGACTGTCGTGGTACGTCCATCGGCAAGCATTTCTTCGGGCAAACTCCAGCGTTGTAGCGTGCGAAGCGAAATGCCAACTTCCAGACAAGCAGGCGCCCTGCGGGCGCCCGCACTGATGGCTTCATTGAGCCAACCAACGAGTAAATGCCGTTCTGGCAACAAGGTCAGGTGCCCTCGTCGTCGCTTCCCCAGTAGGCGTTGAGCTTTTTTCGCAGCACTAGCAATGCCGCTGTCTCAGCCAATGCGGCATCCTTGCGGCGCAGTTCGCGCTCAAGCTCACGGATACGATTCTTATCATCCCGTGACTGCCCGGAACTCACGTTTTTAGCAGTTGACCGCTTCGTGCTGCTGGCAATAAACGCATTGCGCCAGTCGGTGATCTGCTCAGGGTAAATGCCTTTACGTCGGCAGTATTCACCCATTTCCAGTTCCGACAGGGCGGCTGTTTCCATGATGATCGCCATCTTGGATTCAGCTGACCAACTCTCGGAGGGTTGCTTGGTGTCGGACAATTGCGTTCCTTTGGAAGCAGCTTGCTTGCGCCAATTATGGAGAGACATATCGCTGCAACCTTCGCGGCGCGCAACCTCCGACGCCGATAGGCTCAAAGGTGGCAACATCATTTTCAGCAGTGCAGCTTTGCGTTCTTCTGAGTAGAAAGGCATGACGATACTCTTGCCGCCCCCGGAATGCTTTTTTAAAAAGCAGGGGACACGACAACTACCCTGACACCGGGGGGTTGGCCCCTGTGAGATTTGAGGCCTGTCGTGTCGTGGTGGCGCTCGATAGCAATAGCCATAAAATAATTGGCTTCGCGGCAATGCGACCGCTGGACGGGCTTTTGTATTTAGACAATATTTCCGTTCGTCCAAGTGCTTCAGGGATTGGGGCAAAACTGCTTTCGGCAGCCATAGAGCATGCTGAAAGCCTTGGGGTTCAAGCGGTGAGCTTGACAACTTTTCGTGAGCCTCCTTGGAATGGCCCCTGGTTCCGCAAGCACGGCTTCCTTACGATGCCGGGTGCATATATAGGCGAGGGATTGAAACAGGTTATGGATCGCCAGCGGGTTACGCTGGATGCCACAACGCGAGAAACATTGTGGCGTGTCCTACACGATTAATAGGCAAACTAGGCCATTCCAGTTAGCGCATGTTTGCCATCCGCTAACCTTCAAAGGAAAGCTATGAAAATTTTGATCTTCGACCTAGAAGGCACTCTCGTTGATTCGGCAAGCCAGTAGCTCTCCTGCAGCCTAGTCATTGAGCCACGCGAGGAATGTCGTACCTTTAGCGGTGAGGTGCGTGCGCAAATACGCGAGTGGCTGACTGGGCGATGAATCAGCTACTAGGTACCCGGCATCTATCAATCGATGCATCCAGAATGCTTTGTCCTCATCGAGGACGATAGCTTGATCGGCTGCGGCAATTTCCAACAGTTTTCGGATCGTGCTCATGATAGGCATGGTGTGTCTTCCTGATCGCTCATATGAGGAGTGTAGGCTTCACTGGGGCTAATCGAAGAAGAGCGGGTTGTCCGCCGATGGACGGTTATGGAGTGGATCCCACTCACTGGACTAGGCGATAACCCCCCCCGCCATGCTGCAGTCGGAGCACCCTGATAATATCGACCGCGAGCAGGCTTGGGAACGCCTGTGCGTCGAGTTGAATGCCCACGAATGGCGCGGCCCCGTGCGCTCCGAGCTACGGGCATTTTTCTGCTATGGCTGGGATGCCAAGTATCGGCAAGAAAGGGTCGAGCGTAATCAGCGGATGCAGGCTCGCGACTCACGGGCTTGGACGCGCTGGAGGATTTCTAAGGGCCACACCTCTGATAAACGGGCATTACGTTAAACAGCCGCCACATTGTTAACAATGTGGCGGCCTCTTTTGTGCCGGACGGGTCTCAGAAAGCAGGGCCTGGGCGGTCTAGCCAAGCGTGCCCTGAGACCCAACAGCCGTGTTCTGGCGGTGCCATAGGTCGCGACATAGGACATGACGTAGCAGAAACGGTTGACACGGGGGGCAGCTTTGAATAATGATTATGCCAACGCATGAGGGGTAACCTTCGTGCCTACCTTCCGAGGCCCGCTTGAGAGAAATCTCTGCGGGCTTTCGTGTTTCCAGGGCAAGGAATCCGGTCACTATGACGCACTACGTCGCGTACCTGGACGAATTCGGGCACGTTGGCCAGTACGTCTCTCGCAACCATCCAAATTATAAAACAAGCCCTGTATTTGGCCTTGGCGGCATGCTCCTGCCCGCTGATCAGGTGCGTGAATTCGCGATCTACTTCTACAAATTGAAATGCCAGCTTCTAGCTTGGGATCTGGTGAATGACAATCCCAGGAATCTCCCGGCGTATCAGTGGGAAAAGAAGGGTTCCCAGCTGTACTCGCTCCGTAATGTCACCCAGTATCGACAGCTTAGACAGTCGACATTTCGGCTGTTAAAGCACATTCAGCGTATAGGTGGGCACCTGTTCTATACCGGGGAACACAAAACGACCGATCCCGCAGCGCACGACTCGACAGAGACGTTCAAGCGTCAGTTACTGCAGTCGGTACGCAAAATTGATCGTTTTTGCGCTCGGCACGATTCCACTTTTATTCTGGTACTGGACGAGCAAAAAGCAGGGAATGAGTGGAGGGAAAAGAACGTAGAAGCTTGCACACTGGCTATGTTCGAGGATGCATCAGAAAAGTGCAGAACTATGATAGAGCCGCCGCTCCAAGGAGAAAGCTACCTGTTTCAAACGCTCCAATGTGCCGACTGGATTTGTGGTTTGATCGGGCGACTATGCGCGTTAGAGGTGTCGCCTGACGAATTTCAGGATTGGCAACCCTTCGATAAATATTTTGCGGAGCGCATAGCTGGTGTTTCCATGCCGTGCAGTGGCCTGGAACATCAGAAAACCGCTGAAATCCCCGCAGAAGACGCTGGTGAGATGATGCCCGATGCTCCTGGTGAGCTAGCGGGGAAGCAGCAGTAAGGCGGCTCTGGCAGCGATACCGCTTTCTGCTTTACAAGACACTTAATATTTCACTTTGTAGGTCGGTGAGTCCTCCGGCCTATTCTGGCGCCGATCATAGATCTTGGTCGTGCTGATGTTGGCATGGCCCAGCCAGGCCTGGACCTTGGCGATGTCCGCCTCGTGCTCCAGGGCATTGGTCGCGGCCGTGGCCCTGAGCCCATGCACACCGAGTCCAGCCACCTGAATCCCCGCCTTCCTGGCGTAGGCCTCGACCACGGTATAGATGCCGTTGGCCGAAACACCGGCACCGGTCGATCGGCCGCGCAGCGGTCTGTACATCGGTACCTTCTTGTCGTCCAGATGGTGCCCCGAGCGCTCCAGGTACAGATGGATGCGCCCGGCCGCCACCGGGTGCAGGGGCAGGTAGCGGATCTTGCCGCCCTTGCCATGGATCTTCAGGTGCTGGATGTCGCTCACCTGCAGCAGCGCCGCTTCTTCGCGGCGCAGGCCGTGGTAGAGCAGCACGGCCAGAATGGCTCGATCGCGCAATCCCTTCAGCGTGGATTCATCCGGCGCCTCGAGCAGGGCCTTGGCCTGGTAATTGCCCATTTAGCTCCCTACCGCTGATCCGTATAAACGCTGTCTGTCTTGAACACTACTTGTCTTCCTCGGACAAAGCATAGGCGCGTCTTCTGCAGCGCCCGCCGCCACTTTCGTGGCCATAACTGCACTCATCGAGGATTCACCATGCGTTCGTCCCATCCAATACGTTGTGCCCTGGTTGCTGCAGTAACCGCCGTCAGCTTGGCAACCTTGGCCGGTTGCGCTCGCGATCCGGAAAAACCTACCTTGTCGGAATTAGCTGTCAGCTCGACCAAAAGCTTGTTCCGCACTGACAGCGACATGCAGAAAGTGCTTAACGCCCAGGCGGCGTTCGATCCTAAAGCCATTGAAAAAACCACGCCGGACGAAGCCCGTAAACAGCCTACTGTGGCTGATGGCGTAAAGCGGGTACTGGCCGACCAGAAGCGTGACAGCAGCCCCACAGCACTGGTCCCGGGCGTGGCAACCCATGAGATCACCGTAGCCGGTGCTGCAGGGAACTTGCCAGCAACCGTCTATACCCCTGTTGGTAACGGACCATTCCCGGTAGTGCTGTATTTCCACGGCGGCGGTTGGGTTATCGCGGACCGCACCGTGTATGACGGTGGCGCCCGCGGCCTGGCCAAGCAGGCCAATGCTATCGTGGTGTCAGTGGACTACCGTCGCGCGCCTGAATATAAATTCCCGGCAGCCCATTTAGACGCTGTTGCTGCCTACCGCTGGCTCACTACCAACGCTGCTAGCATTGGCGGAGACCCCAAACGCCTAGCGTTGGCCGGCGAAAGCGCCGGCGGCAATCTGGCGCTCGCCACTGCTGTGGCAGCACGCGATCAGGGTCTGACCTCGCCCAAGAGTGTGATTGCTGTGTACCCAGTGGGGCAGACCACGACCAACACCGAGTCGTACTTGAAGTACGCTGACGCCAAGCCACTCAATCGCCCCATGATGCTTTGGTTCGCGGCCAATGTGACCAAAAGCTCTGCCGATGTGAAGGATCCACGTTTGGATCTTGTGCACGCCAACCTTCACGGTCTGCCGCCAGTGACTCTGATCAACGCCGAGATCGACCCGCTGCGTGATGACGGTGCGCAACTGGAGCAGGCGTTGCGAAACCAGGGTGTAAGCGTGGAGCGCAAGCTGTATGACGGCGTGACCCACGAGTTTTTCGGCACCGCTGCGGTGGTGGAAAAGGCTCAGGAAGCACAAGCCTATGCCGGCGCTCGCCTGAAGGCAGCATTCTAACCAGCCCTCTGGCTGCTGCGATGTCAAACCGTAGCAGCCAGTACCTTGGCTTACAGCTGGGTCAAATCGTAGCTACCGTATTAATCGCCTCTGGTTTCATATCGAAGAACTTGCGCCTCGCATGGGCCGTGCAGCCGATCTCGGTTACGCCAAGTACAAAACTGGCCTTCTAACCACCAAAATCATCACAGACAAACTTGCCATTCCACGAGCCTAGGAAGTTTCGCGCATGTTCACCGGCGCGGCTGGGGCTGAAGACGTGTGCGCGAAATGCCATCAGAACCATCACTCCGAGCAGCGTTTTTCCTCCATCCCCAGCCTGAAGGCCGCTCCTTTTATTAGCAAATATACTGTTGCATCGGATGCCAAATAGAGAACTTAATCGCCGGATCAATTAGTAGGTGATTCTCATGTTCAGCGCACCAACCTACTCGGCCGGGACTCCTTAGCCTAGATGTGCGGTGTGCGAATGGGCCGCGAGGTGGCACATCGTGCCTGATCTGCCCATTTGGCACGAGTACTTCACTCCTCAGGTGAAAGGTATGTTGAACTAAGTTTATGGCATGTAGATCATTAGGTTAATTGATAACCTAAAGGATCTTTCCATGATCAAGACACTTCCCTTACCTTCACTCTTGGTAGTAACGCTTGGCTTGACCGGCTGTGACAAGACGTCTGAAGACCATACGCAAGATGCCAACAAGCATCAACAAGCGTCCGAGCAGAAACAGGTTGAGGGTAAGCCCGGGGAAGCCGCCGATGAGAAGGCTCAAGCAGATAGGGACTATGCTGAGGCTCATGAGGCCCGAGCTACTGAAGATCGCCATCAGGCGCCTTCGTCAGCTGTGCCTGAGTATATCAAAGCGCCAGAGAAAAACTGATCGCGAGGATATCGCTCACGTTAGCAACCCAGAGGCCGTGTCGCGCGCGATGGACATGATAGGTGCCATCGGCACGCTACTCGATTGGGCTGCCCAATACAACGCGGCCCAAGCGCGGGTGGAAAGTAGCGTGTGTTCCAATGGCCTCTATTAATATTTCACTTTGTAGGTCGGTGAGTCCTCCGGCCGGTTCTGCCGCCGATCGTAGATCTTGGTGGTGCTGATGTTGGCATGACCCAGCCAGGCCTGGACCTTGGCGATGTCTGCTTCGTGCTCCAGGGCATTGGTCGCGGCCGTCGCCCTGAGCCCGTGCACGCCCAGCCCAGCCACCTGAATCCCCGCTTCCTGGCGTAGGCCTCGACCACGGTATAGATGCCGTTGGCCGAAACGCCGGCACCGGTCGATCGGCCGCGCAGCGGCTTGAACATCGGTACCTTCTTGTCGTCCAGATGGTGCCCCGAGCGCTCCAGGTACAGATGGATGCGCCCGGCCGCCACCGGGTGCAGGGGCAGGTAGCGGATCTTGCCGCCCTTGCCGTGGATCTTCAGGTGCTGGATGCCGCGGCGCTCCTGGATGTCGCTCACCTGCAGCAGCGCCGCTTCTTCGCGGCGCAGGCCGTGGTAGAGCAGCACGGCCAGAATGGCTCGATCGCGCAGACCCTTGAGCGTGGATTCATCCGGCGCCTCGAGCAGGGCCTTGGCCTGGTAATCGCCCAGGGCAGGGGTCTTGCCTTCGTTGCTTTCGATCTTCGGTCGTTTGACGCCGTGCACGGGGTTGCCGCCGGCGACCGCGTTGTTTTCCAGGAGGTGATCGAAGAGGCTGGCCAATGCCGCCAGTTTGCGTCGGATGGTGGCACCGGCCAGGCCGCGTTTTTCCAAATCGGCGCGCCAGGCCAACACGTGCGATCGGGTGACTACGCGAAACTCGTCCGCCGAGGCCAGACCGACGAATCGACAAAAGTCTTCCAGGTCATTTTGATAGGCACGACGAGTGCGCGGGTTGTCCAGGTTGGCAAACCACTCGACTGCGGCTGGCACCCGAGCCAAATTCTGAAATTCGACTGCCGTGAGCCTGCGTTGGTCGTGGTTATCGGCTTTCGTCACTTCCTGCATGTATAGCCCTCAATCGGATCATCGGCGATCACGCATCGCCATTTAAGTCACTGAAGCGACGCTATTGTCCGTCATCGTGTGCAATCCCGGAAAAGTCGCAATAATTGGTGATAACCTATTCGATCAACAATTATCCGAAATCAGTCGAGCCCGGCTGTTTTGAAGAATACAGCCGACGCCACACGGTCTCTTACAAGGGAAGCTGAGAGTCGAGTGTCTGTTGAGTGACCATCTGATTCAGGACGCTAACTAATCCCCCGAGCTGCGTCGATTTTCCCCGCTATGCGTATGGCTGCGGAGAGTTCTGAGCACTCCATCATTTGCATTTCCTGCCAACGCTGTGCTTTTTCCTCTGGCTCAGTCATGGCCAGCGCGAGGTACAAGCTCGGTGGGACGACTCTGAACAGAGTCTCGACTTTCTTCGACAAAATCACCCCTTCGGTGTACTTGCCGGATTCCTTGCTAGCAGACAGCAGTAGTGATTTTTGTGCGGCCGTCAGTTTCTTGAAGCGCGCAATCTCTTCAATCTCCGCTGGGGGCATATTTAGGCATACCCACCATTCGATCATGTTGAGCATCGTCTGTGCGGCATTCGGAAAGTCCGCGAGATTCTGTGTGGCCAGCCAGAACCAGGCCCCAAGCTTGCGCCACATTTTGGTCCCCTTCACCACGAACGGGGCGAGGAGCGGATTCTTGGTGATGATGTGCCCCTCGTCAGTCACCATTATGATCGGGCGGCCAAGGTATTGGTCACGCTCGGCGAGGTTATTCACCGTGTTCATTAGACTGATGTAACTGATCGACATCTGTGCCTCGTAGCCCTCCCGTGCATAGGTGGCGAGGTCGACGATGGTCACATCGCTCTCGGACCACGGTGTGCCTTCGCGGTCAAACAGCTCACCTTCGAATCCCTGACAGAACAGATCGATGGATTCAGCCATCTCCTGAGCTCGGTCACGGCGTTTGTCAGGCAAGTGCGTGTTGCCGGCAACGTGTTGCAACGCATCACGGATATGCCGCGTTCTGACAGATGTCCGGGTGACCAGGCAAGCCCTCGCTGCATCCAGAATGCATTCACGGATAAGACTACGATCGGCGCGGGTGAGCCGAGCATCCTCTTTGGCTTCACCGCCTGTGATCATTAGCCGCGCGGTGATCTCAAGTTCGCCCAGGACATCGCGTTGTTCATCGCTGTCATCTTCAGCTTCATCCAGATCCTCAACTGCCAGAGAGGCCACCTTGTGCGGTTCCTCGACCAGGCGCCGCGCATCAGCGAAAGGCGCCAGGCTGACGCCGGTACCAGGCTTGAGCTGTATCTTGTTGACCGATAGGCCGAGGGTCGCAAAGTAATCACCCTGCAGCCCAAAGGAATTTCCCGCCTCAACAATAAACAGCCGCGGGCGGTAAATTGCCATGGCCTGCATCAGCAGCGAAACGAGGGTCGCCGACTTACCAGAGCCTGTGGGGCCGAACAGCAGCAGATGGGCGTTCATGGCACGGTCGTGGCGTGACAACGGGTCCACGGTCAGTGGTGCGCCGCCGCGATTGAAGAAGCTCATGCCTGGGTTGCCGGTACCAATGCTACGGCCCCACAGGGGCAGCAGATTGGCCAGGTGCTGGGCAAACATCAGCCGGGTATACCAATTGCGTTTGTCCTGGATGGGGTTATAGCTCATGGGCAGCCAGCGCAGATAGCTGTTACAGGCGGCCACCTCGTCACCTTCGCGCACAGGTTGAAGCCCACCCGCCAGTAATACGTTAGCCGCCTGAATCGATCGCTGATGCAGTTCGCGATCGTCTTTACCTCGAAGGTAGAGCGCCAGCGTTCCCCGGTAGAGTTTGTGTTGCCGGCCGATGATCGCACGCGCTTGTTCAACGTCCTGTCGCGTCTGAGTGGAGGCGAGGTTCTCGCCAATGGCCTTGTGAGACAGGCGATTGAGCTGTTCTTCAAGTACGTCCTGCGGCGTCACCACCATGGTCAAACTCATGATGGTGTCTTCGGGCAATTGATCGAAGAGCGCGTTCAAGGCCTCACCTTTGCGGGTTTCGCCGGTGATCTGGCCGATGTGTGGCGGCTTGCGAAGTTTGTCCACCACCATGACCCGGTGGGGCTGATTGTCGAAGTACCACCGCCCGTGATTCACATCGGACCGAGGTTCGTTGTAGAACAATCGCTCGGTGAAGTCATGATCGAAGGGCAATTCCAGGGATTCGCTGTCAGACGTCTCGGGATAGGGGACACGGGCGTAGAAGTCAGCGGGCGTCTCATCGGTCAGCGTCGGTGCAGGATTGAACCAAGGCAGAAGCCAGGCGTAGAAAGCTTTACCGTCCACACGCCGTGGTGCAACACTGCAGGCCTGCAGTGATGCAGATATGCGCTCGCAGGCGCGCTCCAGAGATGCGACAGGCGATCCTGTGTCATCGTCTGAGCTCTGCACGCGGCGGTAGATCACCAAGCGAACGCGACGATTGCTGCCTCGCCATGGCAGGTGCGAGACAGCCGTGTCCTCGAACAATCCTCCGGATTTGGCAATCGCCTTGAGATGTTGCCGGGTCAGTTCAAGGTAGGCTTCGGTGAAGGCTGTTCCGCGGGCGCTCGGCTGGATGTAATCCGACAGCCTTTGCAGGTACGGCGAGAAGTCGCTGTCGTCCTGGCAAAAGAACTGCACCACCCATGGCGCACGATCCAGCTCCTCGAAGCTGTCCTGCAGGGCGTCTTCGAGGGCATCACGCGCGGTCATTAGCCATTCTGGTTCTCGCCCCTCTGTGCCAATGGGCGTCAGCTCGAACGCGGTACCGACGGAGCGGTTGTCGTCGAGCAAAAAGCATTGGCCTTCTTCGAGGTATTCCACCCAAGGAAGGTGGTCCGTGAAGCTGGGGTTATGCTCATAGAACTTTGACTCGTCGTCCTGGGTGGCGCGCCGACGTTGGTCATCGCGCCAGGGCTTCCAGAAGGGCCGAGCACCCGCTTGATCCTCCGCCATCACAGGTCATCCACGCGTTCGCCGGGCTGCGCATACTGCACCGTCCGATAGAGTGGAAACACCGTCGAGTACCCCGGCACCGGCGCCTGCTCGGAGCCGCTCAGGTGCGGATAGACATAGAGGACCAGGTCCGGATTGGGCAGTCGAGGGAATAGATTGTAAATCTCGGTTTGAGCTGCGCGGGTGTAACTGGCCTGCTCACCGGCATTTGAGGAAGGATCCACCAGCGGGCGTCTTAGCGCGCTGCGTGCGTTGAACAACTGCTGCTGGGTGCCGACAGATCCGGCATTGTTCCAGATATCCATCATGGTCTGCTCTCCGTGGGGCAGCATGGCTTCCTTGTCGGTAGAGCATCCAGCCAAAAATACCAGCAGCAGGCTAGTCGAGATCCAGTGACGAAACCGATGTGCTTTCATGGTTCACCCTCCGGCCCTTGGGCTCGTAGTCGATTGCGATCTCATGGTCCAGGTGCAGCGCCACCTTGGCCGACGGCGGCACATAAACCGCGGCAAAGGCTTCGCCATAGAGCTTGTTGACCCACTCGCGAATATCACTGATGCCGCCGCTGAGCACCGAGTTCAAAGCGCTGTTGCCGTTGCTCTGAGACATGCCCAGCGCCGTGCTGCCCGAGCTGATCACACTGGTGCTGTTCTGCTCGTTGCTCAATACCGAAGCCAGTCCGGCGCCGGCGGCGGTGATCAGGCTCTGGCTGCCCAGATATTGCTGCGCGTTGGAGCGGCGCTCGCCGGCGATGCAGGGGATGCCATAAGGATCCGACAGAAAGCCCAGGCCGCCGCGAATCTTTTCGGTGCTGCTGGACTGTGTTGCGGCCGTGTTGCGGTTGACCACTGCTTGCGGCTGCGGGACGGTGCGTACGGTGCCGTCGTGGAAGACGAAGGTAATCGACTCGACCTGTCCGCGTACGCATGAAAGTGTCCAATCACCCGAAGCCGTCCCGCTCATGACCGCCCCTGCCACGTCGGGCAGATCGATGCCATTAGCGGTGAGGTTCTCCGGACCGACCAGCACCTTGAAGGGGTAGGGGTCGTTGACGGTACCGTCCACTGGCACTCGGCCGATCAGTGCTGTCATCGCCACCGACCCCATGAGGGTCGAGTTTTCTGGGATGGTGTAGACGGGGCGGGCCCCCTCGGTGCGGTCGGCCTTGCCGTCCAGATCGCGCTCGCCCTTCGAGCTGGCGCGGAGTTGTTTTTGGCTACGATCGATGGCGTTGTCTTTCAGCCCGTCTAGCTTGAACTGCGAGGGAAGGTTGGACAGCACAATTGGGCCCTCGCTGGGCTTCGCAGAAGCGGCTCTGTCCGAGGGTTCGACCCAGCGCATGGCATCGTTCTCGCTGTCCGCTGACTTGAATCGGTCCCCATCGCCGGGTTCCAGGCCGAATCCCACTGGCAGATCATCGTTCTTTCCCCCCAATCCGGAGAGTTGATCCTTCAACTGGAACAACAAGGACTTGGCCTCGCGGTTGTCCTGCTCGGCTTTCTGGCGTGCCGCATCGGCTTGCTTGCGCTCCTCGCTGACCTGCTGCGTCACGCTGCCGAGTGCTGATTGAATACGGGTATCGATGCTCCCTTCGCGTGTGCGCAGACGATTGTTCTCCGATTGCAGGGAGTCGTTGCTTTTCTTCAGTGACAGCATCTCGGTGCGCATCGCTTTGACCTGTCCCACCAGCGTTGCGACCGTGTCGCGGGGGGTGTCACCGGCGATGCCCAGGGACTTCGCTTGGTCGGCGGTCAGTTGCACCGGCTCCGCTTCCGCTGAGACGGTAGACCTGGAGGTTGGGGCATCGCTGACCCAGGAGCGGAGAATAATCAGCACCACGGCCACCAGGGCGCCCGGTACGAGCCACTTAAGCAGTGCGTTAGCCTTCATGGTCGTCACCTACAGGCGGGGTCGGTGGCAGCAGAACGGCTTGATCCAGGCCACCGCCGCGCGTAACCAGATAGGCGACGGTGGTGTCTTCGGCGGTTCCGGATCGACCCAGTGTCGAGTGTTGGAAAGCAGCACCGAACAATTCAGCTTGCAGTTCGCGAGGATCCAGCTCGATAACCTGAAGGCTTAGATTCTTGAACTTCACGGCGGTTACCCAGAAGTCATCGAGTCGCCAGGCGGACAGTGGGGTGATCACAACGTGTTGGGTGGGAAGCAAATGGCGCAAATCGGTAGGGACCTTCAACGCCATACGTCGAACGCCGGGAAGCGGTTCGACTGTGCGCAAGGGCGCATACAAGTTTTGGGCGGCGTAACGGGTCAGGGCGACGGGAACGGGCGTACGCTGCGGTTGACGTTCGGATCTACCTGTTTCATCGGCCTCAGTGGTCGAAGATGTGGTCGCGATTTGAATGGGTTCCAAAGCGCGCTCGCCGGGTTGAGCGTCCACATCCAGCAAAATGATTTCGCCGGTGCTGATCGATTGCAGTTGGAGCCGCGTCGGCCCGATCGAGTCAGACGGCAGCAGATACACCGTGCCTCCGATCGACTGCACTCGCAGCTTGCCGGCAATGCCCCCCGGCAGGCCGACTCGGACGTCCTGGTCGACAAAGATAATGCGTTCCTGTCCAACGATCAGGGGTACGGCGATCGGTAGGCGGTCCCAGTGTTTGACCTCGACGGCCTGGGCGCCAGTGCTGATCCCCAGGCACAGCGCTAGCACAGTGCGCCACGAATGTGGGCTCATGAATCACCTCCCGGCAATATCAGCTTCTGTGGTGTGCCTTGGTAGCAGTCGAGCGCCAGGCCCCACTTGTTCCGCTCCGGATCAATGTCAAAGCGGATGACCCGCAATGGATAACGCACCACAACGCGCTTTACCGGTTCCGCGGCGTAATACTCGTCGGCGTTCAGATCCAGTTTCACCAGCCAGGAATCTGCATCGAGTTGGGCGACACGCAACTCGGGGTCGTCGCTGTACCCGCGGCCCAGTACTTCATACACGCCGCGGACCCGATCGCGCAGTTCGCCGGCGGCCTTGCGAAACTCGAAGTCGCCTTCCAGAAATGTTCTGCACGAAGGGGTCAGATAGGACTGCAGGGCATAGATGGCGCGTTGATAATCAGCTTCGCCATCGGTGGGCCAACGGTTGAGCTGGCCGAAGATGTACAGCGCAAACGAATAGATGTTCTCGGGAGGCACGTCCCACCATTTGCGCGTGCTGCCTGAGCGCAGGTCCGGCGGCACATGTACCGTCAGCGAGGTCGGCGCAGACTGCCAGCCATACCACAGGCCGGCGCACACGAGGGTCAGCGCAATCACCCCCATGCGTAGACTGATGATATGGGCCTGCTGGGCATCCACCTTGTTGCGGAATCGGCTCATGGTCTGGGTCCTCGCAGGCGGCGCGTACGGCGAACCGTCCAAGGGCCGGAATGGATTACCAGTGCCTCCCGGCCGATGTGCCAACGAATTGCCAACTGCCATTGCAGGTTGCGGTACAGCCAGGTCTCAGGGCGCGCACGCTTGGCGCGGCGCAGCAGGGTGCCGCTGACCAAGAGGATGATCGCCATGCCGACGATCATTCCCGTAGGCGCCACGGCGATCGACGCCGTGACGATCGCCAGCGGCACGCCGAATACAAGGCCGATCGCTGCGCCGGCACCCAACGACACCCACATTTCGTCGTTGGTGAGCCCGCGCAGTACGGCAGGATCGCGGTTCAATCGCTCTGGCAGGAAGCTCAAGGTGCCATCTGCCAGGCGAGCGATATGGTCACTCATGTGGGCCTCACAGAATGGTGGCGGCTTTGTCGAGGAACCAGAGAATGATCACCACCAACAGAGCGCCGATCCCGACCACCGCGCCCAGATCCTTCCAGGTCTTGCGCTGGTTTTGCACATCGGCGTAGACCGTCAGGGAGTGCCAGGCGACCCCCAGAAAGGCCAGAACGGCAATGAGCAGCCCGATCATGATGCCGCCGTCATAGGCGTAGTTCTTGATGGTCTCGATCAGGCCGCCGCCTTCGCCGCGAGAGGGCGCTTCCATGGCGGGCAACTCGGCCAACGCCATACCCGGCCCCAAAATCAGGACCAGACCGAAAGCCTGCTGCTTGGCTTGTGTGTAGCGGGATTTGATCAGCGCAGTGTTGAGGACGGTGGGGATCATGGCATTACCTCCAGGGTATCAGGACAGCGTGAAGAACATCAGGACCAACAATGCGACCGAAACACGGGCGGCGCTGCCGCCCAGTGCCCCGAAACTCACATGACCCGCTGCCCAGCCTCGGTAGCCGGTCCACAACGCCCAGCTACTCCAAAGCAGCGCGATCACCAGCGTCAGCGAGATCCAGAGCGCAGAGCTCAGTTGCGGGGTATAGCCTGCGGCGCCCTGAAAAGCGGCGGTTTGTGCATCGCTCATGCTCATGGCGATGACTCGCGGGCGGGCTCGGTGGCGTAGTCGCCGATCAGTTCGGTGGGATCTGCAGGTTGGGCACGGCGAGGGGATAGATAGTCCTGGAGGCCTGCCTCGATACGCCGAAGATCCTGGCGAAACCGGGAGTAATCAAATCGGTAGCGCGCACTCGAGGTCGACGATTGGTCGGCACGCTGCGCGATCTGATTGATCGCTCGGATTTGCTGAATGATGAGATCCAGCTCTGCGCGTTCATCGCCGGCATACGCCATCGCATTGAGCGATGCCATCGCAACGAGGCTGAGCAGCACGGTTCGGGGCTTCAGAGCAGGCATGAGACTGATCTCAGAGAGGACTGAGATCTAGGGTGTTTGAATGATGCTCGGCGATCATTCATTTAATCGAATAGAGAGGTATCACATTGGCAGCGAGCTAATGGAGCGTGCTCTTGGGGCTGTAGCTGGCCACCATGCGATGAAGTATGTCGATTGGATCTTCCTGCACGAGCTCGAGTAGCTGTCTTAGCTCTTTCAACGCCAACCGATTGTTAGGATCCTGACGTAACCACGCCGCAAGTGATTTGAGCGGCTGGCGCTGGCTGGGGGCCTGCAACACTTGATCATATAGACGCATGGCGACACCTCGCATGGAGTCGGTCACACAATCAAGTTCGTCTTCCATTCAGTTTACCTTTTTGGCATCGCTCGTTGCCTGCTTAGAGCGAATCTTGATGTGAGTCCTGCGAACGATTTTGCCATCGGAGCCGCGAATTTTATAAAGAATATCGTCACGGAGCAGGTAGGTGGTATCGGGCATCGCAAGGACAATGATACCGCCTATGAATCCGCTCTCTGTCCATACTTCCTGCTCGACCGCCAGCGCACCTACGCTGTCTGGATTGACCTTTAACTGGGCAGCGACCTGACTCAATGTCTTCTGCTTCATCGGGTCGTAGGCAAACCAGTAGGGCCCAGTCAGCAGGAAGAACAGCACCATCGACAGCGACCACGACAACAACAGTTGGAGAAGTGCATGTAGACCATTCATAAAGCGTAATACGAGTGCGGCGATCGGCATGGCTAGCCCGGACGCGGTAGCAGCCACGGCGAGCTGCCCGGAAAATGTCATATTCAGGAACCCGATATACCCGAAGGCAAGCAGGTCGGATACGGAGAAAGAGACCTCGGTTCTACTGATTTCAAAAGGGTCCAGGACCCCGACATAACGCATATACCCCAAGGCCACCAATGCCGTGTTTGCGAACGCGACCATGACAGCGACTAGTTTGAAGAACTGGTCCCAGGTCAGGAATTTTATCGATGGATTCTTCTCGGGAGCACGGGCTCGCTCATTCGCTGCTGGCTTGGATTCAGCGATGATGGTGGGAGCATTGATCAGCTCCACTCGGATGGGGTCGTTTCGCTTCCAAAACATTCAAGGCTCCTTAGCATAACTCTACAGCTCCATGGTATCCACGACTGAAAAAGCTGCCGCCCTGACGTCGATGCTCGCAATAAGTAACCAGAGACAGTCGCACTTCGCGGATGCCAATTTATAACCCGTACGTGGCCAAGTTTGAAGTCACAAATACTTTTTAAACGTGGAGGCAGTAATTGCCACCATGACGCCTAGCATGCTTGCACAGGGGGCCAATACCCATAGCGGGTTCACGCTGATTGGCAAAGACAGATAGATAATCCAAGGCAGGATCATCAGCGGAACGAGAGATCGTTTGGCCCGGTGGTAGATGAAGCTACTTTCGCGTCCGGCACCGAACTTTCTCAAGTCCCGGCGCATCAGTCCGTCGACCAAGCCGGTCAGTGTCGCGAGCAAGAACAGTGGCGTCGCCAGGCTCAGCACGGCCAGGCGCACCGCAAAGGTCATTGTCGTGTAAACCGCGGCTAGGATGTAGTCCTTGGTGAACACATATGCGCCACCGACCCACGCCCAGAAGCCATCGGATTGCCCGATCTCGCTGGCGCGAGCATCCAGGCGCGCTAGCCCGGTTCCCTCGATGAGCCACTCCTCTAGAAGGGTTAAAACCTTCAGCGTCGCGGCTCCAGGCTGCTCAACAATGAGCGAATTCTTGAAGTGGCTGCTGAGCCACGCGAGCTCGCTGTCGAGCATTGCATAACTGTGGTACCAGCCTTGCTCCGGCCAGAACCAGATCAGCCCTATGTATTCCATGATGATCGACGCCAGCAGGGACATGAAGAGCAGTCCGATGACCTTCAGCACGCCGGCAATGAACGACAGGATCAGGCCAGGACGTTGCTGCGGTGGGGCCTGCCGCGGTGGATCGGCGCTCATATCACTAGCCGCTTGCATAGGGACATTGCAATACCGCTATCCACGGCGACGTCCTGGCGGGGGTTGTTCTGGGTCATAGTCCACCGTCGGACCGCCGCCGCTGGCGGTCCACCACTTGTTCGCGTGGGCGTTGTAGGCCGCACGCATGCGGGTGGCAAGCTCCTGCAGGTCCTTGGGCATGGCATCGTCATCCGCCGGTTTGGGCAGGGGCATCCGCACCTTCCAGAGCTGTCCGCCTTCCTGGAAGGAAAACATTTGGCCCTTGGGCAGACTGACAATGTGCGCGGGCTCGATCAGCGGTACGGCAGTGGTGCTGACGCGATCCTGGGAGGAGGACGTGAAGTCGGTATGGGCATCAGGGTCAGCGGTATCGGTGGCCCCCGAGACCAGGGTGCGTGTCTGCACATTGACCTTGGGCAGTTGGTGCGTGAGCAGCTCGGCGGTCGCGGTCTCGCGCACACGAAGCATCTGCAGCGTGTTGAAATTGCCGATGACCTGACCAGCCTTGGCGCGATTGCCTATCCTGGCTTCGATATCGCTCAAGGTTTGGGTATAGGCTGTCACCTGAATACCGGCGCCACCGCCCTTGTTGATCAGCGGAATGAACTCGTCGCCCATCAGCTCGTTGAACTCATCGGCGTGCAGATTGATCGGGAGTTTTTGCCCGGAGGCATCGGCACCGGGGAGTCCATGGTCGACGCCATGTTTGTAGATATGACCTGCGACCGACACCAGGTCGGCGAACATGGAGTTGCCGACTGCCGCGGCCACTTCGGCGTCGGTGAGGGCATCCAGGCCCACGTAAACGATGCCGCGTTTGCGGATGATCTGCATCCAATCGAAGATTGGCCGCGGATCTTCCAGGTCGGTGTAGTTGGGGGCCAGCAACTGCGCGGTCTTGCCGCTGGTGAGCTTTTCCAGCAATGGCAGCAGGGAAGCCACGATCTTGTCGAAGTAGGTGCGGTCATAGCGTACCGCCGAGCGCAGACCATCCATGACGGGATCGAAGATGCGCTTGGCGGCCAGGTATTGCTCGATGGCGACCACACGCTTTTCGCGCCCGACCATGTGCCGCGGGATGTTCTTCTCATTGAGCTTGCCCTCGATCTGCACAATGGCCTCCCAGGCACTGGCATCATGCCGGGCAAAGAACTGCTGGGCGTATTCGATGAACAAGGCGTCGATGTTCACCACGTGCCGCTGGATCTGCAAATAGTCCGGCCTTCGGCCCAGCTCGACCAGCGCACGGGCGATGATGTTGACAAAGCGCCAGGCAAACTCGCGAAACGCCGCGGAGTTGCCTTCGCCGCTCAGTTGGCCAGCGATACGAGTGGCCACTTCAGAGATGCGGCCGAAACGACCGACTGCGTTGTAGCGCGCGGAGATGTCTGGCCAGCCCAGGTGAAAGACATAGAATTCCTTTTCACGACCGGCCCTGCGCGACTCGACGTACATACGCTTGAGCAAATCGGCATCGCCTTTGGGATCGAACACGATCACCACTTCGGGCGCTTTTCGGTGGATATCCTGGGTGATGTACACCTCTGCCAATCGCGTCTTGCCGACCCGGGTAGTGCCCAGAACCAAGGTGTGTCCAACGCGTTCACCCAGCGGTAGGCTGACTTCGGTTTCGTTGGGTTCGACCCCATGCAGCAGCGGCGAGCCGCCCACCGGCGGCAGCGGTCTGACGGGGTTGAGGGCGCTGTCCCAGGCAGTGGCGCGGCCCAGCAGGGTAAGCGGATAGGGCGCCCATTCCAGGCGCCTTTCGAGGTGCCTGGCCATGCGATGGGGCAACGATTGGTTCACGTAACGGGCGACGTCCGGATCCTGAGCTTCGACCAGGCGCTGTGTGTGCAGGCGGGTCCAGCGAAAGCCCCTGCCCATGAACAGCCGTTTACGGCTCACCGGTATTTGGCGGCTGGTCAGCTCGTAGCGGGGCAGGCGCCGGATATTGCGGCGGTAGCGCAGCACCATGCGCGCCTCATTGAGCCGCTTGAGGCCGAAGGCTGTGTAGGCCATGGCCATTCCGGCGCCAACCTCCGGAGAGAGCGCGACAGCCCAAGGGGAGTGCAGGCACAGCGCAGCGGCCCCACCGCAGACCGCCACGGTGTAGAGCTCGACGGCGGGGCGTAGCAACGACTCCATCACGTGATCGGCCATGACGGGTACCTTACTGTTCCAGGGCAGTGGAGGTGATCAGTACCGGGTAATGGGAGAGCTGTAATCGCTCGGCGATGTCATCGCCATTCACCGGCATGACGGTGAGCTCGGGTACCAGCGACTGGATGTGCTGCAGAGAGCCAGCGTCAGTCACGTCCACCACGAGTCCGGCGGCGTCTAGCTCCGTCAGGCGTTCGGCATTGGCGGTTAACCATTCCAGCGAGCTCGCCTCCTCCCCGACCAGGAAAAATGGCTTGAGGCCAGGCATTTTCAGCGCTCTGGCTTCAACAGGGCCTGGGCTCAGCTTGGGGCTGCTTACCGGCAGGATCCATTGAAGTCCCGAAGGGAGGGGCATGTCGGTATGGATGATCGACGGCGATACCGGGTTGAGCTTTCGGGTATGGTCCTGGGCCGCTGCGGGTGCAGCGCACAGCGCAGCGATACCCAGAGACAGCAAAAGGCGATTGAGGTCATGTCCAATCATGGTGAGGATTCCAATGTGGGAGAAGTCGAGGCCTGTAACTGCTGCAGCTGCTGCCGAAACTGGGCGCGGTAGCGCGCGGCGATCGCGCCACCGGCTGGGCGGTGGTAGCGGCCGGCAGCCTGGACCCAATCGCCGGTCAGATCGTAGTGCTCGCGCAGTAGCGTCGCGGTCACGATGAGGTTTTGCTGCGGATCCAGGGCGGCACATGGGGATGAATAGCGTGCGCCGTTATGGCCCAGGTTGGTTTGCCCCAGGCCGACATCAATACGTTTGAGATCGTGTTGCCTCGCAGCCTTGTGTATCCCTTGGCAGGCTGCATTCCGGGTGGGATAGCGTTGCCCCTGGCCGGCAATGTTCAGTGTCCAGGGCCAGGGGATGCGCTGACCGCGAAGCAGCGTCCCGCTCTCCTGCAGCGCCACCGCGAACAGCACGGTCGCCGGGACGCCGGCGCGCTCCGCGGCGAGTTGGTAAGCCGGCGGCGGGATGCTCTCGGCGAGCACCAGCCGCACCGGCAGCAGCACGACCAGCCAGGCTATTCGATGCGCTGCCATTGGCCATCGACCTGTTCGAAGCGGGCGGGGAGCGAGCCATAGGCACCGAGGCTGAACCAGCGACCGCGGTCATGATTGAGGGTGATCTGCCGACGTTGAACATTGGCTGGGACAATCCCAGCTGCTTTGGCCCAGCGCCGCACTGAGTCATCGTCGCCGTCGCTACCTACCAGATACAGATCAAACGCCGTACCTTGGTCCTGCAGGCGTTTCGCCGCGCTCAGGCAGCTGTCGCAATCGTCTTTGACGAAGAGCGCGCTGCGAGTGGCGGTTTGAGAGGCGGTACTGGCAGTGGTCGCCATGCCCTGGATTGGCATAAAATCGGGGTACAGCTTGGTCCACGCCTGCGTGTAGGCCTTCTGATAGGCCAGCTCGCGTTCGGCACGCTTGGCCTCAAGGCGAACCTGCAGCTCAGCATAGCGCTGGCGTTCCTGGTCCGTCTCAGCTTCGACGCCGAGGGTCGTCAGAGGATCGAGTTGCGGGCTCCAGTAGCGGCGCGGACCCGTTTGCAGGGATTCGAATTTGGCCCACTCCTGTTCGGTGAGCCCCCATATCTCCTGGGAGTGCTGGGCTGAAGTCCGCAATGCTGGCCGCTCAGGTGCAGTGTGGTCTGCGGTCGAGATGTCAGGGGCGGCCAGGGTCAGGTGGCAGAAACAGCCCATCGACCAGGCGGATAACGACACGAAGGTTTTAATGGCGCCTCCCTATGGAATGGGCAGGGTTTGAGCCTGGCCGGCGATCGAGAACACGGCAGTGCTCGTGTTCAGGTTGTCCAATCGCCATCCACCAAAGGTCTCCCCAGTTTGAATCAGGCGTACCGAACTAAGCGTTCTGTCGCCCAGTGGCAGGAGCGACAGAAAGCGCTCTGGCCCGCGAAGCTCGCTGCCCATGATCGAGAAGGGGGGCGTTGGCGGTTGTGGGCGTGGGACGGTCGGCGACTTGCTTGAAACGCTGGCGGGTTTCGCCTTCGGCTGAGGCGCCGCTTGCAGACGGACTTGAGCCAGTTGCTCCTCGATGAGCGAGACCCGTAGCTCCAAGGGCTGCAGCTCGAGATTGGCAGTTGGTGCCTGCTTGGCGACCCTAAGGGATTCGATGTCGCTGGCCAGTTGGACTGTCTGCTTACCGTGCTCGGTTTGTGTCGAGGCCAGCTTGGATAACGTGCTACGCAGTTGCGCGATGGCGGTATTAGTCGAGCCTTGCTTGTCGTTCAGCTCACGCCATTGGCGTTGGTACTCGGAGACCGTCATTTCGTTTTGCGGTTTGGCCTGCAACGCTTGTAGCTGCCGATGCTGATTAACGGCCACCGCCGCCAGTCCCGACGTGCACAGGCACAGGACGCCGACAACCAGCGCCTGAAAGGAAGTCGATTTCATGGCTGGCCCTCGGCTGGTAGCGATAGGTCGTTGATAACGACCTGCCGCTGGGTAAAACACACGGTGCGAAGCACCGGATCGGTCTGCAATTGCCAGGCCTCGCCCCCCAACACGTCCAAGGCGTCCATCAGCGAGATGGGCCCCAGCTGGTAGTGCACTGACGGCAGGGGACGACTGAACAGCGTCTGGACCCCAGGGGTAGCGGCGCATAGGGAGTACCCGGATCGTTGCAGGACGAAGTGCAAGGCATCGGCGACCGTGGCGTTTAGCGTCGGCGCGATATGGACGTCGATGATCTGAAGCAATGGATCACGTTGTTCCACGGTTGGCTGGGTGCTCACCAGGCCGTAGCGCCCTTGGGCGATTTCCGGAGCTGACTTCGGCTTTAGGCTGGGATTGGTAGCGCTGGATAACGCATGCGCGGCCGTCTTGGACAGAGGCGTAGCGTCAGTGCGGGCGGTGGTACACCCCGCGAATGCGAGGGCCAACGCGAGACTGATGGGAAGATTCAGGTTCATGATGAACTCTCGGCATTTGCGAGGGGTAACCATGGCAGTCAGGATGACGCTGCACTTACCAGAAACCCGAATTCAACCTGGCCACTTTTCCGAGCTACGGGAAGCGATAGCCTCAGGTGGTTGCCGGTGCGCCACGCAGAAAAAAAGCGCCCGTATCAAGGGCGCCTTTGGTTCAATCATCAGGAAAAATAGGTAATCCAGGCACTGCTGCAGCGTCAGGATCAAGGAACAAAAACCGCACATCGGCCTCACCTGCCAGCATCAGAATCCTGATCAGCGCCTCGGGCACACCTTCGCTGCGCAGGCGCGCTTCGACATCGCTACTGTTGGCATCGAACGAACGTCGAGAAGGATTTGCCGACCACGGAGTCGAGTAGAGCTTGAACCCGACCGCGGTACTGCCCGGCAGGCTGAAGCACTCGAAGTAGCCCATCGATCGCCCGCTGCTGGCCGGAAAGCAAAAAGTCCATAGGTCCGGCTGAGGCACGTGGGCACTGCTGATTTCCCAACAGCGGCTGTAGTGGCCGGTCTCAAACGCCATCTGCAGGATCGCCGATTGCGCAGCAGCCTCGGTGGGGAAATCCCCAAGGTGCACAGCGCTACCGAAATGGTCAGCCGTTACCTGGTAGATCACTGCCGCGACGGTGCCTTCGGACATGCATTGCGCTTCCAGATCAGGGTCTGGCTTTGGATCAGTACCGACCCATACCATGTCGTCGTTGAAACGGCAGGCAAGGTGCTCGATGTGCTCGTCGCTCAGATGAAGCTGTGACGGGTGCAGCGTGCGGTAGCAGGGCGGCTGCTTGTCGTCGTAGATGATCATCAGCACGCGTTCGCTGACCATGGCCAGGTAGCCACGGGCGAAAGGGTTTGCAGGTGTGTTGTTCATGCTCGGGTTCTCCACAAGGTGAGGAGGACCCAGCCCCAAGGGGGAAAGGCCCCCAAGGGATGTGAGTTGATAGTCAGATGTTCAGCAGCTTCAGCACGTGCGGTAGCCAGCGAGTGGGGATGATGCGGGCCTGGAGATGGTCTGCCTGACGCCGCAGGTTGTTTGCGGTGCTGTGGTTGTCCCAACGATCTTCGTCGATGGCATCTGCCAGCAGGCGCCCTATTTGCGCTTCGGCTAAGAGCAATTCGTCACCGGTGCAGTAGGGCGGCAACCAAGTCAGCGTGGACTGCCTGACGAGGCCTGACAGCACGGTTTGACCGCCGCGATCCTGAACCGAGATACGCTCCGGCCGAAAGTCCAGCACCGCATCGCCGAACAAGCCAGCGTTGCCCGAGACCAGATAATGCAGGGCCTTGAGCAGGCACTGCTCGAGCAAGCCGCACTGGGCGAGCTCGATTGTCAGCGGCATCCAGAAGGTGTGAGAAAAGCCATCATCATCAGCGAGTTCTGCTTGGCCGTGGGCGAGCACCCGGAACTGACGTTCGAAGATGTCCTGGCGCAGGGCTGTTCCAGCGAGATAGGGGTTGTGAACGAAAGCGACGCCATCGAAGTGCTGTACATGAAGGTTCATGCTGTCTCTCCAAGGTTATCGAAAAACCGGGAGAGTCCGCCCGATGGGAAGGTTACTCCCCGGTCGGGTCTGGGTCAGTGCGAGAGCGAGAGGGCTTGCAGCGCGTGAGGTATCCCGTGTTCGGCGATCATTCTGCCTTGCCACTCTTCGGCCTCGGTGCGCAGTTGCCGGGCGGCCTCGTGCAGACCGTCGTGGGTGTGCACTTGTGCCCGATGCAACAGATCCTGAGCGGTCAGTCTGGCGTACATCCGTTCGGTTCGAGTCACACAGGGCGATAGCCACTCGATGCTTGCTTCACGGACAACGCCCGACAGCACGGTGCGGCGCTGCAGGTCGACGATGTTGACCTGGTGGATTCTGACATCCACCGCGCACGCCTGTTCTAATGCACGCAGCCCAAATGCGTCGCTAAACAGGCAATCGTGAGCGATCGCCATGCCCTCGGTGATCAGGCCGCAGTAGCCCAGTACCACCAGCGTTCGTTCCTGAAAGGCCTGAGAGCAAAAGCTGCTTTTGGAAAAGATCATCTCGCCGTGATCCATCACCACGAATTGAAGCTCGAGCACGTCGCTTCGCAGCAGGGTGTCGGGTGCGTACGGGTTTGCCACAAACTGGACACCCGCAAGATCATTGATGGACAGTTCCATGGTGATTCTCCTGTTTCGGTTGAGTGAAACCGGAGTCACCGCCTCCCCTGCGGGGAGGAGATTTTCCCCGGCAGGGAGAAGCGTTTGCGAGTGAAGTCAGAGCCAACCCATCTCGGCGAGCGACACGGGTTTTCCCTCACCCTCCACGAAGTGATCCAGAACGCGAACTTCCACCAAGGCCAGGGCATTCTTGAGCTGTGCGGTGAGGTTGCGATCGGCCTGGCTGGGTTCGGGACACCCCGAAGGATGGTTGTGAGCGAAAATGACGGCGGCGGCATTGCAGGCCAAGGCGCGAATCACGATCTCTCGCGGGTACACGCTGGCGCTGTCGATGCTGCCGAAGAACAGTTTTTCAAAACTCAGGGTCCGATGGCGTGCGTCCAGACAGACCATGGCGAAGACCTCCTGGTGATGCCCGACCAGTTGTAGCTTCAGGTAGTCAGCCACCGCAGTCGGACTGAACAGGCATTCACCACGGGTGAAGTAACGCCGATCCAGCAGGTTGAGCGCTTCGGCAATCATTTGGTCTTCTGCACCGCGCCGGGTGACATCGGTACCGTCGATCAAGGTGAGGGGAGCGTACATGGTGTGATCCTCTAGTCGCAAAGGGGCACACCCCAAGGGTGTGATGGCCCCTGATGGGTTGGGTGAAAGAGCTTTGGATTTCAGTAATCACAATCGGGTGAAACGGTGGCGGGCGCCGTGAAGTGAGCAGTGACACGCATCACAGGGTGACGTGGAAAAGTCGTCGATGCCTAGGCCGGTCTCCGAGTCGAAATCAGCGCTCAGGGGCATCAGTTCTCGAACGCACGCACGGACTGCGGTCATGCGCTGCTCGACTTCCTCATCGGTGTAATACAAAGACAGCGCGCTGAAGTCGTCATAGGCGACGGCAAACAGGCAGGTTTGGCAGAGCCAGAAGGATTCCATCGGAGCCTCCTGCGGTGGAAGAAAAGGCGCTCGGGGGAGAGCGCCTATTGCGGGATAGCGGACGGATCAGGCGGTTTGCCGTGCCTGCGATTCGTCCTGATGCTGTGCGTGATCTGCATCAGCGGTGGGTTGCTCAGCATCCGCGGCAACGGGTGTGCGGGCCGGGGCCTTGTACACCAAGGTGCCATCGACCTTGATCCACTCGATGAAGATCAAGCGGCCTTTGAGACTGGCGCCGGGTTGACCCTGGCGTTCGCCTTTTTCGTAGATGAACGCATCGGTCCACAGATCACCGATACGAAAACCCAAGAGGACTTTGCGTTCGGCCTGGACGTTGGCCATGTGTTGGCGGATCAGCTTTTCGGCTTCGCCACCGGCGACCTTGCAGTCGAAACGGGTGTATTCCACGTCATCGCTGGCGCCATGGAGGGCAGCGATATCACAGGCCATGAACGGCTGGCCGCGACGAACCGTGACTTCACGCACGCGGTTCAGATAGCCGATGCCTTGGGTGTGCAGGTTGAAGTAGCTGCTAGCTTGGGTTTGGTTTTGGGTAGTGGACTGAGTCATGGTGAATCTCCTGTTTGCAAGAAACGCGGAAACCCACCGTCCCGGCGGGAGGTGAATTCCGCAGGGGGATGACAAGTGGGCCCAGAAGGGCTGAGAAAACAATCAGCGCTCATCACCGACGAATCGATGACCGTGCGAGCTGCCGAACGCGAATCGCACTTGGGAGAACCACCATCGAAATGGCGCAGCCTTGAAGGTTCAAGCTGCCTGGGCGCTGTCATCGACAGCAAGTGCAGCCCATCTATAAAACGCGATCGATGCGACGTCAACAGCCGACCGAACAGAGGCTGTTGGCCCAGATTCGAGTGGCACACAGTGGAAACGTCGCGGGCGAAAAATAGCCCGACGGTCATCGGGCTGGGGACAAAAAGGGACCACCTTTGGCCAATCGCGACAACGTCGCTCCTCGTGACAAGCACACGTTGGCAGGACCTGACCAACCGACCCTTGTCGTGGCCTGGGTCGGAATTTTCTGGCACGCATCCGCGCACAAAAGGCGCCCAGTGTTGCGCCGGCGGGCACCGGAGCTGATCGTCATCGCCGAAGCGAATGACCCCTGCGGCCTGGTGAAAAGCGGCACGGGTCATTCGCTGCAACGATTTGCAGGGCAGTGAAGGGCAACCAGGTTGCAGGAAAAAGCGGCTCCGAACTCATGGAGTCCGACCGAGCTGCCCGGAGCGAATCGGTCTTGGCTCGCCAATGGCGAAGGGCGTCCTCACTACAACAGCCCCGACCAGACCCGTCAAGTGCACGGTGAGGGTCACGGTCCCTTGGATTTGGGCTTCGACACCTTGGGCTTGGCCAACGGCTTGGTGCCCTTGCAGTCGGGATAACGCGAGCACGACCAGAAGGTGCCGGTCCGCCCGGTGCGTTTGCGCATCACCGTCTTGCAGATCGGACAGCCCGGGCCGCGCGCCGTCGGCACGTTGAGCTTGAGTGTCGCGTGGTGCTTGATGAGTTGGCTGAGCCACTCGCCCTGCTTGAAGAGAAAGGCGTCCACGGTCAGCCGGCCGGTTTCGATATGCTCCAGCGCCTGCTCCCACAATGCCGTCATCACGGGATCTGCGACTTCTGGCGGCACGGCTTCGATGAGCGTGTGACCGGCGGACGAGGCCGACAGGCTGCGCTTCTTTTGCACCAGGTAACCATGGTCGATCAGCCCCTGCAGGATCGAGGCCCGGGTGGCTTCGGTGCCGATACCGATGCTGTCCTTGAGGCGCTGGCGCAGGCGCGGATCCTCGATCTGATTGGCGATGGATTTCATGGCCCTGATCAGGGTGCCATCGGTGTAGGGTTTGGGCGGTTGTGTGGTGCGGGCATCGACTTTGGCCGAGCACACGGTCATGGCATGGCCTTCGTGCAACGCGGGCAGCGCCTGTGAAGCGTCAGCCTGGCCAGTGGGGTCGGCTTCGTTGATCCAGGGCTTCCAGCCAGGTACCAGAATCTGCTTGCCCGTGGACTTGAAGGTTTCGCCGGCCCCGATGAACAGTGCTTCTGTCTTGAGGTACTCGTGCAGCGCGCAGAACTGCGCCAGGTACCGGGCGCGGATCAACGCGTACACCGCACGTTCACGCGGGGGCAGGCTGTCGATCCGGAACGCCACGGCGGTCGGGATAATGCCGTGGTGGGCGGAGATCTTGGCGGTGTTCCAGGCGCGCGAGCGCACGGACAGGTTCAGGTCCTGAAGCCGATCCCGAAGCGCCGGATCGGCTTGAGTGAGCGCCTCGAGCACGGCTGGCGCGTCGTCGATCATGGTCTCAGGCAGGTAGCCGCAGTCGCTTCGAGGATAGCTGGTGACCTTGTGGGTCTCGTACAAGGCCTGGGCGCATTCCAGTGTTTCCTGAGCACCCAGGCCGAGCCGGGCCGAGCAGATTTCCTGCAGCGTGCCCAGGTCGAACGGTAGCGGGGCGGACTCCCGTACCCGCTCGGTTTCGACACTGTCGGTGTGCACCTGTGCGGCCTCGAGCACTCTCATCAGCACCTGTTGGGCGGCGCTTTGTTGGGTACAACGGCCTTGGTCATCACAGACCGTAGGGGGCGGTTGCCAGCGAGCCTGAAAATCTGCGGCCCCTGCGGCCAGGCGAATATCCAGCGTCCAGTACGGCTGCGCCACGAAGCTCGCGATGGCCCGATCGCGGGCTACCACCAGCTTCAGTGTCGGCGTCTGTACGCGCCCCACTGGCAGAACTCCGTCATAACCCGCGCGGCGCCCAAGCAGGGTGAACAATCGACTGAGGTTGATGCCCACCAGCCAGTCGGCCCGCGAACGGGCCAAGGCCGAGTGATACAACGGCAAGGTTTCCGCACCGGGCTTGAGCGCCGCAAGCGCCTGTCGGATCGAGGCATCGTTGAGCGCCGACAACCACAGGCGCTGCACCGGCCCGCAGTAGCCTTCCAGTTCCAGGATCTCGCGCGCGATCATCTCGCCTTCGCGATCGGCGTCGGTGGCGATGACCACCTCGTGGCACCGCCCCAGCAAGCCGCGAATGACCTTGAGTTGGGAAGCGACCTTGGGCTTTGGCAGCACCTTCCACTGCTGGGGCAGGATCGGCAGGTCTTCCAGGGCCCAGCGCTTGAGGTGGCTGCCGTAGGTTTCAGGTGGCGCAGTCTCCAGGAGGTGCCCGACACACCAGGTGACAGTGACCCGTTCGCCCACCAGGCAGCCTTCGGCACGCCGGCCGGCCTGCAACACGCGGGCGATGTCGCGCGCCTGGGAGGGCTTTTCGCAGATGAACAACTGCATGGCTTCGCTCCAGTCGGATGACTGAAGCAGGGTGACGCTCAGAGGGGAGGGAGCCAGCTTAAAACTGAATGTGCGGGGTCCAATTGGACGGTGGCGGCAGACTAACGCTGCTTAAGATGGGCAATCAGGTGCTCGGTCGAAGACAGGATGAACTGCCGATCGGCATCGGACAGGGGCGCGAGCAGCAAGCCGATCTTATGGCCTTGGTCACTGGGGCGTGGGCTGAAGTCGGTCACCAGTTCAGCCAGCCCGCAATCCAGCGCGCCCGACAGCTGAATCAGTTTGGGGACCGACAGCGACGTCTTGCCCAGTTCGAGCCGGGAATAGGCCTCACGACCCATCGACAGGCGTTCGGCCAACTGGTCCTGAGTCAGACCCAGGGCGCGGCGACGCTTGGCGATCATTTGGCCAATCTGCTTATCGGCGGCGGCGATGATTTTCGGCAACTGTGCGGGTCTCCCATTCAACCTGAATGGTCGAACAAAGACCTCGCAAGATGAACAACCCATCGGGTTGACTCTGGGCGATATGGGTTGTATTTGTTCAATTGAGTGTGTGGATTGCTGAAAATGGGCAAGAATCAGTGGCGGTCGCTGCGCGCGCGAGGCGCGTATTGACGTACAAGGAAACTCACGTGGATACAGCGGACGATGGGCTGATAGGCCAGGTGCGGTTGCAGGCGCTTCGACGCTTTCTGGAGATTCATCGATCACCCGACGACAAGGACAAGCTCAGCGCCTTGGCGCAGTGGTTGGAACAGTGCCCTACGCACCGGCAGGCGTTTCGGGAATTGGGGCAGGCGCTGGCGAAAGTTGCTGAGGATCCGGACGTGCTGGAGACGGCACTGGAGGCGATGTTGTTGCAATACAGCGCGGGTTCGACACGGCATTGAAGTGACGCGCGTCGATGGGCCAGGGTTTGGATGAGCGCCGCGCAGAGAGGCGCTCATTCCACTGAGGTCCACTGATCAGCTCTTGGCACGACCGCCTTTGCGGGTAGTGCCGGGGCTCGCTTTGTCGGCCGGGCCCGATGGCGCGGCGTCGGGGGACTTTTCACGCATGCTCACGCTGGCCAGCCGATGGGGCAGGATACCGATGCGACGTGCCTCGACCTTGAAGGTCACCCGTGCGTTGTCCTCGCTGTCCTCCCATTCATCGCGCACCGTGCGCCCCTCGACCAGCACGCGCATGCCTTTTTGAAACAACGTGCTCCAATGCTCAGCATCACGGTGCCACAGTTCAACCGGGGCCCAGTATCCACCTCGGTCTTCGTAGCCGCCCTCACGCGGTACCGGGTTGTCGAAATAGACGTTCAGGCGCAGCAGACGACGCGGCTCATCATTGCCTGAGGTGAATTCCTGAAAGTCCGGCGCGCTGCCGATGTTGCCTTCGCCAACAAAAAAAGTGCTCATGGTGATGTCTCCGTTCCGGATGGGGATTGGCGCAGCACGCCTTCGGCGTTGGCCATCTTGTGGCTGCAGTCGAGCGCCTGGCGCTGCAGGGAATGCAGCACGCTCATCTGCAGGTTCAGCGCGATGCGGTTGCATTCGATCTGGAACAGGGCAGTGCGCAGGTCCGGAGGTAGGTGCGGATTGCGCATCAGCCGCTCCCAGACTAGGGCGCCCATGCGGGAAAAGTCCTGGGTGCGCCAGCGCAGAAAGGTGGTGCCGGCGCCGGTGTTCTGCAGCACCAGACGAATGCCCAGCAACGACAAGGGCGGCAGCGCCATGATCGCCGCCTGGGTGCCCATGAGCTGCGCCACACGCTGTTCAAGCTCCCTCGTGACGTTCGTCAGCTGGACCAGTTCCCCCTTACCCTTAAAAGGCTTTAAAAGGCCTTTTAGGGAGGCAGCGTGTTCGATGTCCCGATAGGCAGTGGGTGCGAGGGTCAGATCGGCGGGGAAGTCCTGGCGGGTCATGACGGCTTATCCGCAGCGGCCATCTCGCCGTCCGCCGGAACCTCATCACTTGCACTGGCCGGCGCACTTTCCGTCGTTCCCGCCACCGCGATGATAGGCGGGGCGAACTGCGAGCGACGTGTGCCATCGAGCACGTCGTGGGGCG
Organism: Pseudomonas baltica; assembly: GCF_031880315.1. Taxonomy (NCBI): domain Bacteria; kingdom Pseudomonadati; phylum Pseudomonadota; class Gammaproteobacteria; order Pseudomonadales; family Pseudomonadaceae; genus Pseudomonas; species Pseudomonas baltica. The sequence continues at coordinate 169,640 of NZ_CP134771.1, read as the reverse complement.
GCCTACCGTACTTATCGACCGCTTCCTGGAAGCGAGCATTGTCGGCGGCCACATCGCTGCGGGAGACGCCGGACACGCGGCATCTATGGGCGATACCAAACAAGCTACGCACCTGGTGGGCGCCCTGGTCGATCCAGCCCTCCATGTCCGGCCGGCCGATCAGCGCCGTATGATGGGCCAGCAGCACACGCCTGACCAAGGTGTCGTAGTCAGTGAGCAGGTAAACCGCAAGAAATCCCAGCTGGCTGGCGATAAACAGCGGCAGAGTCACGGGGTGGATGTTGAGGTTGTCACCCACGTCGATTTGCGAGGGCAGGAGTTTTTCTAGATGGCTGACCTGCTCCATCAACTGGCCCATCTGCACCTTGGCGCGCAGCACCTTGTCCTCCAGCATCAGCATGAACCAGTCAGCGAAAGGGTCGTCCTGCGCCGCCGCTTGCTTGAGGATGTTGGTGATGTTGATGTAGGCCGCCATGCTCATGATCGGATGGCTGCCCTCGCGGGCCAAGCGGCCCTGCCACAGCCGAGCGGCGTGATGGGTGTGCAGGGTCAGGGTGATGGTGCTACGCAGCGAGCCCAGGTTGAGCTGGAAATGGTCGGCCATGGGCAGGTCCTCAAGTCGGCGGGTGAGGACACGGTGCCGGGCAAACACGGGTGTGACTGCCGAAAACTTGAAGGACCTGTGTTCGGATAAGCCATGGCGGCTGGAACAGTATGGATTTGATGCCTGAGGCATCAAATCCATTAAGCGCTACTCACCAGCCCACATTGTTGGCGCAGTTGATCCAGGCAGGCCCGTGCCACGGGGGACGCCGATCGTGGCGCGCCGTTGCGTTCAGCGCTCTTCGGCTCTGGCACCGCCTGCTGGACCCGCCCGGCTTTGGGCGCGGGCACTTTGGTCGCGATGTCCCTGGCGGCCCACAATCGAAAGTCCCCCTCGATCGCTTTCCTGATCAACCCCATCAGGTAAGCGGCTGGGCGCCGCACGGCCCCCGTCGTGCACCGGGCCACGGCCTCCTGCAGGACGGCCACCCTGGCCGCGTCGGGCAATGGGGTCATGGCCTGTAAGGCGATCTGCCGATCATTTGCGCTGATGGGCAGGTTCGCTGGCCACTCGAGTTCGGATGTTCCCCCAGCCCCTCGTACCGTACTCTTTTGCTCTATACGCTCTTGTACAGTACTAGGAGGATCCGGAATCCGAACCACCGCTAAATCCCGGGCTTTCGCCGGCAGTTCGGATTGACGTTGTGGCTGGTCGGGTGAGGGCGCCACATCCAGCGAAGGCTGTTCGGATTCGTGAGCAGGAGAGGGCGACTCGAGCTCGAGTGAGCGTTGTCCAGGCGCCAGCGGCACCAGGGCGAGCACTTTGGGTACAAAGGCCGCCGGTACCGTTTGGTCGCTCCGCAGTTCCCCCAACACATGTCCGGCGGTGATGCGTACGCCCTTCGCGGCGTGCTTAAGGCTGCGCTTGATCAGATCACCATAACCCTCGTCCAACTGCAGTGCTTCGGCCGGCGTCAGCGGCTCGTCGTGCAGGACATAGATGGGTGGCCGCAACCGACCTAGATCGTCGCGAAGATGCGTGACCAGGCTGAGCCAACGGGTCAGCCGCAGGTTCTGCAATACACGCGCGACTGTCTCTCGTGAAGCTTTCTCGCCGCAGGGGACGGCGGACAGATACGGCTGCAGGTCCTCGTAGCGGGGGTATTTGAGGCCGCGTTCTACGATCATGAAGTGCAGGGCCTGCCAGGCATTGCGCTCCAGCGGTGTGAGTCGGGTATCAAGCAACAGAGAGCGGGGCATGATGTTCTGGGGTTTGCCGATGTAGCGAAAGTGGATCGAGGTGTCGGGGGGTGGCTTGGGTTTGGGCGGCGAGGGGAGTGGAAACAGGTGAGGGTTGTCCTGCATGTATTGGGCGCACTGGCGCATGGCCCGTTTTAGATCCTCCAAGCTGAGACCGTGTCTCATAGCTGCTCTCCGTACAGGTGCAACTGTTGCCAAACCATGGTCAGGGTGACGCCCTGCTCCTCGGCGAGCATCATCATGGTGTCGAGCTTATCGGCGGTGCCGTCCTGCTGTCTCAGCTGACGCCAGCGCTGCCACAGCGCATGTTCCTGGCCTTCGGTCAGACTCTGTGGGCGACCGCGGCTGACCTCGATCTTCAGCAGCCGCCGGCGCATGGCGGTTTCGGAGTGGTCCAGCCCAAAGCACTTATTCATGATCAGCGAGCTCGCACCGAGCTTGAGTGCGCGATTGATAAGGCGTTCGTTTTGCTCGTCTCGGTCGGCCTGCTCGATCAGCCGGCGCATCACTGCGGTATCGACCTTGATTTCCACCCAGGGGACTGCGGCATGGGCTAAACGCGAGAGCGTGGTCGGTGGCAGGGATTGCAAGATCTCCAGGTCCTCTTCGGCCAAGCCCAACGCGCGACAGCGCTGAAGGTGGCCTTGGCGCAGCTCATGCAACACCTGGTTGAGCATGGTGTTATTCAGCAGGGCGAAGATCGCGTTCATGAGAGTGTCTCCGAATCGTCCTGAGATGTGGCCTGGCTCAGGTCCACGATACGTCGTGCCAGCACCACCAATTGGACCCACTGGTTCAGTTGCGCGTCTGGAAGACGCTGAAGTTCGAAGGTGAGTTTGGAGTTGCCCACGGGCGGGGTCAGATAATCACCGACCAACAATTGGCCCACCAGTGTCGGGGGAAGCTGCTGCTTGAGTTCCCATTCGACCCCATCCTGCGCGCGCAGAATGGAGGTGAGCAGCAGCTGCACGGCTACGCCCTGGGGTGCGGTGGCCTCTGCGGCCTGCCAGTTGAGCGTAAATCCAAGACCGTGCTCTGCGCCCACGACAAAGTCTGTCAGTGCCGCGTAGTGGGCTAATGACTGCGCCAATTCGGCTGCGAGGCAGCGCAGTTCGGCGATGGCCAGTGGCGCGATGGAATCCATCAGCTGTGACAGAGAAGGGAGCGATGCGGTACTGGTCGTCTGCGCTTCGGCTACCTCTGTGCTACCTGGGCGCAGCCCACCGAAAATATCGTCCAACCGTAGCGGGTCCTCGTCGACGGGGTCGTCATCGTCCCGGACCTGATCGGTTGGGGATGGCATTGGCGGTGTCTGACTGTGAACCAGCGGAGGCGTGGTTGCGGGTTTGGCGCCGGCATATAGCAATTCGTTTACCGTAGCGGTGGGCCGCTCGTTGGTGGAGGGTTCACTTGGCGGCGTAGCGTGAGACCCGCTCTGCGTCAGTTCTAATTCCATCAGCCGCGGGGTGATGCCCAGCACTTTAGCCATCTGCGCCAACAAGGCGCCGCGCATCTCGTCCCAGTCGAACTCGTCGGCGGTCGTGTCGAAATTTGAAAGCGTCTGCTGCCACAGCACAAGTAGTTGATCGAGCGGGGCCAGTAGGCGGTTCCATAACTGTTCGGCCCGTTTGCGCAGCAGAATGAGCCCCTCGATCTGTGGCTTCGGTAACCCGGAGCACAGGGCATTGGGAAGACTGGGCAGCAGGTATTCGACGGTGTCGAACATGCGGCTGATCTGCGATTGCGAGACCGGATACCCGCCCGATGCCAACGCCTGGGAGAGTTCGCGTTGCGAAAGGGACGTGCCGTCTTCCTCTAGCAATGCTTTCACGTTGACTACCGCCAGCGCGCGTTCAATAAACGCCAGCTGTCCGTGCAGATCGCTTTCAGCCAGATGCCCGAGCAAGGCGTGGGTCTCGCTGGTCCAGGGACGATAGCGGCAGGCGATTCGGAAAAAGCGCTCATCACGTGTCTCTTTCCACAATTCGTTGAGAATCGCCAAGCGCGTGTTACCCCCATTCAAGATGATGAAATACGTCTCGCTGGGTCGTCGGGTGATGGAAGGCGCCTGGTCCAGCCCGCGTTCACGAATCGACGACTTGATATCGTCATACAGCGGGTTGCGGATGAATCGGGGATTGCGCTCGTAGGGCCGTAATTGCTCCAGGCTCACGACGATCTCCGATTCCTGGTCGAACTCCGGCGCCGCGCTTTCGCCGGGACTGCGCAACAACGTCTGCGGGCGCAGTCCGGCGCTGATCTGCTCCTGGGTGGGTTTGATCATGATGGGCCTCAATTACGCCTGCGGTAACTTGTCGCCAACTTCAAACTTGACCACGAAAGCTGTGCCCGGCAATTCGAAGTGCTGGCTGAGCTCATGCAACAGCTTGGTGATAGCGGGGTGACCGCCCGGGAGGTCGAACACCACGGTGCAATAACAGGGTTCTGTTACCTCGCGATGGGGAGAAGCTGATGGCGATGGGATCACGCAGCGTGGCTCATGCATGGCGAGCTCCAATAAGTTAGTTGGAAGATTTCAGTAGCGGGCCCAGGCATCCGGTGCTGACGCCGGGTCGATAAGTCGGTGCCATTCGGGAAACAGCTCAAGCGCTAGCTGCCGCATCGACTGCGCCGCGCTCAACCCGCCAGAGGGAGAAGGGCTATAGTCGATCCGGTGCACGGGCAGGCCCAGCGAGGCCGCGTTCAGATAGGCCACGCGATCCAGCACCACCGCGGAACACAGGGTGACTTGGTCATGTACGACAAAGTCTGCAGACAGGCTCTGAATGATCAACCGCGTATCGCGGCGGCTCAGATTGACCTGGTTCAGCAGCAGCCGTGCCGGGGGAGGGCGGAAGCCCAACTGCTCATAGGGCGCCAAGCTTTGCAGCAGCGCAAGCGTGCCGCGGTGCAGCTCCCGGGCCGCGAGCATTTCGGGTGGGATGGGGCTGAGCATCATGTCCGAGGCGAGCACTGACATCTCGACGATGACGCTGCGCGCGCCCTGTGTGTCGATCAGCACCACATCGTAAAAAGGCTCGAAGACATGGAGCAGATTTTTCAGGCGCAATCGGCCATCTGGGGCGTGCAACAAGAGGGTATTCAACTGGCCAAGCGGATCATTGGACAGGACCACGTGCAAACCTTCGACACAGGTCCGTGAAACGATCTGATCGAGATCTACCAGGCGATGGCCGATCAGCTCAACACTGCCCGCGGTGCCGGCGCAGGTGAGCTGGTAGTAGCTGGACAGCGTCGGTTGACTGTCCAGATCGATCATCAACACCCTCAGTCCGGCATCGGCCAGTAGGCCACCCAGATTGGCGGTGACGGTCGTCTTGCCGACGCCGCCCTTGGTCGACACCACGGAGAGCACCTTCACCGTCACGCCTGCGCGCCGAGGCGTTCGGCGATCCACCGGTCGATCTCGGCAGAGTCCCAACCGACGGCGCGCATACCAATGCGTCTGGCCAGGGGGAACTTGCCTTCCTTCATCAGGTTGTAGATGTGCGCCCGCTTGAATCCGGTACGTTTCTCGACCTCATCACGGCGCATGATGTAGCGGTCTGTTTGGGCAGGCCTTGCGGTCACGTCGGTCTGGGTTTGCATACGTGTCACTCCTTGGCGCCAGATGGCTTGCGATGGGAAGTGACATGAGTCAACACCAGGAAATCGAGCTTGTCATTGCAATGCAATCGCGGACGATTGCATTGCAATTGGGTACAGATGCGCTATTTGAATCGCTTGTTTGCGTCCGCAAACCGTTGATCCAGCGTCCGTTTTTTGAAGCCTGGATGGTCAGGATATTGCTGCTGGATAGCGGCAACTATCGCGTCCTGGCTGGCAAAAAAAGGATTATTTTTTTCTCCAGGACTTCCGTTGAGCAAAAGCCTTAGCAGGACGCCAATCAAATCCAGCAAGCCAGCTTCGGTACGTGCATCCGCAGGCTTTTCCTCCTCAGCGGAGGCGCGAAGCTGCTCCACCTCGACCCCGAGCGAGGCGAGTTGCTCCACCACTTCAGCGTGAGACCTCGTCAGCCGATTGCACAAGACTTGAAGCGTATCCCTGTCAGCCTTCAGTACCAGATAGTGACCCCATTTCACCGAGCCCGCCGTGTCGGCTGCGTAGGCGAACAGGAAGGGAGGTGTTTGGTCTGGGTGGTACAGGCTCATCCAGGCTTTCAGTTCGCCGTGGCGGATGCGCAGCGACCTCGGCCCGAGGTTGGCATCATTCCCGGTGAACAACGCCTGCGGGTGACTCGGTAGCTCCTGGTGCTGCACGGCATCCAGGATCATGCCGACATGTGTCGCCAGGCAGGGCCATCGGGGAAAGAGTTTGAGCAGTTGTTCGGGATACAACCAGTTTGCCTGGCTGATCTGTGTCTCGAACGCTTGAAGCCCACACCAACGCAGTGCTGCTTCGATGGGGGTGTAAAGCAATTTGAAATGCGGATCCGAGCATTGTCGGCACATGGGACCTCCTATTCCTTAGGATGGCCTCTCGCATTGGTCGTGCGGATTGGCCGCACAGAGAGTGGGCGAAATCCCATATTATTATGCGCTCAGCGAGATGGCGTTAGTTGCAGCATAAAAAGCGGTAAGGCCCTTGCTGAACTGCTCCCAGGCGAGGAACGAATCCATATCAGACTTAGGCGTCCGTAATAAACTCCATTCAGGAGGAGCAAGCGTAGGAAAAGGAAGAGCGTGGAGCAAGTGCTCTAGATCAATGCTCTCACCGAGAGGTGTCAAAAAATCGGACAGGTAGGATAGGTGTTTCTAAATTGTCCTTTATTCATGGGGCAGGACTAGTAGCGTAATTTTCTTGACAGTGCTCGGTCTGAAATAAACTGTAACAAACTCGGCGCGTCCAACGCTGGCTTTGCTGTACCACTTGGTTGGTACAAAAAGTGGTAAATCACCCACTGGACTCCAACCAGCCCCCGTTTTTTCGGGCGTGAACAGCGCTGTCGGCCCAACCCTCAAATGGAGCTGAGGATCCGTACTTTGTCCAGCAGCCCGGTGCTTTAGGGGTTATTAGCGCCCGCGTACCAGCTCTTCACGTAGCAGTTGTTTAACTTCCTCCAGCAGTGCAGAGGGAATCTTCACGCCGTTTGCCACACTACGCGTCCGAGCCTCGAAGCGTCGTTGCGACGGCAGGCGCGCGCCTCGTTCGGTAATCGATTCGAACAACAGTTCGGCACTTTGTCGCCCAATGTCCAGCGAGTCGCCGAGAAATACCTTGGAGTCGAAGGCTATCAAGAGTTCGCCATGGCAGGGTGTTGCGCCGGTGCTTTCATCGAACGCTTGGGATTGCGCGCTAGTCAAATCGCCACTTAGTGAGCCTGCCAGCAACTCGATCATGGCCGCCAGCGCCGAACCTTTATGGCCACCAAAGGTGCGCCTCGCGCCCTTAAGGGCCGCCTTGGCATCAGTAGTCGGTTCACCCTGGGCATCAATGGCCCAGTTGTCGGGGATGGGTTTGTACTGGCGCGCTTGCAGTTCGATATCGCCACGGCGATGGCGCTGGTGGCGAAATCGAACACGAATGGATGAGCGCCAGGGCGCGGCCAGGCGAAGGCCAGCGGGTTGGTGCTGCGGCACGTTACCGACTTCGTTATAGCCGTAGGAGGTGGTCGAAGCGCCAATCATGCTGCTGGCCAGCCGGTGCCGCGAGGCGTACGTAAAAGTGGCGAGTACGCCGTTGGGGTCGGCCTGTTAAACACAGAGCCCCGGTCTCTGCTAAAATAAGGGACAGGCGAGCGAGAATGTTTATAAATACCGGGAACGACAAGGGTGCTAGTATCTCGGCCAGACGCGCCGACGTCCCGGGAGCACCGATCCGAAGTTGTCCATGTTGAATTTGGGCTAAGCGTGTTCTTGGTAGCCCGGCGTAACCGTATCAACGCCGACCAGCTCAGTTGTCTTTTTGGCACAAGTTTATCAGGACGGCATGGCGGTCAGTACTGACGAGGCGTTGACACCAGCGTCAGAGATGAGCGAAGCGCTACTAAATATGCAAGCAGCCGATCGATTCAGTTTGCACCCCTCGCCGCTGTTTCAGCCTGGTTCAGGATCGAACTAGGCCAACCTCCTCCGAGCGCCTGATATAGCGAAATAACGTTGTTGAGTTGACTCTCCCTGACCTGGATCGCCGCTACCTCGGTATCGAATAGATTGCGTTGGGCGTCGAGAACCTCCAGATAGGAAGAGTACCCCCCCTGATAACGATCCTGAGCGATGTTCAATGAACGGCTCAGCGTCTGTATCCGGGTGCGTATCCGTTCGATTTGTTCTTCAAAACGCTTGACCGCCGACAGCGAGCTTTCCACTTCGCCGAATGCGTTGAGCGCTACAGCGCGATAGTTGTAAGCGGCTTGATCCCGTTGCGCCGTCGCCACCCCAACCTGTGCTTCAAGCCGTCCGGCACTGTAAATCGGGGCCAGTACGCTGGCGCCCAGATCCCACACCTTGACCGGATCGAAGTCCAGAGCGTTCACGTAGAGTCGACCGAAGCCTGCCGAGAGTTGCACTTGAGGCAGGTACTCATCGCGGCGTGCCTCCAGGTTGAAATCCGAAGCCGCCACCATGAGCTCCGCCTGCTGGATATCCGGGCGGCGCCGTAGAAGTTCTGCTGGCAGCATCCCTGGCACTGAAGGAGGGGCGACGTTCTGGAAAAGGCTGCCGCGGGACACATAGCCCGGCAGGGTTCCTGTCAGCAGGCGGATGGCGTTTTCCTGCTGGCGTATCGATTGTTCCAGTTGCGGGATCATCTGCTGAGCGGATTCATACTCGGACTGCGCCTGGGTCAGTTCCAGCTGCGAGGTATAGCCCTCATTGGCGCGGTCCTGTGCGACTATCAGTGCATCGCGGCGCGACGCGGCAGTATCGCGAGTGACCTTGAGTTGGGTGTCCAACGACAGCAGGGTAATGTAGGCGCGCGCAACTGTGCTCGCGACTGACAGATGAATATTGTCCAGGTCTGTTCGGGTGGCCTGGTATTGCAACTGAGCCGCCTTGTCCAGGTTGCGCAGGCGCCCCCAAAGGTCTAACTCATAGGCCACCTGGATTTCCGGTTGCACCGATCGGGTGTGAGTCACGCCGGTCGGACCAAGGTTGCGTGTCGTCTGCGCGCTCAGTGTCCCGTCAAGCGTAGGCAACAGCGCCGAATGAGTCAGACCGATCTGCTGACGCGCCTCCTCAATGCGCGCGACCGCACTGAGCACGTCGTTGTTCTGCATCAACGCCTCATCGACCAGTTGGCTCAGGACAGGGTCATTAAAGGCTTGCCACCACTGCGCCAAGACAGGCGCCGGGGATTGGGCCTGTCCTCGCCACTGCGAAGGAGGGAAGACCTTGGATTGCATTGGCGCGGGTGCCTTGGCGGGTGCGCAACCCACCAAAGCGACCAGTGTTGCGAGCGCCACGCGTTGCAATGGACTGGATGCGAGTCGACTCATGGCGCACTACCGTCGTCGCCCGCGCTGGCCGTGTCGACGTGCGCAACCACCGACATACCGGGTCTGAGCCGCCGAGCCATCGCTTGGTTGGCGTCCAGTTCGATTCTTACGGGAATGCGCTGAGCGACTTTGGTGAAGTTGCCGGTGGCATTGTCGGGCCGCAAGACGCTGAATTCCGAACCTGTGGCCGGAGCGAACCGCTCGACGCGCCCGCTCAGTCGCGCGCCGTCCAGGGCGTCCACGTCGAGGGTTACGGCTTGCCCCGCCAGCATGCCATTCACTTGGGTTTCCTTGTAATTGGCCACCACCCAAAGCTGTTCGGGCACCAGATAGAGCAATTGCGAGCCGGCGCTGACGTATTGTCCAAGACGGACCGAGACCTCGCTGAGCACACCATCACGCGGAGCGCGGATACGAGTGTTTTCCAGATCGATCTGCGCCAGGTGCAGGGCGGCCTGCGCGCTCCTGACGGCAGCCTCCAATACCCCCCGCGAAACCTGGGTGGACTTCACCGTCTCTTTCGCGATGTCGATTGCGGCTCGAGCTTTTTTTACATTGGCGCCCGCGGCACGGGCGGTAGCGCGGATCTGGTCACGTTCGCGGATAGACACCGAACCTCGCGAGGCGAGTTCATTGACCCGCGCTTCGTCGGCCCTGGCACGATCAAACTCGGCCTCCACCGAAAACATCTCCGCTTGCCTGGACGCCAGCGTCGCCTGATCCGACGCCTGGGTTTGCAGCGAGTTTTCCAGGTCCGCCCTGCGAGCGTCCAGATCGGCTGCCGCTTGTTCAGCCCGCTGCTGATAAATACGATCGTCGATTTGTATCAACACCTTCCCCTGCTTGACGACCTCGAAGTCCCCCACGAGCACTTGCGCTACGTAACCATTGACCTGCGGCGCCATGACGGTGATTTGCCCCCGGACATAGGCATTCTCTGTGGTCATGACCGCGCTGTTGAACGGCCAGAACTGCCAGGCATACAGAACCAGGATGATGCCAACGCCAGCCGCGCCCGCCATCAACCACAGGGTCGTACCGCTCGGCTTGAGGATTTTCGGCGGATCGACTGACGCGCCACCTGCATCGGCTACATCGCTGGGAGAGGTTGAGGTTTCGATGTTTTTCGTCGGATCGGTCTGGCTCATAAGGTCACACAACTGCGGAGGAGGGAGTGGCGGGGGGCGGCGGTGTCGCTTTGCGCGCCGCACGGGCGGTGTGCACCAATGACCAACACAGGAAACTGATGGTCATCACACCCAGTACCCGGAAGACGTCATTGAATGCCAGTACGTTGGCTTCTCGGGTAGCGGCCTGGCTTAGCTGGGATATGCCCTGCGCGTTGCGTAGGGCGGGATCAGGCTGGGTCGCGGCATAGATCTGTCCCTGAATCTGCAGACGCTGCGCGATTACGGAATTGGTGGGGTCGATGTGTCCGTTGATCTGGCTGGAGTGAAACTTTTCCCGCAGGACCTGAAACGAGCCTAAAGCTGCTGGCCCTGCCAGCCCCCCGATACTTTGAGTGAGCGAGAAAAGCACGGCGAAGCTGACCATGTAATGAGGCCCATTCTTCAGCGCACTCATCACGCCTATCAGCAACAAAGGCCCCATGAACATCCCTGCCGCCACCGATAACAGGAATTGACTGAAGAACATATTTTGCGGACGTGTCAGGTTGGTGGCATCGGCATCCATGAAACTGCCTACTGCGACCAGCACGATAGACGCCAGAATCTGCGGTATGGCAGCTTTCTCGCTGAACGTCATGGCGCTGACGAGTATCCCCGCCACAAGCCCTGCAAGCATGACTGCATACAAGGGCTGCAATTGATCGGCTGCCATGCCCAGATTCTGTAACAGGCCAACCGCGCCATAGGTTTGTTCGGAAAGGATGAAGCGCAACATCAGCGCGCCCAAGGCAAAACGTATCGTTTCGAGCGAAGCCAACCAGCGGGTTTGCAGCAACGGGTTCTTGCGCTGGTGCTCGATCATGACGGCCACGGTCAGCAATACAACGGCGGCGATCAATGCATAGCCAATCCACGTTTGGGTATTCCACCACTGGACGCGGCCCTGGGTCAGTACCGCAGCAAACAAACCCAGCGCAGGGGCGAGCAGGGAAAAAGTGAGAAAGTCCAGTGGTTCGAAAGCCTTGATCTGCACGCCGGGCGGCAGTTTGAGCGCCACTACGGCGGCCAGGCAGCACAGCGCCAAGCCCGCCTCGAAGACATACAGACGATGCCACTCGCCCATGTCGAGCAAGGCGGGGGAGATCAGCCAGGCGAGCGGCGTGGCCAATTGAGAGATACCGATGCCAAGGACCAGGGCGCTCCCCATTGCAGCCTTTTTAAATGCCTGCAACATGTACATCACGGCCAGGGTGCTGACGGTCGCCCCGGCAAAACCGCTGGCGGCCCTGACGAATACCGCCATGGTGAAGCCGTCGATGAATACATGCGCAACCGTGAGCACGACATAGGCGAGCAGACCAATTTCAGCGAAACGTCGCAGACCAAACTGTTGGCGAAACTTAACCAACAGCAATGCGGTAGAGATGTTCACCATCAGGTAGGCAGCCGGCAACCAGGCCGCTTCGGAGTGGGTCAATCCCAGATGCCCCTGGATATTGGCAAGGTTGGCGCTGATCAGTGCGTTGCCTAATCCCCCTGTAATGCCCAGCAATGTCGCAACAAGCGCATAGGCCAATCGCACGAGCGGGCTGTGATAGGGGGTGGAAGGAGAACCTGGCATCGATGGCCGTTCATGCGCTTCCCATTTTGGCGTCGGTTCAAGGTACTCAGCCAAGCGCAGTAATCTCGATAAACCGTTATGGGCGAAGGTGCCGTTCAGTTTGCGGTATACTAGACGGGTGAGTCGAGTATTAGTTCATTTTACGACGACATCAAATCGGTCATAATGGACGGCCAAATCATGTATCTCTCCCATGACTGACAAGAAACCCTCTTCATCCCGTCCCCCTCAGCAAGCCCGCGGCCGCGAGCGGGTATTGGCGATATTGGACGCTTGCGCCCGTTTGATCCTGCTCGAAGGTGCCGCCCAGGTGACGATGCATGGCATTGCCCGAGAAGCTGGAACATCGATTGGCTCGCTCTATCATTTCTTTTCAGACAAGCAGCGAGTGCTGGAAGCGTTGGGTGAACGCCATATACAGTTGCTGGCGGTCATTACGGACGAATTGATGGCCATCGACGACAGTGTCTGGGTCGACGAAAGCGCAGACGGCGTTATCGCTCGACTGATCGTTCCGATCCTGCGCTACACCGAGCAGCATCGGGACCTGGTTTCATTGATCTTTCCGCTCGATGGCACTTATCGTCTGAGTAACCCTGATCTGCGCCTGCGGATCGAAGGCATCTACGCACGGGTGCTTCAGATCCGATTGCCGGATGTGACTGCCGAGGCACGCCAAACCTACGTCCTGGCATTGATAGGGCTGCCCATGGGCGCCTTTCAGATCGCGCAGGAAAATAATGCGTTGTCCAGGCGTATCTTGATTGAGGAGCTTCCGAGAGCCCTGACCGCTTACCTGAAAGCCCTGGAAGGACTTCATAAAGTAACTGGGTAGATGTGCGCCCAAAACTTGGGTGTACCGAATGCCGTCGTGAGTCTGATGTGTGCCGCAATCCCGGAAGGTGGATTGTCCCGTACAGGCATACGGTGAATAGAAGACCATCGGCGGAAACCGTAATCCAATGATTCGTGCTTCGGCCGGGCCTTCTCGGAGAACTGCAGTACCGCGTTGTTGCCTGGTGTCAGCTTGCCCAGTGAACCCGTAGACTTTCCAATGGCACCGCCAGGCCATATTCGCTGCCGGGAATGATGCGGACAGTGAAGTCTTCTATCTCCCGGTCACCGCGCGTCTCCACAACGTAGAGCCGCGTCTGGGCATGCTCATCGGCCGGTTTGAGCGTCATGTCCAGCACTTGCGCGGGCGCATGACCGCGTTGCTCCGCATACAACTGTACGCGTAGAGCACTTACGGGTAGAGCACCAGTATCGATTGCCACTTCCACTTTGTACGTCAGTGCCGGCCCGCGGGTGATCCGAGTGTCGAGTATCTTAATCTCGTCCCAATGTTCATCCAGGGACGTGAGTCGATCTCTCAACAGGTTCGCCACGGCACTACGCTCTTTCGTCCGCTCACGGTAGCGGAGGGCGCCTGGCAGATAGTAGCGCTCGGTGTACTCGCGTACCGCCCGGTCGGCGGAGTATTCCTGCACCAGATTGCTCATGCTACTGCGGATGTGCTGGATCCAGCGCCGAGGCAGTCCATCGGCGTCGTGCTCATAGAAGGTCGGAATGATCTCGTTTTCCAGCAGTTGATATAGCTGTTCAGCGTCCCTGGCATCTGCACCCGGATCGGCTTCGGGCTCCTCGCTACCATCGCCAATGGCCCAACCCAGCCCTGGCTCATAGGCTTCTGCCCACCAACCGTCCAGTTGCGACAGGTTCAGACCCCCATTGGCCAGGATCTTCATGCCGCTGGTGCCGCTGGCCTCCCATGGACGCCTTGGGGTGTTAATCCAGACGTCCACACCGCTTACCAAATGCTGTGCCACACGCATATCGTAATCGTCGAGAAAGGCGATGCGCCCCTGGCTGTCGGTGTCGCGAATGAAGGCATGCCATTGAGCGAGCATTGCCTGGCCCTGCAGATCTGCAGGATGCGCCTTGCCTGCTACCTGCAACTGGGCCGGCCATCGTGAATGTTGGATCAGATTGAGCAAGCGTTGTGGATCATGCAGCAACAGGTTGGGGCGTTTGTAGGTGGCGAAGCGGCGGGCAAAACCCAAGGTCAGAACATCGGGGTCGAACCACTGCTGACACGCGTCGATCTGTTGCAGCGATGCTCCATGAATCGCTCGCTGACGAGCCAGATGATCACGGCTATAGTCCAGCAACGCACTCCGGGCCCGGCGGCGGATATTCCAGAGGTCCTGATCACTGAAGCTGCTCAGCGCCTGCTCGGCGCTCAGTTCCGGTTCACCTCCGCTGGGTTGTCCCTTATGCCAGTGTTTCCAGGCCTCCAGTGCATCGGCGCCTATCCAGGTCGCCAGATGAATGCCGTTCGTGACATGGCCGATGGGTACCTCCGCCGCTGGCCAGCGCGGATACAGCGGTTCGAAGATGCGTCGGCTGGTGGCGCCATGCAGTTCGCTCACTGCATTGATCGCCCCGCGGCACGACTGGCAAGCCAAGCCATGTTAAATGGCGAATCAGGCACTCCGGGCTGTTCCTGACCAAGACTGATCACTCGTGCCACGGGCTGTGCCAGCTCCTGCTGGATGTAATGGCCCAGGCACTTTTCGATCAGCGCTGGCGGAAAACGATCAAAGCCGGCCGTGACCGGCGTACGGGTGGTGAACAGGTTGCCTGCACGAGTGGCTGTCAGGGCTACCTCGAAGTCGACATTGTGTTTGCGCTGATAGCTGAGCGCACGCTCCAGCACTGCAAATGCGGCATGGCCATCGTTAAGGTGCAGCACGTCCGGTTCGACGCCGGCGGCCTCCAGTAGACGCCAGCCGCCAATGCCGAGAACCAGTTCCTGGCGCAGACGCATTTCCAGATCGCCGCCATAGAGTTCGCCGGCGATCAAGCGCACTGGCGGCGGATTGGCCGGGTCATTGGTGTCGATCAACAGCAGGCGGTTACGTCCGACATTGACTTGCCATCCACGTAACCAGATGGTCCAGCGGGGAAATGGCAGGCCAGCCGCACCGGGTTTCCGCTGCCATCGAGCAACGGCCTTACGGGCATCTGTCGGGTGTCATTGACCGGGTACAACGCTTGCTGATGTCCCCTGGCTGTCGAACTCCTGACGAAAGTAACCGTGCTGCCAGAGCATGCCTACCGCCGTGACCGGCACGCCTAGATCGCTGGCCGCCTTGAGCTGATCCCCGGCCACGTTTCCCAACCCGCCGGAATAAATGGGCAGTGCATCGCTGAGCATGAACTCCATGGAAAAGTACGCGATGCAGCAGGCTTGTTCTTGCCGATGGCTTTGGTGAAACCAGCCTGGCGTGTTCAATTCGTCGTAGCGGGTCTGCGACAGCGCCTGCAACTGCGCACGAAACGTCGGCTGTCGCAACAACCCCTCAATGTGATCGTCACTGACACTGGATAGCACCAGGCAAGGATTGCGGCTGAGCAGCCATAGATCATTGTCCATGAGCCGCCAGATCAAGTCGTTCAAACTCGACCAGGTAATGCTCAGGTCGAATGCCAGCTCATCCAGGTCCATGCGCAGCTTTTCGATACTTTTTTCCAGCGCCATAAAGCCTCTCCGGTGCGTGTCACTAGCTTGGTAAAGGGCGGTTACGCGGGTTGAACTATTTCTCCTGTCTCACGGCTCGGAAGAACCGAATGCACGCCGTTGCATTGACGGCGTAAACGCCTGAGTGTGTCGCCTGTGATGACCGACGATTAGGTTGCACATGCAGCTTGCGTATTCAAATTTCCCGCTGAAGAAGTGATCTCCATAGCGATTTCATGCCGGGCAAAAAATGTTCAGAACTGAATGCATTACCGTCGAGCTGTCCGACCAAAGAGCGCATCGAAACTGTCAGGGCAATAGCACCGGAGACATTATAGAAAAACAGCTCGGGATCAACGTTTTCAAGAAAGCCATCAGCGATTGCGAGCTCAACGGTTGGCAGCAAGACCTCTTGTGCGGGCCTGATGAGGCGCTCATAGACGTAGTGGAATCTTTCATCCCTCTGGGCGATTTCCTTTATGACGAACATCGACATTTCCGGTGCATCTGCTGAAAAGTCGATCATCTGGTCAATCGCAAGCTGAAGTCGGTCCATGGACGTTCCATCGGCGAACTCGGCGGGACTTCGTGATCGACTCAGTTCCAGGACAAATTTACTTGCTATGTCATCCACGACTGCTTTCCACAGATCCAGCTTTGCGCCATGGCGATGCGCGATCAAGGCCACGTCGACGTCCGCCGCGGTAGCGATACGCCGCAGGCTGGCACCTTCGAAACCGTGGGTTGCGAAGCACGTCAATGCAGCCCGCAGAATGGCATCGGGTTTGACCTCGTCGGCTTTGGGCGGCCTGCCCCGGCGTTTGGTGAGCTCGTTGGGCATTCGGTGGATATACCTGATCTAGACGGATTGGTTGACATGTGCGTCGAAGCGACGCTTTAATCAACGGTCGATGAATTAATTTTCATGGTGGGGTAATCCTAGCACCGGATCGTGGGGGGCGTCTCGCTATTGAGGGCCCAGAACGAGGCTGACCCGCTGTCGTTTCAGGGCGAGCCAACTGCTGACCTGAATTTGTAGCCACACTCGGTCGCCGCGGCCGGAACCGGATATTGCTCAAGACTTGCGCATTGCCGTTGCGCGGATCGAACATTTTTGAACTCGTTAACGGATTCATTGGGCGGACCTATTCCCAAGCTTTGCAGCCAAGTCGCTTTGTACGCCGCATAAGCGGAGGCCAGGCCACTTCGCTTTGGCTGCCGAACGCCTGAATTGAACGTAAAGCCCAAGGACTAAGGTCGTTATTCATGAAAGTACCTGGCAATAAGCTGTTAGTGCCCCTGGGCGTCGTTGTTGTGTTGGTTGCAGGCTGGTTTATGTGGAAGGCCTTGAACCCTGTCGGGTTTGGCGACGGGTTTGTCAGCGGGAACGGGCGTATCGAGGCCACCGAGGTGGATGTCTCGGCAAAGCTTGCAGGCCGTGTGGATGACATCCTGGTGCAGGAGGGTGACTTTGTCGAACGCGGACAGATGTTGGCAAGCATGCAAATCCAGGCGCTTACGGCTCAGCGTGATGAGGCTGTCGCTCAGCATCAGCGGGCGATCAACACGGTGTTGGGCACCAAGGCACAGGTATTGGTGCGTCGAAGCGACAAATTGGCTGCCGAGGCGCTGGTCGCCCAACGCGAAAGTGAACTTGACGCCATGAAGCGGCGACTGAAACGTTCCGAAATGCTGTCTCGCGAAGGCGCTTTGTCGACTCAGCAATATGACGATGACCGGGCGAACGTACGGAGCGCGGAGGCGACTCTGAAGGCGGCTCAAGCTCAGGTAGCCGCCGCTCAAGCCAATATCGAGGCTGCTCAAGCCGAGGTCGTGGGCACGCAATCGGCGGTGACGGCGAGCCTGGCCACGATTGCTCGAATAGAGGCCGACATCATCGATAGCCAGCTGGTCGCGCCACGCGCCGGGCGCGTGCAGTACCGTGTTGCTCAGCCGGGCGAAGTGTTGGCGGCGGGCGGCAAGGTACTCAACCTGGTTGATCTTTCCGACGTATACCTGACGTTTTTTCTCCCGGAAAGTGTGGCGGGGCGGGTCGCGCTGGGCAGCGATATCCGCATCATTCTCGATGCCGCACCTCAGTACGTCATACCGGCGAAGGTCTCGTTCGTTGCCAGCGTTGCACAATTCACCCCGAAGACCGTTGAAACGACCAGCGAACGTCAAAAGCTGATGTTTCGTGTCAAGGCGCAGATAGACCGGGACCTTTTGCTGCGCAACCTCACACAGATCAAGACCGGGCTGCCCGGTGTGGCCTGGGTAAAGCTTGACCCGCAAACCGAGTGGCCGGCCGAGCTGGCTGTGAAAGTCTCTAAATGACGGACGAACTCCACGGCGATTCTTTGCCTGGCGTCGCCAGCGTCAGGGACGTTGTGCTGACCTACGCAAAGACCCAGGCGTTAGCCAACATTACTCTGGATATTCCTGCTGGCAAGATGGTAGGGCTCATCGGCCCCGACGGTGTGGGTAAATCCAGCCTTCTGTCGCTTCTGGCGGGAGCCAGGGCGATACAGCAGGGCCAGGTCAGCGTGCTGGGCGGCGATATGCGCCAGGTGGCCCATCGCAATCGGGTGTGCCCACGTATTGCCTATATGCCACAGGGATTGGGCAAAAATCTCTACCCGACGCTTTCGGTCGAAGAAAACCTGCAGTTTTTCGCCCGCCTGTTTGGCCATGACGCCACGGAGCGCCGTCGCCGTATCGATGACCTGACTCGCAGCACGGGGCTGTACTCATTCCTCACCCGGCCAGCCGGCAAATTGTCAGGCGGCATGAAACAGAAGCTGGGCCTGTGCTGCGCGTTGATTCATGACCCTGATCTGCTGATTCTGGACGAACCCACCACCGGCGTGGATCCTCTGGCGCGGGCCCAGTTTTGGGACCTGATCGGTAGCATAAGGCAGCAACGGGCAAGAATGAGTGTCATTGTTGCCACCGCCTACATGGATGAAGCGCAGCGCTTTGACTGGCTGGTTGCGATGGACGCCGGCAAAGTGCTGGCGACCGGTTCGCCCGAGCAGTTACTGGCCAGTACCCAATCCCGGGATCTGGAAGCTGCGTTTATCGCCTTGCTGCCGGAGGAAAAGCGCCGCGGTCACCAACCGGTGCATATCGACCCCTTGGAGAACGTCGCAGAACCTGAGATCGCTATCGAAGCCCGGGATCTCACTATCCGCTTCGGTGATTTCGTGGCGGTGGATCATGTCAGTTTCCGTATTCGCCGCGGCGAAATCTTTGGTTTTCTCGGCTCCAATGGCTGCGGTAAATCCACCACCATGAAGTTGCTGACGGGGCTATTGCCGGCCAGTGAGGGCACGGCAAGTCTGTTTGGACGCGAAGTCAACCCCGACGACATTGGTACGCGGCGTAGAGTCGGTTATATGTCGCAGGCGTTTTCGCTCTATAGCGAGCTTACCGTTCGGCAAAACCTGGTACTTCACGCACAGCTGTTCCAAATGCCGGAAGAGCAGATCGGCCCGCGGATCAACGAGCTTGCCGAACGCTTCAGCCTTGGCGAGGTGCTGGGCAGTCTTCCAGAAAGTCTACCGCTGGGGATCCGCCAGCGCCTGTCTCTGGCGGTTGCGACGGTTCATCGGCCCGAGTTGCTGATTCTCGATGAGCCGACCTCAGGCGTCGACCCGATTGCGCGCGACGGCTTCTGGAACCTGCTGATCGAGCTGTCCCGGCGTGATCGCGTGACCATTTTCATTTCCACCCACTTCATGAACGAGGCTGAACGTTGCGATCGCATTTCGTTAATGCACGCGGGCAAGGTGCTGGTCAGCGATACGCCCGGACATATCGTTGAGCAGCGCGGAGCCAGTTCACTGGAACAGGCCTTCATCGCTTACTTGCAAGAGGCCGCAGGCAAGTTGGACGAGGAGCCGGCGAAGGCCCCTTCACCCGCGATCAATCTCAAGCAGTCCAATTCTGCGGGTCAGCCGAATTTCAGCGTCAATCGCATGTTCAGTTACCTGTGGCGCGAAGCATTGGAACTGCAACGTGACCCCGTGCGTGCGACGCTGGCCCTGATAGGGTCGCTGGTATTGATGCTGGTGATGGGTTTCGGCCTGAGTATGGATGTGGAAAATCTCAGTTATGCCGTGCTGGACCATGACCAGACCGAACTGAGCCGTAACTATGCGCTTAACCTCTCTGGCTCCCGGTATTTCAAGGAGATGCTGCCGTTGGCCGACTATGAGGATCTGGACCAGCGCATGCGCAGTTCGAAGATCACGCTGGCCATCGAGATACCGCCAGGTTTTGGGCGGGATTTGCAAAGGGGAGCGCCGGTGCAGATTGCGGCGTGGATCGACGGCGCGATGCCGTCCAGGGCCGAGACGATACTGGGCTATGTACAGGGCATGCACCAGACATGGCTGCAGGATCAGGCCTTGCATCGCCTAGGCACAGCGGGTAGCGACAGTTCGTTCAGCATCCAGACCCGGTTTCGCTATAACCCGGATGTCAAAAGCCTGCCCGCCATGGTCCCGGCCATCATTCCACTGCTGCTGCTTATGCTGCCCGCCATGCTCACGGCGCTGTCGGTCGTCCGGGAAAAAGAGCTGGGCTCGATCATCAATTTATATGTCACGCCGGTGACGCGGACCGAATTTTTAGTGGGTAAGCAGTTGCCGTATGTGGCGTTGGCGATGATCAACTTCCTGCTGATGACATTGATGGCGGTCACGCTGTTCGATGTGCCGGTCAAAGGCAGTTTCATGACTCTGCTGCTGGCCGCGTTGATCTATAACGTCATCGCCACCGGGATCGGCTTGCTGGCGTCGACACTGACCAGCAGCCAGATCGCTGCGATGTTTTTCACCATGATCGGCACCATGATCCCGGCTATCCAGTTCGCCGGGCTGCTCAACCCGGTGTCCTCGCTGGAGGGCGCGGCCAGATTCGTGGGTGAAGTCTATCCGGCGACGCACATGCTCAATATCAGCCGCGGCGTATTCGGTAAATCCCTGGGTTTCGATGACCTGCATAACGAGTTCTGGCCGCTACTGGTCGCCGTGCCGTTGATTCTGATGCTGACGGTTGCCCTGCTCAAGAAACAGGATCGCTGACATGCAGTCGCTCAAGAATGTTTATCGGCTGGGAATCAAGGAGCTGTGGAGCCTGGCCCGGGACCCGACGATGCTGGTGTTGATCATCTACACCTTTACCTTTTCGGTCTACACCGCCGCAACTGCTCAGCCGGACGTGCTGCACATGGCACCGATAGCAATCGTCGATGAAGACCAGTCGCCATTATCCGGACGCATTGCCTCGGCTTTTTTCCCGCCGCAGTTCACTACGCCGATAATGATCTCCCTGGAGCAGGTTGATGCTGGCCTCGACGCGGGTGACTACACGTTCACGCTCACTATCCCGCCAAATTTCCAACGGGATGTGCTGGCGAACCGGGTGACGGAAATCCAACTCAACGTGGATGCCACCCGCATGTCCCAAGCCTTCACTGGCAGCGGTTATATCCAGCAAATGATCAACGGCGAAATCACCGAGTTCGTGCAGCGATACCGCGGCGCTCTGGCCCTGCCTGTGGAGTTGGTCACCCGCATGCGGTTCAATCCTTCTCTTGAACACGCCTGGTTTGGCGCGCTGATGCAAATCATCGACAACGTCACCATGTTGTCCATTGTCCTGACCGGCGCAGCGCTGATTCGTGAGCGTGAACACGGCACCATCGAACACCTGTTGGTCATGCCGGTGACACCAGGGGAAATCATGTTGGCCAAAGTCTGGTCGATGGGCCTCGTGGTGCTTACCGCCGCTGCGCTGTCGTTGATATTCATCGTGCAGGGCGTGCTGCATGTGCCGATCGAGGGCTCCATTCTATTGTTCCTGGCCGGGGTCGCGTTGCATCTGTTCGCGACTACGTCCATGGGCATATTTCTGGCGACACTGGCGCGAAGCATGCCGCAATTCGGCATGTTGATGATTTTGGTACTGCTGCCGCTCCAAATGCTCTCAGGCGGCAGCACTCCACGCGAGAGCATGCCTGAACTCGTTCAGAACATCATGCTGATAGCGCCTACCACCCATTTTGTGGAGCTGAGTCAGGCGATTCTTTATCGCGGGGCAGGGGTGATGGTGGTGTGGCCAACATTCGTGACGTTACTCATCATCGGCTCGGTGTTGTTTGCGATTTCGCTTTCCCGCTTTCGCAAAACGATTAGCCAGATGGCGTGATAGCTAGGTTTACCCAAGCAGAGCAGACACTCGGATTGTCATTTTTACCAGTAAGGGTTTTTTGTGTCGTTGCATCATTTGAAGAGTTCGGCTCCTGTTTGGCCGAGAGCCATGTTGATCTTACTCGTGGTATCTATCGGTGGTTGTGCCGGGGTTAAGGTCAACACCATTGATAATCGCGATTATCTCTCACTTCGGCGTGGCGACCTGCTGACGTCAGGGCAGCTCAGCGCGGCAGCGCGCACCGCTTTGCAAGTCGCTGGTGTCGAAGAAAAACACTGCGACGAAGTCCCGCAAGACTGCCGCGAACAGGTGCGTAAGAATACTGGCTTGGGCGAGGAGCAGCGTCTTGCCACGCTGTCTGAGTTGTGGCTACAAGAGGCTCAGCATGCACGCAGCTCATTAAGTGCCGAACGACGTACCGACGCATTTCTGGAAAGCGCGCGTTATGCCTATGCCTATTTGTTCATGACCGCAAGAACACCCAGTCAGAGAGCATTGGAAGATCGTCAGTCTCAGGTCCGCGATTACTACAACTTCTCCGTTCAGCAAGCGCTCAGCGAGTTGTTCGAACGGTATCGGGGGCATCCGCCGCAGGCCGAAGACGACCAAGGGAATTTCCGACTGCGAGCAGGTCGCTGGACAGTGTTCGGGCGAATGGAAAATGTGCGTCTGGCCAACGAGCGTTCCTTGCCTCAGGGACTTATTCCGGCCTCATCCCTGTCATTTGCCGGGCTGCGCAATCAGTATCGCCGTGACGGGATCGGTGCCGAGCTGGTGGCGGTCACGGCGAAAAAGGTGGTTAACAGCGACAGTGATGAACAGCCCTGGAGCGAGACGCCTTTTCCGGCCCTGACCGCCGTCGCTCGCTTTCCTGGTCAAACCCTTGAGCAGGTGTTGACCACCGACGAGGTCGAGCTGCTGGCCTATGACCCGTACCGGCAGGACGCTGTGAAGCTTGCCGGCAACGAAACGCCGTTGGCGGCTAATTTCACCTCGGGCTATGGTTTGTGGCTTGCGCGCTCCGGGTTTGCCCGCCAGTCATTGCTCACGCTGGTGGGCAGGGGGGAAGTCCTGAAAAAGCCTCATCTATACCTGTTGCAGCCCTACGACCCCGACCGCCATGTCGTGATCATGTTGCACGGCCTTGCAAGCAGTCCTGAGGCGTGGATCAACGTTGCAAATGAAGTGCTCGGTGATGAAAACCTGCGGCGCAATTACCAGGTCTGGCAGTTGTATTACCCGACCAACCTGCCTCTGGCGCTGAACAACGCCACGATCCGTAATGTCATTGAGCAGACGCTGCAGCATTTCGATCCCGATCAAACCGCACGGGCCAGCCACGATGTGGTGCTGGTAGGTCATAGCATGGGCGGTGTTCTGTCCCGTCTTATGGTGTCGACGTCCGGCACAGGGGTACGGGATGCCTTGCTGTCCAAGTACAAAATGAATGACCAACAATTAGCGGCTGCGCACAGCAACCTTGACCCGTTTTTGCAGTTCACCCCTCTGCCGCAGGTCAGCCGCGCGATTTTCGTCGCCGCACCGCACCGGGGGACGCCATTTGCCGAGAACCGCATTTCTCGATGGGCTGCCGGGCTTGTTCAGTTACCGATGTCGGTGCTTGACCGGTTCAAGCAGCTCGCGCAATTGCTGGTGGTGCCAGGCAGCGCATCCTCTGCGGCCATGGCCCGGCCGCTAAACAGCATCGATAACTTGAGTAACCGTGATCCGTTCGTAATGGCGGTGGCAGACCTGCCCATCTCTCCTCAGGTGCAATATCACAGCATCATCGGTAACCACACGCCCTCTCTGGCACTGACCGTGTCCGATGATGGTGTGGTGCCCTACAGCAGTAGTCACCTGGCGGGCGCCCAATCGGAGAAAATAGTGCCCTCAGGGCATAGCGTTCAGGACACCCCCGAGGCAATTATCGAGATCCGGCGAATTCTTCAGCAGCATCTTCAAAACCTGCACGAGCCGGAGGGGATTCGAAAATGAGCCCTGCACGCAAGGTTATCGGCATACTGCTGCGCAGCCTGGCGACCCTGGCAGGCGGCGGCTTCCTCGCCTGGGGTGCGTTAGCGCTGAGTTATCGACTTGAACTGCCGTCGTGGGCCTGTAACGCGTTGATCTTCGCCTGGTGTCTATGCGGCGTAGGTTTGGTCGTACTGACGTGGAGCGCACGGCCCTTGCGCGCCGTTCTCGGTTACGCCGTACTGCTGGTCAGTATCGGCGTTTGGTGGGGCACGCTCATACCGTCGAACGAGCGCATCTGGGCAGATGACGTTGCGCGAATGACCTCAGGCAAACTCAATGGCAACAGGCTCACCCTGAGCAATGTGCGCACCTTCGAGTGGCAAACGGATGACAATTACCAGATACGTTGGGAGGCGCGTGAGTATGACCTGGATCACTTGGCTTCGGTGGACATGATCACTTCGTACTGGGGAATGCCCGCTATCGCTCACGTCATGGTGTCGTTCGGTTTCGATGACGGTCGATTTCTGTTATTCAGCGTCGAAACCCGAAAAGAGAAGGGCGAGAGTTATTCTGCGATCGCCGGTTTTTTCAAACAGTATGAAGTCAGCATTCTAGCGACTGACGAACGTGACGCGCTGCGGGTTAGGACGAACGTGCGCGGTGAGGACGATTATCTCTATCGCGTTGCGTTGTCCGCCCCTCAGCGCAAGGCCTTGTTGTTGTCATACGTTGAACAGACCAATGATTTGCTGAATCACCCGCGCTTCTACAATACCGTCACTGCCAATTGCACCAGCATTGTCTTCGACATGATGAACACCATCGTCACGGGCTTGCCGATGGACTACCGTTTGCTTCTGACCGGTTACCTGCCGGGCTACGTTTACGATGTTGGAGGCCTGCAGCCAGGTTATTCGCTCCAGGCGTTGCGTGATGCCGGTCGCATCACCGAACGGGCGAAGTCGGAATCGGGCAATGCTTTTTCCGTGCGGATCCGGGAGGGCGTGCCGGGTTGGTAATCCTTTGATTTATTCAACGTTCGATGATTTAATCGGTCCGGCCTTTACTTTGCGGGGCAGGGAATAATCAGCGCCTCGAAGAAGGCCCCGGTCCAGCACGTGCGTCCCATACTGATGTCCCATTCGGAAAAAGGAAGACATTGTGAAAGCCCTCGTCTATCAAGGCCCTGGCATTAAAGTCTGGACCGACAAACCTACCCCGCTAATCGATAAACCTACTGACGCCATTATTCGCCTGCTGCACACGACGATATGTGGCACTGACTTGCACATTCTCAAGGGCGATGTCCCTGCGGTAACGCCGGGCCGGACGCTTGGCCATGAAGGGGTGGGCATTGTCGAGACGGTAGGTTCGGCTGTACGTAATTTCAAGCCTGGCGACCATGTGCTGATTTCCTGCGTGACGTCTTGCGGCAGCTGTGCCAATTGCCGCCGCCAGATGTATTCCCACTGCGCGGACGGCGGTTGGATTCTTGGCCACATGATCGATGGAACTCAAGCTGAATACGTTCGCATTCCACACGCCGATAACAGCCTTTATCCGATTCCCGCCGGTGCTGATGAGGAAGCCCTGGTGATGCTCAGCGATATCTTGCCGACCGGGTTTGAAATCGGCGTGCTTGCCGGCAAGGTCAAGCCTGGCGACAGCGTGGTGATTGTCGGGGCGGGGCCAGTGGGCATGGCTGCATTGTTGACGGCTCAATTTTATTCACCGGCTACGCTGATCATGGTCGACGGTGATAGCAATCGCCTTGAGGTGGCCCAGCGTTTTGGTGCCACGCACGTGATCGACATCAAGACCGAGAATGCCATCGAGCGTATATTTGAATTGACCGATGGCGTCGGTGTAGACGTCGCGATTGAGGCGGTGGGTATTCCGGCTTCGTTCGATACCTGTCAGTCGGTGATCGCGCCCGGCGGCAATATTGCTAATGTTGGGGTACACGGCAAGAGCGTGGAGTTGCACCTGGAGAAGCTATGGATTCAGAACATCAACATCTCCACCGGGCTCGTTAACACCAACACCACGCCGATGCTGATCAAGACGGTGCAGGCCGGCAAGATCGACGCGAGCCAGTTGATCACTCATCGCTTTGCCTTGAATGACATCCTTCAGGCTTATGAAATCTTCGGCAATGCCGCCCAGGAGAAAGCGATGAAGGTCATTCTTAGCCAGTAAGACACGCCCACCCAGGATTCCAGGAGCTGCGAATGGCAACCCAGACTTTCCCCGCTGCGATGGGCGGTTCCTTATTGGTGCTTAATGCCGGCTCCTCGAGCTTGAAGTTCTCTCTCTATCACGGTAACGCCGATGAGCAGGGCGAACGACTGGCTCAGGGGCAAGGCAGCCTGGAACGGCGGGGAGAGCAGTGGGTGCTGTCGTTTATCGACAGGTTGGGCAAAGCCGCTGAGGAGCGCTGGCCGTTGCCTTTGAAAGCCGCCGACGCCCTGGAGCGTTTACTGCCGTGGATCGAAGCTCGCACCGGCGCGCCGTGGGTTGCCGCCGGACATCGCGGGGTGCATGGCGGCCTCCGTCAGGAAGTCGCTGCACTGGTCGATGAGACCTTGCTGACCGAGCTGCAGGCGCTCGCCCCCATCGCACCGCAGACCGGTGCGCGCCGCTATCCTGCGCGGGTGTGCCTGGCTTGGGCTCGAACTCGACGACGAGGCCAATCAAGCATCCGCTTCGCGTCTTTCGCTGCTCAACAGCCCGGTCAGGACCTGGATGATCCCTACCGATGAAGACCGGGTAATCGCCCGGTACACCCTGAAGCTTTTACCGACACCGTTACTCGACAGCAACCCGGATTGACCGCGAGCCTCTGGCGTTTGCCGGGCGCTCTCCATCGTCATATTTTCGTGGAGTCGCTATGTATACCTTCAATCCAGCGTTTTCCAGCGCCGATGATTCAAACCATGTCAGCCCCATGACGCCCGAGGCGGGTGGTCCGCTGACGCCAGAGTTGCTCGACCGGATGCATCGGTATTGGCAAGCCGCCAATTACTTGTGTGTCGGGCAGATCTACCTCAAGGCCAACCCGTTATTGCGCGAACCCTTGCAGGCCGAGCACATCAAGCCACGGCTGCTGGGGCACTGGGGAACGTCAGCAGGGCAAAACTTTATCTATGTTCACCTGAACCGCCTGATCAGCGAACAGCGAGTGTCCATGGTGTATATATCGGGGCCGGGCCACGGCGGACCGACCCTCAACGCCTGCGCATGGCTGGAAGGGACTTACAGCGACGTCCATCCGGACATCACTCCGGACGAGCCCGGCCTGCTGCGCTTTTTCCGCAGTTTTTCCACGCCCGGCGGAGTCCCCAGTCATTGTGGCCCGCATACGCCCAACTCGTTGCATGAGGGCGGCGAACTCGGCTACTCACTGGTGCATGCATTCGGTGCCGTATTCGATAATCCGGATCTGTGGGTGGCTTGCGTTATTGGTGATGGCGAAGCCGAAACCTGCCCTCTGGAGGGCAGTTGGAAGAGCGTGCGCTTCCTCGATGCTCGTCGCGACGGGGCGGTATTACCCATCCTGCACCTCAACGGCTACAAGATATCCGGACCTACGGTGGAGGCGCGTACTACCGATGCGGACCTCATCGAACTGTACCGTGGGCGTGGCTACGAACCCCTGATCGTCGCCGGTGAAGACTTGCCTGGCATGCACCAGCGCTTTGGGGCAGCGCTTGATGCGGCCTATGCAAAGGGCCGGCACATTCAACAGCAGGCCAGAGAGCAGGACGACACTTCGCCGCAGCGTTGGCCGATGATTATCCTGCGCAGCCCCAAAGGCTGGACAGGCCCGAAAGTCGTTGATGGCCTGCCGGTGGAAGGCACGTTCCGCGCGCATCAGGTGCCTTTGGCCAATGTCGTGCAGAATCCTGACCATCTGGCGCAGTTGGAGGCGTGGATGCGCAGCTACCAGCCACAAACCCTGTTTGATGATAAGGGCTCCCTGGTCGCTGACCTGCAGGCGCTGACGCCTCCCGCGCCGTTACGCCTGGGCGCGGTTCCATACGTCAATGGCGGTCGACTGCTCACGGCGCTGGATTTACCCAACTTCGCCGACTACGGCCTGCACGTCCCGGGGCCTGGCCAAGTGATCGCCGAGGCGCCTCGCAAGCTGGGCGAGTATTTGCGCGATGTCATTCGTACCAACCCGCATAATTTCCGGATATTCGGCCCGGACGAGACCAACTCGAACCGCTTGAACGCGGTCTTCGAGGCAACTGATCGAACCGCTGCGGGTCCGTTGCTGGGCATCGATGACCACTTGGCGCGCGACGGCCGAGTCATGGAGGTACTCAGCGAGCATCTGTGCGAAGGTTGGTTGGAAGGCTATTTGCTGACCGGCCGCCACGGCATGTGGTCGACCTATGAAGCCTTTGCGCAAGTGGTCGATTCCATGGTGACGCAACATGCCAAATGGTTGCAGCAATGCCGCGATTTCGCCTGGCGGCGGCCGCTGGCCTCACTCAACATCCTGCTGACCAGCCATGCATGGCGCAACGATCACAACGGGTTCAGCCATCAATCCACCGGTTTCGTCGACAACGTCCTGCAGCGCCGCTCCGACGTCGTGCGCGTCTATTACCCACCTGATTCCAACTGTCTGGTCAATGTCTTCGACCATTGTTTGCGCAGTCGCAATTACGTGAATGTCGTCACCTGCGGCAAGCAGCCGGATTTCCAGTGGCTTAATTTCGATCAGGCCCTGAAGCACTGCTCGCAGGGCGCATCGATTTGGGATTTCGCTACCAATGACGGTGGGGCGGAGCCGGATATCGTCCTGGCCTGCGCCGGAGATGTGCCAACAACAGAAGCGGTAGCGACCTCGTGGCTATTGCAGAAGCATGTACCCGGTATTCGTGTTCGCCTGGTGAATGTGGTGGATTTGAGCATCCTGGCCAGTCCTAACGACCGTCCTCACGGTATGGACCATGTCTCATTCGAAGCGCTGTTCACCCGGGAGGTGCCGGTGATGTTTGCCTTCCATGGTTCTACTTGGGTGATCCATTCCATGGTGCATGGGCGCGCGAACGAAGCACGCTTTCATGTACGTGGGTTCTCGGATCGCGGGACCACAACAACGCCGTTCGACATGGTCGTGCTGAACAATATGAGCCGTTATCGGCTCGCAATCGATGCGTTGTCGCACGTCCCCCGGTTGCGCTCCAGCAGCCTGGATGCAATGAGTTATTTTGAAGACCAGTTGCGTCGCCATCACACTTATATCCGAGAGCATTTCGAAGACATGCCCGAGATCCGCAACTGGCACTGGACCGCCGACTTTATGCAGCCACAGTCCCCACCGCCTTTGGCCAAAGGCCAGGCACGCGGGCAGACTTTCACCGATGCGTGACTCTGTTCAGAGTCATTTAATTTCATTTTAGAGCTTATGCGAGAACGCTATGAATGAAGGTGCGTCACCGGTTACCCCGCCGCAGCCTTTACGCTTTCCGCCAGGATTGATCGTCGCCGTTCTGGCCATGGTGATCGTGCTGTTGTTGCCATTACCTGCGGCGTTGCCGGTAGCCGGACATCGAATGCTGGCCATCCTGGTGTTTGCGGTTACGGTGTGGGTGACCGAGGCGGTTTCTTACGAGGCCAGCGCCATTATGATCACTTCGTTGATGGCGATATTGATCGGCACGGCACCGACCTTGCAAGATCCGTCCTACACCTATGGTTCATCGGCCGGCGTATCAATGGCCCTTGGCGGCTTTTCCAATCCAGCGCTTGCTTTGGTGGTTGGGGCATTATTCATCGCCGCCGCGATGACCCATACGGGCCTGGACCGTCGTATAGCGCTGGTGACCTTGACGAAGGTTGGGGCCAGCACAAGGCGGATTCTGTTCGGGGCGATGCTCGTGATTGTGCTGCTGAGCCTGGTAGTGCCCAGCGCTACAGCTCGTAGTGCCTGCGTGGTGCCGATCATGATGGGCGTGATCGCCGCCTTCGGCGTGGCCAAGCGCTCCAATATCGCAGCGGGTCTGATGATCATCGTTGCACAAGGCACCAGTATCTGGAACGTGGGTATTCAGACGACTGCTGCACAGAACCTGCTGACTGTGGGCTTCATGGACAAGATGCTGGGCCAGAGAGTGTCCTGGATCGATTGGTTGATCGCAGGGGCGCCCTGGGCGGTGATCATGTCGTTAGTGCTGATCGTGGTGGTGCTGAAAGTGCTCCCCCCTGAAAGCGACAGCGTGCCGGGTCGATTGGCAGCGGTGAGCCAAAGCCTGGCCGAACTCGGCCCTATGACTGGTCCGCAGAAGCGCTTGGGGATAGTATCGCTGCTGCTTTTACTGGCGTGGGCAACCGAAGGCAGGTTGCATGCGTTTGACACCACGTCAACCACCTATGCCGGATTGGTAATTCTATTATTGCCGCGTTTCGGCGTGATGACCTGGAAAGACGTACAATCTCGTATTCCTTGGGGTACGGTGATTGTATTCGGTGTCGGGATCAGCTTGGGCACTGCGCTGTTGACCACGCAGGCCGGGCAGTGGCTCGGTGCGCAGGTGGCCGGGCATACGGGGCTGGCATGGCAGAGAGCTTCGGGAAGACGATCAAGCGAGATTACGTGGCGCACATGCCCAAGCCGGATCGAGAAACAGCGCTGCGCAATCTGACGATTGCCTTCGAGCATTACAACGAGCAGCATCCGCACAGCGCTTTGAAATATCGGTCGCCGCGAGAATTTAGGCGTTTGGCAGCAGCATCAATTTAACGGGGAGTTGGTGTCCGGTCTGGTAGGGGCAAGTCCAGTCAAAATGACCTACCTAGCCGAACACGACTATCTCACCCAGCTGCCCAATCGGGTATTGTTCCAAGATCGGCTGGAGCAGGCGGTACGCGCCGCACGGCGCGATCACCAGCGCTTGGCGGTGATGTACATTGACCTGGATAATTTCAAACATATCAACGATTCTCTCGGTCATGCCCTAGGCGGCCAGCTGTTAGTCTCCGTGGCCGGCGCCTTGACCGGAAGTGTCCGCGCCTCAGATACCGTAAGTCGTCAAGGAGGGGACGAGTTCGTGGTGCTGCTGCCCGCCTTGCAGGTCGATGATGATGTTGAACCTGTTGCCAAGAAGATCCTGGAGGCCATCAGTGCGGGACATCGGCTGAACGACAGCATGCTTTATATCTCTGCGAGTATCGGTATCAGCTTCTTCCCCTCAGATGCCACCAACGTCGAAGACCTGATCAAACACGCCGATACCGCACTTTACGATGCCAAAATGAAGGGCCGCAATCGTTATCAGTTTTTCATGCCTGCCATGAATGCCAAGGTTGTGGAACGCCAACTCATCGAAGCGGATCTGCGCAGCGCCATCACTCTGGGACAGTTCATTTTGCATTACCAGCCGAAGGTGGATTTGAGCACTGGCCGAATTGCCGGTGTCGAAGCCCTGATACGATGGTTTCATCCACGCGAAGGCATGATTGCTCCATCCCGGTTTATCGATATCGCCGAAGACAGCCAGTTAATCATTCCGATGGGTGAGTGGGTCGTGCGCGCGGCGTGTCAGCAAATCAAGCGATGGAGTGAGCAAGGTCTGGATGCTGTGTGTATCGCTATTAATGTATCGGCCACCGAGCTGAGGCAGAGCCGCTATGTGGACACGATACTGGCGATTATCGAAGAGCAGGGTATCTCACCGCAGGCCCTACAGCTTGAGTTGACCGAAAGTGTGCTGATGACCGATCTGCCACAGAATCAGCAGGTGTTGTTGCGCCTGAAAGCGGCGGGTCTGAGTTTGGCACTGGACGATTTCGGGACCGGTTACTCCAGCCTGGCTTACCTGACTCAGCTGCCATTCGATGTTTTGAAGATCGACCAGTCGTTTATCCGGCATGTGAATTCGCGAGCAGATAATTCTGCGGTAGTCGCTGCCATACTCGCCACGGGTAAGAGCCTCCGGCACTGCGTAGTGGCCGAAGGGATCGAGGACTCCCAGTAATTGGCTTTTTTTCAACGTAATGGCTGTCAGCAAGGGCAGGGCTACCTACTCAGCCAGCCCTTGAGTGAAACGCAGGTGACAGCCCTGCTGCGTGTTGGCAGTGTATTGATACCGGTGTTGCAGAACGCATAATGTGCTGCAGACTCCAATCATACATGGGAGTGGGAATGCGTCCGTTATGGCTTGTTTTCAAGCTGCATCTTCACATCCTTGGCCCGGAGCGGCAGGCTGAGCAGGAAGCCCTGAGCATAGGGACAACCGAGTGCTTTGAGCTGTAGCAGCTGGCTTTGCGTCTCTATGCCCTCGGCCACGATCGCCAGATTCAATGCCTAACCCAGAGACAGAATGCTCTTGACGATGGCGATGCTGCGTTCATGGCTCATCATGCGTGAGATAAATGAGCGATCAATCTTGATGACATCGATAGGGTAGCGATCGATGTAGCCCAAAGAGCTATAGCCGGTACTGAAGTCGTCCAGAGCGATGCGAATACCCTGGGCGCGAAGTTCTTCCAAGGTCTGGGCGACAATCTCCGGCTCAGGCAGGAATACCGACTCGGTAATCTCGATCTGCAGAGCGCGCGCATCAAACCCGGTCTCGACAAGGATGTAGGCGACTTGAGTGGCGAAGTTCTTGCGGTTGAGCTCGGCCCCTGACACATTGACGTTGAGTTTGATAACGCTCTGCACGGTGCTGTTGCTCCATTTGTTGAGCTCCCGAACAGATCGATGTCAACCTTTGACCTCTACCTGCCAAGATTGTATCCGTCTGGCCAAGTCATCTACCAGACGCCGCGAGACCAAAATAAGGTATTCACTTAAGTGGCACCAGCCAATCAGATGAGAAATCGCTGAAGGCAGTTAAGGATGCTCCGATCAACTTGCCGCGCAGCGATGGCAGGCCGTAATTCACCAGGCAATCAGCGCTATTCCCTGAAAACGGCCTAACGCAGTGTGCGGCAGAGCGTTATCCGCTCGGTTTTCCGTGTTAAGCGCGCAACTCACCCAAACCCATCAGTCGTTTTCGAGCCATCCACAGGTTCGACAGGGCGAACAGCGTGGTCAGTTGGGCCGTGTTTTTCATCAGCCCACGAAAGCGTACTTTCACGTAACCAAACTGGCGCTTGATGACCCGAAACGGATGCTCGACCTTGGCGCGTGTCTGCGCTTTGCAGTACTCGATCTTGCGCTTGGCTTTGTACAACAGGCTGCGGTTGTTCAGCTTGGAATACGTGCTGCGCCGAGCCGCGATTTGCCAGATCACGTCACGACTTTCGTGCTCTTCACGCTTCTCGACACCGGTGTAACCTGCGTCCGCATAGACGGCATTTTCGTCCCCGTGGAGCAGTTCAGCGACTTGGGTGACATCGGCCACATTGGCAGCGGTGCCATGGACGTGATGAACCAGTCCAGACTCAACGTCAGCGCCGATGTGGGCCTTCATACCGAAGAAATACTGGTTACCCTTCTTGGTCTGATGCATCTCCGGATCACGCTCGCCGTCTTTGTTCTTGGTCGAGCTTGGGGCATGAATAATAGTGGCATCGACGATGGTGCCCTGGCGCAGTGACAGGCCTTTTTCCTGCAAATAACCGTTGATGACCGCGAGGATGGCAGGCGCCAATTGATGCTTCTCCAGCAAGTGCCGGAAGTTCATGATCGTGGTGTCTTCAGGGATCGGCGCGCTCAGTGTCAGATGCGCGAACTGACGCATGGGCGTGATTTCGTAGAGCGCTTCTTCCATGGCCGGATCGCTGAGGGAGAACCAGTTCTGCAGCAGGTGAATGCGCAGCATGGTTTCCAGTGGGTAAGGTTTTCTGGGGTAGAACGGCTCGATCAGGCCGAGCAGACCTGCCCAGGGCACGACCTGATCCATCTCGGCAAGGAAGCGTTCGCGGCGGGTTTGCTTGCGCTTGCCGGCGTACTCGAAGTCGGAAAAGCTCATCTGGCTCATGGGAGGCCCGGATCAGGTGGCCAGGCGATTTTCGCATAACCGGGACTTGTTCGGAGAATCCTTAAGTTGTTGGATCAATCCGAAGCTGGTGAGGGTTCTTGCTTCGGCGTACTCTTGCTGAGAACGAACCATACAGCTAAACAGATAAGCCCGCCTCCGTACAAATGCGCGACCGAAAGACGTTCACCAAGGAACATCACACCCCACAGCACGCCAAAGGGAGGGATAAGGAAGGTCACGGTCAGCGAACGCACTGGTCCAATATCCGCGATCAAGCGGAAGTACAGAATGTACGCACATGCAGTGCAGATGAAACCAAGCGCACTCAGTGCTATCCATACCTCTGAGTTACCCCAGGTAGCCGGTGGATTTATTGCGGTTGATATTCCGAAAAACGGTACGAGAAACAGCGTCGCGCCGATCTGACTGCCAAAAGCTACGAGTTTCGCGTCCAGCCCACCCTTGTCAGCTACCCATCGTTTAGTCAGAAATCCTGCTGCACCGTAGCAACTGGTGGCGACCAAACACGCCAACGCGCCCATGACCACGGTCATTGAAAGTGTGACGGGGCCGGTGCTGGTTAGCAACGTAATGCCTATAAGCCCGATCAACACGCCTACACCCTTTTTCAGTGTCAACGAATCGCTGAAACACATCCAACCGATCAAGACCCCCATCATCGGTGTAGTCGCATTGAAAATTGCTGAATAGCCGGCAGGTAAGAGCAGTGCCGCCATGCTATACATCAAAAATGGGATGCCCGAATTGATAACGCCCAACACTATGATCTGCTGCAGCTTGCCTTTGAAGTCGACTTTGGTTTTTAACATGGCAAGAATGATGGCCAAGCCGATAGCGCCGAACAACACGCGAAAAAATGCGGTCGGCAGTGCACCTAAAACAGGAGCCGAGATGCGCATGAAGAGGAAACTGGCACCCCAGATAGCCGCCAGAGCAAGTAGTCGAACATAATCGGATAATTTCATGGGTTGCCTCCAGCGCCGTTCGTTAATTCAAAAATGATTCGAGAATTGCATAGCTTATGTCGGCTAATCTAAAAAATTGTTGGAGTGGTTAACCAGATCAGTGACGCCCAGGTGCGATTTTAAGTGCACAAGCTCACGCATGGCCGACGGCGGCCCTGCCTCAGGGCCATGGCTGGAAACTCCTCCAATGATGTCGGACCGGCCATGCGCCGAGAGGGACAGGTGAATGCATGGCTTTACGAGATTACCATGGGAAAACGGCGCAGGACTATCAGGAGTCATTGATCACGGCGCTGGACTCGATCGCGCCGCCGCAGCGCGTCCGACGTGGTCATCCTTTGCTGTGGATCTGGCTGCTGGTACCGCTCGTGGCGCTATGGCTGAACTGGCACTCGGTACGGGGTATTTTTAAGGCCGGCGCCGATCGGCGCGGGCGTCCCTGCAGCCGCCACCTACCCGGCCGAGGCGTCGGCTACGGCGCCGGTGCCGGCGTTGCCGGCAGCGACTGCCACCCCTGCTGTGCCTAGGGCGCGGGAGCAGTCTCGGCCGCTCGCCGATTGCATGGCCGGCGGCACAGTGGTCGACGAAGCGGTGCTGCGCTGCCGCTTTGGGGAGGTGCCGCGACCTCGGGAACAAACCGAGCCTGGCCGCGGGATGGTGTCGGCCGCGTATATGGCAAAATACGCGGCCGATCGCGACAGCGTGTGCGCGAACTACCGCAGAGGCTTGATCGAGTACCGCAAGGGGGCCAAGCCGTGGTTCAAGGATGAGTGCCGCGCGGTGGGGCATGGGGACGCTGCGCACCGGCGGTATTGCTCGGCGGCATCGTCGTTCAGCCCAATGGGATAGCACTGTATGACGCTATAGTCCGCTATAGTCCGCTTTGGACCCAGGCTGTGTGAAACGCACTTGGGATTGACCGGCGTGACGTTGACGGGAACAAGCGCTGGCAACACGACTGCCTGCTGATCACGAAAAAGCGGTAACCAGCGGCTTACGACATTAGCGTTGATACCATGGCCCATCGCGATGGCCGCCAAGGAAATACCAGGCTGTTTGCATTCGCGAACCACTTGGGCTTTAAGGAGACGCTGAACAATTAACCCCGTTCGCACCGCCCCCGTTTCCAAGTCGTTTTTTTCAACCTGCCAACCTTGTTTTACGTTTCCGGGGCAGGTTTCTCCCCTCATTTTGCTGATCTACGGGCCAGTCCCGTCTTTCAGACGGATTTATCCCGCCGCCCGTTGCAAATACCGCTTGGCCAGCATCAGATTGGCCAACCCAAACAAACTGAACAACTGCGCCGTATTCTTTTCCAGCCCACGGTAGCGAACCTTGCGATGATTGAAGCGCACCTTGATTACCTGGAAGGGGTGCTCGACCTTGGCACGCAGTTGCGCCTTGGCATATTCAATTTTGCGCTTGACCCGATAGAGCACGCTGCCTTCGCCGTGCTGCTTGTAACTGCTTGGCCGTGCTGCAATCGACCAGATAACGTCCCGTTCAGCATGCTCCGGTCGCTTGGCCGCACCGGTGTATCCAGCGTCACCCGAAACATAGGTTTCGTCACCGTGCAGCAACTGATCAACCTGGGTGACATCCGCCACGTTAGCAGCCGTACCTATTACGCTGTGCACCAGCCCCGACGTGGCGTCGACACCAATGTGGGCCTTCATCCCAAAGTGCCACTGATTACCTTTTTTAGCCTGATGCATCTCGGGATCACGCTTGCCTTCTCGATTCTTGACCGAGGGCGGCGCGGCGATCAGGGTAGCGTCGACGATAGTGCCTTCCTTGAGCAGCAGACCTCGGCTGGCCAGATGCTGGTTAATCGTTTCAAACAGCACTCGTGTCAGCTGATGGGTTTCCAGCAAGCGACGAAATCGCAGTAGGGTGGTGGCATCCGGTGCCGACTCACGGCCCAGGTCGATGCCGATAAAACCACGAATGGCCTGGCTGTCGTAGACGGCATCTTCGGTACCTTCATCGGAGAAACCAAAACACTGCTGCACGACATACATGCGCAGCATGCGCGACAACCCGATCGCCGGGCGCCCGCGCTTGCCTGTGGTGTCGCTATAGAATGGAGCCACTTGCGCCTCAAGTTGTGCCCAGGGCACCAGCTGTTCAAGGTCAGCCAAGAAGCGGTCGCGACGAGTCTGCTTTTTCTTGCCGGTGTATTCGAGTTCGGAGAAGGTCTTCTGCACGCGCGTAACAGGCTCACGGAGAGGGGGGTGGTTGAAGGTGCTCAGTGTGCCAAGGCTACGGGCTGTTGGCTATTTTTGCAGCGGCTCCTTAAAGGATTTTGTGTAGGACTTACGTCCACGCATGGCGATCCTAATATTAAGGGTAATTGCGTCTGCTTAATACGCGGACACCATCGTCCTTAATGCCGGAGTTCGGTAGGTGACTTGGCTGGACGCTTAGAGCGCCAGTTAAAACTGGCAGAGGATAGTCGATGAAAGTTCGATACTGATAAGAAATGGCGAATCAACCAGACCCCGAGTCATGCACGTTGCACCGCGAGGTGCAGGGTGAAGCGTTGACAGGGGAAACCGATGGGCCAGCCATTGAGCCGCGTAATCAGGAATTCGGGATGCCGATGCTGTTAAGCGAAGCAGAAGGCAATACGGAGTATGGCGCTATACGCCAGTCATGCTCTGATCCCGCGCGGTCGGAGACCGTGTGCTCGTCGGGAAGTCCTTTGCACAGAAACTGGGAGATCTCAGCGGTGCCCGGTGCGCAAGCACCGGGCGGAGCAGGAAAGGCCAAAAGCCGTAACCCTGCTGCCTACGCTGCTGAGAAGTCGGATACGTCCGTAGTCCCTGAGAAGCCGTCGAACAAAGGGCCTGGCCCTGCGGAGATGGTGGAGGGAAGGGACGTAGCCAAGGGAAACACCGACAGGCCTCCCGTGCCCCGGACACAGAGCCGGATCAGTTGCGCGTCGATGGGACTTGAAGGTGTACGTGAAGCAGCCCGCAGGAACAAGGGCATGCAGTTCACGGCATTGCTGCACCACATCACACCACAGTTATTGGCGCAGAGCTTTTATGCGCTGCGCCGCGATGCTGCGGTGGGCGTGGACGGCATGTCGTGGCGAGACTATGAGGAAGGTCTTCTCCAGCGTGTGACCGAGTTGCATGAAAGACTTCACAAAGGCGCCTTCCGGGCAACGCCATCGCGGCGGGTCTACATTCCCAAAGCCGATGGCAGGCAACGCCCGTTGGGTATTGCTTCTTTGGAGGACAAGATCGTACAGCAGGCGGTTGTCACCGTTTTGAATGCGATCTATGAGGAAGACTTTCTTGGATTCTCGTATGGATTTCGACCGGGCCGCAGTCAGCACGATGCGCTGGATGCGTTAACGGTCGCGCTGAAAAGCCAAAGGGTGAACTGGATACTTGATGCGGATATCACGTCGTTCTTTGATGAGATCGACCATGAATGGATGCTGATGTTTCTAGGGCATCGGATTGCAGACCGGCGCTTGCTCGGGCTTATCTGCAAATGGCTTCAAGCGGGTGTTATGGAGGATGGCCGTAGAGTGGCTGCGACCAAGGGTACGCCCCAAGGCGCAGTGATATCGCCGCTGCTGGCGAATATCTATCTTCGCTACGTGCTGGATCTATGGGCAAGGCAGGGGCGCGAGCACCACGCCCGTGGCGATGTGATTGTCGTACGCTACGCGGATGACAGTGTGGTGGGGTTCAGGACGAAAGTGCAGGCTCAGCAGTTTCTGGTGCAGTTGCAGGAACGGTTGGCCAAGTTCGGTCTATCGCTCAACACCTCGAAAACACGGTAAGCGTCCAGCCCAGCCACCTATGATTCCCCTCCGCCTCTCGCCACGCTGTGCCCTTCCACGAAGGAGCACACATGAAACCACCCGCCGGACTCACCGCACGGCGCGCATTCTGGGCCGAACATGTCCAGGCATGGCGCAACAGCGGCATGACCCAAGTTGCCTACTGCGAGCGGCACAAGATCAACACCAAATCATTTGGCTATTGGTTTCGAAGTCGCGAGCTGGAAAACGAGACCCTGACGATAGTGCCCATCGCCGTACGTGAAGTTGCCACGGCAAGCGAGCTGAAGCTAAGACATCCAAGCGGCTGGGAGCTGATATTGCCGTGCACGATAGATCCGGCGTGGCTGGCCCATCTGCTCCAGGAGATGCGCTGATGCTATTGCCTGCACAGGTCTGGCTGATTCTTGAACCGATGGACATGCGCCTTGGCATCGATGGTCTTTCGTCGCGCGTCCAACACGCGCTGGGAAGATCGCCGTGCGACGGCACCGCTTATGCTTTTCGTAATCGCCGAGGCAACCGCCTCAAGCTTCTTCAATGGGACGGCACCGGTGTCTGGCTTAGCCAGCGCCGTCTGCATGAAGGCACTTTTGTATGGCCTGTCCCTGGCGAAACAGTCTTCACATTGACCCAGGCGCAATGGCAGTGGCTGATCACTGGCGTTGACTGGCAACGATTGGAAGCTCGTCCGATGAGTGACTGGAGAGTGTAGAGAAATACTCTTTCATATCGTTCGCAGATAACGATAGTGTGGATTTTTTCAGTAAAATCCACGGATGCCAGTCGCCGATGAAATCGCCGCCCTCAATCTTGATCCCGCCCTGCGGGAGAGGATCATGGCCGCGCTTTCACAGCAGGTCGATGTCGATAAGCTACGTGCCCAGGCTCAACATGACGCGTTGAAAATCCAGGCATTGACCCTCGAACTTGCTCATTACAAGCGTATTCGGTTCGGCGTCAGAAACGAGGCGTTGTCGCCCGAGCAGCGAGACTTATTTCAAGAAACCGCCGATGCCGACTGCGCCGCCATTGAAGTAGAAGTCGAGGCACTCGTGCCTCAACAGCGAGCGCAGCGCTCTCGCGCCGGCCGTCAACCACTGCCGGAACATCTGCCACGTATTGAACATCGCCACAAGCCCGAGGCCTGCCGTTGCCCTGAATGCGGTGGTGAATGGGTAAAAGTGGGCGAAGACATCACCGAGCAACTGGATGTCGAGCCTGCCAAGTTCTTCGTGCATCGCCATATCCGTAGCAAATACGCCTGCCGACCCTGCGAACGTATTGTTTCAGCACAAGTGCCTCCCGCCATCATCGACGGCGGCCTGGCGGCTCCGGGACTGATTACCTGGGTGTTGATCAGCAAGTACCTCGATCATCTCCCGTTGTATCGCCTTGAACAGATCGCCCAGCGTGCGGGCGTCACACTGGCACGATCAACCTTGGCCGACTGGGTTGGCCGCTATGGATTTGCGCTGCAACCGCTGGCGGATCGATTGGCCGAGTTGTTGCGCCAACGCCTGATCCTGCATGCTGACGAAACACCGGTACAGCAACTTGACCCTGGCAAAGGCAAAACCAAGCGAGCCTATTTGTGGGTTTATCGCAGTAACGACCTGGATCCCGGGCCGGGGATTACCGTATTTGATTACCAGACCGGGCGCAGCGGTGCGCATGCACGCGCTTTTCTGGATGACTGGAAAGGTCATTTGGTCGTTGACGATTATGCGGGCTACAAAGCGCTATTTACTCAGGGCGTTACCGAAGTGGGTTGTATGGCACATGCACGGCGCAAGTTTTTTGAATTGCATGCGGCCAATCAAAGCGCGGTGGCTGCCGAGGCTTTACTACGGATCGCTCAATTGTACGAAATCGAATCACGGGGAAAAATGTTGACCTGTGATGCACGCAAACATCTGCGCACCAGCGAGGCGCTGGCCAAGCTGCAAGACATGCATGAGTGGATGCTATCGACCCGCCAAGGGGTAGCGAACGGCAGCAGCTTGGCCAAGGCGATGGACTACAGCCTCAAGCGCTGGGTGGCGTTGTCACGCTATGCCCGCAGCGGTGATTTACCTATCGATAACAACGCAGTTGAAAATGTGATCAGGCCTATAGCGGTGGGTAAGAAGAACTGGTTGTTTACTGGCTCTGAGCGAGCGGGATGCCGCGCAGCTGCGATCCAGAGCTTGCTGGCGACGGCGAAACTTAATGGGCTTGCCCCGTCGGCATGGCTGCGCGATACGTTGGAAAAGCTCCCGACATGGCCCAACAGCAGGATTGATGAGTTGTTGCCGTTGCGATGAGCGGCTGTTTGCAAGGAGGCTGGGCTGGACGCTTACGCTTTACCGTCAAGAATCGATCTTTGGTCGAGCGGGCCTGGCGATTCCACGCTCAACCTTGGCTCAATGGGTTGGCGTGACCGGGGTTCAGTTGCAGCCGCTGGTTGATGCGCTGCGCGACGTGGTACTCGGGCAGCAGGTTATTCATGCCGATGAAACACCGGTGCAGATGCTCATGCCGGGAACGAAGAAAACCCACCGTTCCTATGTTTGGGCCTATGCCACCACCCAGTTCTCAGATGTGGCAGCGGTGGTTTACGACTTCAGCCCCAGCCGCGCCGGAGAGCATGCTCGCAACTTCCTGCAAGACTGGAGGGGCAAGCTGGTCTGCGACGATTTTGGCGGCTACAAGGCCAGCTTTGAACTCGGCGTGACCGAGATCGGCTGCATGGCTCATGCACGGCGCAAGTTCTTCGAACTGCACGCTACGAATAAAAGCACGCTCGCCGAGCAAGCCCTGCGCTATATCCAGTTGCTGTACGAAATTGAAAGTGAAGTCCGCGACCTGGAGCCGGATTTAAGGCGCAGAATACGGCAAGAAAAAGCTGTACCTGTGATGAACATGCTGCACGCCTGGATGATCGCCCAGCGTGACCTCGTGCCCGAAGGCTCAGCCATCAGCAGAGCACTCGATTACAGCCTGAAACGCTGGGCAGCGCTGTCGCGCTACCTTGATGACGGGGCCGTACCCATAGACAACAACTGGGCAGAGAACCAGATCCGGCCTTGGGCGCTTGGACGCAAGAACTGGCTCTTTGCAGGGTCGTTGCGCAGCGGCAAACGAGCTGCGGCGATTATGAGCCTGATCCAGTCAGCACGGCTGAATGGTCATGACCAATACGCCTATTTAAAGGATGTTCTGACGCGCCTACCGACGCAGCGGGCGAGTGAGATTGATCAGTTGTTGCCGCATAAGTGGCAGCCAGTGGAATTACGCAAGGCGTGATGCGCGGACGCATATCGTTGGTTCAACTAGCCAATAAGTGCCCACGGATCTTTAAAAAGGACGCGCTGAGAGTCGTTGTGTCTGCGTATATTTTTATTAGCAACTAATTCAACAGAAATTCGTTCTGTTGAGTCATTTGCAAAGCAGTCTTCTCCAAACGCAGTAAAAACTCTTTCCGGGGCTGTCCTCCGCCATATCCGGCGAGTGAACCATTTGTCGCTATGACACGGTGACAGGGGACAACAATAGATAAGCGATTGTGTCCATTTGCATTGCCCACTGCTTGGCTTGCACCTGGCTTACCAATGCCCCTAGCGATGGCACCGTAGGTTGAAATGGTTCCATAGTCGATTTTTAGAAGCTCTGCCCACACAAGCCTGTCAAAAGAGCTGCCTGGCATATGGAGCGGTACTGAAAACCTTTTTAGCTTTCCATCAAAATAAAGTTTTAGTTGAACTTCGATCTGCTTGATGAAGAGATGCTCGCCAGGCGCGATTGAATACCCATGCCGCCCACGCAATTCGTTTAATTCAGCGGTTAGGGCCGGGCGGTCAAGAAACTCGAGGAGTACCAAACCTCGTTCCTCTGCCATGGCAATCATTGGGCCCAACGGTGTAGTCAGATGGCGATAAAGCAGGAGCGGCGTTTCAGCTGCCTTACCAGGGGGAATTTGAAATGTTTTTTTGAAAGCATCTCTAAAGCCACTCAATGACTCGTACCCTAAGTCAAATGCTGTGTTATCCAGCGTTTCGCCCGAAGAGATCCGGCCTAGGGCGACACCGAGCCTTCTAGAACGCATCCATGCATGAAAAGTCATGCCAAAATTTTGTTTAAACCACCTGCGTAAGCGTAGTGGATCGATACCACGCGTAGTTAGTTCAGCATCACTCCAGCGAGCGTTAGGTGATGCAGATATAGAAGCTAGCAGCCCCTTGACCCAATCTGGCGCGGAAGCCGCGAGATCCAATGGCTTGCATCGTAAGCAAGGCCTATAACCTGCTGCCATCGCTTCGTCGGCCTGCGAAAAAAACTCTACATTTTCGGGCTTTGGCTTACGTGCACTACATGTAGGGCGGCAAAAAATACCTGTAGTTTTGACAGCAGTGAAAAAAACGCCCTCATAGGCGGTGTCGCTGCATAGCATCGCATTCACCATCTCGCTTCTGGGCGGAAGAGCGTGATTGTAAGATCTCATAGACCGTAGCCTCGTCCTCGAATGGGAGTGAAAATCGCTTTCGAGGTGCGGGAAACAGCGGCGATTTTCATGCGAATCACAGATTGATAGAGCGAAGGTTACTTTTCGCCTAGGTGGTTTTTTTTGCTGCCATAAGGCTATTCAGGTCGCTGTAGGTATATGCGTCCAATGGATACTCGAAAAGCTTCCCCGTTCGCAAGAAGCTCGTTGCTATCGCCTTGTTGGCACCGTATAAGAACTCAGCGATGCTGGATCCGGCGCTTAGCCGGTTGACGCCTAGACTCTTCAATTGATCCATACTGGGCTGGCCGTTCCAGGCAAGCAGGTTGACGGGTAGCCGCGTTGCCTCGCACAGTGTAGCAATGTCGTTTTCCTCAACCATTCCAGCTGCAAAAATGCCGTCTGCACCTGCTTGCTCGAACAGCGATGCACGGAAGAGGGTCTCTGCCAATTGTCGCGCTGGTTCTACTAAACATCGCAGATAAACGTCAGTTCGTACGTTCACGAACAGGTCGATTCCATGCTTGTTTGCTACCTTCTTTGCCATTTCGATTTTTCGCAAAATCAGATCGGTGCTGCCTGTTCCGTCCTCAATGTTTATGCCTACGGCTCCAGTGCTAACTACGCAGTCAATAACTTTAGCAACCGACTCAAGGTCATCGGAATAGCCCCCTTCGACATCGACCGTGAGGGGGACTGTAAGCACTCGAACCATTGACTCAACTGTAGTAGTCAGCAATTTTAGGGGAAGTTGATTGCCATCTTGGTATCCATGTGCCCAAGCAACGGCGGCGCTGCTGGTCGCGACAGCCTTACTCCCTACGCTCTCGACAATACGTGCGCTGCCAGCATCGCTCACGTTGGCGAGTACCAACAAATTATCTTGGTGAAGGTTGCGAAAAACCGCACTTAGTGGCGTCATTCAGTGGTACCCCGGTGAGAAAAGACAGATGCAGAGCGCGCTATCGTAAGCTGACTACACCGACGTCTCCACCGAGAAATCGACAGTGATTTAAGAGCTAGCGAATATAGCTTTTGCGGGCTAGGGAGGGCTGAATACCTTCTCAAAAGCCTGCTGAAAGACGTTGCCGTACACATTCAGCCATCGCAGGGATGGGTAGATGACTTCCCCGGACGCTTACAATCTGCACGCCTGCCAAGAGGTTAAAGACGATGCTGGTCGGATGGAGGTGAGTAAAATCAT
This sequence comes from Pseudomonas baltica, assembly GCF_031880315.1. NCBI lineage: Bacteria > Pseudomonadati > Pseudomonadota > Gammaproteobacteria > Pseudomonadales > Pseudomonadaceae > Pseudomonas > Pseudomonas baltica. The sequence goes on along the minus strand of NZ_CP134771.1, from coordinate 125,489 downwards.
AATCCTGGCCGTCGTGCAAAAGCGCGGACGGGTGTCCATTAGAAAACAGCATGTATGAGCGACTTTTTGGGAGGTCAGCGCACAGCTTCTCACCTCTGAGGTGTGGCACAAAGCGCTGTGCTCAAGAAATTCCAATAACGCGGCTGAGCGCTAACGTCGGTCGAGGGATTCACGGAACCCCTGGCCTCCTCAAACGGATGGCAGCATATACCTACCATACATTCTGCGAGCACCTGGTAGGGGCTGCTGATATCCTTGCCTGAGCGCCCCGGCCAGTCTCAAGATCGAGCCCTATTCTCTTGCGATCCTGACAGAGAGAGATCGATCACTTGCTGCCGCATAACTGGGGACTTAAATGACGCACCTTGAGCAGTAGTCAATTCTGGGGTATAGCTGCTCGGTGGTCATTTTCCGCTCAGAATCCGTCAACAAATTCTTGGCTGAGGAAATCGACAAACGCGCGTGCTTTGGAGGAGATTTGCCGGGAGCTGGGATAAATAGCCCAGACAGCGCGGCTTTGTTCGAGAGCAAAAGAGGAAAGGACTTCGACCAGATCCCCTCTTTTCAAGGACGCTCGGGCATTCCATAGCGATATGGAAGCGATCCCCAGCCCTTCTACAGCCGCTATTCGAGCAGCTTCCCCGCAGTTGACTCTAAAAGAGCCGTTAATAATAGAAAATGGATTGCGTGCGTTACCGGCGAAGTGCCAGCGATTCTCTTCTCCTAATGTAATGCAATCGTGGCGGCTCAAATCTTCGGGCTCTCCCGGCTCACCTTTTTGTTCACGGTAGGCCGGGGACGCGCAAGGAATACGGGTGTCGTTTCCAAGCTTGCGCGCCACATGTGTTGAGTCCTTCAGTGCGGCGATGCGAATGGCCACATCAATGCCGATCTCCGTTAAGTTTTGCACTTCATCCGAAAGCACCAGGTCTATTTTCAGATTGGGATGGCTTCGTAGAAAGCGAGTCACCGCAGGCATCAAACAGACCCTGGCGAAAGAGCCGGGGGCGGAGATACGCAATACGCGTTTAGGCGTCTCCTGGCTCTTCACAGTCGTAAAATAAGCTTCGTCCACAGCGGCTATGATACGAGAAGCATGGGGCAGGAAAAGCGCACCGCCCTCTGTGAGTGTCACCTGCCTTGTCGTGCGATGCAGCAACCGCATGCCCAATGACTTCTCGAGCTTGGCGAGTTTTTGACTGGCTACCGAAGGCACCAGCCCCAACTCCGCCCCAGCAGCGGTGATGTTTCCCATTTCCATGGATCTGACAAACAGGTTCAACGCTTGAATATCCATGGGCTGGCCCCGCTCAGCGTGTCTGCACCGGTGCTGCGTTGATCTTCACTCGCATCAAGCTATAGGGTTTTTCTCGTAAATCCTTGCCACCATGAAATCCCGCCTCCAGAGAGTGTGTCCGGCCACAGTATGCGTGGATCGTGAACGACCGTCTGCCAGCTGCCATCGGGCAGGCGCTTGCGAATACTGTTGTCTTCATAGTCGCCAGCGTAGACAGCACCTTCGCTGTCAGCCTCCAGCCCGTCCGATGGCCCTTTTTCGCCCAGATCCTTAACTGCATCGGTGAGCTGTTGCTCGGTGACGCTCAGGTCGCGCAAGAGCTTTGTAGATACCGAATACAGGTGGCGGCTGGACAGTTGGCAGAAATACAGAGTTTGGCGATCCGCCGACAGAGCAATACCGTCAGAAGCAACGGCAAATGGCTTGCTGCTTCCATCGGCATTGCGAACTCTCAGCAGTTGACCTTCAACCCTTGGCACGAAGTCTGGATCAGCTGATGTGGATGCCGCGCCACTCAAGCGCCGTACTGCTTTACCCGTGGCAATGTCCATGACAATGATTGCGCCCGGCCCACTAAGAGAGGAGTCGGTGATGTAAATGACGCCTTCCTTGCCGGCACTGAAGTCAAACTGCATGTCGTTGACGTAGGTGCTGGGCAACACGACATTTTCAGGAAAGACCAACGTCTTGACGACCTTGTTGGTCTGAAGATCAACGGCCACCAACTTGGCGCCACCCGCGAGCGGCTTGGAGAATTCGGGTGCAGCGGTATCAAGGATCCACAGGTGCCCCAAGCCATCGGCAACAATACTCTGGACACTGATGAAACCCTTTTCCGGATGCTGCGGGTCTGCCTGGTTCAGCGCAATATCAGGATAAGGCACCACCTTGCCGTTGCGTAATTCCCCGACAGTGAACGGCATTTTGTCGCCCCAACGGGGGGAAGTTGACAAAAATGCGTCCCTTTTCACTGATGCTGACGCCCGTTGGCATAGCGTCGTGAAATGCGAAAACCTGTTCAATCTTTCCCTGAGGCTGGTCTTTTGGGGGATTGCTGAGCGCAGCAGCCTGGGCAGACTGACTACTGAAAGCGACCATTAAGGCCACAGACGTCCACAAAATTGATTTTTTAAAAGCCAAAACAGGTCTCCTTGGCCTACTTCAGGCGGGCCAATATCGAATAGTGAGCCTGGCCTCGTCTCGTGGTCAGGCGGGCATACTGACGGGTATATTGCGACGTAAAAAGCCGGTAAATTCACCAGCACTTTCACTCGAAAAGAGAAAATGATGCGACTGGGCGACTTGAATCTGTTTGTGCGCACTGTAAAGCTTGGAAGCTTCTCCAACGCGGCACGCGAGGCCGAGCTTTGTGCGACATAGAACTGCATCGGTGTCTGCACCCAAAGGGTCGCCACTGAAATCAGGCCCCAGGTTACCATGATCCGTGTCAGCCATGGCCGGGCACCTACCTTGTGCAAAATCAGATTGCTGGGGATTTCAAACAGCAGGAAGCCGACGAAAAAAATACCGGAGCCCAGGCCATACACAGCGGCGGAAAACTGCAGGTCCTGAAGCATCTGCAGCTTGGCGAAACCTACGTTGACACGGTCGATGTAGGCGACAACGTAGCTGATGAACAACACCGGCAGCAGCCGCCAGGCCACTTTGAGGAAGAGCGCGTCTTCCCTTGAAGGGTTCATCGTTTCGCCTATTGGTCGGGTTTTCGTATTCATGTCTATCCCCTTCGAAACGCAAGGGGCTGGCCAATGGGTGCCAGCGCTCAAGCGATTGAAGCATGTACGTAAGTTGGTCTGAGGGTTACCGGCAGTGAACAGAAAAAGGCGACTGCCGTCGGCTTCTGCGGCCTAACTGAATTCAGTTGCGACTTGATAAGATCATTGTCCAAAACGGGCGTCAAGAACGTTATTAAAAAAACTGGAAAAAATGGAAATAACGATTTTCTATCCGTAAATACAGCGATTTATAGCCAGTTATTGTGCATTTTTTCGGATATCTGTCTGCCTTTCAGCACGACGCATCCGAGAGTTGACACATACCGGTTGACTTCATAATCTGGTTAACTGAATTCAAATTAAGTCAGCCTAAATCGGGATTTTTATGACCGCTACTCTCGTACCAAGCCAGGCAGTCGTCGAGCACGTATCGACCTTGATCGGATTTGATACCGTCAGCAGAAACTCCAATCTGCAACTGATCGACTGTGCCGCCGGGCTCCTGGAGTCGGGGGGCGCCGTCGTGCGCCGGGACTTCAACCATGACCGTTCCAAGGCCAACTTGATCGCGACCTTCGGTCAGGGGGCGGACGGCATCGTGCTGTCCGGGCACTCCGACGTGGTGCCTGTGGATGGCCAGCGCTGGAGCAGTGACCCGTTCCGGGCGCAGGTTCGCGATGGACGCCTGTATGGCCGCGGCGCGTGTGACATGAAGGGTTTCATCGGCGTGGTTCTGGCTCAGGCGGCGACGCTCAAGGGGCGCACGCTGCGTGAGCCGGTGCATATCGCCCTGAGTCACGACGAGGAGGCGGGCTGCCTGGGTATTCCAGGATTGCTCGCGCACATGCATGCGGCCGGTATTCGCCCGTGCGGATGCGTGGTGGGGGAGCCGACCTCCATGGAGGTTGTCTCGGCACATAAGGGCGGGCGTATCTACAGCTGTCGTGTCACCGGTTGCGCAGCCCATTCTTCACTGACTCCGAAGGGCGTCAACGCCATTGAGTATGCGTCGCGCCTGATCACTCATATTCAGGACCTGGCCGAAGCCGAATCATCGCAGGGGCAGCGCATTGAGAGCTTCGATGTACCGTTTTCGACCATTTCCACTAATACGATCAGCGGCGGCAACGGGCGAAACATCATTCCTGCGCACTGCGATTTTTCTTTCGAGTACCGCTACCTGCCGGGTGCCGATCCCGACCGGTTCATTCAGTCGGTCGAGCGTTACGCGCGAGATGTTGTAGTGCCGAAAATGCAGGCACGTCATCCTTCGGCAGACATCGAGTTTCAATGCGACGGCAACATCCCCGCGCTGGACTCCGATGCCAACGAGGCGCTGCAAGCGCTGGCGCGCGAATTGCTGGGCAGTGACATCTCTGGGCATGTCGCCTACGGGACGGAGGCGTCTTTTTTCCAGCAGATGGGTACCCCAGCATCGTCTGTGGCCCGGGTTCGATCGAACAGGCACACAAGGCTGATGAATATGTGTCGCTCGAGCAGTTGGCGATGTGCGAGCGGTTCGTCGCTTGTTTACTTAATACCCTCTCGGCCCGAGGGGTGGCGTTGTCCGTTGGCGGGCGCCTCGGTTAGACTGCCTTTCCTTCAGCGGAACGAGTGGGCATGCGTTTGGAATCCTCAAGCCTCCGGGGCTCCCAAGATGGCGGTGCCGCAGCCAAGACAGGCACCATGGTCGAGGTGGTGTACGCCGATATTCGGCGTCGCCTTAATATGGGCGAATGGCGTCCCGGTGATCGCTTGCTCGATTATGCGATCGCCGACGAATTTGGCTGTACGCGTATGCCTGTCCGGCAAGCGCTGCTGAGGTTGGTCAACGACGACCTGCTGGCCACCAGTTCGCGCGGCTTCAGGGTGCCGGTGCTTGATGCCGGGCAGATTCGCGAAGTGTTCCAGTTACGCCGCATTCTGGAGCCCGCAGCTGCGGCGATCGTCGCGCGCACCGCTGACCCTGAGGGTTTGAGTCAGCAGCTGGGCCTGGCGATCAATATCGCCAAGGTCGCCATCGTCAACCTCGACAGCGACATCATGTTCAGCGCCAACGCCGCTTTTCGCCGCGCATGGTTGCAGTGTGTCGGCAACGACCGGTTGGTGCGCATGATTGCCTTGTCTGCCGACCACGCCAATCAGGTCCGTTTCTCCAACACCCAGGATGTTTCGAGCTACGGCTATACCCTAGCGGAACTGAAAAAGCTCGCTGCTGCTTTGACCAGTCGCCATGCTGGCCTTGCCGAGCAGGCGATGTTCGATTTTTTGCTCGCCGCCGAACAGGCCTATTTCTATCGGCAGGGCTAGCCTGCCTTTTTCCTGCAAAGTGGATAGAAACTCAAAGGTAAACGGACAGTACCGAATACCGGCATGGTTCATCCTGACAGGGCTTATTGCTGCCCCCGTCACCTAGGGCAAGGGGGCCGCCATTTCCTGCAGCCCGAGAGGTTTCACATGCCGTTTTTCAAATCCAGAGTGATGCGCAAGGAGCCGGTGATCGGCACTTTCTGCGGCATCGTCAACGCCTCGGCCGTCGAGTTGACCGGGACCTGTGGCTTCGATTTCCTGTGCATCGATGCCGAGCATTCACCTATTGATCGCGGCGCCGCCGAACAGATGATCCGTGCGGCCGATGTCAGCCGCATCCCGGCCATTGTGCGGGTGCCTGGTCTAAACGCGGAGGCGATCGCCTCGGTGCTCGATTCCCGCGCCAAGGGGGTTCTGGTACCGCGTGTCGGCACGGCCGAGCAGGCCATGGCGGCCGTCAGGGCCACCCGCTACCCGCCATTGGGCGAGCGCGGTGTGGGGCCTGGTCGCGCGGCGGCGTACGGCAGCAACATCGGTGAGTACCTGGGCAAGGCCAACGCCGAGCTGCTGCTGGCGATCCAGATCGAGACAGCAGAAGGCTTGCAGAACATCGAAGCCATCGCCGCGGTCGAGGGCATCGATGTGATTTTCATCGGCCCCGGCGATCTGTCGGTCTCGCTGAACGCTATGGGCCCGGAGAACGCCGAACGCCTCAATCAGGCGATCACCACCATCGTCACCACCAGCGCAAAGGCCGGTAAGGTCACTGGCATGTTTCGTATGTCGGCCGACGACGTCAACGACTGGGGTGGATTGGGCGTGAGCTTCTTCGTGGTCGCCAGCGACACCCTGTTCCTGGCCGCCGGCGCGCAGGCCACGGTCAATGCCTTCAAGGCCAAGATCGGGGAGAGTCGCTGATGTTCAAGGTCGTTAAAACCGATGGCATGCTGCAGACCGAGGCCGAGCAAATGGCCCAGTTCGACGGCCTGGCGGTCAACTTCGTCGAGGCTACCTGCCTGACCGAAGAAGCTCTGATCGCTGCCTGCGCTGACGCCGATGCGGTGCTGGCTTTGCGTGAACCTTTCACCGAGAAGGTCATGCAGGCGATGCCCAAGTGCAAGATCATCAGCCGTTTCGGCGTCGGCCTGGACAGCATCGACGTGCCAGCCACCACCGCGGCAGGCATTCGCGTGGCCAACGTGCCGGACTCCAACTTCGATGAAGTCAGCACCCATGCGCTCGCCATGCTGCTGGCGCTGCTGCGCCGCTTGCCGCAATACGATGCGGCGGTCCGCGCCGGGCGCTGGGACGCCCTGGGCGGCGGTGTCGGCATTCGCCGGCCCAGTCATATGACCCTGGGGCTGGTGGGCTTCGGTCGCATTGGCCGCGATTTCGCGCGCAAGGCGCAAGCGGTGGGCTTCCAGCTGCAGGCGTTCGATCCGCACATGCCGGCCAAGGTGTTCCAGGAGGCTGGCGTCAAGCAGGTCTCGTTCGAGCAACTGCTGGTCAGCAGTGATGTGCTGTCCCTGCACGTGCCCTTGATCGACAGCACCGCCAACCTGATCGACGCCGATGCGCTGGGGCAGATGCGCGCCGGCTCTTACATCATCAACGTCTCGCGCGGCGGCCTGATCGACGAACGTGCCCTGGCGGCGGCGTTGGCCAGCGGGCACATCGCCGGTGCCGGTATCGACACCTTGGCCAGCGAGCCGCCGCAGGCCGACAACCCGCTGCTCAAACAGGCCAACCTGCTGCTCTCGCCCCATGCTGCGCACTATTCGCAGCAGTCCTATGCCGAGGTGCGCACCAAGGCGTTCGCTAGCGTGGCAGCGATGTTGCGCGGGGAAGAGCCGCTTTATCCGGTCAACTGAAGGTTAGCGGTAACAACAAACCCCTTGAATCTTGCGATTCGAGGGGTTTTTTCATGCGGGGAGATCGGCTGTGGAGGAGCTCACCGAAGTGAGCTTGGGGCTATCAGAACAGCTTGATCGGATACTCCAAAATGATCCGTACCTCATCGATATCCTTGAGCGGTTGCGCCGAGTTTTCTCGGGACATGGCGTGGCGCAGGCGGATATTGAGGTTCTTCACCGGGCCGCTTTGCACCACGTACTTGATGTCCGTATCCCGCTCCCAGTGTCGGGTCTTGCCGCCGTACAGATGTGCATAGTCGCCGGTCGGGTCGACTCCGTTACTGTCGCCGCGGCCACTCTGGTAGCGTACCGAGAAGCTCAAGCCAGGGATGCCGTAGGTAGCGAGGTCGAGGTCATAGCGCAGTTGCCAGACCTTTTCATTGGGGCCTTGGAATTCATCCACCAGCATCGGCATCGCCAGCATGGACGAGATACTCGACTTGCCGTCGGCAAAGCCTACATAGTCGAACGGCGTGTTGCTGTCGTTCTTCTGTATCGCTGCGCTAAAAGTATGCGCCGCATAGGTGTAACTCATGCCGAACGAAGCAATGGTGCCTTTGATCTTGCCGGCCAGCGCTTCACCGGTGTCCAGGGATCGATAGGCATTGAAGGAAAAATGCAGCTTTTGTTTGGGGGCCAGCGGGAGGGTGTAGTTGGTGCCAAAGTAGTACTGGCGCCACATGTCTTGCGCCTCGGCGGCATAGAACGACGCATCCCAGGCCTTGCTCAAGTTGTAGGCACCGCCGGCGTACTGGAACATCGAGATCTCGCGGGCGCCATAGGACGAACGCAGGATATCGTGCGCGGTACGGGAGCCGGCCATGCCAGAGGTAAAGCGTCCGGCTTCCAGTTCAGCTTGGGGCACGTCGCTGCTGAGAATTTGCCAGCCACGCGCTATCTGCGGAAACAGACGACCACCGATATCGGAAAAGAACACCGGGTTGGTCGGGATCACGTCACCGTAAGCGATTTGGGTCTTGGAGATGCGTGCCTTGATTGAGCCGCCGCCGCCGAAGTAGTTACTGTCGGATTTACGTTCGCCGTTGATCGGCAGCAGCCAGGTGCCGGTATGACCGCCGCCGCCGTCCAGCTTGAGCCCGAACTTGCCCAGTGCATCGACACCGAACCCCACCGTGCCTTCGGTGAAGCCTGACTTGTAAGTGCCGAAGAACCCTTGGGCCCATTCCTGCCGGTAGCCGCTGCGGCTGCTGCCGAAATTGTTGGAGGCGCCATCGCGGAATTCGCGATTGAAATAGTAGTTGCGCAACAGCAGCGACGCGGTCGAATCCGCAATGAAACCCTTGCTGCTGGATTGGTCGGCAACCACTGCGGCGACGGCCGGTGCCGTAGCCAGGAGGCCGAGAGTGCCGAACATTCCCAGGTGAACCGATTTGATCATGCGCATGAGCTAAACGTCCGTGGACAAATTCAGGGCGAGCGCTGACCGCGGCCGAGGCGACGGCAGCACTCGAATAAATAAGGTGAACAGGCTTGAGCGAATGCCGACCTGTGTGGGTTCAGGGGCCGACTTTAGGACCCGGGCATAGATCAGCAGCAGTACTGTTGCCAGTGCCGCGGTGGCGCTGAAGAGGTACATCGCCGCTGCCATGCTTTGCGTGGTTTCTCTGATCCAGCTGACGATGTAGGGGGAAAAGAACCCCGGTACGTTGCCCAGCGAGGTCACGATAGCGATGACTGCGGCAGCGGCGGTGCCGTTGTAGGCGGCTGTCGGCAAGTTCCAGAACACGGGCAGCGAAGACATCAGTCCGAACATCGCGATGCTCAATACCGCCATGGACAGCCCTACGTTGCCGCTGACCGCCGGGCTCAATGCCCAGCCCGCCGCGGCCAGCACCGAGAGCACCACCAATACCGGCAGGGTGTTCTGCTTGCGGTCGACCTGTATGGCGATGAAGAACATGGCGATGACTGCGATAGTCCAGAGGATGGAGGTCAGCAGCCCAAAATCATATTCCTAAACGGGGTCATTAAAGCGCCACCACTAACGAGTCCGCAGCTTCTCCAGAGTCAAGTTTTTTGACGGTGACTTAGCCTCCCAAAAGGCAGCGACCACTGTCGAGAGAGTTCAGTGTAGTGCGTAGTGTTTCTAGTTCAGTGGGCTGCGGCGCGCCGGGGAGGCGGTTTTATAAGATGGATTTTTCTCGTTCCGCCCGATCGATACGGGCTTCCAATTCTTGGATTTTTTGTTGCTCGGGCGTCAGCGCTTTACTGACCGGCGTGACGCCGCCATGTTGATGAGGCGTATTTTTCCCGGTGGTTTCGTCAGGCGCACGGGGGGCGCCGGGGCAGTTTCGTCGTGCGGCGCTTAGCGGTGAAGAGCCGATCTCCTGATTCGTCGACAAAAATGTATGGTCACCCCATTTTTTGCAATACTGATTGACGGATGAAGTGGTCGGCTTGCTTAAATCTATCTAGCGTCCAATTGGGGCATGCCCCGCGGCATGATGAGAGTCGCGCCTGACGATCCTAAAAAAGCCCTCGGCTTCGAAAGCCGATTTTTGTGTCAGGATCTTCGCCAGGCCGGTAGGCCATTTACGTGATCTGTTGTTCAGCTATCGCAAAACCTGAAAGGTGAGTCGTGGTACAGCAACAACCGCAGGGTCAGGCGTTCAAGGCGCCTGGCCCTGCTTCGTATTGGGTATGGTGTGCAGCAATCGCCCAAGCGATACGTGCCATCTTGTTGGCCAGAGCGCAGGCCACCACGTTGGAATGGCGTCTCGTCAATAACGCTCGAACCCAGTCCGCCAAGGCTCCTTTCTGGTCGTCGATGCGCTGCATGTAGGCCCTTGCGCATTGCACCCGCAGACGCCTGAAATTCTTGTCTCCTCGCTTGCTGATCCCCAACAAGTTTGCCCGGCCACCAGTGCTTTACTGCCTGGGCACTAGGCCGACAGAGGCGGCGAAATCGAGACTACAGGCGTAGTGTTTGCCGTCGCCCATTTCCACTGCTAGCAGGCTGGCAGCAATGGGGACGACACCTGGCATGCTCAGTAGTCGGCTGCCTAGGTCATCTTGCGCAAGTTGGCTTGCCAGATCTTTGTCCAGGATCTTAATCTGCTCGTCCAGATAAACAAAATGGTTATGCAAGCGCTGCAGTAGCACGGTCAAATGTACCGGCAGCTCGTGCTCCGCAAGAACGCTGGACAACCGCTTCATGACGGCCAGCCCCTGCGGCAGGCTGATACCGAATTCAAGCAGGAAGCCATGCATCTGATTGACCGCTTTGGTACGGTCGCGGGTCAGAGATTCGCGCAGGCGATGCAATACTGAGAGAGTCTGCTGCGCTTCTGTCTTGGGCAAAACGAAGCGCATCGTCGGGCGCGAAGCGGCTTCGCAGATAGCTTGCGCATCGACGAAGTCGTTCTTGTTGCTTTTGACGAAAGGTTTAACGAACTGCGGAGATATCAGCTTGGCCTGATGATCCATAGCGATCAGCTCGCGAGCTACGAAATGCGCTCCGGCGCAGACCTCCATTACCACGGTACATGCGGGTAGGTTGGCAAAGAACCGCATCATCTGCTGTCGTCAGAGTTTCTTGCGGAACTGCTCTCGACCGGGCTTATCGTGGCCGTGCAGATGAAAAGTGTGTTTGCCGAGGTCGATGCCGAACAGAGCCAAATCGCTCATGGTGATGGTCTCCGAGTTAAAAACACCCTGTGTAAGCGTAGCCTTCACAGGGTGTCGGGGTGACCATCTCATTAAGGCCAGGCTGAGCCAATGCAAAGCTGACCTGCCTTAGCCGGTGGGCTGAGCACTATCCGCCGCGCGGGCCCGCGCCCAGCGCGCCCATGACCATCTGCGTAACCTGATTCACCACCTGATCGAACGGCGGGTGGCGGCCTTCGCGAAACCAGAAGGCAATGCTGCGCAACATGCCCAGCACGACGCTGGTGGCGGTATCGACATCCTGCACGGTGAACACGCCCTCGGTGATACCCGCGGCGATGATGGGCGTGAGCGAGTCCCGGTAGCGGGCCAGCAGCGGCCGGATCCGCGCCTTGTAGTCCAGATGCAGGCTGCGCAACTCCAGGCCGAGCAACTGCGCGCATTCCTGCTGGTGGCGCTGAAATTCCAGGTGGGTGCGCACGAATACCTGCAGCTTATCCAGCACTCGCGGCGCCTTTGCGCTGCGCTGGATGACCACCTCGACCAGGCCCTCCAGATGCTCCTCGATCAGCTCGTACAGCAGCGCCTGTTTGCTTTCCACATGCTGGTAGAGCGAGCCGGCCTGCACACCCACCTGCTTGCCGAGCTGGCGCAGGCTGACATTGCCGAAGCCTTCCTGGACGAACAACGACAGCGCGGTGTCACGCACCTGCTGCGCCCGGTCCACGGGAGCGGTGCAGGCGCTACGGGTCGGGTCGCTCATCGCGTGGCCTTGTCCGGGCCGACCAAAGCCTGTATCGCTGCCCTGGCCTCGGCACTCATGAGTCGCTCGATGAATTGCTCGCATTCATTGACGAACACCGCCTGCAGCCCGGGGATGGCATCGCGCAGCAGGCGCTTGCTGGCACGCAGGCCAGGCTGGGGCAGCTTAGCCAACTGCGCGGCCTGCTGCAGCGCATGCTGCAGGCAGTGTTCGCCGTCGTCGAAAACCCGGTTGGCCAAGCGATATTCCACCGCTTCGGTACCGTTCAGTGTCCGCCCGCACAGCAGCAATTGGGCGGCCATCTGGTCGCCGACCTGGCGTGGCAGCAGCAGGCTGGCGCCAAACTCGGGGGTCAGGCCGAGCTTTGCGAACGGTACGCTGAGGGTGGCGTCACGGGTGATGTACACGCCGTCGCAGTGCAGCAGCAGCGTGGTGCCGATACCGATGGCGGGACCGCACACGGCGGCGATCAGCGGCTTGCTGAGATTCATGACTGCGGCCATGAATAGAAAGGCCGGAGCATCGAGGCGATCAGGGGGCGATTGCAAAAAGTCCCTCAGGTCGTTGCCAGCGGTGAAGCAGGTCTGGCTGCCGGTGATGACGATCGCGCACACGGCGTCGTCCTGTTGTGCGTCGCGCAATACCTGGGCCAGTGTCAGGTACATGGCCTGGGTCAGGGCGTTGTGCTTGTGCGGGCGGTCGAGGCGTACCAGCAGGGTCTGTGCGTGGCGCTCGGTAAGGACTTCGGTCATGGCAGGTACCTGAGTGACGGGCGTGGGGGGATTGTGGCGACAAGCGCGGCGAAATAATAGACACATTGTCAGCTATTGTGCTTCGATAGACCCCGTCATGTCGCCTGCCATGTGCCGGGCGTCAGGTTTTCCGGTCTGGAGATCACGCCATGCATCACCTTCAATCCTCTGTTGCCGACGAGCCTGCGCGCGCCTGGTTCGACCAAGCGTTGCGGGTTCAGCCGCGTTCGTTTTTCACCGAGGTGCAGGGCTGTCAGGTGCACTATCTGGCCTGGAACCCCGAAGAGCGACACAAGCCCACGCTGCTGTTGATCCACGGCTATCGCGCCCATGCGCGCTGGTGGAGTTTCATCGCGCCGTTTTTCACCGACAGCTACCGCGTGGTGGCACTGGACTTGTCCGGCATGGGCGACAGCGGCCGCCGCGAGCAGTACGATAGCCAGGCGTTCGTGGACGACATTCTGGGCGTCGTCGACGCGGCCGAACTGGCCCCGGTGACGCTCATCGGCCACAGCTTTGGTGGCGGCCGGGCCTTGCAAGCCTGCGCACAGGCGCCAGAGCGCATCCACCGGGCGATCGTGGTCGACACCTACGTGTTCATGAGTGACGAGCCGCGGCCCAATGTGCCGTTGCCACGCACGGTCGCCCAGCCCTATGCGTCCATGGAACAGGCCCTCAAACGCTTTCGCCTGACCCCGGAGCAGCCGCCCGGGCCCACCTGGCTGGCCGACTACGTCGCCTGGCACTCGCTGCGCCGGGTCAACGGCGGCTGGGACTGGAAGTTCGACCGCAACCTGCCGCGTTTAGTCTCGGTACCCAATGGCCTGCTGGAGCTGGCCAAGGTACAGGTGCCGGTGGATTTCGTGGTGGGCGAGGGCAGTGCGGTGGTCAGCCCCGAGCATGCGGCGCGCATGGTCGCAGTGCTGCCCAAGGCGCGGGGGCCGGTGGTGGTGCCGCAAGGCTTTCATCACATCATGATGTCCCAGCCGTTGGCCCTGGTCGCCACCCTGAGGGCTCTGTTGGCGGTAGAGCAAACCCTGCATGAAAATAACTGACTAATGGTCAGCTAAATCGAACAAAAATGCGCTCGCAGCGCAGCTAGGAGCCCCTGATGGCACTCGATTACACCCGAATAAAACACTGGCCGATCCCCGAACAGGTTCACCCTTTCAGCACCCGCGATACCCTGCTCTACGCGCTCGGCGTGGGCGCGGCCACCACCAACCCCGTGGCCGATGAAGACCTGTGCTTTGTGTTCGAACAAGGCCTCAAGGCCCTGCCGACGCTGCCCGCCATTCTTGGTGACGGGCCCAACTGGATGGCCGACCCGGCGACCGGCATCGATATCAACAAGGTGCTGCACGGCGAGCAGTTCCTGACCCTGCATCAACCGCTGCCTACCAGCGGCACGGTGGTCGGGCGCACGCGCATCGAGGAAATCTACGACAAGGGCGCCGATAAGGGCGCCGTCATCTACCTGACCCGTACCCTGCACGAGCAATCCAGCGGGACCTTGCTGGCCACGGTCGGCTACACCGTGTTCCTGCGCGGCAACGGTGGTTTTGGTGGCAGTGCACAAGGCGCGCCGGTGCCCCATGCCGTTCCGACCGACCGGCCGGCGGATCTGTCCCTTGATCTGATCACGCGCCCCGAGCAGGCGGTGCTCTATCGCCTCTCGGGGGATGCCAACCCCTTGCACATCGACCCACGCCTGTCGCGCCAGGCCGGCTTCGACCGGCCCATCCTGCATGGCTTGTGCAGCTACGGCATTGCCGGCCGCGCGGTGCTCAAACTGCTGTGCGGCAACGACCCTGCGCGGCTGCGGCGTTTCGACCTGCGGTTTGCGACGCCGGTGTTCCCCGGCGAAACCCTGCGCACCGAAGTCTGGCGCCAGGGCCCGGGGCGCGCGGCGTTCAGGGTCAAGGTGGTGGAGCGCGATGTGGTGGTGCTGAACAACGGTCTGGTGGAATACACCGAGTAATCGAGGCGCGGGCTACCGGGTGGCCCGCTGTGTGGGGTCAGTGGAACAGCGCCCAGCTGTTGTCTTCGGCCCGCGACCAGCCGCTGGAGGCAATGGTGCCACCGTCCACCGAAAGGGTGATGCCGGTCAGGTAGCTGGCCATGGGCGAGGCAAGAAACACCGCCACGCCGCCGATCTCTTCGACGCTGCCCAGCCGCCCCAGGGGAATGTAGCGGTCCCGGGCGGCGGCCTGGGCGGGCGTGGCGGCGTCGTAAAAAGGCTGCAGGCCGGGCGTCAGCAACATGTCCGGTGCCAGGGCGAATACGCGGATGCGGTGCTCGCTGAGCTCCAGTGCCAAGGTGCGGGTGAAGCTGATCATCCCGGCCTTGCAGGCGGCGTATACCGAATAGCCCGGCGCCGCACGCAGGCCCTCGCTGCTGGCGATATTGATGAGGGTGCCGCCGCGGCCGCCGGCGATCATCACTCGTGCGGCCGCCTGGGTCGCGGCCAGCATGCTGACCAGATTGAGGTCGATGTGCTTGCGCCAGCTACGCTCGCCTTGGTCCATGAATTTCACTTGCCGGGTCCCGCCCACGTTGTTGACCAGGATGTCGACCCGTTGGAAGTGCTCCACGGCCAGGTCTACCAGGCGCTGGACCTGTTCGGTGTCGGTACAGTCGGTGGGCACCAGCAAGGCGCGCCGACCCAGCGTACGGATGGCCTGCGCCACCGCTTCGCCCTTGGCCTGGTCAAGGTCGCCGATCACCACGTCGGCGCCAAAGCGCGCCAGGGCCAGAGCGATGCCCTCGCCGATACCGTTGGCGCCACCGGTGACGATGGCCACCTGGCCGGTCAGCAGAATGTCGGATGGAGTCATGCGCAACACCTCACGAAGGAGGGCGGCAACCGTTGAGCGGCGCCGCCCGTACTGGCTTACGCTCGCTTGAGCACGGTCACCACGCCGGCGCCACCCAGGCCGACGTTGTGCTGAATGCCGACGCGCGCGTTCGGTACCTGGCGCGCCCCGGCCCTGCCGCGCAGATGCCAGGTCAATTCGGCGATCTGGGCCGGCCCTGTGGCCCCCAGCGGATGGCCCTTGGACAACAGGCCGCCGGACGGGTTGGTGACGATGCGCCCGCCATAGGTGTTGTCACCGTCGGCCATGAACTTCGCCGCGCCGCCTTCGGGACACAGGCCCAAGGTTTCGTAGCTGATGATTTCGTTGGGGGCGAAGCAGTCGTGCAGCTCCACCAGCTGTGCGTCCTCGGGGCCGATGCCGGCTTGCTCGTAGGCCTCGCGGGCGGCGATCCGGCCCATCTGGTCGCCGACCACGTTGATCAGGCTGCCGGAATCAAAGCTGCCGGGGCCGTCGGTGGCCAGGCCCATGCCGGCAATTTCCACCAGTTGGCCCAGGCCATGCTTGCGCGCATAGGCCTCTGACACGATCAGGGTCGCGGCGGCGCCGCAGGTGGGTGGGCAGCACATGAGCTTGGTCAGGGGGCCGAAGATCGGCGTCGAGGTCATGACTTGCTCAAGCGTCAACGGCTCGCTGAACAGCGCATAGGGGTTGCGCAACGCGTGGCTGCGCGCCTTCACCGACACCTGCGCGAACAGCTCGGGCGTACCGCCATGACGTTTGAGGTATTCGTTGCCCGCGCTGCCGAAATACTGCGGCGCCTGGGGCGCGTTGTCATCCCAGCCACAGATGGACTGCACCGCAGCGTCGAGCCGCCAGGTGATCGGGGTGCGGTCGTCGTCGACCGCCAGTGCCCCCGCCGACATCTGCTCGAACCCCAGCGCCAGGGCGACCTCGACCTGGCCACTGAGCACCGCCTGGCGCGCCAGGTAGATCGCGCTCGAGCCCGAGGCGCAGGCATTGTTGACGTTGATGATGGGGATATGGGTCATGCCGACCGAGTACAGCGCGGTCTGCCCCGAACAGGTGTTGCCGTAGACGTAACCGACGAACGCCTGCTGGACCGCCGAGTATGGCACACCGGCGTCTTCCAGGGCGGCCAATGCTGCCTTGGCACCCATCACGTCATACATTTCGTTCTTGCCGGGCTTGGCGAATTTCACCATGCCGACGCCGGCGATCAATGCTTTGTTGCTCATGTTCAACTCCAGGGGCCACCGTGCGGTGGCCGCAAAGGCGTGGGGGCTACTGGCTGAAATCCATCACCGTCAACGCGGCTTCCGGGCGGAAGATGCGCGCTTGCTGCGCCGCCAGGGTGTAGGCGTCGAGGCTGGCGTCCTTGCCGCGCCCGGGGATGCCCTCGGCTGCGACCAGCTTCAATTCGCGGATGCCCTGACCCGAGGCGAACAGGCAATGGCCGGTACGCTGTCCCGACAGCTCGCTGACCATGTACAGCACCGCGGGGGCCACGTGTTCGGGGGCCAGCAGGGCATTGAGCTCATCGCTCATCAGCCCTTCGGTCAGGGCCGAGAGCGCTGCTGGCGCCAGGGTCCACACGCGAATGCCGTACTTGCGGCCTTCTTCGGTGAGCACGTTGGAAAACGCCCAGACGCCGCCCTTGGACGCGCCGTAGTTGCTCTGCCCGAAATTGCCTGCCAGCGCCGACACCGACGAGGTGTTGACGATCACGCCGCCGCGGCCGTTCTCTTTCATCCAGGTGAAGGCCGGCCGGGTCACCGCGTAGACGCTCTTGAGATTGACCTTGAGGACCAGATCCCAATCGGCTTCTTCAAGCTTGAGCAGTGACTTGTCGCGCAGAATGCCGGCGTTGTTGATGAGGATATCGACGGCGCCGAAAGCCTCCAGAGCGGTGTCCAGCAGCGACTGGCCCCCGGCGACCTCGGAAATGTCCGCGGTGTGCGCCGCCGCCTTGCCGCCGGCCGCGATGATCTGGGCCGCGACGTTGTCGGCCAGAAAGCGCCCGTGGGCGTCCTTGCCGATATCGTTGATGACCACCGCTGCGCCTTCTTCAGCCAGCAGCCTGGCGTAGGCGGCGCCCAGGCCACGCCCGGCGCCGGTGATCAGTGCCACTTTTCCTTTCAGCAATGCCATGGGTGTCTCCTTGTCGATCTTGTTATGACAGCCGCCTGGCTCAGCGTACGCCGGTCAGCAGGTCCTGCAGGTTGGTGCTCATGATGCGTTGGGTGTTGGCTTCGTTGACGTTGCTGATGTCCTTGAAAAAATCCATCGGCGTGGCCATGCCTTCGGGGTGCGGCCAGTCGCTGCCGAACAGGATGCGGTCGAAGCCGATCAGCTCGCCGAGCTTTTCCACTGGGTCCTCGTAGAACGGCGAGATGTAGATGTGTTCGCGGAAGGTCTCCACCGGGTTGCGGGTAAAGCTCTTGGGCATCTTGTGGTAGATGTTTTCCATGCGTTTGAGCAGCGGTTCGAGCCACGCCGAGCCGTTTTCCAGCGAGGCGATGCGCACATTCGGGAACCGGTCGAACACGCCGTGGCAAATGACGGCCGACAACGAGTCGGCGATCGGGCGGCCCATCCAGTCGAGCAGCTCGCCGAACGGCTCCTTCTCGAACGGGCGGAACTCGTCGCTGTTGCGGGCACCCGCCGTCCACCAACGGGCAATCTGATCGTAGCCCGAGTCGGACACATGCATGGCGACGAAGATCTTGCTCTCGTCGATGCGCGCCCAGAAGGGGTCGAACTCCTTGAAGCCCATGGAGCGAGTGCCATAAATACCGGGCACCGGCGCCGGGCGAATGCCCACCACCCTGGCGCCTGCGCTGAGCAGGTATTCAAGTTCGGCCACGGCGGTATCGACATCCGCCAGATTGATCATCGGCACCGGGAACAGGCGGTTTTCATAGGCGAAGCCGACTTCTTCCTCGAACCAGCAATTGAGGGCATGAAACAGCGCCGCGATGGCCTCGGGCTGGTTGTGCAGGCGTGCCTCGATGACCGATGCCAGGGTCGGGATGATCAAGCCGCCGTGTACACCCTGGGACTCCATGACCGCCAGATGCGCCGCGCCGTTGTGGAAGGCCGCCTGGGAGGGCACCGGCTTGCCGGCCATCTCGCGCAAGGTCAGGCCCTCGGGGTTGTCGGCGCGATACCAGGCTTCGTGCGAGCCCGGCGCCGCCACGACTTCGAAGGTCGGATTGGGGATGTAATCGGTGAGCACGCCGCCGACCGCCAGCTTGGTGCGACCGTTGACCTCGACATACTGGAACTGGCTTTTGAATTTTTTCGGCAGGTGACGCAGAAAGGCTTCCGGCGGTTCGTAGAAGTGCCGATCGGCATCGAAGATCGGGTAGCTGGCAGCTGTCATGGGAGTTATCTCCTTGTCGTTGGAAGACGGCGAGTGAAGAACGCGTCACGACAAAAATAACGCTATGTCAGTTATATGCGCAAGCTTGGTCGCTTATATTTATGTCGAGAGGGCGCCTGAAAGATTTCGTCAAAATGGTAAAAAGATATATATAACAAGTATCTATGTCATGAAATGACTAGCCCTTTGTCGCGGGTCCGTTTCTTGGATTGGGGGTGTAAAAAATAGCGCTTGAAAAGCGACTTTGTGTCAGTTAATCATAAGGGACACCAGCGCTTGGCCACCGGCCCCGCTGTTTTGCCCATCACTGCTGTCGAGGACACCCCCGATGCCGTTTGCCATTTACACCAAGGACAGGCCCGGTGCGCAGGCCGTGCGGGCCGAGCACCGGGCGGCGCACTACCAATACCTGCAGGCCCATTGCGCGCAACTGATCGCCAGCGGCGGCCTGCAGGACGAGGCAGGGGAGGTGATGATCGGCGGCTTGATCATCATCGACCTCGACACCCGCGCCGAAGTCGATCGCTTCGTCGCAGGCGACCCCTTCACCCAGGCCGGCCTGTTCGAACAGCTCGACGTGGTGCCCTGGAAAATGGCCTTCTTCAACGGCGTGCGGGTGGCCTCCTGAGACGCTGCCGGGCGCTGTGATCTGTACGTTGCAATCCCTATAACAACAAGGACAACACCATGAGAATTGCCAGTGTGACAATCAACGGCCGGGCGACCTACGGCGTGGTCGAGCAGGACGCGATCAAGGTCGCCAGTGCCGCGACCCTGGAGCAGCACCCTGATCTGCGCAGTGCCATCGCCGCCGTGGGCGTGGCCGAGCTGCCATCGCTGTTGAGCGACAGCCATGCGTTGAGCGAGGTAACCTACCTGCCGGTCATCCCCAACCCCGACAAGATCTTCTGCATCGGCATCAACTACGCCTCGCACATCGCCGAAACCGGTCGGCCGCTGCCGGAAAAGCCGGTGGTGTTCATGCGCTATGCCAATTCCCAAGTGGCGGCGGGGCAGCCGATCATTCGCCCGCTCGAATCCGAACAGCTCGATTACGAAGGCGAGCTGGCGGTGGTCATCGGCCGCGCCGGGCGGCGCATTGCGGCCAGCGAGGCGCTGAACCATGTGGCCGGTTATGCCTGTTACAACGACGGCAGCGTGCGGGATTTTCAGCGTCACTCCTCGCAGTTCGGGCCGGGCAAGAACTTCCCCAGCACCGGCGGCTTCGGCCCTTGGATGGTGAGCACTGACGAGATCGCGGACCCGGCTGCGCTGACCTTGCAGACACGTCTCAATGGCCAGGTCATGCAGGAAGCGCCCATCAGCGACCTGGTGTTCGACGTTCAGGCGCTGATCGCGTATTGCTCGACCTTCACCGAGCTGGTCCCAGGCGATGTGATTGTCACCGGCACCACCGGGGGCGTCGGGCTGTTCCGTGATCCGCCGGTGTTCATGAAGGACGGCGACGTGGTCGAGGTCGAGATCTCCGGCATCGGCACCTTGGTCAACCCTGTGCGCGCCGAGCGCTGAATCCCGGTGATGCACTTGTTTTGCAATCAGGCCAAGGCACACAGAAGGGCAGCCCCATGAACATCCCTGTATTGATCGCCGGCGGCGGCCCCGTCGGCATGACCACGGCGCTTGAACTGGCGCGGCGCGGCGTGCGCTGCATGGTGGTCGAGCGCAACGACACCACCACCCGCCACCCGAAAATGGACATCACCAACGCCCGCAGCATGGAGCTGTTCCGGCGCATCGGCATCGTCCCGCAACTGCGCGCCGCGGCCGTGGCGCCCGATCATCCGTTCGATGTGTCGTGGATCACCTCGTTTGCCGGTCACGAGCTGCAGCGCTTTCGCTACGCCACGGTGGACCAGGCCTACGCGCGCATCCAGGCGCACAACGACGGCAGTCAGCCTCTCGAAGCACCGATGCGGGTTTCGCAGGTCGAGATCGAGCCGGTGCTCAAGCGTGCGATCGACCAAGCGCCGCTGATCGATGTGCGCTTCGGCGTGCAACTGGTCGACCTGGTGCAAGACGCGCAAGGCGTGACGGTGACCTTGCGCCACCGCGCCGATGACCGCGTCGAGACGCTTCGCTGTGGGTTTGTGGTGGGTTGTGACGGCGGTGGCAGTCAGGTCCGCCGGTGCCTGGAGATCGGTCTCTCGGGCCAGGAAAACGTCATGCAGCGCTTCATGACCCACTTCAAGTCCGATGCCCGCGAAGTGCTGCAGCGCTGGGGCTTCGCCTGGCACTACCAGTCGGTCCACGGCACCCTGATCGCGCAGAACGACAAGGACACCTGGACCCTGCACACGCGCTTCCCGGACAGCGCCCTGGGCAGCCCCGATCCGTCGGCGCTGATTCGCCGATTTACCGGCGTCGACATCCCCCATCAGGTGCTGGTGGCCAATGCCTGGGTGCCGCATCTGGTGGTGGCCGACCAGTACCGCAAAGGCCGGGTGCTGATCGCCGGCGATGCCGCGCATCAGTACATTCCCACGGGCGGCTATGGCATGAACACCGGAATCGGCGACGCGTGTGACGTGGCCTGGAAACTCGCCGCCATCGTCCGCGGCTTTGGTGCCGAGGGCCTGCTGCACGCCTACGAGGTCGAACGACGCCCGGTAGGGCTGCGCAATTGCGAAGGCTCCGGGCGCCATAACCAGGTGCGGGTGCAGATCGGCAAGCTCTATGACGAGCGGCTCGAGGCCCCCGGTGCCGAGGGTGAAAGCGCGCGGGCACAGGTAGGCGAGCAGATCCGCCAGATCGGCAATGCCGAGAACGAAAGCTTCGGTATCGAGCTGGGCTATATCTACGCCGACTCGCCGATCGTGGTGCCCGAGGCGGGCGCGGTGGTGCCGCTCGATACCCTCGCCTACGTACCCACCACCGTCCCGGGCGCACGGCTGCCCAGTGTTTATCTGGCCAACGGCGCCGCCTTGTACGACTGCCTGAGCGACTGGTTCACCTTGCTGGTGTTCAACGATGCCGAAGGCACCGCCGAGTACTTCGAGCAGGCAGCGCGCAGCCGCGATCTGCCGTTCACGGTGCTGCGTATCGACCAGCCAGAGTTGCTGAAGGTCTATGACGCGCCGTTGATTCTGGTGCGCCCCGATCAGCATGTGGTCTGGCGTGGGCATGCGATCAAGGATCTGGCAGCCGCGCATCGGGTCTTCGCCCGGGCGCTCGGCTGGCCCACCCACGTTTGAGCGGGCAGATGTCTGCAGCGAGGCAATCATGTTGATCAACGCCCTTGGGCAAATCGAGATCCGCACGGCAAAGCTGGAGGAGTGGGCCGAATACGGCCCGCGGTTCCTCGGCCTGCAGCTGGCGGAAAAGACCCGCGACGGCCTGCTGTTTCGCATGGACGATCGCGAGCAGCGGATACTGGTCAGTCGCGACGACAGCGTCGGCGAAAGCGCGGTGTTTTGCTGGGAAGTGGACGACGAGGCCGCTCTGGATGCCCTCGGCGCTCGTCTTGAGGCCATCGACATCGCCGTGCGGCCGCTGGGGCGCAACGAGTGCGATTACCGCCACGTGCGCCAGGCCATTGCCTTCACCGACCCGGCCGGCAACGCCCTGATGGCGTACCACGGTGCCCGCGTTGCGGCTGCGCCGTTCGCACCCGGGCGACCGTTGACCGGCTTTCGCACCGGTGTCGGCGGCATGGGCCACGCGGTGGTGTACGTCAAGCGCATCGACGACCTGATGTGGTTCTACACCGACGTGCTGGGCTTTCGCCTGACCGACTACGTACCCCATCCGTACCGCGTGTACTTCTTTCATGTCAGCGAGCGGCACCACAGCCTGGCCATGGTGGAGTCGGGCAAGACCGGTATCCATCACGTCATGCTTGAGTTGCAGCACCTGGACGACGTCGGCCAGGCCTATGACCTGGCCCAGGCCGACGAAGGCCGTGTGGGCGTGACGCTGGGTCGCCATACCAACGACTTCATGACCTCGTTTTATCTCTATACGCCTTCGGGATTCATGATCGAGTACGGCTGGGGCGGGCGCAGCATCGACCCGGCGACCTGGCAGCCGGTCGAGGTGCAGCACGGCTCCAGCTTCTGGGGCCACGACCGCACCTGGATGGCCGACGACGACCTCGCTGAGATGCGCCGCATCCGGGCCGGTGCTGCCGCGGCCGGGCTGTTTGCGCCGGTGCAGGTGATGCAAGGCAATTTCGAGATCGGTATCGGCGCCTGCAGCGTGATCGACCATCGTTGATGGGGCTCACCCTTGAGCACCGCGCCCTCGAGCTCGGTGCTCTGGAGCACCGCGCTCCCGATGACCGTACAAGGATAACCACACCATGCCCCATTCATCTTTTGCGAACCTGTTCAGCCCCCTGCGGCTGGGCAATCTGACCCTGCCCAACCGTATCGTGATGGCGCCCATGTCGACCCAACTGGGCGACGAGGAGGGCCACGTCACGCCGCGCCAGATCGCCTTCTACAAAGCACGCGCCGAAGGTGGCGTGGGCATGATCATCGTTGAGTTCTGCTGCGTGCATCGCCCCACCGGGCGCTCCGAGCACCGCCAGTTGAGCCTGGACACGCCAGCCCATCTGGACGGTCATCGGCGCCTGGTGGAGGTCATCAACCAGGCCGGCGCCGTGGCGTGCCTGCAGTTGCAGCACGGTGGCTCCGGGGTGCCGCGAGCGCTGGTCGAGGGCGGGATCGCCATTGGCCCCAGCGATGTGGTGTCGCGTCGCGATCCGAGCAAGCTCACGGCCCGGGCCATGACCGACGCACAAATCGAGCACTTGATCGAATGCTTTGGCCGCACCGCAGAGCTGGGCGTGCAGGCCGGTTATCAGGCGTTCGAGTTGCACGGCGCCCATGGCTATCTGCTGACGCAGTTCCTGTCGCCCCTGACCAACCATCGCGAGGATGCCTGGGGCGGTGATGAGGCTGGGCGCCTGCGTTTGTCCCAGCGGGTCATCGCCCGGGTCAAGCAGGCCATTGGTGAGCGGCCGTTGAGCTATCGGCTGTCGGCTGACGAATTCTCCCCAGCCGGCCTGGGTATCGCCGATATGGAGCGCATCACTCCGCAACTGGTGGCGGCGGGGCTCGACCTGGTGCATGTGTCCATGGGCACCGGCTATACCGGCATGGACAAGGTGATCGAACCGATGTCCGCGCCCGAAGGCTGGCGCTTGCCCTATGCGCGGCGCATTCGTGCGGCGGTGGACGTGCCGGTGATATCGGTGGGGCAGATCCGCTGGCCCGCGACCGCCGAGGCCGCCATTGCCAACGGCGACACCGACCTCATCGCCCTCGGCCGCCCTCTGCTGGCCGATCCGCACTGGGCCAGCAAGGCGCTGCGCGGCGAGGTCGAGAGTATTCGGCCTTGTACCTCCTGCAACTATTGCGTGACCAGCCATGCCGGCGCCCACGGGGTGATCGGCTGCGCCGAAAATCCGCGTACCGGCCAGGAGCTCGACCCGGCGTTGGATGCTGGCAGTCAGCGCGGCGCGCGGGCGGTGGTGGTCGGTGGCGGGCCGGGGGGCATGGCCACGGCCTTGATGCTCGACCAGGCAGGCTACCGCACCGAGCTGTTCGAGGCCCGCGATACCCTGGGTGGCGGCCTGATCGCCTCGGCGGCCCCGCCCTTCAAAGAGAAGCTGCAGTGGTATCAGCACTATCTGGAGCGCCAGCTTGCCGCCAGTGGTGTCGAGGTTCACCTGCATCAGCGCGCCGATCTCAGCACCTTGCTGGCGCCCCGCCCGGCGATCGTCATCCTTGCCATGGGCGGTCGGGCGTTGAGCCTGGACATCCCGGGTATCGATGGCGAGCGGGTGTTCGATGCTTATGAATTGCTCATGGGCGCGGTCGATTGGCAGCCTTCGCCTCAAGGGCTGCCGGTGCTGATCTACGGCGGCGGCGAGACCGGTTGCGAATCCGCCGAATACCTTGCCGAGCGCGGCTTCAACGTGGTGCTGGTGTCGCGTTCGCCGGCCAGCCAGCTGGCGCGCGCGGCCGAGGCGATCTATCGCGGTGTGCTGCTGACGCGACTCTCGAGCAACCCACGGGTACGGATCGTCGATGGCACGCAAATCGTCTCTATCAGCGGCGCCGATGCTGCCTCGGTCAGCCTGAGCGGTGAGGACGGCAGTCCTTGGACGCTGCTGTGCGACCGTGTGCTGATCGCTCAAGGGCGGCAGCCCGACAATGCCCTCGCCCAGGCCTTGCGCGGTGCGGGGGTGCCGTTTGTGGCCATCGGCGATGCCCATCACGGCGGGCGCATTGGGGATGCCGTGCACGGCGGCTACGCGGCAGTCAAAGCCTTGCGCTCACAGACGGTCGTGGTGCACGAACTGGCCTGCTGAAGGGCGGCGCTGGCACCCCGTTGCGGGTGTCAGCGCGGCCACCGCCCTCAGTTGTGGACCAACTCTGCCGGCACCGGTACTTCGATGCTGGCCGGCACGGGCTGATCGAGCGCCACTGGCGCGCCAGGCACTTCACATTCGTGTTCGGCCAGGCGTTGCAGGTGAAAGTGCGAGTTGCCCATGGCCTGTTCGATCAAGGTCATGCGCTTGAAGTGATGACCGATCACGTACTCTTCCGTCACCCCGATGCCGCCGTGCAGCTGGATCGCCTGGCCGCAGACGAACTTGCCACTCTGGCCGATATGCGCCTTGGTCGACGAGAGCGCCAACTGGCGCGCCGGCTGCGCGGCATCGAAATGCGAGAGGGCGCGAAAGACCATGGCGCGCGACAGCTCCAGCTCGGCGAGCATCTCGCTCATACGATGCTGCAACGCCTGAAAACTGCTCAGTGGCGCGCCGAACTGCTTGCGCACCTTGAGGTAGTCGCGGGTGATCCACAGCGCCTGCTCCATGACCCCGATGGCCTCTGCGCACAACGCCACCAGCCCGTGCGCATGGGCGCTCTGTAGCGCAGTGTAGCCCTGGTGCAACGTGCCGAGCAGGTCCTGTTCGCTGACCTGAACCGCGTCGAGTTGCAAGTGCGCCGCCCAGCGGTTGTCGATCAGCCGCACGTCGTGGCGGGTCAGGCCGGGGGTATCGGGCTTGACCAGAAACAGGCTGATGCCTTCGCGGTCACGGCAGTGCCCAGCGGTGCGCGCCGAGACGATCAACAAATCGGCGATATTGCCACCCACCACCAGCGTCTTGCTGCCCGAGAGCGTCCAGCCGCCGCTGGCGTTACGCTCGGCGCTGGTGGTCACGTGCTCGATGACGCCGCCTGCGTCTTCTTCACCGTGGGCCAGCACCGGCCGCGCGTCACCGGCCACCAGCAGCGGCAGAATGGCCTGGGCCTTGGCTTCATCGCCGGCGGCCACCAGGGTCTGCGCGGCCAGCACACTGATTGCCCACACCGGCTCGACCAGCAGTACCCGGCCGAACTCCTCCATCAGGACCGCCATGCTGGCCGGGTCGCCGCCCAGGCCGCCATATTCTTCCGGGATGGACAGCCCCAGCCAGCCGAGTTCGGCGAAGGTTCGCCAGTGGGCGGCGCTGAAGCTGCCGTGTTCGATGATCGGTCGGCGCGCTTCGAAATGGCAGTGCTTTTCCAACATCCGGCGGGCGCTGTCTTGCAGCATTTGTTGTTCTTCGCTGAGGTTGAAGTCCATGGTCAGAGTTCCAGAAATGAGCGGGCGATGATGGTGCGTTGGACCTCGTTGGCGCCGCCGTAGATGGTGGTGGCGCGCCGGTACATGAAGTCGGCGACGACCCCTGGCGCATGGGCAGGGCCGGGCGGCCAGGGCACGGCTGATTCGTGCGGATCGGCGTAAACGTAGGCGCCATAGTCGCCAAGGGCCTCGACCTGCATCTCGCCGATCTTCTGCAGCAGCTCCGAGCCGCGCAGCTTGAGCAGCGAGCCCACAGGCAGGCGCGAGCCCTGATCCTTTTCGGTCAGGGCGCGCAGGGTCATCATCTCCAGCGCCTGGAAATGCACCTCCAGTTGCGCCAGGCGGCTGGCGACGCCGGGGTCGTCAAGGCGGCGGGAGCCGTCGGCGCGGGGCAGGCCGAGCATCCGCCGCAGTTTCATCAGGTTGCTTTTGTTCAGTGGCACTTCGGCGCTCGAGGCACGCTCGTTGTCGAGCAGAAACTTGGCGTAGTTCCAGCCCTGGCCTTCTTCGCCGATGAGGTTGTCGAGCGGCACACGGACGTCTTCGAACAGGGTTTCGTTGAGGCTGTAGCCTTCGCCGATGTCGATGATCTGGCGAATGCTGACCCCTGGCGCATGGGCGTCGACGACGATCATCGAGAAGCTGCGCTTGGCGGTCAGGTCGGTGCGCGCCAGCACGCAGATCACCTCGGTGTTGTGGGCGTAGGAGGTCCAGATCTTGCGGCCGTTGATGACGTATTCATTGCCGTCGCGCACCGCCCGGGTGGCCAGCGAACCGAGGTCGGAGCCCGCATTGGGTTCGGAGAAGCCCTGGGCCCAGAACAGCTCGCCGGTGAGGATCGGCATGCCGAAGCGCGCCTTGCATTGCTCGTTGCCAAACGTCATCACCACGGGGCCGAACATGCGCAGCCCGGCGACATCGACCGGCGGAGCGCCGGCCAGGGCGCATTCCTCCTCGAAGATGAACTGCTGCAACTGCGACCACCCGGTACCGCCCCACGCTTTGGGCCAATTGGCCCCGGCCCAGCCCTTGGCATGCAGCAGGCGCGTCCAGTGGCGCATGTCTTCGCGCAAAAAGTGGTAGCCCAGGCGGTTGCGCTCGGCCATGTCGGGGGGCAGTTGCTCGCGCAGGAACTGGAGCACTTGCTGGCGAAACAGATCGTCAGCAGGGTCGGGTCTCAAATCCATCACTAGGTCCTTTTTACAAACGGCTCGGCGGCGCTAACCGCGGGTACGCGCCGGGCATCAGCGCGGTACGGTGTTGAAGGGCAGGCCCTTGTCGGGGCGGTGATCCTGGGGCAGGCCCAGCACGCGTTCGGCGAGGGTGTTGAGCAGGATTTCATCGGTGCCGCCGGCGATGCGCACACTGGGGTCGAGCCAGGCATGGGTGAAGTCGCGGCTCGACAGGCTGTCGGCGGGCAAGCGCAGCGCCTCAAGGCCCAGCAGGTCCATCGCCAGTGCCCCGAGTTGCTGGCGCGTGCGGCCAATCAGCAACTTGCGAATGGCGCCTTCGGGCCCGGGTTCGCACCCCGCGGCAATGGCCGCCATGGCGCGGCTGTGGATGCTGCGCAAGCCTTGGCGCTCGACGAAGGCCTTGGCGATGGCCAAGCGTACTTCGCCATCGAGCAGCGCCGGGCGGCCGTTGAGACGCGCTCCGCGGGCCAGTTCGACGAAGGCTTCAAGGGGCGGCGAGTCGGCGGTTTCGTCGGTGACGCCGTAGCGTTCGATCATCAAGGTCTCGACTGCCACCTTGAAGCCGCCGTTGACCTCGCCCAGGCGCTGCTCGTCAGGGATCAAGACGTTGTCGAACCACACCTCGTTGAGGTCCGGATGGCCGACCAGCCGACGCACAGGGCGCACGGTGATGCCAGGGCTGTGCATGTCGAGAAAGAAGTACGTCAGGCCGGCATGTTTGGGCAGCGATGGATCGGAGCGGGCAATCACTACGCCCCAGTCCGCCAGTTGCGCCCAACTGGTCCAGAGCTTCTGGCCATTGAGGCGCCAGCCGTTGTCGACCCGTTCGGCGCGCAAACGCAACGCCGCAAGATCGGAGCCGGCAGCGGGTTCGGAAAACAACTGGCACCAGATGTGCTCGCCGCGGATGGCGGCGGGCGCCAGGCGCTCCTTGAAGGCGTCGCTGGCGTAGCGCAGGAAGATCGGTAGCGGGTTGCTGAGGCTGATGGAGTAGTAGACGGTGGGGAGGTCGTACTTGAGCTCTTCTTCGCTGAAGATGATCTTGTCCAGCTCGCTGCCGCCACCGCCGCCATAGTGCGCGGGCAGGTTCACGGCGGCGTAGCCGTGACGGGCCTTGAGCGCCTGCCAGGCGCGGCCCAGGGCGACGTCCTCGGCCAGTGACAGGCCGCGGCGGGCGGCGCCGCTGAAATCGAGCGCGTGGGCGGCCAGCCATTGGCGCGCGGTGGCGCGGTAGTGCGTGTCATGTGTCATGGAAGAGGCCCTATGGGTGGTCCGCAAGGTCAAAGCCCAGCTGAGTTAGCAATGCGTCGCGCCAGGTTTGTTGGCTGCCCAGCTCCAGCGCCAGGCTGCGCGAGCGACGGTAGTAGTGGTGGGGCCAGGCTTCCCAGGTCACGCCCAGGCCGCCATGAATCTGGATGTTTTCCCGCGCTGCGGCTTCATAGGCATCGATGGCGGCCAGGCGTGCGCCGATCGCCAGCGCCGCTGCCTGCGGGTCGTCCTGCTCAACGGCGTGAAGGGCATCGAGGGCGCAGCCCCGGGCGATTTCCACGCGCGCATAGACGTCGGCGACCTTGTGCTTGATGGCCTGGAAGCGCCCGATCGGCTGACCGAAGGCCACTCGCTCCAGGGCGTAGTCGCGGGCCATGAGCA
Organism: Pseudomonas baltica; assembly: GCF_031880315.1. NCBI lineage: Bacteria > Pseudomonadati > Pseudomonadota > Gammaproteobacteria > Pseudomonadales > Pseudomonadaceae > Pseudomonas > Pseudomonas baltica. The sequence continues at coordinate 96,427 of NZ_CP134771.1, read as the reverse complement.
TGCAGGCACTGGCGCCGCCGATCTGCTCGAACGCGGTGGCCAGGGCGGCCAGGTGCAGCCAGTGGCGGGCAGGCTGCTGGCTATGGCTCAAGGGGTGGGCGTGGGCGCCGTCGAACTGCAGGCCCGCGTAGGCCCGAGCGTTGTCGAAGGTCGGCGCGACGTCGCGCTGCACGCCCGGTTGATTCAGCCCGACCCACAGCAGAATGTCGTCAGTCCCGGATTTTGCGCAGACCAACGCGTAGTCCGCCACGGCGGCGAAGGCGAGCAGGCCGGTACTGCCGTGAAGCTCGCCTGCTTGCCAGCGCAACGCGGCGGGGGCGTCTGTGTCGTCATGCTGCGGGCTGCCGAGGCCCAGGCACGCGATGGCCGTTCCGCTGCTCAGTACCGCCACCGGCTCATCGATCAGCCGTGGGTCGCCGCTGTCCAGCAGGGCTGCGGCCGCCACCGCATTGCCCACCAACGGCAGGGACGCGGTATGGCTGCCCAGCGCTTCCATCAGCACGCATAACCCGCGCCAGCCCAGGCCGATACCGCCGGCGGCTTCAGGGATGGCGATGGCCGGCCACACTTGCTCCACGGCGGCCCCCCACAGTGCGGTATCGAACTGCCCGGGTGCTTCGAGCAGCTGCTTGAGGTGTTCGGGCGTGGCGCTGTGCTTGAACAGCCGGAGCGCCTGGTCGCGAATCAGTTCTAGGGTCCCATCGACATCGTCGGTCACGGTGTTTTCCTTTCGGGTCTGCGGAAAAATCCCGTCGAGAACAGTAATAAACTGACGGTGTGTAAGTTATACATTCACCTTTTGAGACTGGCAAGCAGGGGCGCGCAAAACGTTTTTAGGGGTGTTGGCGGCAGGTGGGCCAGCGGCTTGGCGGCATACGCATTAAAAAACTAACTACTTGACAGCTTGTTTGAGCTGGCTGATCTTGTTGGCCAGTGATGTTTTGGATGACAAGAGTCCCAGGAGGACCCCATGACGTACTCGCATATCAGCTATGAAGTGCTCGGCCCCGTGGTTCGGGTCTGTCACAACCGCCCCGACGCCGCCAACGCCGAGTCCGAGGCGCTGCTCGACGAGCTGGACGACGCCCTGGAGCGGGCCAAGAACGACCCCGAAATCCGCGTGTTGATTCTCGGCGGCAAGGGCAAGCATTTTTCCTCGGGGCATGATCTGGTCGACGGCATCGCCACCCGCGCGCACTTCACGCCCGAGCAGATCTACATGTGGGAGCAGGAGCATTACCTGGGCAATGCCATGCGCATTCGCGATTTCCCCAAGCCGACCATCGCTCAGGTGCAGGGTGCGTGTATCGCTGGTGGCCTGATGGTCGCCAACATGTGCGACTTGATGGTGGCCAGCGAGGACGCGTTTTTCAGCGATCCGGTGGTCCACAGCCTCGGCGCCGCCGCCGTGGAGGTGCTGGTGCATCCCTGGGTGCTGGGCATGCGCAAGGCCAAGGAATTCCTGTTTACCGGCGAGCGCATTGGCGCCGCCGAGGCCAAGGAGTGGGGCATGGTCAACCATGTGGTGCCCCGCGACTCGCTGGAGGAATTCACTCTGCGCCTGGCCAACAAGATCGCCGAGGCGCCGCCGGTGGCGATGCATGTGCTCAAGCGCTCGCTCAACCGCACGGCCGACATCCAGGGCTTCCGCAATTCGGTGATGGCGCATTTCGACAGCCACGTGTTTACCCATGCCACGGTCGAGCACAAGGAGATGGTCGCGCGCGGCATGAAGGCGTCGATGGCGGCGGTCAAGAACAGCCGCAACTGATGGCAGCGCCCGTACGCGGGCCGTCTTGCGGTTTATCGATCTGTTCATTCAAGGGGTGTGGTCATGGATGTCGAATTGCTCAAGGCGTGGCCCTTTGCGCCGATGCTCAAAAGCTATAGCTGCGCCCACAGCATCGCTTTTGCCAAAGGCTTTGGCGCGGGTTTGCCCGGACCGCTGTGTGCACAGGATCAGCGGTTCCTCCAGGTCGCCGGTTTGCAGGCTTTGCCGGCCATGGCCGTGGCCCTGGCGGACGGCGAGTTCTGGCAGCGCGACCCACGGGCTGGCTTGCACTGGCAACAGATCGTGCATGCCGAAGAAGCCATCACCTTTTACGCGCCCTTGCCGGTGGAAGGCCGCGTGGTGGTCACGCGCGGCATCGAGGCCCTCTATGATCGCGGGCCGCAGCGCGGTGCCTTGTTCGTCGAACAGCAGACGCTCAGTGACGAACAGGGCCGGCGCCTGGCAACGGTGCAGGTCAAGACCATCGCCCTGGGCGACGGCGGCTTTGGTGGTACGCCCGAGCCGTTGCGCGAGCGGGTGAGCATTCCCGAACGCGCGCCGGACGCCGAAGTCGAGATGCTCACACCATTGGCACAGGATGCATTGTTCCGTTTGCCCGCAGAGTTCGCCGTGGCCGCGCAGGGCTCGGCGACGGTGTTGCGAGGATTGTGCGGGTTCGGCCTGGCCTGCCGCGGCGCGCTGTACCTGCTGTGCGGCAATCGGCCCGAGCGCTTGCGCCACTTGAGCGTGCGTTACACCGGCGCCCTGCATGCCGATGAAACGGTACGGGCACAGGTGTGGCACAGCGGGCCTGGCACGGCCTTGATGCGCTTGTGGTCGGTGCAGCGCAACGTGGCGATTCTCAACCACTGCCAGGTGGTGTTCGACGATGGATGAGGCCGCTGACGCACTGTCAGCGGCCAGCACCCAGGCTCTGCAGGATTCGCCCAGCGGCCGGGGGCTGTTGACCTTCACGGTATTGCTGTCGGCGTTCTGTGCGGCCATGTCGGCGGTAATCATGAACATCGGCTTGCCTGCCATTATCGACGCCCTCGGCGCTCGGCAAGCCACCGCCCATTGGTTGATCACAGGATTCACGTCCTCGGGCACCCTGTCGATGCTGCTGGCGTCCTGGAGCGCGCGGCGCTTCGGCCTGCGGCGCACCTTCATGAGCACCTTGGTGGTGTTTATCCTCGGCTGCGCGGCCTGCGGGCTGAGTACTAGCCTGGCGGTGCTGATTGCCAGTCGCATCGTTCAGGGCATGGCCAGCGGCCTGATCACTACCCTGGGCGTGGTGGCCTTGTCGGCGGCCTACCCCGAACAGCAACGCGGTCGCGCCATGGCGGTGTTCGGCATGGGTGTGGTGCTGGCGCCCATGCTCGGTCCGGCAGTGGGCGGGCTGTTGATGCAGGTGTGGGGCTGGCGGGGGCTGATGTGGATGCCCTTGCCGTTCTGCCTGGTCGCGCTGTGGTCGGCGCGCATTGCCCTGCCGGCCTATGACCGGCAAACGGTGGCGTCGGCGCCTTTCGACTGGGGCGGGTTCGTGCGCTTGACCGGCACGCTGTGCCTGTTGCTGGGTGGCATGACGCAGCTGCAACTCAATGGCTGGCCGCCGGCCTGGACGCTGGCTTGGGGCAGTGCGCTACTGGCACTGGGGATTAGCCTGGTGCGCCAGGAATTGCGCTGTGGGATGCCCTTGGTCGATCTGCGACATTTTCGCGTGTTGCCCTTTGCGGCGGCGGGCTGCGTGTCATTCGTCTATGGCTTTGGCGTGTGGGGCTCCGCCTATGTGCTGCCGATGTTCCTGCAAGTGGTGGGCGCGCGTTCGCCGCTGGAAACCGGGCTGATACTCTTGCCGGGCGGGCTGGTAATGCTGCTGATGATTCCCGTGGCGGGGCGTATGGCTGATGCCCCCGCGCCGCAATGGGTGGTGGCGGGTGGGTTGCTGTGCTTTGCCGTGGCGTTCACCGGGCTGGCGCTGGTCGCGGATGTCGGCACGGCCTCGACCCTGTTGATCGCCGCGCTGATCACCTTTGGTCGCGGCCTGGGGCTGGGCATGGTGATCCCCGCGCTGGATGCCACCGCCAGCCGCACCCTGCCGCTAGCGGCCCTGGCCGAGGGGCTGGCGTTGATGAATTTTCTGCGCCAACTGGGCGGCGCCCTCAGCCCCGGTTTGCTGGCGCTGGTGCTCGAGGCACGGGTGACGGTGCGTGAGCAGCCCGGCGTCAGCCATGAATGGGCCAGGGCGCTGGGCTATCAGGACACCTTGATGGTGCTGGGCGTGTTGTTCGTGATCGCCGCCGTGCCGGCCTGGAAAATGCGCCCTCACCGCTGAGGGTTCCACAGGCCGGTGGGTTCATCGCTATCAGCCGGCGTTGTGCGGTCGCGCCAATTCGCCACCCGCGAGCGCCTGCAACGCGGCATCACCGACCACCACCGGGCGGCCCACTTCAGCGGCCAGCGCCACGGCGGCTTCTACCATCTGCCTGTTGCCCAGGGGCGAGGTGCCGGCGGCGTCCTCGATCCCGACCCGCAGGTGGCCGCCACGCTCAAGGGCATAGCGGGCCAGCGGGCTGTCCAGCAATGCGTCACCCATCAGGCCCACCGACCAGGCTAATGAGGTGCCATCGAGCATGTCCAGGTAAGCATCCAGTGCCGAGCGCGTCGGCGCCAAGCCGAAGTTCAGCGCCTTGCGGCCTATGTGAATGAGGCTGTGGCGCCCGCCGAAGTACAGCTTCACCAGCGAGCCGCGAGGCAGGTTGCCCGCCGCTGCGTGGGCGAGCACCCAGCGCAGGTTGTAGGGCTCGTAGATGCCGATGGCCAGAGGTTTGCCGTACTCGTGCGCCAGGCTGAGGATGTAGTTGGCATCGTCAAAGGTGGCCTGCACCTTGTTGTCGCCCAACGGCAGGCCGGCGGCGTCCAGTTGCCCGGAATTGGCCCGGCCAGGGTCGACGGGCAGCAGGTCGATGGCACCGGCTTGCAACAGCGGCGCGAAATGCCCGACACGGCCTTGCACGCTGTCTTCCTTGAGGAAGTCGGGATACAGCAGCGCGGCGCGATGGCGCTGTTTGATCGCCTGGCCCATGCCGAGCATTTCGTTGATGGAGCTGGGTGAGTCGAAGCGAAAATCATGATGGTGATGAATGATCGCGGCGCCGGCAGCATGGCAGTCGCTGGCCTCGCGGGCCATGCCGACTTCGTCCCACACCGGTTCGCCAAAGCGGAACGGGCAGATGGCGGCTTCGATGAGCAAGGGCGCGAGGGGTGTGGCTGGCATCGGGATTCTCCTTATTGTACGTATGCCGCGTTAATAGCTGGGTAATCGATAGCTATTTGAGGATGACCGTTGCGATTGTCAGGGTCAAGTGCAGATTTCAGGCTATCTCTCCGGGAAATAGAAGTTTTTGATAAGATAACGAAATGTCAGCTAATATGGGGTTTTACTCATGAGCTACGTGCTGAGGTGTTGACGTGGAATCAGGCATGCTGACAGGCCGGCGGGTCATCATTACCGGCGGTGCAAGCGGTATGGGCGAGGGCTTGGTGAGGGCGTTTCCGGGGTTGGGCGCGCAGGTGGTGGCCATGGACAACAACGTCGAAGCGGGCCGCCGCTTGGCGACTCGCGCAGGGGCGCAGTTCGTCGCCCTGGACGTTTGTGACGTTCTCAACGTCGAAGCGGCGGTGGCTCAGGCCGTGGCGCTCATGGGCGGGCTGGATGTACTGATCCATTGCGCCGGTATCGCCCCAGGCGGGCCGGCGGCGTCCACTAGCCTGGCAACCTGGGAGCAGGTCATGAGCGTCAACGCCACGGGGACCTTCCTGCTCAATCAGGCGGTGTTCCCGTATCTGAGCGAGGGCGGCGGCGCCATTCTAAATTTCGCCTCGGCGGCCGGCGTGCAAGGTTACCCCGGCAAGGCCGCCTATGCGGCGTCCAAGGGAGCGGTAGTGGCCTGGACCCGCACTCTGGCCCAGGAGTGGGGCAGCCTGGGCATCAGCGTCAACGCCATCGCCCCGGCGATCTGGACGCCGATGTACGACCAGACCCGCGCGCAGATGGGCGCCGAGCAGTTGGCCGAGCATGATCGGCAGATGCGCCAGGCCGTGCCGCTGGGTGGCCGCCTGGGCGATATCGATGAGCATTTCGTTCCGGTCATGGCGTTTCTCGCGTCCACCGGTGCGCGCTTCATCACCGGCCAGGTGCTGCCCGTCGACGGTGGCATCCTGCAGATGCGTTGAGGCCACCTCGCTGCTATCGCGGGTGGCTAGTGGCCGCCCGAGCCTATATAATTTGGATTACTATAAAACTGTCAGTTTCTGCCAACCCCACGGTTTACGTGGCCTTCGGCGTATCGATGCGAGAGATTCATGGACACAGCGGTCACCACCAACAAGCAAGGGCAGGCACTGGGCCCTAAAGGCCAGGCCACTCGTCTGAGGCTGATGCACGCGGCGGGAAAACTTCTCAAGACGATGTCTCCGGTCGAGATGACAGCCGTCTCCATCGCCAAGATAGCCAAGACGTCTTCGGGCACCTTCTACATGTACTTCGACGACATCAAGGACGTGCTCTACGCCCTCAGCGAGTCGGCCGGCCATGACATGGGCAGCGCGCTCGAGGTGCTGGACGAGGTCTGGGAGCTGGATCGCCTGGAGGTCCAGGCCGTGCGGCTGGTCGAGGTCTTCAATCAGGTGTGGGACAACCACCGGGAGATCCTGCGCTATCGCAACATGGAAGCCGACCGCGGTGATTCCAACTTCGAGAAGCTGCGCATGGATGTCTACGTGCCCTTCGTCGAGTTGCTGGCGCAGCGCATGATCGGCATGTGCCCCACCGACAACAAGATCACCCGTGGCGATGCCCGCGCCCTGGCGTCGGTATTGCACGGCGCCATGGAGCGCATGGCGACCACCGACCCGGATGTGGTCAACAAGGGCGTCGGCACCCGCCGCCTGCTCGCGGCGCAGGCCCGGGTGGTGGTGCAAGTGATCGCCTCGAGCTGCAATCACCCCGAGCCCCTGTCCAGGGACTGAGCCGTCCGGCGCAGCCTTCACGCGGCGCCGGCCTCGCTCGAAGCTCAAAGCGCCGGCGTGAACACCGGCAGCCACACATCCTCGCGATGCTCGAAGGCCACCCGCACACGCTGGCCGATCTGCACCTGCTCCACCGGTACGCCGACCACATTGGTGGTCAGGCGCAGGCCCGGCTGCTCGTCGAGCTCGACGATGGCGATCGCATAAGGCAGCTCGATACCTGGCACCCAGGCCTGATGGTTGATGGTCACCGCCTGCACGGTCGCCATGCCGCTAACGGCGGCGGGGGCCAGGTGCATCTGCTGGCACACAGGGCAGATCGGCGCCGGCGGATGGACCCAGTGTTCGCAATCGGCGCAGCGCAAGACCTGCAAGGTGCCGGTCTGGCCGCTGGTCCAGAAGAAGCGGTTGGCGTTGTCGAGTTGCGGCAAGGGGGTAAAGCTCAGGTGGCTCATGAACGGCTTCCTCGGATTGAAGCTTCTTGTGGGAATAAAACGCTGCGGCTGTCCAATAACTGATTGGTTGTTGTTTATAGTCCAGCCAGCTGCCGCTGGCAAGCGATCTCCTCTGGCGCCGCCACCTTAGCCAGTTCAGGCGACTCTCTGGGTGAGCTCTTTACACAAAAAGAATGATCTACAGCTTGATAAGTGACGGTTAGTCAGTTAAAAATCTCTTCAGCGGATAAAAACAACGAACCGTAAAGCATGAGGAGAGAGTCGATGAATCGCCCATTGGTGGTCATTACTGGCGCAGCGGGAGGCCTGGGTCGGGTCGTCGCACAGACGTTCGCCGATCACGCCCGGCTGGTGTTGCTGGATATCAGCGAGGCGGCGCTGGTCAAGGCCTTTGGCCCGCAGCGCGAGGGCCTGCACCTGATCGCCGTCGACCTGACCAACGCCGGCGCGGTGCAGGACGCCCTGCAACCGGTGTTCGATCGCGAGGGGCCGGCTGCGGTGCTGTGCAACCTGGCAGGCGGCTTCGACATGGGCCCCGCCGTGCACGAGACGGCCGACCAGGCCTGGCGCCAGTTGCTCGACTTGAATGTCGCGACCTTGATCAACGCCTGCCGCAGCGTGGTGCCCGGGATGCTCGCCGCCGGTACCGGCAAGGTCATCAATGTCGCCGCGGCTGGCGCGCTCAGCGGTGCTGCCCACAAGGGTGCCTACTGCGCATCGAAAAGCGCAGTCGCACGCTTGACCGAGTCCTTGGCGCTGGAGTTGCGCGGCCAGGGCATCAATGTCAACGCGATCGCCCCCAGCATTATCGATACCCCCGCCAATCGCGCCGCGATGCCCGATGCCGATCCAGGCGATTGGGTATCGCCGCAGAACCTCGCCGACATCATCCAGTTTCTCGCATCGCCCCAGGCCAGTGCCGTCCATGGCGCCGTGATCCCGGTGGTGGGGTTGTCCTGACGTTTGTGCGGCACGGACGCCGCAAGCTGTCGCTGATAAATGTTTCTCATGGTATCCGCTGGTGGTCTCGCGCTATTGTCATGGCGCCTATGAGCCCGCACAGCCAACAACAATAAAAAATGCATGAGGCTTGCTGACATGAAACTAGAGTGCCCCCCCCTGCGAGGCGTCCAGCTGCGCGCCCGCTCGTTGTGTACCGCATCGACTATCGCCCTGGCCGCCAGTGCCGCACCCGCGTATGCGGTCAGCCTGGATGTCGGCAACACCGACTGGGATGTTCGTTGGGACAACACCTTGCGCTACAACGCCGGCTGGCGCGCCGAGGGCACCAACAAGGCCTTCGCCAACAGTTCGGCCTATGACGAAACCGAGCGCAAGTTCGGCAAGGGCGACATGGTCCTCAACCGCGTCGATGTCCTCAGTGAATTCGATGCCGTGTATCAAGGCCGCCATGGCGCACGCTTGAGCGTCGCCGGCTGGTACGACCAGGCCTACAACGACGACAAGGTCGAGCACAGCTCTGCTTATCCCAGCAGCTACAGCAATGATCGCTACTCGGGCTTTACCCGGCGTTTTACCGAGGGGCCGTCGGGGGAGATTCTCGACGCCTTCGTGTTCAGCGGCTTTGATGTGGGCGACACCAGCGTTGACGTGCGCCTGGGCAAGCACACCGTGTACTGGGGTGAGTCGCTGTTCAACGCGGCGCAGTCGATCGCCTACTCGCAGTCGCCCCTGGATGGCCTCAAGGCGGCCTCCAGCCCAGGCATCACCGCCAAGGAAACCTTCCTGCCGGTGCAGCAAATCTCGATGCAGGTCCAGCCCACACCCGACCTGACCCTGGCAGCGCAGTACTACCTGCAATGGGCACCTAACCGCTTGCCTCAAGGCGGCACCTATTTCGGTGCCACCGATTCGCTGTGGGAAGGCCCTGAGCGGCTATTTTTGGGCTACGGCGCGGGCGGCGTGCCAATCTTCGCCAACAAGGACGGCAACGACAAACCGACCCAGGGGCCGGGCAACAACTACGGCCTGTCGGCGCGCTGGAGCCCGGACTGGCTCAAGGGCACGGCGGGCATCTACTTCCGCCAGTTCGACGAAACCCAGCCTTGGGCGCCGGTGCTGGTGGTCAATGCCGATGGCACGCGCAACTATCACCTGGCCTATGCCCGCGACACGCGCTTGCTGGGCTTCAGCCTGAACAAGGAACTGGGCGGTTTCAGCGTGGGCTCCGAGTTGAGCTTTCGCAAGAACACCGCGCTGGTCAGCAGCACCTCGTTTGCCGCCGCCGGCGATACCACGGGCCACGAAGGCGCCCGCGGCAACACCATGCACTTCCTGCTCAACGGCGTTTACCTCTTGCCCCAGACCCCACTGTGGGTGGGCGGTACCTTCCAGGCCGAGCTGGCCTACGCGCATTTGCTCTCGGTGACCGAAAACAAAGAGCTGTTCAAGGGTGAGGGCTACGCCGGCTGCCCGACCGGGCAGAACCGCAAGGAAGGCTGCGCCACCGACGACGTGGTCTCGGTGCAACTGGGCTTTCGTCCCGAGTGGTCGCAGGTCCTGCCCTGGGGCGGCAACCTCGCGGCGCCCATGTCCCTGGCCTATGGCATCTACGGTAACGGCGCGACGCTGGCCAGCGGCAACGAGGGCTCGGTGGTCTGGTCGATGGGCCTTGAGGCCAACTTCCGCCAGAAGTACATCGTGACCCTCAAATACAACGATTCCCATGCCGCCTACAACACCAGTAACAACATCGTCACCACCACCAACGGTAACGCCGTGCAGAACAACCACGGCTGGGTTTCGCTGGCGCTGCAGACCACATTCTAATAAGCAGGAGAGCACCATGAATTTGTTGAAAAACTGTCTGCTGGCCGCATTGCTTCCCGTCGTGTGCCTGGATTTCGCCTTGGCGGCGCCGACTGCCGAAGAAGCCGCCCAGCTGGGTAAAAATCTGACCCCACTGGGGGCGATCAAAGCCGGCAACGCCGACGGCACCATCCCCGCCTGGGAAGGCGGCCTGTGCAAGCCGGTGGCCGGCTACAAGCCCAAGGACCCTGCCGGCGGCTGGCCGTACATCGACCCCTGGGCCGCAGAAAAAACGCGCCTGGTGATCAATGCCGCGAACATGGCGCAGTACGCCGACCAGCTGACCGAGGGCACCAAGGTCATGCTGCAGCGCTACCCGGACACCTACCGCCTGGACGTGTACCCGACCCACCGCTCGGCGTGCTTCCCGGACTACGTCTACAAGAACACCATCGAGCGCGTTATGAGCCCCAAGCTCAGCGGTACCGCGCCGGGGGTGGTGGGCGCCCACGCGCAGATTCCGTTCCCGGTACCCCACGACGGCTTTGAAGCCATGTGGAACTCCCTGCTGCGCTATGTGCCGCCCTACGAGACCTTCGACTTTACCCAGTACGTGATCGACAGCGCCGGCAATCGGAGCGTCTCCAACGGCAGCACCACCCAGGAAGAACGCCAGTACTGGGACAACAACCTGCCCGAGTCCACTGAAACCACCTACTGGAAAACCATCGCCACGCAAAGCGAGCCGCCGTCTCAGGCCGGTACCAAGAACATGCGCTGGCAGTACGTGCGCATGGACCTGCACGACCCGCAGAACTGGAGCTACGTGCCTGGCCAGCGCCGCGTCCGCCTGGCGCCGGAGTTCACCTACGACACCGTCTCGACCACTTCCGGCGTGCTGTTCTTCGACGAGATCAACGGCTTCGACGGCAAGATGGACAAGTACGACTTCAAGCTGCTCGGCCGCAAGGAAGTCTACGTCCCGTACAACAGCTACCGGCGCTTCCTCACGCCGCAGGACAAGGCCCATGGCGTGCACCACATCCTGCCCGAGGCCCAGCGCTGGGAGCTGCATCGCGTGTGGGTAGTCGAAGGCACGCTCAAACCGGGCGAGCGTCATGCGCAGTTGAAGAAGAAGTTCTACCTGGACGAAGACAGCTGGGCGATCCTTGCTTACGTCGGCTTCGATCACCAGGACAAGCCCAACCGTTACTACGAAGGCCCGACCTTCCCGGCGTACGACGTCTCGGCGCTGCGCACCAACGGCATCTACGACCTGTACGACCTGAGCACCGGCAAGTTCACCACCCAGGCAGTACCGGGTGGGCGCGGCATTGGCCAACTCGTCCACGAGCCGTGGTCGGCCAATACCTACAGCCCGACCGGCCTGGCGGGGCGTGGCGTGCGCTGATGGGCGGCCGGCGGTGCGAGCCGCCGGCCTGTGCGTGAAGGCTTCGACAATGGTCGCAGCCGGCCTGGAGAATAATAAAATGCGTCCAAGGTTAATGTTTGCAGGCATGTGCATGGCGGTGGCGCTGGTGGCCCACGCCGGCACTGCCGCGTTTGTCGATCCGTTGCAGGCCGCAGCGCCCATCGATGCGATGACGAGCGATTCGCTCACCAGCAGCGGCCAGCTGAGCGCGATCGCAAAGGCCGGCACGCGCCTGGTGGCGGTCGGTTTGCGCGGCTTGATCGTGCTCTCCGACGACCAGGGCAAGAACTGGCGGCAGGTACCCGTGCCGGTCAGCAGCGACCTGCTCGCCGTGCAGTTCGTCAGCCCGAGCAAGGGCTGGGTAGTGGGGCAGGACGGGGTGGTATTGCACAGTGACGATGGCGGCGAGCATTGGCTGCGCCAGTTCGAAGGCAATGCGGCGCACGCGGTGGCCGTTGCGCACTTTCAAGGGTTGATCAAGGCGGGGGAGCCCACCGCCGAACAGGCATTGAACGATGTGGAGCTCAACTATGCCAATGGCCCCGAACAGGCGTTGCTCGACCTGTGGTTCGAGGACGAACAGCACGGTTTTGTGGTGGGCTCGTTTGGCACCTTGTTCGCCACCGACGATGGCGGTGCCACCTGGCAATGCTGGATGGACCGAGTCGAGGCGCCGGAGTTGCTGCACCTCAATGCCATTCGCGGTATCGGCGCGACGGTGTACATCGCCTCCGAGCAAGGTTTTGTGTTCAAGCTCGATCGCCAGCAACAGCGCTTCATGGCGCACGAGACCGGTTACCCCGGCAGTTTCTTCAGCCTGGCCGGGTTCGGCAACACCGTGGTGGCGTTCGGGCTGCTGGGCAACGCCTGGCACTCCGTCGATGGCGGCGACAGCTGGAAAAAAGTCGAGACCGGCACCCAAGGATCATTCACCAGCACCCTGGCGCTGGACGATGGCCGCCTGCTGGCAGTGACCCGCACCGGGCAATTGCTGGTGAGCGCCGACCAGGGTCAGCATTTCAGCGCCGTAGCGATCCCGCGCCCAATGCTGTTGACCGGCCTCGCGGCCACCGGCGACACCGCCACGCTGGTCGGTCTGGGTGGCGTACAGGCCGCCAGCCTGACGGTTGCCAAGTAGTGAAACGCCTTACCATAAGAGAGTCCTCATGAAAATCGACCGTGAACAGGCGCCTCCGATAGTCCGCGATCCGCGCTACTTCGACACCGATGGCGGCAACTGGCTGGAGCGGCTGATCTTCAATCATCGGCTGCTGATGATCACCATCTGCGTGGTGGTCACCGCCGTGCTGGGCTGGCAGGCGACCCAGCTTGAGGTCAACGCCAGCTTCGAGAAAATGATCCCGCAGTCGCACCCCTATATTCAGAACTACTTCCACAACCGCGAGGCCTTGCCCAGCGCTGGCAACTCGATTCGCGTGGTGGTCGAGAACACCCGCGGGACCATTTACGACAAGGACTACCTGGTCGCCCTGCAGCGGGTCAACGATGCCCTGTACCTGATGCCCGGCGTCGACCGCAACTGGATGCGCGGCCTGTGGACCACCAGCCTGCGCTGGACCGAAGTCACCGAGGCCGGCTACCAGGGCGGCCCGGTGATGCCCGATCGCTGGGACGGCTCGGCGCAGAGCATGGAGCAGCTGCAAGCCAACATCAGCCGCGCGAACATCGTCGGCAGCTACGTGGCCAGCGACCTCAAGTCATCGATGATCGTGGTGCCGCTGATCGGCATGGACCCGGACACTCGCCAGCCGCTGGACTACGGCGTGTTGAGCCGCGACATCGAGCAGAAGATCCGCACCCTGGGCAACGACAACGTGAAGATCCACGTGTCCGGCTTTGCCATCGTGGTCGGCGACCTGATCGCCGGGCTGCAGCAGGTGATGAAGTTCTTCGCCGTGTCGGTGCTGATCGCGACCCTGTTCGTGCTGTTCTACACCCGCTGCCTGCGCAGCACGGTGCTGCTGGTCAGCGCCGCGACGTTGGGCGTCATCTGGCTGTTGGGGCTGATGCATCTGCTGGGCTTCGTCCTGGACCCGTATTCGATCCTGGTGCCGTTTCTGGTGTTTGCCATCGGCCTGTCCCATGGTGCGCAGAAGATGAACGGCATCATGCAGGACGTCGGTCGCGGCATGCACAAATACGCGGCAGCGCGCTTTACCTTCCGCCGCCTTTTCCTCGCCGGCCTGACCGCGCTGCTGGCCAACATCGTCGGCTTCGCGGTGCTGATGATCATCGACATTCCGGTGATCCGCGACATGGCGCTGATCACCAGCGTCGGCGTCACGGTGCTGATTTTCACCAAGCTGGTGTTGATCCCGGTGATGCTCTCGTACACAGGCGTCAGCGAGAATGCCGCGCGCCGTTCGATCGCCAGCCAGGCCAATCGCCGCGGGCTGGGGCGCAAGTGCTGGGAGGCCCTGGCCAGCCTGACCGAGCGCCGTCGCGCCAGTGTGACCCTGGTACTGGCGGCGCTGTTGGTCGGCGGCGCGTTCTACCTGCGGGGCAGTATCCAGATCGGCGACCTGGACGCCGGCGCACCGGAGCTGCGCAAGGATTCACGCTACAACCGCGACACCGCCTACATCACCGCCAACTATCGGCTGTCGGGCGACCCGTTCATCATCATGCTGAAAACCCCGCCGGGGGACTGCGAGAAATTCCAGACGCTAGTGGAGGCTGATCGGCTGGGTGCGGTGCTGCGGCGGGTGAAGGGCGTGCAGACCACGTTCTCCACCGCTGACGGCGCGCGAATGGCCACCTCGGGGATGTTCGAGGGCAACCCCAAGTGGTTGTCGATTACCCGTAACACCAGCACCTTGAGCCAGGCGGTGGCGAGTTTCAGGCGCGATCGCCCGGATCTGGTCGACCGTACCTGTGCGATCACGCCGATCATCGCCTACCTGGCCGATCACCGTGCCGACACCCTGACCGGCGTGGTCAACGCGGTCGAAGCCTTTGCGGCCAGCCATGACACCGACGGCCGGGTGTTCCAGCTGGCGGCGGGCAGCGCGGGCATCGAGGCGGCCACCAACATCGTCGTCAAGCACAGCTTCTGGATCATGCACTTCGTGCTCTACGGCGCGGTGACAGGCCTGTGCTTCCTGACCTTTCGCAGTTGGCGCGCGGTGCTGGTGGCCTTGATTCCGCTGGTCATCACCTCAGTCCTGTGCGAGGCGCTGATGGTGCTGCTGGGCATTGGCATCAAGGTCTCGACCCTGCCGGTGATCGCCGTGGGTGTGGGCGTGGGGGTCGACTACGCGCTGTACCTGCTGAGCGTGCAGCTGACCTTGCAGCGCCGCGGCGTGCCGCTGGCCGAAGCCTACATGCGTTCGCTGGACTTCACCGGGCGCATCGTCGCGCTCGTAGGCTTGACCATGGCTGCGGCGGTGATTACCTGGGCTTGGTCACCGATCAAGTTCCAGGCCGACATGGGCATTTTGCTGACCTTCATGTTCGTCTGGAACATGATCGGCGCGCTGGTGCTGATCCCGGCCCTGTCGCACTTTCTGCTGCCCAGCGCGCCTGGCCGCAGCCTTGAAGGGGCGCCATCTGCCGGTACAACGGACGCCGAGTGTCCAGCCCCGGCGCGAGAAGCCCAGGGGGCGCTGGAATCCAGTGAAACCTTGACCCTGCAGCGTTACGGCGTGACCCGCCGCTAGCGTCGATTGGGGTCGCCTCGACCCTGTCCGACCCTTGTCGGACGGGTTTTTTTGTTGGCGAAACAGCCCGTGGCACCGGCAAAAAAACCTCACGAATAGCGTCGACAGCGGGTTGACGGAATGACGCATCGGTGTCAATTTGAATTAGCTGACGAATCGTCAGTAATTTCCATGACGATCATTTCCCGACAATAAAAACAGTGACGACGGAGAACCCAATGAGCGCTTCCTATCTTCCTTCAGGCTGGACGGCGGGGCAGGCGGACACCATCAACGATGCCCTGCGCCGCGCGGTTGCCGCCCACGGCGAGCGGCTGTTCCTCGACGTGCTGGGCGAACGCTACAGCTATGCTGACCTGGACCGCGAAGCCTGCCGCCTGGCCAACGGTTTGCACGACCTTGGCGTCACCAAGGGGGACACGGTCGCGACCTTGCTGGACAACCATTTCGACGCTGTTGTGCTGTGGTTCGCGATCAACAAGCTGGGTGCGATCAGCGTACCGGTGAACACCGCCTACAAGGGTGAATTCCTGCGCCATCAGTTGGCCGACGCCGGGTCGGCGATCATCATTGCCGAGCACGATTACGTCGAGCGGGTGGCGCGGGTCGCCGACCCACTCGAGTCGTTGCGCAACGTCATCTATCGCGGCCCGCACCCCGAACACATCCAACTGCGCAGGCCCATGTTGCCGCTGGACGAACTGCGCAGCAGTGACAGCCGTGACCCTGACGTGCCGGTGGCGCCGGCCGACCTCGCCATGCTGATCTACACCGGCGGCACCACCGGGCCCTCAAAGGGCTGCATGATCACCCACAACTACGCCTGCAACGAAGCCCGGCAGATGGTGATCTGCCTGGGGCGCACTGCGCAGTCCTTCACCTGGACGCCGCTGCCGATGTTTCACCTCAACGCCATCGTCACCACGGTGCTGTGCAACCTGATGCTGGGCGCCAAGGTGGCGCTGTACCCACGCTTCTCGGTGTCCAACTTCTGGCCGGAGATCGAACGCACCGGCGCCAACGAGGTGTCGCTGCTGGCCTCGATGTTCCCGCTGCTGGCGCAGGCGCCGGACAACGACGCCATGAAGCGTTGTTTTGGCCAGTTGCAGATCGTCACCGGTGCGCCATTCGCGCCGCAACTGCAAAAGATCTGGCGCGAGCGCTTCGGCATCAAAGCGGTCAACGGCGCCTGTTTCGGCCTCACCGAATGCGCGGTCGTGACCATGACCCCGTTCGGCGAACCCGAGCCGCCCAACAGCGCCGGCAAGATCTGCGAGTGGTTCGACATCCGTGTGGTGGACGACAACGACGTTGAGCTGCCGCGCGGTACGCCGGGGGAGTTGATCGTGCGCCCCTTGCAGCCCCACGTGATGTTCGAGGGCTATTGGCAGCGGCCGGCCGATACCCTCAAGGTCATGCGCAACCTGTGGTTCCACACCGGTGATATCGGCAAGCTGGACGAACAGGGGTTTTTCTACTTTCTCGACCGCAAGAAGGATTACCTGCGCCGCGGCGGCGAAAATATTTCCAGCTTTGAAATGGAAAAGACCTTCCAGGCCCACCCCGATCTGGCGGAAGTGGCCGTGCACGCGGTGTATTCCGAGCTGGCCGAAGACGAGGTAAAGCTCACTGCGGTATTGGCCGAAGGCGCCACGCTGGACGAGGCCACCTTGTGCCGCTGGGCCATCGAGCGCCTGCCGTACTTCGCCGTGCCGCGCTACATCGAGTTCGTCCAACAGGTGCCACGCAGCCCGGTGGGTCGGATTCTCAAATACCAGCTGCGCGATGCCGGGGTCACGGCCGGCACCTGGGATCGCAATGGCTCCGGCATTGAACTGAAAAAGCGCTGAGGATTTCGCCATGAGTACCTTCCCCAACAGCGAGCCGCACGCTGCGGCTCCACCTTGTGCCAGCGCCTTGATCGAGCTTATCGATGAGGTGACACGCCTGCGTGGCCGGGTGTTCGCGGCCCACAAACAGGCCGATGACGCGACGCAGATGGGTGGCCTGCAATGGCTGGTGCTGAGCGCCGTGGTCGGCGCTCGCGAGGCGCCGACCGTGGCGCGTATCGGCCGCAGCCTGGGCCACCCGCGCCAATCGATCCAGCGCCTGGCCGACGAATTGGTGCAGCGCGGGCTGATCGCGCAGCAGACCAACCCCGAGCATGCCCGGGCGCGCTTGCTGGTGCCGACGCTGGCCGGTCGCACGCTGCATCAGGCGCAGAGCCTGCACAGCCTGGACTGGGCCGCGCGGATTGTCGGCGACCTTGACCTGACGGCCCTGGAACACAGCATTGCGACCTTGCGCCTGCTACGCCAGCGCATTGAAGCCGATTACAAAAATACTCCCTTGAAGGGCTCTGCCTCATGAACATCCTGTCCTCTGGAAACACCCCGCTGGCGGATTTTGGCGGCTTGCTCGACTGGCCCAGGCTGCAAGCCTGGATCGAGCACAGCGAAATGCCTGGGCAAGGGCCGGTGACCGCCGCCCAGCAACTCACCGGCGGCTCGCAGAACAATCTGTTTTTGCTGACCCGTGGTACGGCGCGCTTCGTGTTGCGCCGCCCGCCCGCGCATCTGCGCGAGCACAGCAACGCCACCATCCTGCGCGAGGCGCGAGTGCTCAAGGCCCTGGCCGACAGCGACGTGCCACACCCGCGCTTGCTGGGCGCCTGCGACGATCCGACGGTACTGGGTGCCTGCTTTTTGTTGATGGCGCCGCTGCCGGGGTTTTCGCCGCTGGGTGAACTGCCGGGGCGCTATGCTCGGGACGCCGACTGGCGCGCGGCGATGGGCCCGGAGTTCGTGCGCGCAGCCGCAGCCCTGGCGCGGGTGGATCATCAGGCCGTTGGCCTGGCTGACTTTGGCAAACCGGACCACTGGCACAGTCGCCAGGTCGAGCGCTGGCGGGCGCAGCTGGACGGTTACCAGAGCCTGCCCGGTTATACCGGCGCGCATCTGCAACACATCGACAGCACCGCGCGCTGGCTGCAGGACAACCTGCCCACCGACGGCCGGATCGGCATCATCCATGGCGACCTGCAATGGCCCAACGCGATGTTCGCCTACGACCAGCCACGCATCGTCGGCTTGATCGACTGGGAGCTGTCGACCCTGGGCGATCCGTTGCTCGACCTGGCCTGGACTCTCTCCTCATGGCGCGAGCCGGGCGACCCGCAGGTGGGCGCTGCCGATCCGGTGGTACGGCCCTGGGACGGCTTCGGCAGCCGCGCCGAGATGATCTCCCTGTATGGCGAGCTGACCGGGCGCGACATGCATTCGCTGCCGTGGTTCTTCGTACTGGCCTGTTTCAAGCTTGCCTGCATCCTCGAAGGGAGCCATGCGCGGTCCCTATCCGGCGGGCCGGGCAAACAGATGGGCGAGTTCCTGCACGACTACGCGGTCTGGCTGATGGCCAAGGCGCGGCAATTGACTATGTCCCTATAACTAACAAAACATCAGGAATAGCAGCCATGTGGGATGTCGAACCGCAATTTCAGGAAAAACTCGCTTGGATGAGGCGCTTTGTCGAGGAGGACGTGGTGGCGCTGGACGTGCTCTTCCCCTCGGTCAGCGTGGTCTACAACACGCGCCACGAGGTCTCGCGCGCGATCCTCAAACCGTTGCAAGCCAAGGTCCGCGAGCAGGGCCTGTGGGCCTGTCACCTGGGCCCGGAACTGGGCGGGCAGGGCTATGGGCAGTTCAAGCTCGGCCTGATGAACGAAATCATCGGCCGCTCGATCTGGGCTCCGACGGTGTTCGGCACGGCGGCGCCCGATACCGGCAACGCGGAGATCCTCGCCCTGTTCGGCACGGCCGAGCAAAAGGCGCGCTACCTGCAGCCCCTGCTCGATGGCGATATCGTTTCGTGCTTCTCCATGACCGAGCCGCAAGCGGGCGCTGACCCGCGCGAGTTCACCACCATGGCGGTACGCGATGGCGAGCAATGGGTGATCAACGGCGAGAAGTGGTTTTCATCGAATGCGCGCTATGCCGAGTTCGTCCTGGTGCTGGCCGTGACCGCCCACGAGGCCCCGATTCAGCAGCGCCTGTCGATGTTCATCGTGCCGACCGACAACCCGGGCCTCAAGACCATTCGCGACAGCGAGCACATGCTCGAGCGCGCCGAGCAGGATGAAGCCACCGAGGGCTATTTGCATTACCACGATGTGCGGGTGCCGCTTGACCATATGCTCGGTGGCGAGGGGCAGGGGTTCGCTGTGGCCCAGGCGCGGCTCGGCGGTGGCCGGGTGCACCATGCCATGCGCACCGTCGGCCAGTGCCAGCGCGCCCTGGACATGATGTGCGAGCGCGCTTTGAGCCGGCGTACCCAAGGCACCTTGCTGGCTGACAAACAGATGGTCCAGACGATGATCGCCGACAGCCATATCGAACTCGAGCAGTTGCGCCTGCTGGTGCTGCAGACGGCAGTGATCATCGATGCCAGCCACGGTGATCCACGGGCGGCGCGCAAGCACATCGCGATGGTCAAGGTGGCCATGGCCAAGGCCTATCACGACATCGTTCAGCGTGCCCTGCACCTGCACGGGTCGCTGGGCACCACCCTGGAATTGCCGCTGGCCTGGATGTGGATGAACGTGCCGACCATGGCCATCGCCGACGGCCCCACCGAGGTACACCGGTTTACCGTGGCCAAGGAATTGCTGCGCGGCTACACCGCCACCCGTGGGCTGTTCCCCAGCGAACACCTGCCGCCCAAGATCGAGGCGGCCCGCAAGCGCTATGCCGAGCTGCTGCAACCGGCGCCCACGATGGATCGCCGACACGCCTGAGGCATTCAACGGTTAACCGCGCGTGTGGCCTGCGGGGCATGCGCGCAAGGAGTTCATAGCGATGAAAACCGATTATTTCGACCTGTCGGGCAAGGTCGCCCTGGTCACCGGCGCCAGTCGCGGCCTGGGCTACGAGATGGCCATGGCCTTCGCCCGCCAGGGCGCCGATTTGATCATCACCAGCCGCAAACTGGAGGCCTGCGAAGCGGTCGTGCAAGAGGTGCGGGCGCTCGGTCGGCGCGCGCTGGCCTATGCCTGCCACATGGGCGAATGGCAGCAGATCGAGGGGCTGGTCGATGCCGCCTATGCAGAGTTCGGCAAGGTCGACATTCTGGTCAACAACGCGGGTATGTCGCCCTTGGCGCCGTCCTCGCTGGAAACCAGCGAAGGACTGTTCGACAAAATCGTGGGGGTCAACTTCAGAGGGCCGTTTCGGCTGACCGCCCTGGTCGGCCCGCGCATGGTGGCGGCGGGTAGCGGCTCGATCATCATGATCAGCAGCACCGGCGCGCTGCGTCCGTCCCCGGCCTTCGCACCCTATGCCGCGGCGAAGGCAGCGCTCAACAGCATCACCACCTCGTTCGCGCTGGAGTACGGCCCCAGCGTGCGGGTCAACTGCATCAGCGCCGGGCCCTTCCTGACCAACATCTCCACGGCCTGGGGCGACCCGCAACACATCAACGACGGCGCCGCGTTGAAGCGCGCCGGGCGTCCGGAGGAGATCGTCAGCACGGCGTTGTACCTGGCCAGCGACTACTCGAGCTACACCAGTAATGCGCTGATCAAGGTCGACGGAGGTCTGGCGCCCTGAGGTCGAGCCACGTAACGCAAAAAGCCCGGCATCGCTGCCGGGCTTTTTCATGCGCGTGGGGGTCAGGCCACGCGCCGCCCCGCATCGCCGATCAGCAATTTGCGGGCGCTGCTGCAGTCCGCCAGCGGCCGGCCCACTTCGGCCACCAATCTGGCGGCGGCCTCCACCGTCTGGGCGTTGTTCAGATCGGTGCCGCCGGCGGTGTCTTCAACGCCCACCCGCAAGTGGCCACCGCGCTCCAGGGCGTGGCGGGCGATGGGGCTGTCGAGCAGCACGCCGCCCATCAGGCTGACCATCCAGGGCACCTGGCTGCCCTCCATCAGCCCCAGGTACACATCCAGCGCCTGCACGGTCGGCGGCATGCCGAAGTTGGTCCCCGGCACACGGGTGCCGCCCAGCACCCACTCACCGCCAAAATACAATTTGATCATCGAACCCGACGGCAGTTTGCCGGCCTTGGCGAAGGCCATGGCCCAGCGCAGGTTGCCCGGCTCATAGATGCCGATCATCAGCGGCTGTTGCACCCGCTGGGCAAACTTCATTACCTCGACGCAATCGGGGTAGGTCGCGCCGTTCTGCACGTGCAGGGTCGGCAGGCCGTCTTCATCGAGGAAGCCGAACTGGGTCAGGCCCGGGTCCAGCGAGATCATGCGCAGCACGCCGGCGTCGGCCATGGGTTGCAGGTGTGCGTTCTTTTCCCAGGTGGTGTCGCCGCGCAGGTAGTCGGCGTACAGAAAGGCGTCGGGATAGGCCTGCAGCAGCTCGCGCTCGATGCGGATGATCTGCGCGGTGGCGTCGCTGCGCGATTGGCGAAAGTCGTGGTGGTGGTGAACGATGGCGGCGCCTGCGGCAAGGCTGGCCATGCCTTCGTTGATCATCTGTTCGGTGCTCAGCAGCGGTTCGCCTTTGCGCAACGGCGTCACTGCCGATTCGAGAATCACAGGCGTGTTTTGGTACGAGGTCATGGGGTGTCTCCTTCAGCGGCGTTGTTGTTATTGGACGGGAGCGATGGATATGGTCTTGGGGCGGATGAATTCATCCAGGCCGGGCTTGCCGCCTTCGCGGCCGAAGCCGCTCTCGCCCTGGCCACCGAAGGGGCTGTGGGCGGGCACCGGGAAGGCGCCGTTGACGTAGACCGAGCCTGCCTGCAACTGCTCGGCGACCCGGTGCACGCGGCTGACGTCTCGGCTGTGGATGTAGGCCGCCAGCCCGAAGCGGGTGTTGTTGGCGATGGCGATGGCGTGGGCTTCGTCGTCGAACGGGATGACGCACAGCACCGGCCCGAAGACCTCTTGCTGGGCGAGGTCGGAGTCCGGGTCGACGTCGGCGAACAGCGTGGGCTCGATGAAGTAGCCGTTGGCGAGCTCACCGCCCATGCGCGCACCGCCGAGCAGCAACCGCCCGTCGCCGGCCTCGATGGCGCGCTGGATCATGCCCAGGATGCGCTCGCAGGACGCGGCATTGATGACCGGCCCGAAGCTCACCGTCGGGTCGCTGGGGTCGCCGCAAGGCAGTTGTCGTGCGGCACTCACCAACTTGTCGAGGAAACTGGCGTAGATCTGCCGTTGCACCAGGATGCGCGAGCCGAGAATACAGGCCTGGCCGCTCATGGCGCTGAGCCCCATGGCCACCGCATCGCGCACTGCGGCGTCGAGCTCGGCGTCGGCGAACACGATATTGGCCGACTTGCCGCCCAGCTCCATCACCGAGGGCTTGAGGTGCGCGGCGCAGGTGGCGAGGATCTTGCGCGCTGTGGCCGGGCCGCCGGTGAAGGTGACTTTTTCGACCTGCCGATGGGCCACCAGCGCATCGCCGGCCGCGGCGGTGCCGGGCAGGGTATTGATGACCCCCGCCGGGATACCCGCTTCACGGGCCAGGCGGGTGAACAGCTCGGGGGTGAAGGGCGTGTGTTCCGAAGGCTTGATGACCACGCAGTTGCCGGCAGCCAGTGCCGGGATGACCTTCATGCACAGCGACACCAGTGGCACGTTCCAGGTGATGATCACCCCGATCACGCCGTAGGGCTCGGGTTGTGTGTAGGTGAAGTCCTCACCACGGATAAAGGCCCCGGTCACGCTGCCCTCGAGCTTGTCGGCCCAGCCCGCGTAGTAGCGTGTCCATTGCTGGGCGATGTACGCGCGGCCACCGCCCGAGCGCACGGGGGCGCCGTTTTCCAGGGCAGCGATGCGGGTGAATTGTGCCTCGTCGGCGGCCAGCAGATCGGCCAGGCGCAGCAGCATGTCCCGCCGTTGTGCGGGCTTGCAGCGCCGCCAGAGGTCGAAGGCTGCGGTGGCGACGGCGATGGCCTGGTGGATTTCCTCCGGGCCCGCCAAGGGCACCTGGGCTTGCACTTGCCCGGTGGTTGGGTTGCGGTGTTCGAAGGTACCGCCCGAGCCTTCGCTCAGGGCGTGCGCGCCGATGTGCAGATGGACATCGGGCAGGGCGTTGTCAGGTGTCGAGGGGAGCATGCGGGGTGTGTCCTCGGGGGCTGAATTTATTGTTATCGGGCGGCTTGCGCGGCACGTTTCTTACACTAGCATTGAGTGGCAGTAACTGCCATTATTTTTCATCAGGCGCCGCTGACCGGCTTGGCTATTTGAATTGCCAGGTCGATCAGTTACTCTTTTTCGTTCGTTATCGAAGCGATGGACCCATGCCTAAAGCTCGTTCCGCCCCGCCGGCCGCCAGTGCGCCCCACGATGTAAACCGCACTCGGCTGGCCGCCTCCCGCAGCGCCATTGCTCTGTTCATCGAGCACGGCACCAGCGATTTCACCGTCAAGCAACTGGTCAGCCACACGGGCCTGTCGGAACGCACCTTCTATCGCTACTTCCCCACCAAGGAAGACGTGGTCAAGCCGGCGATCGCCGAGGCCATCGAGCGTATCGGCGCGGCCATGGCCCGGCGGCCGCGCACTGAGCCGTTGCGCGACTCGCTGGTGGCGGCCTTTATCGACGCCTGGGTCGCGGTGCCTATCCAGCGTTCCCAGGCGTTGGCCCAGGTGATGAACGAGACCGACAGCTTTCGCGCGGTCTGGCAGCAGGCGTTCATGGCCGGTGCCAGCCAATGGACGGCCATCATGGCCGAGCGCCTCGGGTTGCCGCCCCAGGCGCCACAGGTGGTGCTGGGCGGCGCGGTGGTGGCGGTGTCGGCGCGCCTGGCGCTGGAAAACGCCGACCCGCGCAACGGCAGCCATGCCGGTGAGCTGCTGGCCCACTACCTGACGCTGCTGGGCCCGAATCTGTTTTCGGTCGATACGGACTGAATATTGGCAGTTACTGCCACTGGTGTTATGTTGCATTGGCTTGCCCGGGGTTCATGCCCAGGGCCGCCATAACAACAACAGCAGGGGCACAGCCACGTGAACAACTATCTGCAAGACAAGGTCGTCATCGTCACCGGCGCGGGGTCCGGCTTCGGCCGGCTGATCGCACGCAAGGCGGCGCAGCAAGGGGCCAGGGTGATCGGCGTCGATATCAACGAGCCAGGGCTGCAGGAAACCTTCACCGGCATGGGCGAACGGGGCGAGCAGGGCGCCTGGTGCCTGGCCAACGTCGCGGACCGGGCGCAAATGGCCGGCATGGCCGCCTTCGCGCTGCAGACCTTCGGCCGTATCGACATTCTGGTCAACAACGCCGGCACCATGCCGTTGGCGTTCTTCGCCGACCACGCACAAGCTGCGGACGCCTGGGACCGCGCCATCGATATCAATATCAAGGGCACGCTCAATGGCATCACCGCGGTCTATGACGCGATGATCGCCCAGGGGCAGGGCCATGTGATCAACATCTCCTCGACCTACGGCAATTATCCCAATGCCGGCTCCGCGGTGTATGGCGCGTCCAAGACCGCCATCAACAGCTTGTCGGAGTCGTTGCGGGTGGAGTCGCAAGGCAAGATCAAGGTCACCCTCGTCAAGCCCACGGGCATTCCGGCCACGGGGCTTAAGGGCTCGATCATCAACCCGCAAGCCTCGATCGGTATGCTGGGCCACCACAGCGAGCAGGCGCGCGAGGTGTTCAAGCGCTTCATGGCGGGCGATCTGGAGCCTGAGTACACCGACGTCGACAGCATCAAGTACTGGTTCATGGACCCGGCCTTGCTGGCCGATAACGTGCTGTACGTGATGAATCAGCCGTGGGGCGTGTGCATCAGTGACATCACCGTGCGCGCCAGTGGCGAACCGTACATGCTGTGATGGCAATCGCCCCTGCCAGTGCGGCAGGGGCGGCCTTGCGCTCAGAGCTGAGCGGCGCGGGCCATGTCTTTTTCGAAATGGCGCGAGGCGCAGTAGAAGTGCAGCGCCGCCCACAGCAACGAGCCGCACATGACGATCAGCAGCGCCATGCGCAGTGAATTCTCGCCACCGACCACATCGCTGAGCATCCCCACCACGAACGGCGCCAGGCCATAACCGATCAGGTTGGTGACCACCTGCATGCCCGCCAGGGTGATCCCGCGCATGCGCGGTTTGGCCAGGCTGACCATGCTGCCGAAGGTCGGCGGTATGGTCGAAAACGCCAGCATCGCGAGGATGAACCAACTGGCGATGGCCAGCGGGGTGTTTTCTACCAGCGTCGCAGCGACGGCCACCGGCACCGCCAACAACGAGGTCGCCGCCGCCAGGCCGATGCGCCGCCCGGCGATGACTTTGCCCACGCGGTCGCTGAGTAGCCCGCCGAGAATCGAGCCCGCCGCCGAGAAGCCGCCAAAGGTAACGCCGGCGACGATGCTGGCGTGGGCGAGGTCCAGGTGGTGCACGCGCATCAGGAACGCCACCAGCCAGGCGCTGTTGGCGGAGATCGCCATGATCGCCAGCGGCATGGCGATGAACAGGTGGCGCAGGGATTTCTGCCCGACCAGAAACCGCGCCGTTTCCTTCAGGCTGGGCATGGCCTTTGGCTCGACTCGGGCTGGGTCCATGGCGCCGCGCCGGGGCTCCTTGACGGTCAGCAGCAGGATCGAGGCGAAGATCGCCCCCGGTAATCCGGCGATCAAGAACGCCGCACGCCAGCCGTAGTGCACGGCCACGTAGCTGCCGATGATGGCGCTGCCGGCCGCGCCCACCGAGGTGCTGAGAAACAGCACACCCATGGCAGTGGAGCGTTTGCGTGGCGGGAAGAGGTCGGAAATCATCGACATGCTGGTCGGTGAACCGCCGGCCTCGGCCGCACCCACCGCCATGCGCGCCAGCAGCAATTGGCTGAACGACTGCGCGAAGGGCGCGAAGGCGGTGAAGCAGCTCCAGCACAGCACCACGATGGCCAGCAGGTTGCGGCGGTTGACGCGGTCCACTAGATAGCCGAGGGGCAAGCCGGCCACCGCGAAGGTCAGGCCATAGACCAGCCCGGTGAGCAGGCCCAGCTGGCTGTCGCTGAGGCCGAATTCATGACGAATGGGCTCGATCACGATCGACACCACGATACGGTCCAGGTAATGGGTCGAATGAATCAAGGTCATGATGAACAGCGCGTACCAACTGGCGCGCATCACCTGGTCCCGAGGTGTTGCGGCCGCGCTTTCAAGGGTCGTGCGTTCAAGCTTCAGGGGTACGCTCTGTTCGCCGTTCATCAGGGGCATCCTCTTATTGTGATTGTTGTTGCAGGAAGGTGATGATTGCGCCGTTGAAGGCGTCGTTCTTGTCGCCGGCCACCATGTGCCCGGCGCCTTCGATGTCCACCAGTTGCAGGTGCGGCAGGTGCCGGCGCAGGTGTTCGGCGCCCTCCAGGCTGACCACATCGCTTTGCTTGCCGCGCACCAGCAGGGTCGGCACCTTCACGTGGGCGGCGGCAGCGAGCATGCGCCGGGAGATGTCGCGGGTGCGGCCGCGATGGTCGCCCTCCATCAGGCGTGGGTCCCAGTGCCAGTAGAACCGCCCATCCTCGGCCAGCCGTACATTCTTGCGCAGGCCCTGGTGATCGGTCGGGCGCGGACGCGTGGGGTTATAGGCAGCAACCGCTGCGGCGACGTCTTCCAAGGAGGCGAAGCCCGCGGTGTGGGCGGTCATGAAGTTGACGATGTGATCGACGCCGTCGAATTCCAGCTGCGGTGCGACGTCGACCAGAATCAGCGCGCGGGCCAGCTGCGGATCTTCGCCCTGGGCGATCAACGCGGTGACGCCACCCAATGAGGCGCCCACCAGCACCGCCGGGCGCGACAGACTCGCCAGCACCCGGCGCAGGTCCGCCACCAGAGCGTCGAGGGAGTAATCGCCGCAGGGCGACCACTGCGAATCACCGTGGCCACGGCAATCGAGCGACAGCACTCGATAACCGCGTGCGACCAATTCATCAAAGGCGCGGGCCCAGGAATGGCGCGTCTGGCCGCCGCCGTGCAGCAGCACCACGGGTTGACCGTCAAGAGGTCCGTCGAGGTCGGCGACCAGCACGTTATCTTCTGCGCCGGTAAAGGTGACGACGGGGCGGGCGCTGTGCTGCAAATGCCGTGGAGTCATGAGCAAAACTCTGAGGGATGACCTGCCCGTGGCCGGGCAGGTGGGAGCTGTTCGCGCTTCAGCCCAGGGGCGCCACGCAAACGGTCTTGGGCCGGATGAATTCATCCAGGCCGGGCTTGCCACCTTCGCGGCCGAAACCGCTTTCGCCCAGCCCGCCAAAGGGCGCATGGGGTGGCAGACGCGCCGCGCCATTGACGTACACGGAGCCTGCACGCAGCTGATCGGCGACCCGGTGCACCTGGGTCACGTCCTGGCTGTACAGGTAAGCGGCCAGGCCATAGACGGTGTTGTTGGCGATGTCCACGGCCTGGGCTTCGTCACTGAAGCGAATCACCGACAGCACCGGGCCGAACACCTCTTGCTGCGCCAGATCGGACAGCGGGTCGACGTCGGCGAAAATGGTCGGCTCGATGAAGTAACCCTCGGCCAGCGTACCGCCCATGCGCTTGCCGCCCGCCACCAGCCGCCCGGCACCTTTGCTCTGGGCGCTGTCGATGATGCCGAGGATGCGTTCGCAGGCGGCGGCGTTGATCACAGGGCCGAACAGCACCTGCGGGTCGTCGGGCATGCCGCGGGGCATGGCCTGGGTCGCCACCAGCAAGCGCTGCAGGACCTCGTCGTAAATGTCGTCCTGCACCAGCAGGCGCGAGCCGAGGATGCAGGCTTGCCCCGCCAGCGCGCCGAGGCCCATGTACACGGCGTTGGCGACCGCCAGATCGAGGTTGGCGCCCTTGAAGATGATGTTCGCCGACTTGCCGCCCAGCTCCATCACCGAGGGCTTGAGGTGCTCGGCGCACGCGGCCATGATCTTGCGCGCCGTGGCCGGGCCGCCGGTGAATGACATCTTCTGGACCTTGCGGTGCACCACCAGCGCGTTGCCCGCCTGGGCGGTGCCCGGGACCATATTGATGACACCCGGTGGTATGCCTGCCTCGATGGCCAGCTGGGCAAACAACTCCGAGGTGAAGGGCGTGAGCTCCGAGGGCTTGACCACCACGGTATTGCCCGCCGCCAGCGCCGGAGCGATCTTCATGGCGAGGGAAATCAGCGGCACGTTCCAGG
The DNA here is from genome assembly GCF_031880315.1 of Pseudomonas baltica. Lineage (NCBI taxonomy): Bacteria > Pseudomonadati > Pseudomonadota > Gammaproteobacteria > Pseudomonadales > Pseudomonadaceae > Pseudomonas > Pseudomonas baltica. The sequence goes on along the minus strand of NZ_CP134771.1, from coordinate 68,170 downwards.
TGATGATCACCCCGATGACCCCATAGGGTTCGGGCTGGGTATAGGTGAAGTCGCCGCCCTGAATGAACGAGCCGGTGACCGAGCCTTCGAGCTTGTCCGCCCAGCCGGCGTAATACTTGAGCCACTCGCGCGCATGGGCCACCAGGGTGCTGCCGATGCGCACCGGCGAGCCGTTTTCGAGCACCGCGATGCGCGCAAATTCGTCGCCGTGAGCCTGCACCAGATCGGCCAGGCGCAGCAACGCGTCGCGCCGAGCCGCTGGTTTGCAGGCGCGCCATTGAGTGAACGCCAGCGCGGCGGCATCAATGGCGGCGTTGACCTCGTCGGGGCCGGCCAGCGGAATCTGCGCCTGTACGCGCCCGGTGGCCGGATTGATGTGATCGAAACTGCCACCGCTGCCGGTGGTCAGTGCCTCGGCGCCGACCCGCAGATGTACGGCGGGGAGGCGAACGGCGGGCAGGGGCATCTGTGCAGCATGACTGGGCATGATGTATTCCTCGGGGTAGTCGGCAGGGGAGTAGGGGACTTCAGCGTTTGCTGATCTTGATCCCGGCCTGTTCCTGGTCCCATGTGGCCGCCGTCACGCCTTCGTCGCGCAACTGGTACTTGAGAATCCGCCCCACGGGGCTGCGCGGCACTTCGCGGCGAAACTCGATGTAGCGCGGCACCGCGAAGTAGGGCAGATGATCCACCGACCAGAGAAACAACGGCTCTGCCTCCAACGAGTGGCCGGCGCGCAACACGATGGTCACCTTGAGCTCGTCCTCGCCCAGGTCGGAGCGCACCGCGTGGGCGGCGATGTCTTCGATTTCCGGGCGTTGACGAAAGGCGGCTTCGACCTCGAAGCTGGAGATGTTCTCGCCGCGGCGGCGCAGGTAATCCTTTTTGCGATCGACGAAATAGAAGTACCCCTGCTCGTCGAAGCGGCCGATGTCGCCGGTGTGAAACCACTGGTTGCGCAACAGCTTGAGGGTGTCAGCGGGGCGCTGCCAGTAGCCGTCGAACATGACGTTGGGCTTGCTCGGCCGCACGATGATTTCGCCTGGGCTGCCCACGGGCACTTCGACGTCATGCTCGTCGACGATACGCACGTCGAAATCCGCGTGGCGCATGCCGGAGCTGCCGGGAGCTGCGGGCACATCCAGTGGCTGCACGGTGACCATCGCGCACTCGGTCAAACCAAAGCCGCTGATGATGGTGCGCTTGACGCCGAAGCGCGCCTTCCACTGTGCCTGGATGTCTGGCGGGAACGGCGCGCCGATGACATTGACGATCTGCCCGTGGCAACGCTGCATCGCGTCGTTGTCGGCCGCTTGCACCAGCAACGGGAACATCGAGGCCAGCAGCATGACTTCGTTGGCGCCGGTGCGTTCGATTTCCGGCCAGAAGTTGGACACCGAAAAACGCGTGTACAGCGCCACTTTTGCGCCCACCATGAGGTTGGACATCAAGGTCGCGCCCACCGCGTTGAAGTGGAACATCGGCAGCGGCGTCCAGGTCACGCTGGTGTGATCGCGCCCGGAGACTTCGAGCATCTGCCGGCCCAGGTTGCAGGTGTAGTTGTGGTTGACCATGCAGCCCTTGGACGGGCCGGTGGTGCCGCCGGTGTAGATGAGCATGGCCAGGTCGCTGGGGGCGATGTCGACCGCCGGGTCCGAGGTATCGTCGCTGTACAGCGCGGGCCACTCGATGACCTGCCATTGGCGCTCGGCAGCGGCGGCCAGGTCCGGCGTTGCGCCGCGGTAGACCACGGTGCTGACTGCGGGAATACCGCTGGCGATGGCGGCGACCCGCTCGGCGTAGTCGCTCTGGGCGATGACCACCGCAGCGCCGGAATCAGCCACCTGGTGGCGCAGAAATTCGCCTTTGTAGGCGGTGTTGACCGGCACGCTCACCGCGCCCAGCTTGGTGATCGCAAACAATACGATGATCGCTTCGGCGCAGTTGTCGAGGATGGTCACCACCGTCTGGCCCTTGCTGACGCCCAGGGCCCGCAAGCCGTTGGCGACCTGGCAGGCATGCCGGTCGATGTCCCGGAAGCTGTACTGTTCGCCGAGAAAGTCCAGGAAGATGCGGTCGCCGTAGGCACTGACCGCACGGCGCAACACGGCGTTGATGGTGTCCTGGTCGCCGGCGCTCCAGCCGGCCGCCTGCAAGTGCTCTGGCTCTGAATGAGTAATGGCGTTCATGAAAATCCCCGGTGTTATTGGACTTATCTGGAGTCAGTCTTGATGAATTTACTGGCTATATGTCAGTTATTTGTCTGCGCCGTTACAATCGCGTCAACAGCGCCGCGGAGGCGATCGGCCCGCCGCCCATGGTCACCGCAGACACTCTCGGCGTCCCGGGTACCTGCCGGTCGCCGCCCAGGCCGCGCAACTGGATCACTGCTTCGTGCACATGGCCAAGGCCATGCAGGCGCCCGGCCGACAACTGGCCGCCGCCGGTGGCCAGCGGCAACTCGCCGTCCAGGGCAATCCGCTGGCCGCCCTCGATGAATGCCGCGCCTTCACCGCGCTTGCAGAAGCCCAGGCCTTCGAGCCACAACAGGCTGAGGAAACTGAAGCCGTCGTACAGCTGCGCCATGTCGACGTCGGCCGGCTTGAGGTAGGTGCGACTCCACAGGCGCTTGCCGGCGTCTTCGGCAGCGAAGCGGGTGAGGTCGGTTTGCTGATCCCAGGTGTCGCGGCCATACAGCGGGCCGCAGATGGCTTCGATGCCGATGGCGGCAGCGTTGAGATCGCGGGCGCAGTCACGGTGCGAGACGATGATCGCCACCGCGCCATCCACCGGCACGTCGCAGTCGTACAGGCACAGGGGCGTCGAGATCATTCGCGCCTCCAGGTACTGCTGCAGGCTCAACGGCTCGCGGTAAATGGCCGTGGGGTTGAGCGTGGCGTTATGCCGAGCGGTCAGGGCGATCTGCGCCAGTTGCTCGCGGGTCGCGCCGAATTCATGAAAGTAGCGCGACGCCGCCAGGCCCACCCAGTTGGTCGCTGAAAACGCGCCGAAAGGTGACTGCCAGATACCGAATCCCGCTACCCGATCGGCGCCCGCACCTACCAGGCTTGAGCGCGTGCCCTGGCTTGCGGCCGACGACTCGGTCACGGTGCGAAAGCACAGCACATGGCGCGCCTGCCCGGTGGCCACGGCCATGCAGGCATTGATCAGTGCGCTCATCTGCGACGCCTCGGCGCCGGCGGTGTACCAATTGAGCTCCAGGCGCAGGGCTTCCTTGATGTCGGTGATCGAGACCGGGGAATAGCCGGCAGGCTCGGGCTTGTAACCCGGCCAGCCGGCGATGCCGTCGATGTCGCTGCGCTCAAGGCCGGCATCGGCCAGCGCCCGGGTGATGGCCTCCAGCGTCAGGTCCAGGCCCGTGCGCCCCAGGCGGCGCCCGGTCGCGGACTGGCCGACCCCGGCGATGATCGCTCGACGTTCGAATATTTCAGTGCTCATGACGCTTCCTTCGCTGACCGGGCCTGCCCGTGAAGGCAGGCCCGAGACCACTGATCAGGCAAACATCTTCATGACGTCGCCGGAGGTGACCGGCTTGCCATCGGCGCGCGCCGGGTTGGCGCCACCCAGGCCCGCACGCGGCGCGGTATCGACATGCAGCGCCTGAGCGCGCAGCGCACCGACGGTGCAGTTCTCGCGGCCCAGAATGGCGAACGGATCGTAGGAGAACTCACGCATGGCATTGAGGTGGGTGATCTTGTGGATGTCGTTTTCCGGCAGGTGCTGGATGGTCTTCCACAGGGCCTCAGGGCAGTTCGGCCACACGGTGTCGGAGTGCGGGTAGTCGCATTCCCAGGTGATCATGTTGTCGTTGAGAAAGCGCGTGTTGGCCAGGCCAAAGGCGTCATCGATGAAACAGGTAATGAAGTTCTTGAAGAACAGCTCCGAGGGCAGCAGCTCGCCGAAGTTGGAGTTGGTCCAGGCGCTGTGGTGCTTGTAGGTGAAGTCCGCGCGCTCGAGGAAGTACGGAATCCAGCCGATGCCGCCCTCGGACAGGGCCACCTTCAGAAGGGGGAATTTCTTGAAGATGGGCGAAAACAGCCAGTCGGACGTGGCGTTGGCGATCGACATCGGCATGGTCACGATCCACGAGTCGATCGGCGACTCGGACGACACATGGGGGGCGCTCATCCCGGAGCCGATATGGATGCTGACGACGATGCGATGTTCCTCGCACACCGCCCACAGTGGGTCCCAGTAGCCGCTATGAATGCTCGGCAGGCCTTTGGCGGCCGGCACGTCAGGGAAGGTGATGGTGCGCACGCCCAGGGCGGCGACTCGCTTGGCTTCGGCAACGCAGGCGTCGATGTCCCAAAGCGGCATGATCGCCAAGGGGATCATGCGCCCGGGCGCGTAACCGGCCCATTCATGGATGTGCCAGTCATTGTAGGCGCTGACGATCGCCTTGGCGGCGGCCGGGTCTTTGGAGCCGATGAACAGCACGCCGGCGAACTGCGGGAAGGTCGGGAAGCAGATGGAGCCCAGCACGCCGTTGACGTTCATGTCGTCGATGCGCGAGGCGATGTCCCAGGCGCCCTTGCGGATCTGGCTGTAGGCTGCGGGCTCGACACCGTATTCCTCCGGCGGGCGACCCACCACGGCGTTCAAGGCGATGTTGGGCAGGACCTTGCCGTCGTAGATCCAAGAGTCCTGGCCTTCGGTGCCGTTCTTGGTGGTGTGCATCCTGGGGGCCTGGTCACGGTATTTGGCCGGCAGGTGACGGTCGAACAGGGTCGGCGGTTCGATCACGTGATCGTCGACACTGACCAGGATCAGATCATTCATTTCCATTCGGACTACCCTCATTGTTTTTGTTGGGCGAAGCAGTCGCGCTGACGGCGACAGCGAGCGAAATGCGAAAAAACTGTCATATAGTCAGTTATAAACTTACCCCTCGTGGTCCGGCGCTGTCAAGCGGCCTGACCGATCAACCCCGGCAAAACTAAAGAGATACAAATTTCTATTTGCGTCTCATAAAACTCTGGTTAGACTCTATGAGACACAATGCGGTTTCTGTCTCATTGCGCGTTTGCAGCGGCAGGCTCCTCATTGTGTGCCCCATCACTCTGATGCAGGACAACAACAATGAAGATCGGAGCTGTAAACCTGGCCGACCCTGACGTCTTCGTCGGCGGCGTGCCCTACGACTATTTTGCTTTTCTGCGCGCTCACGCGCCGGTTACCTGGGTGCCTCGGTCAGGCAACGACGGCTTCTGGGCCGTCACTCGGCATGCCGATATCGTCGCCATCGAGAAAAACCCCGAGGTGTTCAGCTCACGCACCAATCTGTTGCCGCTGCCGATTCCGGAATTCACCCTGCAGCGCGACATCGATCACAACCTGGTGCTGACCGATCCGCCTCGGCACGCCTTTTTGCGCCGCATCATCATGAGCGCTTTCACGCCCAAGGCCGTGGCGCAATTGAACGAGCGGATCAAGGTGCTGACCGCTGCGATCATCGACGAGGTGATAGAGAAGGGTGCATGCGACTGGGTCGATGTCGCCGCCTACGTGCCGATCGAAGTGGTCGCGCACATCCTCGACGTGCCCGAAGAGGTGCGCGCCCAGTTGTTCACCTGGGCCAACGCCACCCTGGGCAGCAGCGACCCGCAAGTAGCCGCGCTGCTGGACCCGCGCACCGCCGCCGAACAGATGTTCGCCTATGCCAGCGAGCTGGGTCGCCAGCGCCGAGCCAATCCTCAAGACGATATCTTCAGCACCATCGCCGCCGCCCGCGAAGACGGCGAAATGCTCAGCGACGTCGACCTGGGTTGCTTCTTTCTGCTGCTGGCAACCGCCGGTAACGAGACCACCCGTACGCTGATCCTGCAGGGCACCCTGGCCCTGATCCAGCACCCCGAGCAGATGCGCAAGCTGCGCGCCGACCCGTCGCTGCTGCCCAATGCCATCGAGGAGATGCTGCGCTGGGCCACCCCCGTGCTGTGCTTCGGCCGCAAGGCACTGAGCGATGTCGAACTGCACGGGCAGTTGATCAAGGCGGGCGATCAAGTCGTGCTCTGGTACTGTTCCGGCAGCCGCGACGAGGCGGTGTTTGAGGCGCCCGATCGCTTCGATATCGAACGCCGCAACGCCCGGGATCACCTCGCCTTCGGGGCCAAGGGCGGCATTCATCAATGCCTGGGTTCGATGCTGGCACGCAGTGAACTGCTGGCGATGTTCGAGGCCATCGTCACGCGTCTGCCCGACATCCGCCTGGCCGGGCCCGTGGTGCGCTTGCGCTCCAACTTCGCCAACGGCATCAAGCACATGCCCGTGCATTTCAGCGCCGCTCCGGCACCGGGTAATAGCCCGCGCGCACGGCTGTACGCCACCGAAACCGCCGCACCGCCGCCCGGCTGCCCGATGCACCGGGCCGTGCCCTGAGGCATTCACACAGTGGAGATTCAGATGAACGAGACAACAAGCAAACGCGGTGCCGGGGTACAGCAACGGGTGGTCGACAGCGCGGGCTCCTGCGTCGAGCGCCTGGGCCTGGAAGCCACCACCGTGGATGACATCGCCACCGAGGCAGGCTTGTCGCGGGCCACGCTCTACCGCAAGTTCGCCAACAAGGAGGCCATCTTCGACGCCATGGTCGCCGCCGACGCCGAGCCCTTCGCCGAGCAGGCCGAGCAGATCCTCAAGGGCGCGGGCAGCCTCGCCACCCGTATCGAAGACGCCCTGGCGCTGGGCATCCTGGCCATGGCCGAACGCCGCTGGCTGCATGACGCGATGCAGGGCGCCGGCTCGTTGGGCAATACCCTGTTCCAGACCGGCTACCGCCAGCGTTCACGCGCGGTATTGGCGCTGATCGTGCAGTCACCCCAGGCCCGTCCCGGGCTTGAGCTCGACACGTTGCTGGAGTGGTTCATGCGCGAGCTGCTGGCGCTGGTGGCGGCTCGGCCCTGGGATGAGGTACGCCTGCGACGGCACATCGCCGACTTTGTGCTGCCCGTGCTGATCCTCGACCAGTACCGCTGAAACCGCCCGACCATACCTTGTGGATGAACGCACCATGCCAACAATAATAATGATCGAACACAACGGCACCCGTCATGAGCTGCAAGCCAAAGCCGGCGAGTCGGTGATGCACGCGGTGATGGAGAATATGGTGCCGGGGCTGCTCGCCGACTGTGGCGGCGCCTGCAGCTGCGCCACTTGCCACGCCTACGTGGTGCCGGCCTGGCGGGACCTGCTGCCACCTCCGAGCGAGGATGAGGCGCTGATGCTTGACGGCGTGCTGGAGCAGCGTGCCACCAGCCGCCTGACGTGCCAGGTGATTGTCACCGAGGCCATGGAGGGCTTGCAGTTCCAACTGCCGGCCAGCCAATGCTAGCGCCGGGTGGTGTGGTGATCGTCGGTGCCGGCCAGGCGGCGGCGGAGCTGGCGGTGAGCCTGCGCCAGCAAGGGTATGGCGAGACCATCACGTTGATCGGCGATGAGCCGTGCCTGCCGTACCACCGCCCGCCGCTGTCCAAAGGCTTGCTGGCCGGCACGCTGCAAGACGACGCGGTGCTGATTCGCAGCCAGGCGGCGTATGCCAAGGCCGGGATCGAGCTGCGCCTGGGCAGCCGGGTGCAGCGTATCGAGCGCGAGCACGCCAGGGTCCGGCTCGACACGGGCGATACGCTGACGTATGGCGCGCTGGTGCTGGCCACCGGCGGTCGTGCTCGCCGGCTAGAGCTGCCGGGCGCCGAGCACCCACGGGTGATGACGCTGCGGAGCATGGCCGACGTGCAACGGCTACGCGAACACTTCAAGCGCGGCCAGCGCCTGGTGATCATCGGCGCCGGCTATGTAGGCCTCGAAGTGGCCGCCATCGCCGCGCAGGCAGGGCTCGACGTGCAAGTGCTGGAGAGCGCTGACCGGGTGCTGGCGCGTGTCGTCACGCCGCAGCTCTCGGCCTACTACCAGCAGGTGCATGCGCGCGCCGGCGTGGCCATCACCACCGGCATCAGCCTGAGCGCCATCGTCGAAGAGCCGGACGCCGCCTTGCGGATATGTGCAGGGCAGGGTGCCAGCTGGCTGGCGGACGTGGTGCTGGTGGGCATTGGTCTGGAGCCCGATGTGGCGTTGGCGCGCGATGCCGGTATCGAGGTGGGCAACGGTATTCTGATCGACGAGTTCGGCCGCACCAGCGTGCCGTCGATTTTCGCCATCGGTGATTGCGCCAACCATTTCAACGCGTTTGCTGGCAGGCGCCTGCGCCTGGAGTCGGTGCAGAACGCGGTCGAACAGGCACGCGCGGTGGCCAGCTGGTTGTGCGGCAAGCCAGTCGCCCATCGCATCGTGCCGTGGGTCTGGTCCGATCAATACCATCTCAAGCTGCAGATGGCGGGCTTGTGCGAAGGCCATGACCAGGTGGTGCTGCGCGGTACGCTGGCGACCGATAGTTTTTTGATGTTCTACCTGCGCGCAGGGCAGGTCATTGCCGTGGATGCGGTCAACCGGCCGGCGGAGTTTCAGCACGCCAGGCGGCTGATCGGCAACGGTGGCAATGGCGTGAGTGCTGAACAACTGGCGGATGAGGCGGTACCTCTCAAAGCGGTAGCGGCCTGACGGTGGCGCAATGGCCGGTGTTTTCAAGCTAGATAATTGACATATAGTCAGCTAATATCCTCGCTCGACCGGCCCGTTGTGCAGGGGCCACATCCTGCGTTGGTACTTCAAAACACGAGGTACTCATGAGCGAGAAGCTAGCAGTACATTACCGGGAAATCCTGGAGGGCCTGGGCGAAAACCCTCACCGCGAAGGCTTGCTCGACACCCCGGCCCGGGCTGCCAAGGCCATGCGCTTCCTGTGCAACGGCTACCACAAAGACCTGCACGAGGTTCTCAACGGTGCGCTGTTCGCGTCCGACACTGACGAGATCGTCATCGTCAAGGACATCGAGCTCTATTCCCTGTGCGAGCACCATCTGTTGCCCTTCATCGGCAAGGCCCACGTCGGCTACATTCCCAGTGGCAAGGTGCTGGGGCTGTCCAAGGTCGCGCGGATCGTCGACATGTTCGCGCGGCGCCTGCAGATCCAGGAAAACCTGACCCGGCAGATCGCCTCGGCCCTGCAGGAAGTGACCGCCGCCGCCGGGGTCGCGGTGGTGATCGAGGCTCAGCACATGTGCATGATGATGCGCGGGGTTGAAAAGCAGAACTCGGTGATGACCACCTCGGTGATGCTGGGGGCGTTCCGCGATTCGGTGAACACCCGTCAGGAGTTTCTGCAATTGATTGGCAAGCGCTAGGGTGAAGCCGCCCATGGACAACCCGCCGGTGATCATCCAGCGTGAAGGCCCGCTGACCCTCATTACCCTGAACCGCCCGCAGGTGCACAACGCCTTGAACGCCCTGGCGCAGCAGGCGCTGGAGCAGGCGTTCGATGATTTTGACGCCGACCCCTCGCAGTGGGTTGCGATTGTCACCGGGGCGGGCAGCAAGGCGTTCTGCGTGGGCCACGATCTCAAGCAACAGGCCCGTGCCCAGACGCCCGTGACGCTTGCCAGGGGCTTCGCCGGCCTCACCGCGCGGTTCGACCTGACCAAGCCCGTCATCGGCGCAGTCAACGGCATGGCCATGGGCGGCGGCTTCGAGCTCGCCCTGGCCTGCGATATCCTGGTGGCCAGCGAGCATGCCACGTTTGCCTTGCCCGAGCCGAAGGTGGGCCTGGCCGCATTGGCCGGTGGCTTGCAGCGCCTGCCCCGGGCCATCGGTCTCAAGCGCAGCATGGGCATGCTGCTGACCGGGCGCCGCCTGAGCGCGGCCGAAGGGCTGGCGGCGGGCTTCGTCAATGAAGTGACCGGTGGTGATGTGATGCACTGCGCCCGCGAGTGGGCCGCGCAGATTCTCGCCTGCAGCCCATTGGCCATCAGGGCGACCAAGGAGGCCTTGCTGCGCGGCCTGGACCGCCCCATGGCGGCGGCAATGGAGGAGCAATGGCAGTACCCGGCGATGCGCCAGATGCTGGACTCGGAGGATGCCCACGAGGGACCGCAGGCCTTCGTCGAGAAGCGCGCGCCGGTGTGGAAGGGCCGGTAGTCGCCTCGTATCTGCACTGGCTGTGTTGTCAGCGCAGGGTGCGTCGAAAATGCAGCGGATACCTACCCGTGACGCGTTTGAAGGCGCTGCTGAATGCGCTCCGTGAGGTGATTTCGGCGTTTCTGGTCTCCGGGGAATCGGATTTCCTGTTGCACGTGGTGGTGCCCGACCTGCGTGATTACGAGCGCTTCTTGACCGAGTCGCTGCTCCGGCTACCGGGGGGGGCGGGACATCCGCAGCAACTTCGCGATCAAGACCATCAAGCCTGCAGGGGTGTTGCCGTTGGAGCATTTGAAATCAACGCATCGCAGTGGATGTGGCAGCCCGGAAGTTGCCTGGCGCCGATGTGAGGTAGGATGAGGTCTTTGTATTATGATTACAATGTCATTGCTCCCACCTTTTAGGACGTACGCGAGCCCACGGCTGCGTGCAGGCCCCGATAAGCCGACTGGGGCGTTTCTGAGGGCGTATTGCCTAGGGCTGTGGCAGTCAAGCCCGCACGTCGGCGCCGAACCCTGAAGGACTAAGCACACACACTCGAAATCCAGCGTGCAGTACCCTCGATCGAGGCCATACGGGTCTTCACCCGGCGGATGATCCTGCCAGTTGGCAATCAACGAAGAGCGCACGCCGAAGACCGCCTCCGAATCCAGATAGTCACCGCCTTCACGAAACACATGGGTCACCAGGCGCTCATGATTCGGTGCGGTGATCATGAAATGCAGGTGCGCCGGTCGCCATGGATCAGACCGTGTGAAAACCCTGGAAATATGCTCATCAATTCAAGAAAATGCCCCTATCGCTAGATACGGGCATTTTCTTATGCGCTATATCCAAGGTGAAAACCGTTCCCAGACCGCTTTGTTCCCTGTGTCGATGGACGAGCTTATTCCCGATGATCACCTGGTTCGCGTTATCGACGCCTATGTCGCGCTTCTGGACTTCGAACAGCTGGGCTTCGATAAAGCCAAGCCCAAGGCTACCGGGCGCCCTTCGTATGATCCCGCCGATCTAGTCAAACTCTATTTATATGGATATTTTCAGCGCATTCGTTCGTCGCGGCGACTTGAAGCGGAGTGCCAACGCCACGTGGAGGTCATGTGGTTGTTGGGACGACTGGCCCCTGACTTTAAAACCATTGCCGATTTTCGGCGCGACAACAGTGCGGCGTTCGTCGCAACGTGTCGTGCCTTCGTTCGGTTCTGCCGCCAGGCCGGGCTGATTGCCGGAGAGCTGGTAGCCATCGACGGCAGTAAGTTTCAGGCGGCCGCCTCCGGCAGCAAACACCTGACCTTGAAAACACTTCAAGCCCGAGAAGCGAAACTCGACAAGAGGATTGCGCGCTACCTGGCGCAACTCGATGAAGCGGATCGCGAGGAAGACGCAGAGCCGATCGACCGCTCGGCAGTACAAGTGGCGCTGGCCAAGCTGCAGGTAGAGAAGGCCAATAACCAGACGTGCCAAGTACTGATGCAAGCTCAAGACCTGACTCAGCACGTCGTTGGCGAACCTGATGCGCAAAAAATGCGAGGGCCTTACGTCGCATTGGTGGCATACAACGTTCAGAGCGCTGTGGACGCAAAGCACTGTTTGATCGTGCACCACGAAGTCACTAAGGATTGCTCCGATAACCGCCAACTTGAGCCGATGGCCAAAGCTGTTAAAGACGAGCTTGAGCAATCAACACTCTGCGTTGTGGCGGATGCAGGTTATTCAAATGGCACCCAGTTCCAGGCGTGTGAGGATGCGGCGATCACCGCATTTGTCCCGCCCAACAGATCCACCAACGCGGCGAGTGATGGGGAGCAGTATTTTGACCGCAAAGACTTCGGTTACAACAAAGACACCGATCAATATCAGTGCCCTGCTGGCAAATTACTGAACCCGAAATACCTGAATAACAGTGGTCGAGTCTATAAAGCGAGCATCCGCGACTGCAAGGGCTGCCTGCTGAAAAGCCGCTGTACAAAAGGCGAGCATCGCTCGCTGATGCGCCATGCCCATGAAGAGGCGTTTGAGCGAATGGAGCAGCGGATGAAAGCTCATCCCGAGATGATGTGCTATCGCCGCTCCACTGTTGAGCACCCCTTCGCCAATCTGAAGCACTGGATCTTCGGCAATAGCCGCTTTTTGCTACGCCAGTTGAAGGGAGCTCGTGCAGAAATGGCACTGGCGACACACGCCTACAACCTGAAAAGGGCTATCCAGGTGCTGGGAGGTCGAAAACTGATGGCGCTGATGGGCTGAAAGGCCCTTTTGTTTTTTACGGTTCGTAAAAGCCAATGCCCCGACAAGTCGGGGCATTGGCTTTATTCGCTGAGAACTGAGTTTTTCACACGGTCTGACGGATGGCGGTTCAGCGCCTCCAGCATTTACCGAGGGGGCCGTCATGGGGGATCGGATAGCAGTCAGGCACGATGGTGCGAAAGTGGCATGTGCCTTGTGCATCGGCTTGCAGCACGGCGCGGCCTTGAAAGGTCGCTTCCCCGAGCTCGGGCTTCTGGACATCGTAGAAGCCTGCAGCATCGGCCTGCCAGACCTCCACGGTCCCGGCTTGCCGTGAATGTCCCGCACGTGGGTGCGCACGAACCAGGGCGTTCCAAGCAAGCCTTCGCTGATGTCTGCGCCGAGGTCGAAATGCGGGGCGTTCGGGACATGGAAGGGGCCGAAGACCGTCGCTTCGGTACAGCCCTCAGGCTTGCGGTTGTTCTGCGCGGTGACCAGGGTCGACAGCCCCAGGGTGTCCGAATGCAGGATGAACTCCTGGCGCAGCGGCGAGCAGATCTGCCCGACCGCTGTTAAAAACTGGATGCCCCTGTCCCATTCCTCTTCGGTCAGCTGCGTCTCCCGAGCGAAGTCGTCCAGGTGCTGTATCAGGCCGGCCATTATTTCGTGCAGGCGCGCATCGCCGGTTTCGGCGTTGCGGGCGAGCACGGCTTGAGTGATGGTGTGTTCATGAAGGTTTTTCATGAGTCTGCCCTTCCTGCCCGTGGTTCTACCGGGGATGAACAGTAGCCCTGACCAAGCTGTACGCGGGAGCGCCGGCTAGGCGAACATCGCCGCGCTCTCAAACGGGGGTGGTGGTGCATTTGAATTGGAGTATGTGCATGCTCGCAGAAGATTCCAGGTATCTCGCTTCGACCCGCGAAGGCAGCCAAGGTGTCAACGTGCTCACGGATTTCATCTGCGCAATTGGAAACGTCGATTCGGCGTTTCTGGGGTATGGCGTGCAACTTCCATCCGCAGAGCTAGGGGGCAAAACCGCGGCTGGGGCGAGGGCTGGTTGCCTACCTAGAAAAAAACAATCGGGGTTCCCGACCAATGGGTAAAACCTCTATACGGGCTGGTGCTGGCTCCGAGTGGTAATCTACAGCCGTGCCTGGAAGTTTTTCGCGCGGTGTGTTGACAACCCTTCGAAACCAGTCCAGAATTGCGTCCATTCCTGAGGCAGGAATGAGAAAAACCCTAAGTTAATCAAATGGTTAGCGATTGGATGTTGGTCTCGTTTCCCGCTCCAGTTTAAAGTGTGCAGCAAGCCGGTTTGGGTGCTTCACATCTGAGGCCGAGTAGCAAAATGGTTATGCAGCGGATTGCAAATCCGTCTATGCCGGTTCGATTCCGACCTCGGCCTCCACCTTTGAAAGCCCCGCAGATTAACGTCTGCGGGGTTTTTTTTGATCGCCGAAAAATGGCGGGTATTCTCGGGGCGAGCGATGCCCGGATCAGGGCATTGCGCGTGCGATGTTGGCGATTTAATATGCCTCTCCAACCTCCCACGGCGTACCTCGCCGACGTTATTGCCCGACAAGGACGTTTGCAATGATTCGATCTCTCACGCTCCTGACGCTCCTCCTGGGCGGCGCTGCCGGCGCGCAAGCCGATGTGTTCAAGTGCACGCACCTGAATGGCTCGGTGAGCTTTGCGGCGGTGCCGTGCAGGCCTGAGGTCGGCGCGACCCAATGGGAGAGCACCACCGTGCGCACCAAACTTAAAAGCGTATCGCCCGAAGACGCCAAGCCCCAGGTCATCAACGAGCGCGCCACCGAGATCCTGCGCAAGGGCTATAACACGCGGATCAAGTACACGGTCACGGTCGTCCCGGACCCGAACGGCGAGAAGCTCAAGTACGACGGCAAGCAAGGCTTCAACTACAACACCTGCAACCGCGGCGGGCAGGTGGTAGCGTGCAGCGGCAACGGCCCTTGATCGCGCGTGCAAGCTCCTTCAGTACATTCACAAGCTTTGCTAGCCCACTGATTCACAAGCAGTTTGTATTGGTGGGGCGGCAGAGAAAACTGGTGTCCAATTGCGGATTTCTGCTTGCCTAGGGCGGCTGGGGTGTATATATTCGTCTCCCTGTTCGGGGTATCCAGGCAGCACCTCTCGGTTATTAGCCGCAGGTGACTCGCCAAATCCTCAAACTGATCCGCAACACCGCGCTGCCGCCCGAATGGCGAAACTGGTAGACGCATGGGACTTAAAATCCCCCGCTCGTAAGGGCGTGCCGGTTCGATTCCGGCTTCGGGCACCATCCAAAATCAAGCGCTTAGCTTGCCTGTCTTCAAATATCTCTGATGCACTCCTCTGTGTAGTTGATCCGACTGGGCGCTCTCGTGCTCGGATTGCGTGCGCCTTTTGGACCTATCCTCACTCGCTAAGTGATCCGCGCTTAGCATTGCGGCTCAATGTCCGCATGATTAGTCAATAAATCCTTTAAAAACAGATAGTTGAGGTATCTTTATAATGCTATTTATACGGTGCTGATCAGAGAGCATTTTGAATGGATTATTCTACAAAAACCTTTTAAAACAGATATCTATAGAGGTTTATTAAGGTTTTTTAGAGATTGCGCTGTGGTTGGCGAAATTCACATGTCGCCGCACCTTCAGCTCCCGATCACACCCTTGATCCGACTCGTCAGATCATCCATTGAAAACGGCTTGGTCAGCAGGTGCATCCCCGGCGCGAGCTGCTCTTCCCACGTCGCGGCGTTATGCGCATAGCCGGTAATGAACAGCACTTTGAGGTCCGGGCGCAGGGTGCGGCCGGCGTCGGCCACCTGGCGGCCGTTGATGCCACCGGGCAGGCCAACGTCGGTGACCAGCAGGTCGATCTGTGGATTGCGCTGCAGTACTTCCAGGCCGGTGGCTCCGTCTGCGGCTTCGAGCGCAGTGTAGCCGAGGTCTTCGAGTACTTCGGTGATCAGCATGCGCACCGTCGGCTCATCGTCGATCACCAATACCGTCTCGCCTTGTCCGAGTGCCGAGGGCAGCGCGGGCGCTGAGGGGGTGGCGCACGGAGTGGCTTCGGCACGGGACCTGGGCAGGTAAAGGGTCATTTGAGTGCCCACCTCCAGCTGAGAGAGGATCTGTACGCTGCCGCCGGACTGACGCACGAACCCGTAGATCATCGACAGCCCCAACCCCGTGCCTTCTCCTGTGGGCTTGGTAGTGAAGAAAGGATCGAACGCATGGGCGATCACGTCGCTGGTCATGCCGCTGCCGGTGTCGCGGACACTCAGGGTCAGGTACTCGCCGGGCGGCAGGTCGCGTTCCGCGGCGGCGCGAGCGTACAGGGTGCAGTTGGCGGTACTGATGGTCAGCGTCCCGCCTGCGGGCATGGCGTCACGCGCATTGATGCAGAGGTTGAGCAGGGCGTTTTCCAGTTGATTGGCGTCGACCTGGGTCAGCCACAGGTTGGACTCGCTCTGGGTGTCGATGTGCACGCTCGGCCCGACCGTGCTGCGGATCAGTTCGAGCATGCCCTGTACCAGTCTGGCGATATCGGTCGGGCTGGCTTCGAGCGTCTGGCGGCGGGAGAACGCCAGCAGGCGGTGAGTCAGTGCTGCCGCCCGGTTCGATGCGCCCTGGGCGGCATTCAGGTAGCGCTCGACGTCGGCCACACGGCCCTCGGCGATACGCAGGCGGACCATCTCCAGGCTGCCCATGACGCCCGTCAGCAGGTTGTTGAAGTCGTGCGCCAGGCCACCGGTCAGTTGCCCGACCGCTTCCATTTTCTGGCTTTGGCGCAATTGCTGTTCCAACAGGCGTTGGGCGGTCATTTCGACACCGACGCCAGTGCGGCGCACCGGCTCGCCTGCGGTATTGAAATACGTATGTCCGCGCGACAGTACCCAGCGTATCGAGCCATCGGGGTGAACGATACGGTACTCAAGCTCCAGGTCGCCACTCGTTACCAGGCCGCCGGCCATGGTCTTGCGCAACGCGAACAGATCATCAGGGTGAACGTTGGCCAGAAACTCCGCGCGCTTGATCCCGGCGGCGGCCTGCTCGGCATCGATGCCATAGAGCTCGCTGACACCTTCGTCGCAATAGAAGCAATCGTTGGACACTTCATAGGTCCACACGCCAACACCGCTGACGGCCGAGAGCGCAAGGCGGGCGAAGTCCATGGAGTCGTAGAGTGCGGTATCGCTGGCTTGTTCGGCGGTGACGTCGCGGCCGCCGACTTCGTGCCTCTGCAGGATCGATGCAGCGGCGCGACGCGCATCTGCGATGCTGGCGTAATGCCCCTCGCGCACTTGGGTATCGAGCAAGGCGCCGAGGGCCAGGTCGAGGGCGATGTCCTGGGGGGCACGATAGGACATGCGCAATTCTCTGGGCTGGGTAGTCGAACGTGGGGCGATTATCACCGCCGGGAAGAAAAGTTGCCAGCGCCCGGGCTATTGGTGCAAGCCTGGCGCTCGGTCGATGTTCAGGCCTAGGCGATGTCGGTCGAGCGTCGCCCACGGCCCAGGCCGCGCTCGCGCAATCGGTCGGCGTGAGAGTGGAGCAGGTCGGCATCGTCCTGGAAGGCCAGGATCAGTTTCGCCAGTTCCATACGCTGCGATTGATCATCGATCCTGGCCAGGCGCAGGGAGATGGCCAGCAAGGTATCGATTGAACCCTCCAGGTGGCTGGCAACGGCACGCAGATCCTGATCGATAGTGGGCGGCGCTCGTAGTTTGCGCATCAACTGTCCGTACGTGTTTCCGATTGATTGATCCATGTGAAGGGCACTACTCGTGAGGATGAGTGAGTTGGCAGCTCCTGCGCGCATAACCCTGTGATAGCAAAATGCTCCCAAGGTTCCCAACCAGGTAGCAATTGCCATCATCCCGGCATCCGTCGCCAGGTTACGCCCGTCACCCCACACTGCTGAGCGTGCAGCTGTATTTCACGCGAGCAGCCTTTGGTCATGGTCACGCCATAGACCCGCCCGGCGCCACTGTGCAGGGCCGAGTAATACCAGGCATCGGCATCCGACATCCGCGAATCCTTTTGCGAGAACTGCTTGTGTTCGCCCTTGAACAGATAGCTGATCAGGTAGTGCTTTTGGATGCTCATGTGCACCACATCTCCCTTGTGAGCGCAATATGACCCTGTGGCCATAGGCCAGTTCCGTAACGCCGGAAAAAACCCTTAAACAGTAATCAAACACCTTGTAACCTGTGCAAAAGGGCAGCCTCTGTACAGTTTTTACGATATCTTTGTCACCTGTGCCCGGCGCCGCCTGCCACGAGGTCGCAAGCAGGGCAACAAGGAGATCTTCTTTGACATCTAGTTTCACAGGCTTGGATTACGCGCTCGCTGCGCAGAATTGCGCCAAAGAGCCTATTCATATCCCTGGAAGTATTCAGCCCCACGGCTTTTTGCTGGTACTCGATGAACACAGCCTCGAGATCTTGCAGGCCAGCGCCAATGTGTCGAGCTGGCTAGGGCTGGATCCCGATCGGGTGGTCGGCAACAGCCTGCACGCGCTGTTGATCGACAGCGCCTCGTTGGCCGCACGGCTAAAGGCCCTGCCGGTGGACGAGCAGCATCCGTTCCACGTGGGAGACGTGCGCTTCAATCAGGGCAGCCGTGTCGACAAGCCCATTGCCATGATGGTGCACCGCAACGATGGCGTGCTGATCGCCGAATTCGAGCCCACCAACGATTCGGTGAGCGGCTATTGCACTATTTATCCCCTGGTCCGGGCGTTTATCGGCCAACTTCAGGAAGCCCAAGGCATCGACGAGCTGTGCTATCGCTCGGTGCAGGAAGTCAAGCGCATGACTGGCTTCGGTCGGGTCAAGGCCTACCGCTTCGATGGCGAAGGCAATGGCCTGGTCAATGCCGAGATCGCCGACGAGGGATATCCGAGCTACATGGGCCTGTGTTTTCCGGCCAGCGATATTCCGCAGCAGGCGCGTCGCCTGTACTGCGCCAACCGCATCCGGGTGATCGAAGATGCGCGTTACCAGCCGTCGCCGCTGCTGCCGGTCAACAACCCCCGCACCGGGCAACCACTGGACCTGGGGTTTGCGGCGCTGCGCAGCGTCTCGCCGGTGCACGTGCAGTACATGCTCAATATGGGCACGCTGGCCTCGATGTCGATCTCCATCGTGGTGCGCGGCGAGTTATGGGGGCTGATTTCCTGCCATCACGACAGCCCGCGCCCGGTGGGTTTCCAGACCCGCACCGCCTGCGAATTGCTCGGCAGCGTGCTGTCGTTGCAGATCGAGACCCGTGAGGCACAGGCCGCTGCCGAGCGTATGCTCAACCTGCGCCACCAGATCGTGCAAATGCTCTCTGCCATGGCCGATCGCGACAGCGTGCGTGATGGTCTGTTGGCCGTGCCGCAGGTGTTCACCGGTTTTACCGGTGCCAGTGGCGCAGCGATCATCTCCGACGCGCGTTGCGAGCTGGTGGGCGATACCCCCCCGCAACCACAAGTCGATGCCCTGATCGACTGGCTGGCAAATTACCAGCCGGGCGCCGAGGTATTCCAAAGCGACAACGTCAGCCGCGATATCCCGCAATTGCCCGAGCTGGCAGCCCATATCGGTGGTGTCCTGGCCGTGGCTATTTCGGAGATCCACTCGCATTATCTGATCTGGTTCAAGCCCGAACAGACCCGTACCGTGCAGTGGGCCGGCCGCCCCGAGAAGAGCCTGAGCGACAGCGGCGCCCTGAATCCGCGTAACAGTTTCGAGCAGTGGCAGGAGAGCGTCGGTGGCTATTCCACGCCTTGGCATCCACTGGAAGTCGAAGGCGTGGCCGAACTGCGTACCGCTACCCTGGGCATCGTGCTGCGCAAGGCTGAAGAAATGGCGCAACTGGCCGGCGAGCTGAAAAAATCCAACAAGGAACTGGAAGCCTTTTCCTACAGCGTTTCCCACGATTTGCGCGCGCCCCTGCGGCACATCGCCGGTTACGCCGAACTGCTGCGTGACCTCGAGGCTGCCAAGCTGTCCGAGCGCGGTGTGCGCTTCCTTGAACATATCGGCGAGTCTGCCCGGTTCGCCGGCACGCTGGTCGACAATCTGCTGAGTTTCTCGCAGATGGGCCGGGCGGCGTTGCGGTTTTCCGACGTCAACCTCGGCGTTCTGGTCGACGCCATCCGCACCGAAATGCTCCCGGACTATGAAAACCGTTCGGTCACCTGGAAGATCGCGCCCTTGCCGATCGTTTTCGCCGATGCGGCATTTATCCATCTGGCGTTGCGCAACCTGTTGTCCAACGCCATCAAGTACAGTCGCAAGCGCGAGCAGGCGGTGATCGAGGTCGGCTCCTTCGAGCAAGACCGCGAGGTGGTGGTGTTCGTGCGTGACAACGGCGTGGGCTTCGATATGGACTACGCCGGCAAGCTGTTCGGCGTCTTTCAGCGCCTGCACCGCATGGAAGAGTTCGAAGGCACTGGTATCGGCCTGGCCAGCGTGCGACGTATCATCGATCGCCACGACGGCCGCGTATGGGCCGAAAGCGCTCTGGACCAAGGCGCGACATTCTATTTCGCACTCCCTAAACACGACTGATCGCTTGCAGCGCCCGTGACGCCCGCAAGTTGAAACAAATGAGGCCCCTATGCTCAAACCCATCGTTCTGGTCGAAGACAACCCCCATGACCTGGAACTGACCCTGGTCGCGCTCGAGCGCAGCCAGTTGGCCAACGAAGTCATCGTCCTGCGTGACGGTGCCGAGGCGCTCGACTATCTGCTGCGCCGCGGTGAACACAGTGATCGGCTCGAAGGCAATCCGGCAGTGATGTTGCTGGACCTCAAATTGCCCAAGGTCGATGGCCTTGAGGTGCTGAAATCGGTGCGCGAGTCTACCGAACTGCGCAGTATCCCCGTGGTGATGCTCACGTCCTCCCGTGAAGAGCCGGATCTGCAGCGCGCGTATGAATTAGGAGTGAACGCTTACGTAGTCAAACCGGTCGAATTCAAAGCATTCGTGGCAGCCATCTCGGACCTCGGCATTTTCTGGGCTGTACTCAACGAGCCACCCCCCGGTTCGCTGCGCCTGACTCGCCGTTCCGACTCCTGATCCACGCACCGCGAATCACAGCCTGGACTCACGTTCCGGCTGACTGCCCCTGACTTGAAAGACGATCCTCGATGCCCGCAAAGCCACTGAAACTGCTGTTCGTCGAAGACAGCCCCCGTGACGCCGAGCTGACGCTCCTGACCCTCGAACGCAGCGGACTCGACGTCGATACGGTGGTGGTGCATAACCACATCGGCGCCGAACAGGCCTTGCTGGCACAACCTTTCGATTTGATTCTCAGCGACTACATGCTGCCGGGTTCCTCGGGGGGGCAGGTACTTGAGTGCGCGCGGCGCTGCGCCCCGGCTACGCCGTTCATCTTCCTGTCCGGCATCTTCGGAGAAGAGCACGCGGTGTCGATGATGCGACAGGGCGCCGTCGACTACGTCCTCAAACAGAACCTGGCGCTGCTGCCCAAGGCCGTCAATCGTGCTATGGCCGAGGTCCACGAGCGCCAGCAGCGTCAAGTCGCCGAGCAGACCCTGCACGACGTTGAAGCGCGTGCACGCCTGGCAATCGATGCGGCGCAAATGGGCACCTGGGATTACGATCCGCGCAGCGGCAACTTGATCTGGGATGAGCGCTGCAAGGCGCTCTACGCCCTGGAGGAAGGAGGCGAGGTCACCTTCGAGTATTTTCTTGACCGCACCCACCCTGACGATTTGCAGCTCATCGAGGACAAGATCGCTGAAGCCTTGCGCGGTCCCGAAGGTCGTGGCTACCAGGTGGAATATCGCATCGTGCTGCCCGACGGCAGTGAACGCTGGCTGTCGACCAGCGGCCGTTCGACCTTCGTCGATGGCCAGTGCGTGCGTTTTACCGGGGTGATCCAGGACATCAGCGAGCGCAAGCAAAGCACCGAAGCCTTGGAGCGACTCAACGAACTGCTGGGCGATCGCGTGCAAAAGCGCACCCGCGAGCGCGATCGTACCTGGGAGCTGTCCCGCGAGTTGCTCGCGGTGATGACCTTCGACATGCAGCCCATCGCGCTTAACCCAGCCTGGGAAGTGACACTGGGCTGGACTCGCCAGCAACTGCTCGACGGCTGCCTGCTGGACCTGATTCATGCGGACGACGTCAGTGCCACCGTGCAGGAAATCGACAACATCGCCAAGGGCAATGTGTCGAGTCGCTTCGTCAATCGCATGCGCCATGCAGCCGGGGATTTTCGCTGGCTGTCCTGGACCATGGTGCCTGATGCAGGCCTGATGTATGCCGCTGTGCGCGACATAACCGGTGAGCGCGCCATCGTCGATGAACTGGCGGCGACCAACCAGCGCCTGCGTGATCAGATCAGCCAGCGCGAGCGTGTCGAGGCGGCGCTGCACCAGATGCAGCGCCTGGAGGCGGTCGGCCAATTGACCGCCGGCGTGGCGCATGACTTCAACAACTTGCTGACGGTGATCCTCGCGAGCTCGAGCTTCCTCAGCCGGGACCTCGAGAAAGGCCAGTTCGATAAATTCCGCAGCCGCCTGCAGAGCATTCAGGAAGCCGGTGAGCGGGGTGCCAAGCTGACCGGGCAGTTGCTGTCGTTCTCCCGGCGCCAGCGCCTCGAGCCGCTGCCGGTCAACCTTAACGACACCCTTTTGGGCATGTTCGAACTGCTGCAACGCTCGCTGGGTGGCAGCATCTGGGTCGAGACCGACACCGCGCCCGACCTGTGGAACGCCCTGGTCGACCCCACTCAGACCGAGATGATCATTCTCAACCTGGCGATCAACGCCCGAGATGCCATGCCCAACGGCGGCGTATTGAAATTGCAGACGCGCAACGAAACCGTCACTCTGGCACCGCAACGCCCCGAAGAGCCCGAACCCGGCCGATATGTGATGCTGTCGATCGGCGACTCCGGCAGCGGCATGAGCGCGGCGGTGGTAGCCAAGGCCTTCGAGCCGTTTTTCACCACCAAAGAAGTTGGCAAGGGCTCGGGCCTGGGGCTTGCGCAGGTGTTCGGTTTTGCCAAGCAGTCGGGTGGCGGGGTGAGCATCGACACCGAGGTGGGCCAAGGCACCACGGTCAGGGTCTACTTGCCGGCCATTCGTGACACCGCGCCGCAGGATGCTCCCGCCGAGGTTGAATCGTTCGTCGCGTCCGGCGAGCAGCCGCAGCGCACCATCTTGCTGGTCGACGACGACGACACGGTACGCAACGTCACTTGCGCGGTGGTCGAGGGTCTGGGTTACCGGGTGGTCGAGGCCAGCAGCGGCGCCGCGGCCATGGGCCTGCTGGAAGAGGGGATAGACCTGGTATTGACCGACTACGCCATGCCTGGCATGACCGGTGCCGAGCTGGCGCTGCAGGTCCATTCACGGTGCCCGGGTATGCCGATCGTGTTCATCACCGGTTTCGCCGAACCTGGCGGCCTTGATCCGCTGGAGCACATCATCGTGCAGAAACCGTTTCGTGGTGATGAGCTGGCGCTGAAGCTGCAACGCGCGTTGCAGCTGTAATCAGCGCCAACAGTCGCGGCCCTTTCACGGCCAAGCCTCGCTCCCATAGTTGATTCCCCTGTGGGAGCGAGGTCGCGCGTCCGGTAGCGAACGCGTCACCGTAGATCTCAATGGCTCCCCGCCCGCGCATGCCCCACAAGCGACGCCTGTGGGGCCACTTTTTGCGTATCGCGGGTCTTCAGCGCGATGGTCAGCACCGCTGAAATCAACAGCGCGCCGCTCATCAACAGGTACGATGCTCCCGGATCGCCGGTCGTGGCATTCAAGTACCCGACCAGATAGGACCCGCCAAACGACCCCAGTGCGCCCATGCTGTTGATCAGTGCCATGGCGCCACCGGCCACATTGCCAGGCAGGATTTCCGGAATGATCGCGAAGAACGGCCCGTAAGGCGCGTACATGCATGCCGCCGCCAGCACCAACAAGCCGTAGGACCACCAGAAGTGCTGACTGCCCAGCGCATACGAGGCATAGAACGCCACGGCGGCAAGCAGCAGCGGTGGCCAGACGAACCGCTTGCGCTTCTGCAGCTTGTCCGAACCCCACGACACCAGCACCATGGCGATCACCGCCGCCAGATAAGGCAGCGCCGACAACCAGCCGGCCTCGATCATGTCCATTTCCTGACCGGCCTTGAGGATCGACGGCAGCCACAGCACAAAGCCATAGACGCCGATACTCCAGCAGAAGTACTGCACCGACAGCAGTATGACCTTGGGCGAACGGAAGGCCTCGGCGTAGTTCTTGACCGGTTTGATGCCCTGTTGCTCGGCTTCCAGTGCGGTCTGCAAAGCTTGTTTGTCGGCATCGCTCAGCCACTTGGCCTGTTGCGGGCGATCATCGGCCAGGCGCCACCAGATAAACGCCCAGATCACCGCCGGCAGGCCTTCGATGATAAACATCCAGCGCCAGCTGAAGTGCTGCACCAGATAGCCGGAGACCACCGACATCCACAGCATGGTCACCGGGTTGCCGAGGATCAAAAAAGTGTTGGCCCGCGAGCGTTCGGCACGCGTGAACCAGTGGCACAGGTACACCAGCATCGCCGGCATGACCACGGCCTCGACCACACCCAGCAGAAAGCGGATGACCACCAGCCAATAGGCACTGTCGACTACGCCCGTCAGCGAGGCCAGACCGCCCCACAGGATCAGGCTGACGAATATCAGCTTCTTGACGCTGTGTTTTTCGGCATAGATCGCCCCCGGCACCTGAAAGAAGAAATAGCCGAGGAAGAACAGCGCCCCCAGCATCGACGACAGGCCCGGGGTGATCTGCAGATCGTGGGCCATGCCCGATGCCGCGGCAAAGCCATAATTGGCGCGGTCCAGATAGGCCAGGCTATAGGTGATGAAGACGATTGGCATGAGATACCACCAGCGGCGGCTTGCCAGTTTGAGCTTTTCCATGGTTCGACTCCTGAGCTTTTTGTTGTTGTCGCGAGCGCTCTGCGGCAATTGAAATGGACCATCCAGTGTTGCAGCACCTGGGTTCAGGCGCTTTGTTGCCAGTGACTGTCGGCTTCGAGTTCGGCTCGCAGCGGCAGGCCTTCCATGTCGCCCTGGGTTTGCACCGCACGGCTGCCGATCCAGTTGCCGCGGTTGACGGCAGCCGCCACGCCAAGGGTTTCAAGCAGGCCGCTGATCACGCCGACCGCAAAGCCGTCACCCGCGCCCACGGTGTCGACGACCTTGGCCACCGGGAAACCGGCCACGTAGCCTTGCTCCTGAGCCGTACGGTAGTAAGCGCCCTCGGGGCCCAGCTTGATCGCGACCATTTCACTGCCCTGGTCGAGATAAAACGCGGCGATGTCTTCGGGGGTCTGGTAGCCGGTCAGCAATTGCCCCTCGGCCAGCCCGGGCAGCACCCAGTCCGCCTGCGCGGCCAACGCATTGATGCTGGTGATCATCTGCGCCTGCGACGGCCACAGTGACGGTCGCAGGTTGGGATCGAACGAGACGCTGCGGCCGCGGCTGCGCATCTCGCTCATGACATGGCGCGAGAGCGCGTGGGTATCAGCGGACAAGGCCGGGGGAATACCGGTGGCGTGAACGTGGCTGGCAGCCAGCAAACGTTGGCTGAGGTCGGCGATACTCAGATGGCTGGCCGCCGAGCCCTTGCGGAAATATTCGACGGCCGGGTCGGCGCCGTCATCTTGCCGGGACTTGAACTGAATGCCCGTGGGGTGTCGTGCGTCCACCGTCACATGGCTGCAATCCAGACCTTCGCGCTCAAGGGTGGCGACCACGAATCGCCCCAGCGCGTCATCGCCGACCCGGCTCAGCCAGGCGACATCGAACCCCAGGCGCGCCAGACCGATCGCCACATTGTTGTCGGCA
This sequence comes from Pseudomonas baltica, assembly GCF_031880315.1. Lineage (NCBI taxonomy): Bacteria > Pseudomonadati > Pseudomonadota > Gammaproteobacteria > Pseudomonadales > Pseudomonadaceae > Pseudomonas > Pseudomonas baltica. The sequence continues at coordinate 43,021 of NZ_CP134771.1, read as the reverse complement.
CCGGCGATGCGCTTGCGAAATACCTCCACGCCAGCCAGGTCGCCGGTCTGCTCGGCGACGAACATGGCCATGGTTTCGCCGAAACACAACACGTCGAACTCAGACATGAGCGCTCACCTCGTGCAGCGGGCTTTGATGGGGCTGGCCGAGGCGGGCGAGGGCGGCGACCTGCGTGCGGGTGACGAGGGCCAGGTCGTCGTCTTGCAGGGGGAATTCGATAGCTCGCAGCACCCCTGGGGCGACACGCTGCAGCACTTGCTCCCACAGGTGCAGATCACGCAGGGTCGGTGGCGTGGCGACCAACTTGCCGGCAGCGTTCAACTGCACGCCCTTGCAGTGCACGTATTCCACGTACTGGCCGAGCCGTGCGAGGGCGTCGAACAGCGACTGCGCTTGCCATTGCCAATTGCCGATGTCGAAGGTCATGCCGACGGCGACGCCCGCAACGCGAGCAGCGCTGAAGAACTGCGCCAGGCGCTCGATCTGGCCGCCTTGTGGCGTCTGGTCGTTTTCGACCAGCAGGCGCACCGGGTGGTCGCCCAGCAACCTGTGAAGGGTGGCCAGATCCTGATTGGCCGGGAAAAACCCCAGAGAAACCTTGAGGTATTGCGCGCCGCAGGCATGTGCATGGGCCTGGGCAGCGGCCAGTGCGGACGCTTGCAATGTACCGTCGGCGGCCCACAGCTCGAGCGGTGACGAATACACGCAGTTCAGCCCGCGGGCCTTGATGGCGAGCGCCAAAGCGGTTTTGTCGTCGGGCAGGCCGAGCTCCTCGCGCAGCTCTATGGTGCTGACGCCAGCATCGGCCAACAGGTCGATAAACGCTGCCTGACCACGTTCGCGCACGAGATCGGCGCCGTAGCTGGACAAACTGATGGAGACGGGGTGGAGAGTCATTATTATTGTCCTCTGTAACCGGTTTCATTTATTGCGCTGCAAATCTTCTGTAGCGAAGGGGCTTTGCCCCCCGGTTCGGGGGCAAGCGCCTTCGCTAGAGACGTGATCTGGTCGAGCCGCGAACAATCAGCTGAACGCCGAAGTCCACCGTTCTTGTAGGACTGCGGCTGCCCTGCAGACGTTCCAGCAGGCACTCGAAAGCGCGCACGCCGATGTCGTGGGTTGGCTGCGCCAGCGATGTGATGCCACCCCCGACCAAGGGGTACCAATCGAGCTCATCGAGGGCCAGCAGGCCGAAGTCGTCGAACAGACTGTGTCCCAGCCGATGCAGGGCGAGGGTGGTGGCCAGCGTGGCAACCCCGTTGGCACAGAAAAACGCCTTGGGACCAGGCCCCGGGCGCTGCAGGAAAGCCTGCAACTGGCCCTCCAGATCGTCCGAGGTATAGATCACTGCGCCTTGCACATCGGCATGGGTCTGTACCTGCAACTTGAATGCCGCTGCCCGTTCGGTGCGCGAGCTGGTGCCGTCCTGGGGTTCGCTGACCAGCAACAGGTCGCGGTAGCCTTGGGCGTGCAAGTGCTCGATGGCCGTGGCAACCGCAGCTGGGTTGTCCAGCCCGACCAGATCGCTGTCGAGCTGATCGACCTTGCGATCCACCAGTACCATGGGCATCTCGCGGTGCAGCTCGCGCAGCTCGTCCAGTTGATGGCCGAGGGTGTTCACGATCAGGCCTTCGACGTTATAGGCGCGCACCGCCGCCAGCTGTTCGCCTTCCTGCACCTGATCGCGGTCGGTATTGCACATCACCAGGCTGTAGCCATGGCGACGGCAGGCGCTTTCGACACCGTGCATCACGGCGATGGAATAGGGGTTGCGGATATCGGCGATGAGCATGCCGATCAGGCGTGTACGGCCGCGCTTGAGGCCACGGGCCATTTGATTGGGGCGGTAGCCGAGGTCGGCAATGGCGCGTTCGATGCGTTCGGCGGTGAGTTCGGAAAGCAGCGCGCGGTCGTCGCCGATAAAGCGCGAAACGCTGGCCTTCGAGACCCCGGCACGTTCGGCCACGTCAAGCATGGTGACGCGGTTACGCTGGGCGATGGAAATACTGCTCATGCCTGATTCCTTTTATGGGTGTTATTGCCAGGCGAAAGGCATTTGAAACCGGTTTCAGGAGACACCTGTTCGGCCACCACGTCAAGTGGCCGTTGGTCGGTCAATGCATCAGCCCTGCGGCAACGTTGATGGAAAACCCCAGTATCACGGTGTTGAAGACAAAGCCGATCAGCGAGTGAGCCAGCACGGTCTTGCGCAGCGGGCGAGAGGCGACGCCGACGTCGGAGGTCTGCACGGCCACGCTGAGGGTGTAGGAAAAATACAGAAAGTCCCAGTAGTCGGGATTGGTTTCACCGTCGGCAAAACGCAGGGTCGGTTCCTTGCCGGTGCGGGTATAGAACAGCCGCGCGTAGTGCAGGGCGAAAATCACCCCGATCAGCAACCACGAGCCGACGACGGTGAGGCCGGTATACAGGTAGTCCAGGGCGTGAGCGCTGTTCGCCGGGCCCTGGCTGGCGGCGAGCTCCAGGCCGATGGCGAACAGGCTGGCGATCGCCGCGACGCACACCGTGACCAGCACCAGCCCGGCATTCTCGTCCTCGACTTCGGCAATTTGTTTGACCCGTGCGAAGGGTGAGCGGGCCGCGAGCCACAGCATCAGCGCCAGGTAACTCCAGGTGCCGGCGTTCCAGCCGATGAGGATCTTGGCGATCACCGAGGACGCCGGTATCAAAGCGCCAACAACGATGCCGAGCAGCACGCAAGCGGTGAGGCGCGGATGGGTATGAGCGAGGCGAGGCAGGGCCATGGAAGCCTTTCAGTGGGCAGGAAATCGGCGATTATTACCCAGTCGGGTCAAAAACGATACGTGGACCCTGCAGCGCGGGGGGGCCTTCAGCCACGCTCACGCATGAAGAATCCTGCCACGTACTTGCTGAAGGTCTCCAGGCTCTTGAAATCGGCATAGCGCTTGAAGGTGTCTGAGCTGGGTTCGGGGCCTAGCGGCTGCTTGATCAGCGACACCGACAGCACCCGGTCGCCCTCGGCGCTGAGCACCAGTTCATCCATCACTGCGGCACCGATCACCGGCCGGCGCATGGTCACCGCCACGCCTTTGCTGGCCATCCAGTCGATCAGCTTGACCAGGGCTTTGAGCGGTTCGCGCTCTTCGTCACGGAACACCGGGAACAACTGGCCGCGGGACAGCACCGGTACGGTGGCGACGTTGATCATCTGGTAGAACTGGCTGCCAGGCGTGGCGGTCGAGTAGATCGCCAGCGCCAGCAGTGGGCCGGTGGTCCGGGCGCCGCCCCACAATAGATGATGCCCCTGGAAATCGAAGCCGTCCTGGCTGCGCTCGTTGAACACCTTGCGCCCGCGTACCTCGCTGACGCAATCGAGCAGCAAGCCGTAACGTCGATGACCGGCGAATGCCGTGGAATCCTTGAGGCGCGCCTTGAGCATCATCATGTGTTTCATGTCGATGCGGGTTTCCAGATAATGGCTGGCCGGCACTCGCTCGATCAGGGGATAACGCGCGGCCACGCTGCGCAGCTGGGCGAACTGGTCGGTCAGGGTCTGCTTGGCATGGCTGGCGTAGACGTTTAGCCCCGAGGCCTCGATCAGGGTCAAGGCCAGCGACAGCAGGCGATGGTGCTCCTTGCGCGCCTGTGCACTGGGGCTGGTCGCCAGGCCGTTGGCGTCGCTGCCGGGCGCACGAAAGTCGCCAATCAGCCGCAGTGCCGTGTCCGGTGGCAGCCAGGAGGCCGGAGTAATCGGCTCGTCAGCTTCCGCGCTGCCTGGCTCGCGCTCATCCTTGGTGAACGGGCAGCCGCTGGCGTGCTCGGCAGTGCCGGGGTTGTTCTTGAGGAACAAGGTGCCGGTGTTGCTGTTGAGGGTGACGTTCATCACCGGCAACACGTTGGGCTGGCAGTCACAAGCCAGCCACTGCCCGGCGGCGCGGATGCGCATCAGCCATTGATTGGCTTGCAATTGGGCGACGCCTTCGAGGCGCGCAGTGACGAAGCCTTCGAGCAATTGCTGTTCGGCGGGGGTGAGGGTGCGGACCTGGCTGCCGCTTTTTTCGATGATGCGCATCAATCGACGTTTCCTTCTTCACGGCGCTCACGATACGCCATGATCCGCGGCATGCTGGCTTCGATCCAGTCCACCATCACTTCCAGGTGCCGCGCCGCTTCTATGCCCAAAGGCGTGAGGCTGTATTCGACATGGGGCGGCACCACCGGCAGGGACTTGCGATCAAGCAAACCGTCGGCCTCCAGGCCCTGTAGCGTCTGCGCGAGCATCTTTTCGCTGACACCGCCGATCTTGCGCCGCAGATCGCTGAACCGATGCATGCCACCCAACAGGATCACCAGCACCAGCACGCCCCAGCGGCTGGTCATGTGCTTGAGCACATCGCGCGATGGGCATTGAGCATTTAGCAACTCGCCACGTCGGGCGGCGACTGAAAACGGCACGGTGAACGTCTCGGGAATACTCATGACACTTACCTTTTTGTACGTACTTACGAAAAGTTAGCTAGAGCGGTAGGGTGACGACTCTTCTCATTTCTCAAGGTTTATCCCATGATCGCAATTACTGGCGCTACTGGCCAACTCGGCCGCCTGGTCATCACCGCACTGCTTGAGCGCGTACCTGCCGCGCAGGTAGTCGCCTTGGTGCGTGATCCGCAAAAGGCTGAAGACATCGCTGAACTGGGTGTGGACGTCCGCCACGCCGATTACAGCCTGCCGGGTACTTTGGGCGCGGCGTTGGCTGGAGTCGAAAAGCTGCTGTTGATCTCCTCCAACGAGCTGGGCCAACGTGCCAATCAGCATCGGGCGGTGATCGATGCGGCCAGGGCGGCGGGGGTCAAGTTGGTGGCGTATACCAGCGTGCTGCATGCCGATACCTCCGCCCTGGGCCTGGCCGAAGAACACCGGCAGACCGAGCAGGCGTTGCAGGCCAGCGGTGTGCCCTACGTACTGCTGCGTAACGGCTGGTACAGCGAGAATTATCTGGCCGGGGTCGCTAGCGCGCTGGCCCATAACACCTTGCTGGGCAGCGCTGGGGAGGGTCGGATTTCTTCCGCCAGCCGCGCCGATTATGCTGCGGCCGCTGCGGTGGTGCTGACGGGCAATGATCATGCCGGGAAGGTGTACGAGCTGGCAGGGGACGACAGCTACACCCTGAGCCAGCTGGCAGCGCTGATTGCCCAGCAGTCGGGTACCGAGGTGGCTTACCGGAATCTGCCGCAGGCCGAGTATGAGAAAGTCCTGGTCGACGCCGGCCTGCCCGAGCCCGTGGCCGAGCTGCTGGCCGATTCGGATGCCGCCGCTGCAAAGGGCGCGCTGTTCGATGACGAAAAGCAGCTCAGTGCACTGATCGGGCGTCCGACCACGCCGGTTGCCGTTTCGCTGCAGCACGCGCTGGCGAAGTAGGCGACAACATCACTGGAGCGAGGGGCAATCCCCCTCGATACAGCTATGACTTGCCGTCAATGAGGACCGTTCGTCAATTTTTCGACTAAATTCGCGGAACTTTGCTCAATGGTGGCCCAAGTGCATTATTTCAAACGGGATACTTTGCGGCCTCTGCCCGTATGACGGGTTACCTCACGTCATTGTGAATCGCCGGAGCCTATCCACCCCATGATCGATCTCTCCACCTGGAATCTCACCATTCCCCAAGGGTCACCCGCACTGACCGTCGCCACCGCCCGCTTGCAGACCTGGACCGACACCTACTTCAAACGCTCCGGCAGCACCCTGATATTCTGGGCCCCGGTCACCGGCGCGCACTTTGGCAGCAGCCACTTCCCCCGCAGCGAATTACGCGAAACCGACCAAGCCGGCAGCCCGCTGAGCTGGCGCTACAACAGTGGCAGCAACACCCTCAAAGGCAAGGTCGCGGTCAACCAGGTGCCGTCCGAAGGCAAGGTGGTGGTGGCGCAGATTCATGCGATCAACTCGCCATCCCCGCTGGTCAAGATCCAGTACCGATGGGAAAACGGCAGCGGCAACGTCGACATCACCTACCGCACCAAGCCCGGCGACACCAAGAGCCCGATCGTCTACACCCGGACCAACATGCCGTTGGGCCAGGCCTTCAACTATTCGATGCGGGTCAACAAGGAAGGCGAGGTGATCATGATGATCAACGGCCAAGGCGTGAAGACCAAACTCAACGGCAACTGGAAGCCGTATCAGTTCTACTTCAAGGCGGGCAACTACACGCTGGACAACACCGGCTATGCCAGCGAAGGCGGCAAGGTCACCTATTACGCCCTCAAGGCCACGCACCCTAACAGCGGTTGAGCCTGCAGCGCCGCCCCGGCGATGGGGCCTGGCCCGGCGGATTACCCGCATGGCTCAGCCGACACGCAGAACCACCGGCCTCAATCTCAGGTCCTGAACCGCGCGACCAACTTTTTGAGGTTTATCGCCAGTCGCGTCAGTTCATTGCTGGCAGCAGGGTTTGGCGGGTGCCTTCACTGCTTTGCACCTAGCTACATATGAGAATCCCCCCACTATTAGCATTGCTGAATTCTCAGCTGCAGCCCTCGGCGTTCTCTCGAGCGCCGCGGCTATCAGGGTTTCCAGATCTGCACGTCATGGGCGTCAACCGCCTTGGGCAGCAATTTGGCAGCAAGGAACGCATCGGCGATTTTCTGCTGTTCGCCCAGTTGGTCAGCCTGGACCGGCTCGACCTGATAGCTGCGATGGGCGTTGGCCGCCTCTACGGTGGGCGCGTCGAGGTTGCCCCACAGCGGGCCCAGCACCTTCGCGGCGTCTTGCGGATGGGCCTTGATCCATTGGCCAGCCTGTTGCAATTGCTCGTAGACCAGCTTGAGCACTTGCGGGTGGGCCTGGGCGTACGGCGTGCTGGTCAGGTAATAGCGCTTATAGTTGGCAAGGCCAGTGCCGTCGGCCAGTACACGGGTCGGCAGCTGGCGCTGGACGCTGGTAAGGAAGGGTTCCCAGGTCACCCAAGCGTCGACCTTGTTATTTTCGAATGCCGCGCGGCCATCGGCCGGAGACAGGTAGGCGGGGTCGATATCGGCAAATTTCAGGCCGGCCTTGGCCAGCGCGGCGATCAACAAGTAATGGGTGCCGGCGGCCTTGGTCACGGCAATCTTTTTGCCCTTCAGGTCGGCCAATTGGTGAATCGGCGAGTCATTGCGCACGACGATGGCCTGGGCGGCGGGCGAGGGCGCTTCTTCGGCGAAGTAAGTGAGCTTGGCCTGGGCGGCCTGGGCAAAGATCGGGACCGTATCGGCGACGTCCGCGCTGATGTCGACGTTACCGATGTTCAGCGCCTCCAGCAGCGGCAGGCCGCTAGGGAATTCATGCCAGCTGACGTCGATACCCTTGTCCTTGAGCGCCTGCTCCAGGGTGCCCTGGCTTTTCAGCAAGGTGATCAGGGTCGATGACTTTTGATAACCGATGCGAATGGTTTCGGCGGCCTGGGCAGGTGCGCCGAGTGCCCAGGCGACTGCCATAAACAGCCCCGCCAGGGCGGTGGAGCGGGGTGTCATAGCGCGTCTGATCAGTGAAGGCATGAGGTTTCTCGACGTCGGAGTTTAGATGCAAAGCTAAGATTCAAAGATCATATGGTTGTAAGAACGATTCGTTAAATATCATTTTGCTATTACGTTATTCAGGATGTTCGCTGAATTTTCTTACATGGAAGGCTTGCCGGGGCAAGGAACGCGGCGTATATTTTCTTACATGTAAGGTTTTGAGGTTGCTCGAATGCCGACAGCAAAGAAACCCCCATCAGGGAAGCCAGCAGCGACTGACAAGGCTGGCACCAAGCCCAAGACGTCCGCTGACTATGTACGCGAGATGCGCACTCGGCTTGCCGAAGCCGGCTTGGTCAAGCGCGAGTTCTGGGTGTTGCCTGAGAACGTCGGTGCGCTGCGAGGGATCGAGAAAGCGTTACGCCAGCCCTTTTTAGGGGAACGGATCAAATTGGAGAACCACATGACCGAAAACAGCAACTGGACCATCAGTTCCCTGCACAAGGCACTCGCGGAGCTGGAAATCGTCACCTCGGGCAGCATCAAGCTGGGGCTCAGCGAAGGCGGTGATTCAAGCATTCTGCTGACCATGACCGAGCAGGGTGATCTGCCGATCTATATCGCCGTGTCAGGCGAGCAGATCCTGGTCGATACAACGCTGGTCGAAGTCGCCCACGTCAAGGACATCGCCGCCTTCAACAGCCTGGTATTGCGCAGCCGCGACCTGTTCCCATTGTCCTCGGTGGGCGTCGAGACGCTGGGCGACGGTACTGACGTGTATTGCATGTTCGGCGCCCTGAGCTCCGCTTCGGCCTTGACCGTCATCGTGCAGGAAATCCTCACCCTGGCGGACAACGTCATCCGCGCAGTCGATGCGTTCGAAGACCATTTCAACGTCAACCTTTAAACGCCGTCTTCAGGCAGGAGTCAACCCATGAGTATCTGGAAGAAACTGGTGACCGCCGTCCGTGGCGGTGCAAGCGAGGTTGGCGAGTCGATCATCGATGCCAATGCCATTCGTATCCTCGAACAAGAGCAGCGCGACGCTGACAACGCGCTGATCAAGGCTCGTAATGGCCTGATCGAGATCAAGTCCAAGCAAAAGATCGCCCAACAGCGCGTCGAAGGCCTGGACAGCGACATCGCCAGCTGGGAATCCAAGGCCATGGCCGCACTGACCGCCAATCAGGAAGGCCTGGCCGGTGAATGCGCCGAGCGTGTCGCCGCACTCGAAGCCCAGCGCAATCAGGAAGCCGAGCTCGCCAGCCAGTTCGGCAAGCAAGTCGGTCTGCTGCAAGCGCAGATCGCCAAGGCCGAGGCGCAGCTCAAAGGCATTCGCCAGCAGACCGAAATGGCCAAAGCCCGCGAAACCGTGCAGCAGGCAAGGGTCGCTACCGCCAATGCAACGGGCGGTGCCAACGGCAAGGTTGAAACCGCTGTGGGCTCGCTGGCGCGCATCAAGCAGCGCCAGGATGAACAGGACGCGCGCCTCGAAGCCGCCGAAGAAATCGCTGCCTCCGCCAATGGCGCAGATCTGGACCAGCGTCTGCAGGCCGCCGGAATCGGTGCGAAGGCGGGCGGCGCGGATGACGTGCTGGCACGTTTGAAAGCCAGACAAGCCGGCAATAACGCTCGATAAGCGGCGAGATCGGGCGAACGGAGTGATTCGTTTGCCCTTTTTTTTGGCCCGCACATCAGGGATCGCGGTAGCCGATACGTCCGGCTACCGCCACAGGAATTGACGCTGGAGGTTTCAATGAGTTGGATCAAGCGCGTGATGGGCCTGCAAGCGCCTGCATCAGTTGGCAAACCGCTGTCCGGCGCAGACCAAGCGCCCTTTGGACTGGCAGCGGGGCGCATGCTGTGCCTCGATCCGCACCTCAAGGCCTTGCTGACCGGCGAGTCGACGCTGGTGGTGCCCGATGACGAAAAGGTCGCGGCCGTCGGCAGGATCGACCTGGGGCAAGGCAAGCGCCTTGATCGCTTCTATCTCGATAACGAGGATTACTTCCTGCAAGTGGTCATGAACGGCCCCCGCGAAGACGACATCGAGGACATCATCCTGTTCGGCTATCACGAGATGCGCACAGTCGCCAGCAAGGCCGAGTTGCTGCGCCTCGTAGGCCCAGATTCGAAGATCGGCATGCCCTACTACGAGCTTGAAGGCACCGAGTACGCACGCCAATGGGGCTCCGAGGACGGGCAGACGGAGCTGACGCCGATGACCGAACATGTAAAAAGCCCTGAAACGGCCTACACGATCTACCACAACAGCCTTCTCTACGCCCGCGACACTGGCTTGCGTAACCGCCGCGAATTCCTGTTGTTTTCCACTGAAGAAGACGAAGAGGGCAACGTGGCGCTGTCGACTGCAGTGGGCGTGACCCTGCAAATCACCGATATTTCCGTGCTCTGACGCTTGCCGGAGCACCCTCTGGCGGCTATTCCCCTCTGCTCTGATAAGGAATCACCATGCTTGACGCGCTTCGTCTGTCACTCAACGCGACTGCGGTTTTCGGTTTTATCATCTATATCGTCGTGGCCGCGTTGCTGTTCGCGCTGTTCCAGTTCATCTACACGCACATGACCCCGCACAAGGAGTTCCAGCTCATCCGCGACAACAACCCTGCCGCGGCAATCGGCCTGGGCGGATCGTTGATCGGCTTCGCGCTGCCGGCCAGCAGCATCATCGCCTATAGCGTCAGCGTGCTGGATTTCGTGGTTTGGGTGGTGATCGCCGCCGTGGTGCAGTTGCTGGCGTTCTTCGCCACCAGTCTGGTGCTCAAGGACCTCTCGGCGCGCATCGCCCGTGGCGAAATGGCGGCCGCTATCTACGCCGCCTCGGTGGCGATCAGCGTCGGTTTTCTCAACTCGGCGTGCATGACACCGTCGGCCTGAGCCCCAAGGAGCAAGCGATGAGAGCAAGGAGTTCGGTCAAGTTGGTATTGGCCACTGCGGTACCCATGACGCTCGCGGCATGCAGCCATCCGGATGACGCGATCACGGTGCGCAACAATTACAAGAGCGTGCAGGCCTGCGTGGATGCCAAGGTGGCGGTCGACGTGTGTTCCGATGCCTATATGCAGGCCCTGGCGGATCACCGCAAGATCGCCCCGACGTACGACGACCAGGCGGCCTGCGACGCGGACTTCGTGCCGGGCTACTGCGATGTCACCTCGGACGGCAAGTACATGCCGAAAATGGGCGGTTTCGAACTGGCCATGTCCGGCAACCTGCCCAAAGGCGGCATGGAACAGGCGAACGCCCAGGCGGCCCAGTCGGGCCACGGCGGCGACAATGGCTTTATCAATGGTCTGCTGTGGGGGCAGATGCTCGGCAACAACAATAACAACTACTATTCGCAGCCCATTTACGATTCACGGGACAGCCGCGGCGCTTACAGCAGTTCGACGCTGTCCCGGCAGATCGAACTGGGCAAGAAGTTCGGCTCCTCGACTCAGGCGCGCAGCAGTTCGAGCGCCAGTTACACCAACGAAACCCTGGGCCGCAGCCTGGGCAGCGACTCGAGCGGCGGTCGCTCGCGGGTCAGCTCGGCGATCTCCCGTGGCGGCTTCGGCCAGCAAGCCACCGCCCGCAGCGGCTGGAGCGGCAAGAGCTCCAGCAGTTTCAGTGTCGGCGGCTAGCGGGGGAGGCTACGTGAAAAAAATCACTGTCCCCGAGCGCCCGGATTGGCGCGAACACGTCGAACGTGAAGGCTTCAGCTTCCACACCATCGACGGCGAACGCTACTGGGATGAGCGCAGCTACTACCAGTTCACCGAAGCGCAGATCAGCGCGGACATCGAAGCACCCACCAAGGCCGTGCACGAGATGTGCATGGACCTGGTCGCGCGTGTGGTCGAGAGCGAAGCGTTGCTGGAGCGGCTGGCGATTCCACCGCAGTTCTTCGACCTGGTGCGTACCTCCTGGAAAGAAGGCCACCCCCATCTTTATGGCCGCTTTGACTTCAGCTACGACGCCAGTGGCCCGGCCAAATGCATCGAAGCCAACTACGACACCCCGACCAGCCTGCTCGAAGCCGGCGCGGTACAACTCCTGTGGCTGGAGGACCAGATCGCGCGTGGCGTGCTGCCGCCCGAGGCGACCCAGTTCAATACAATCGCCGAGGATCTGGTTCGCGCCTTCGCCGCCTTTCCTGCCGGCGGGCCGTTTTATTTCTCGGCGATGTCGGGCTCGGTGGAGGATCGCGGCACCACTGATTTCCTGCGCAAGATGGCGGGGCATGCCGGTATTGACGCACGGCATATCGACATTGAGCAGATCGGTCTGACCGCCGCCGGTCGCTTCGTCGACCTCGACGGTCGCTGGATCGAGCGATTGTTCAAGCTGCACGCTTGGGAGCATATCTTCCATGAGGAGTTCGGGAGCGCTGTTCCTGGCTGCGATACTCAATTCGTCGAGCCGCCCTGGAAGTCCATCGTCAGCAACAAGGGCATGCTGCCGCTGCTCTGGGAAATGAACCCGGGGCATCCGAATCTGCTGGCCGCGCATATCGACAACGACCCGCGACAACCCGTCCCCAGTGGCTGGGTGCGCAAACCGTACTTTTCCCGCGAGGGCGCCAATATCGAACTGCGTACCGCTGATGGGCAATTGCTCACCGAGGACGGGCCCTACACCGATGCACCCTACATCCTGCAGGCACTGGCACCCCTGCCGAAATTCGGCGACAGCTACACCTTGATCGGATCCTGGGTGGTGGGGGATGTGGCATCAGGGATCGGCATTCGCGAGGACGACAGCCTGATTACCAAAGACAGCAGCCGCTTCGTGCCGCACGTGGTGCTCGGCTAGACACCTGCACCACCCTCACCGTGGGAGCGAGCTTGAGCGTCAGGCGGCGAAGCTTTGGCACCAACAGCTTCGCGGCAATAGCCCGATCCCACAGCGCGGCACAGGCGATCAGTGCGCGGCGCGAGGAATGGTCTTGAGCAGGTCTTCAGGGCTGATATGCCCGACGATCTGCTTGACGCCACCACTGCCCGGCAGTGGCAAGTCCAGAATGTGCCCCTTCATCTTGCCGATCACATGCATCTCGCACGGCTTGCAGTCGAACTTCAAGGTCAGCACTTCGTCGCCGTGGATCAACTGCATCGGCGCGACCTTGGTGCGCACCCCGGTCACGCCCTTGGCCTGTTTGGGGCACAAGTTGAACGAGAACCGCAGGCAGTGCTTGGTGATCATCACCGGCACCTCGCCGGTCTCCTCATGCGCCTCGTAGGCGGCATCGATCAGCTTGACCCCGTGGCGATGATAGAAGTCTCGCGCCTTCTGGTTGTAGACGTTGGCCAGGAACGACAAGTGCGATTCCGGATACACCGGTGGCGGTGTGGTCTCGGCCTTGCGCCCACCCTGCGGGTGAATGGCGACGCGTGCCGCAGTCAGCGCCTCGATGACTTCGCGGCGCAGGGCCTTGAGCTGCGAGTTGGGGATGAAATAGGCCTGTGGTACATCGAGCTTGATGTCGGTGGCGTGATACTGGGTGGTGCCCAACTGGCCGAGCAGATCGTGCAGTTGCTCGAGTGCCTGTTCCGGCTTGTTGGCCAGCCCGAAAGGGCCGTCCAGGGCGACACTGGCGCTGGCGCCTTCTTCGCTGGTGGCGGTCAGTGCCAGACGGGTTTCGGTCAAGCGCGCGGCCCAGGCGATGCCGATACGGCGCTCGGCCGAAGTCTTGAGCAAGGCGTGTTGCCAGTTATGGTCGAGGTTGCGGCTCAGGGGATGGTTGGGCTTGAGGTTCAGGCCCTTGGGCATCTCGTTGGGCTCGACGCGGTAGCGATAGCGTTTTTGCCCGTCCTCTTCGAACTCGCCCTTGGGCTCGGCGATATTGGCGCGAAAACCCACCACGTCACGCTTGACCATCACGTTGAGGCCATCGCCGTTGGACAGCGGCTCGAAGGTGTTGACGATCAGGTCGCGCTTGCCGACTTTCTCGACCACGCCCACCGGTACCCCGGTGAAGGTCGGGGTGTCGAAGGCGCCGATGTCGATCTTGCGATCGCTGACGAAATAGTCGGTGCTGCCGCGGTGGAAGGTCTTCTCCGGATCGGGCACGAAAAAGTGCACGGTACGGCCGCTGGAAGCACGGGCCAGGTCAGGGCGGTCTTCGAGGATGTCGTCCAGGCGCTGACGGTAATAGGCCGTGATGTTTTTCACGTAGCCCATGTCCTTGTAGCGGCCTTCGATCTTGAACGAGCGCACGCCGGCCTCGACCAAAGCGCGCAGGTTGGCGCTCTGGTTGTTGTCTTTCATCGACAACAGGTGTTTCTCGAAAGCCACCACGCGGCCCTGATCATCCTTGAGGGTGTAGGGCAGGCGGCAAGCCTGGGAGCAATCGCCGCGGTTGGCGCTGCGGCCGTTGTGGGCGTGGGAGATGTTGCACTGCCCGGAAAACGCCACGCACAGCGCGCCGTGGATGAAAAACTCGATGGCGGCATCGGTTTCTTCGCTGATGGCACGGATTTCCTGCAGGTTCAGCTCGCGGGCCAATACCAGTTGGGAGAACCCGGCCTGGTCGAGAAACTTCGCGCGCGCCAGGGTGCGGATGTCGGTCTGGGTGCTCGCGTGCAACTCGATGGGTGGGATGTCCAGCTCCATCACCCCCAGATCCTGCACGATCAGCGCATCGACGCCGGCGTCGTGGAGCTGGTGGATCAGCTTGCGTGCCGGTTCCAGCTCGTTGTCATGGAGGATGGTGTTGAGAGTGGTGAACACGCGCGCATGGTAGCGATGGGCGAATTCAACCAGCTCGGCGATATCGCTCAGCTCGTTGCAGGCGTTATGGCGCGCGCCGAAGCTCGGGCCACCGATGTAAATGGCATCGGCGCCATGCAGGATGGCCTCCCGCGCAATGGCGACGTCGCGTGCCGGGCTGAGGAGTTCCAGGTGGTGTTTGGGTAGGGACATGTTTTTTTAGTCTGGTCTGTCACGGTCAAGGCGGGCATTGTAGCGGTGAAATGCTTGACCGGCATCCTTCTGCGGGCAGGCGGCGCCGAGCGGGCCCGCGCGCGAGCGCCCGGACCCACGCCGATCAAGCGCGCCGCGCCGTGGCGGTACGCCCCTGGCATCAAAAATCGTAAGCCAACTTGGTGTACCAATACCCACCACCCGGATAAAACGGCGGGTTGCCATACGCCGCCAGTCCAAGGCTGCTGTACACGGCGTTTTTGTCCGGCCGCACGTTGAACAGGTTAGTGCCACCGATGCTGGCGGTCAGCTTGTCGAAGAAGGTGTAGCTGATGTCCAGATCGGTGATCCACTTGGCGCCGAAACTGCGGTCGCCGCTGGGGTTGACGGCCAGGGTCTTGACCGCGCCATAGCGGGTGGTCTGCAGGTTGACGGCCAAGTCGTCGAGCTTCCAGTTGGCACCCAGGATGATTTTGGTCTTGGGCGAGGCTTCGGTCAGGTCGCCCTCGCGGTCGCGGCCCACCAACGTGACTCCGGAACCGGCCAGCGAAGGCGGTGTGCCGCGCACGCCCTGAATGGTGGTGCGGTTCCAGTTCAGCGCCGAGGTCCAGCGCACTTCACCCCAAGGGCCGAACAAAGTGGTGTGGTCAGCGACCAGATCCAGCCCGGCGGTACGGGTGTCGTAGGCGTTGGTGTAATAGTTGACCCAGGTACCGCTGGCGATACCCTGGGATTGCAGGATGCTATTGATGGCACCATTGCCCCGGTCGTAGATGTTGCTGGTCAGGGTGATGCGGTTGTCGATGTCGATCAGGTACGAGTCGGCAGTGATGCTGGTGCGTGGCGCCGGTTGCCAGGTGAGGCCCAGCCCCAGGTTGCGCGACTTCTCGGGCTTGAGGTCATCACCGCCCAGAGCCTTGGCCAGATTGCTGCCCGAGGGTGTCAGGCGAGTCACGGCCGGGACCACGTTGCCGTTGACGTCGGTGTTCACGCGGTTGTCGGCTACGGTGTAGCCGATCTGAGTCAGGGACGGCGCGCGAAACCCGGTGCCGACGGTGCCCCTCACGGCCACGGTGTCGGTCAGTTCATAGCGCGAATTGACCTTGAGGCCAAAGGTGTTGCCCGAATTGTCGTCGTAGTGCTCTACGCGGCCGGCGACGTCGACGAACCAGCGATCGGTCAGGTCGAACCCCAGGTCCAGGTAGCCTGCGTAGTTGTTGCGGATCAAGCTGACTTCGTCCTCCGGGCGAATGGTCACGGCGGCCTGGGCACCGGTGGCCGCAGGGTAGGTGCCGGTGATGTAGGCGTCGGGTTCGCCGGCAAAGGTACTGAACCGTTCCCAGCGATGCTCCAGGCCAGCGGACACCTGGACCGGCGGCGTCAGGCTGAACAGGCTGTCGTAATGGCGGGTGAAGTCGAGGTTGTTGACCCACTGCTCGAAACGAAACGTTGCCAGGTTGTCGAACTTGGTAGGCGACGCCGTACCCAGCGACGGGTTGATGTTGAGGTCGCTGGAGTGGTGGACATTATTGCGACCATAGGTGGTGCTCAGGTCCCAGTTCCAGTCGGCCAGTTGCCCCTTGCCGCCGAAGAGGAATTGATAGTCGCGATCCATGATGTTGTTGAGCGGATAGTAACCATCGGGAAATACCTCCGGTACCGACGCGGTCCCTGTGGGCAGGCGGAAATAGTTGGCCGCCTCGGCTTTGCGCTCGCCGTAGGTGGAGTAGGAATAGAGAGTCAGGTCGTCCAGCGGCAGCTCGGCGTTGTAGGCCAGGTTGAAGGCCTTGAGGTCGGGGTCGCCGTTCTTGATCGCTACGCGGTCCCAGGCAGCTTGCTTGATGGGGTCGTTGAAGGCCTTGACGCTGCTGTCGGCCTTGTCGTTCCAGGAGGCATCGCCGCGATGGCGGGCATCGGCAGACAGATGCAAAAAGCCGCTCTCACCCAGTTTGAAGCCCTCGTCGCCGGCATACTTGGTGGTTTGGCCCTGGCCTGAGTACAGCTTGCCGTAGCTGGTTTCCACATGACCACCGGCATCGCTGGACTTGAGGATGACGTTGATCACCCCGGCCACCGCGTCGGAGCCGTATTGGGCTGCGGCGCTGTCCTTGAGCACTTCGATGTGGTCCACCGCGCTCACCGGGATCAGGTCGATATCCACGGCATTGGCGCCACTGTTATCGATACTGCCGCGCTGGCCCACGGCGCCGTTGTGGCGGCGTTTGCCGTTGACCAGCACCAGCGTGTAGGCCGGGCCCAGGCTGCGGTTGCTCAGGGGCCGGGTCACGGAGTTGTACCCCGCGATATTGGTACCGAAGTTGAACGAGGGCAGCAGCTTGGAAATCGCCTCGGACAACTCGGCGCGGCCGGTCTTGAGCAACTGGTCGCTGTTAATGATATCGATGGGGGCAGGGCTGTCGGCGACGGTCCTTTGCTGCCCGCGCACGCCAGTGGAAATCACCGTGACAGTACCGAGTTGGGCATCGTCGGTGGCGGCGTCGGCCAGTGGCGTAAAGGCGCTCAGCAGCAAGGACGCGGTGAGCGCGGACAGCGGAACATTCGGAGCAGGTCGAGGGGTAGAGCTGAAGCGCATGGCAGGCGTTTCCATTCAAACGGGCACTGGCCCGTTGTCCGGGTGCAGGTTCGATAGCCTTGATTAGTGGGGTTGTGAGCGGTAACGGTGTCGTCTGGGGAGGGATACTACTGGCATAAAAAACGGAAGGTAAATTCTATTTTAGAATATGTTTATCATAAAATAAACGCATCTACTAAAGTATGGATATGTGAAACAAGCATGTTCTAAAGCATTCCACGCGAGCGGTAATAGCAAAGAATTCTGCGCGAAAGCGGGGGTAGAGAAGGGATGCACATCGACGCTCAGGAAATCCTGATCGCATTGATGATGTCCCGCTGCAGCGGGGCATCAGGTGTCAGGTATCAGTCAGGGATCAAGCCGGTTGCGCGACCTCGGGAAGCTCGATCATCCCGGCGCTATGCCGGTTACGCGGCACATCAATGCCCAAGTGGCCGCGCAGTGTGCTGGCGCTGTACTCGCTACGGAACAGCCCGCGCTCACGCAAAATCGGCACGACTTCGTCAGTAAAACGCGCAAACTCACTCGGCGCGCTCACGCGAATATTGAAACCGTCGACAGCTCCTTGCACGAACCAGCGCTCGATTTCGTTGGCCACCGTCAACGCCGAGCCAACGAAGCCTGCAAACGGCTGAGCGAAGCGCAGTGCGGCTTGGCGCACCGTGAGATTGCGTTCGCGAGCGACCCGCTTGATGTGTTCGGCGTGGCCGCGATAGCCGTTTTCACCCAGTTCTCCGAGTTCAGGGAAGGGCCCGTCGAGGGGGTACTGAGTAAAGTCGTGGTAGTTGAACGGCCGGCCCAGTTGCACCAGGGCCTTGGCCAGATCGATCTCGCCAAACAACTCTTGCGCAATGGCCAGGGCCTGCTCGTCGGTGTCGGCGATGATCGGCCGAATACCGGGGAACAGCAGCACCTGATCCGGGTCGCGCCCGGCTTGCGCAGCGCGGCGCTTGATATCGCCGTAGTACTCCTGGGCATCTTCGAAATTGTCGACACCGGCAAAAATACCTTCGGCAATATCCGCCGCCAGGCGTCGTCCGGATTCCGAGATGCCCGCCTGGAAGATGACCGGTTGACCCTGTACCGAACGCGCCAGGTTCAAGGGCCCGGCGACCGAGAAAAACTCGCCGCGGTGGTCCAGGCGGTGTTGCTTGCGGGTGTCGAGAAAGTGCTTGCGCGCCTTGTCGCGGGGGAAGGCGTCGTCCTCATAGCTGTCCCACAGCCCTCGCACTACGGCCACATGTTCGCGCGCCTTGCGATAACGCTCGCCATGGTCGATGTGCTGTTCGAGGCCGAAGTTGCCTGCCGCGCCTTCCAGCCCGGTGGTGACTACGTTCCAGCCGGCACGGCCGTGGCTGATCTGGTCCAGGGAGGCGAACTGGCGGGCGACATTGAAGGGTTCGGTGTAGGACGTGGTGAGGGTGGCCACCAGGCCGATCTTGTCGGTAGCGCCGGCCAGCGCCGACAGCAGGGTCAGTGGCTCCAGACGGTTGAGGTAGTGGGGGGCGGAGTCCGGGGTGATGTAGGGGCTGTCGACGATGAACACGAAGTCGAACTTGGCCGCCTCCGCCGCGCGCGCCTGTTGTTTGTACCAGTCGATATTGACGCTGGCATCCCCGGGGATCTCGGGGTGCAGCCAATCCTGCTGGTCGGTGCCGACTCCGGTCAGGATGGCACCCAGGTGCAATTGACGTTGACTCATGACTTCAATTCCTTTTGCGTGTAGAGGTTGATGCCGCGCCTGGCTGGCGCGGCGCCAAGGGGGCGCTTGGTCAGGCTCGACGCGCCTGCTGGCCGGTCGAGGCGAGCAACGCATCCACTGCATCGATGATCGGTTGAGCTTCGGTGCGCACCAGCCAGTCCGGGCTGACTTCGGCGAAATGCACGCGGCGGTCGGTGCCGATCACCACCACGGCCGGTTGCGGCAGTTCCCAGGTCCCGGTGCCGGTGACCTCGCCGATGCCCGAGCCCTTGGCCAGCGATGCTTGTCGCGAGGCCTCGTCGAAGCTATAGAGGATGCCCAAGCGCCGGCCCAGGGTGTTGTCCTTGTCGCTGGCGACTTGCAGGGTCAGCGCATGTTTGTCGCGAATTTCCACCAGCCGCTCAGGCACCTGCGGGCTGACCGCGACCAGCGGCACTCCGCGTTCGCGCAACGCCGGTTGCAGGGTGCGCTCGTAGGACGGGATGGCGATGTTGCAGGCCGGGCACCCGGCAAACCGGAAGAACACCAGCACCGCAGGGCCATTGGCGAGTAATTGCTGCAGGGTCAGCGTGCCGCCCTCGACAGGGAGCAGTTCAAAAGGCTCGACGCTGTCGCCAGCCTTGACGAAATCCAGTGTGCGCGCCTGATCGACCAGGTGCAGGCGCTGATCGACGTTGATCTTCAGTGCCTCCGGTGCCCAGGTCCGTACGCGCTCGGCATGCAGTTCGGCCAGCTGTTGGTTGAGGGATTCGCTCATGGCATGTCTCCTGGTAACGCAATGTGGATGTGGGCCTGGTAGAGAAGTCGAGTCATGCAGCGCCTGCTCTTGGTGAAGGGGGAGGGCCTGCGCCAGGATTGGGGTCGGTCTGAGGGGACGATATGCCAACGGAAATCGGCTGTGAAAGGCTTTTTGGGTCTAAGGTAATTATGTTTTCTGGGTATTTAAGGTTGCAAACTAAATCAGATATTTCTATCTTTAATGAGTCCGCTAGTCACTCGCCTGCGCCAGCGGGCCCTGCAATCAATACCCGCGGCTACGATCGGCGAGGTTCACCAGCGGCTGCTGATCCACAAACCGCTGCAAATTGTCGAGGAAAATCGCCCTGATCGCTTCGCCGGTCTGGGTGGAGATGGCTGAGGTGTGGGGTGACAGCCGTACTTTCGCGTGGCTGTACAGGCGGTGCCCTGCAGGCAGGGGTTCCGGTTCGGTGACATCCAGCGTGGCGAACCCCAGCGTGCCGTGGTCCAGCGCGTCGAGCAGCGCATCCTGGTCCAGCAGGCCGCCACGGGCGATGTTGATCAAGTGCTGCCCCGGCTTGGCGCTGGCCAACACCTTGGCGTCGATCAGGTGCCGGGTCTGTGGGGTGAGCGGCGCGGCCACCACCAGATGATCGGCTGCGCTGAACAGGTGGTGAATGTCGCGGGCCGTCTGCACGCCCTTCACATCAGGTGGCGTAGCGCTTTGGCGCAGGGTGATGACCTTCAGGCCCAGCGCTTGCGCCTTGCGTGCCAGGCTGCTGCCAATGGAGCCGAAGCCGAGGATGCCCAGCGTCTGGCCTTGCACCGGCGTCAGTGCGGTGAATTGCCAATCGGCATCCTGCACCCAGATGTCCGGCAGATGCTTGTTGTAGGCGAAGATCGCCGCCAGCACGTACTCGGCTATAGGGTCGCTGGCGCTGCCGCGCGCAGTGCTGACTGGCGGCCCGGCGAAGAACCAGTCCGGATAGGCATCCAGGCCTGAAGACACCACCTGAATCCAGCGCAGGTTGTAAGGCCAGCCAGGTGGGGGCGTATCCCCAGCCTGATAGCCGCGCACATTGATCGGCCGCCCAAGCAGCACGCTGGCTGCTGGGGGCAGGTCGCTGGGTACGCCGTTGGGCACATCGATCAGTCGTGCGCCAGGGTGACGCTGTGCCAGCTGCTCGCGCAGTGTCTGGTTGAAAGATGCGTCCATCTGGCTGGCAATCACCAGTTCGCTCATGGGGTGTTCTCCTCGGATAACGCCTGCAGACGCGGCACTGCGCACGCGCTGAACAGGGGCAGGGGAGCAGAGAATATGGACATGGGCAAGGGCTGTGAAATTATCTTTCGATCTATGCTAATTATAAAAATCTGTAATGATGTTTGATAAGCGACATTAAATTATAGATTGGGTCGGATTTGGCTTGGGGTTTTCTTGACGCCGCCTCGGGCGGTAGCTGGAATCGTCTAGCAATCGCGGGGGTAAATTCAGATTTGTAATTAAAAACAGCAAAAACAATAAAATTAAATCATACATTCCTATACCCAAATCGAATTATGCCGGCCTTGGTTATTCTCCTATCTTGATGCCCAGACCACCTACCCCACCCCCGGATGGTAACCATCAGATCAGGCCTGCAGCCTATCAGCGCCCCGGACGGGCGCCTGCTCGCAGGTGTTGGACGGGAGTCACCCTTCGATATGGAATTCGTCAACCAGCGCACAGGACGCATCGCACGCGCTTTTGAACGCAAGCCTTTTATCCCCCCATTGACTCTGAGCCCCTTGGCGCTCGCCATGACCGGCGTGCTGTTCGCCAGCGGCGCGCGCGCCGATGAATCAGCCCTGGGCACCGTCGTCGTCACCGGCAACCGCGGCGGCGAACAGCGCACCGTGACCAGCAGCCCGGTCCCGATCGATGTGGTCAGTGCCAAACAGCTGCAAGCCACCGGCAAGCCTGGGCTCATGGAGGCCCTGAGTGCTGTCATCCCCTCGTTGAGCTTGCCGGAAAAGACCGGCTGGGACGCCAGCGGCATGGCCCGCGCACCGAACCTGCGCGGGCTGAATGCCGCCGAGGTACTGGTGCTGGTCAATGGCAAGCGCCGCCATACTGCCGCCACCTTGAACATCAATGGCATCAACACCGGCGCCGCACCGGTGGACCTGGACATGATCCCCATCGGTGCCATCGACCATGTCGAGGTCCTGCGTGACGGCGCCGCCGCCCAGTACGGCTCGGACGCCATCGCCGGAGTCATCAACGTGATCCTCAAGGCCGACGCCAGTGGCACCTCGGTGAGCAACGCCGGTCAGGGCTACGACGGCAAGAAACAGACCGTGCAGCAGAGCCTGGACAAGGGCTTCGAAATCGGCGAAGGCGGCATCGTGCATTTGTCCCTCGACGCACGCACCCAAAATGACGACAACAAGGCCAGCGCCAACGGCTACTCCTATGCCCAGGCCTACGACAGGGCCGGCAAGTCGACCTACGGCGGCTACGGTACGCCGAAGATCGACCTGCTCAACCTGGCCTACAACGCCGAACTGCCGCTCAACGACACGCTGAGCCTGTACTCTTTCAGCACCGTGTCGCACCGCGAGGCCGAGCAGGGGCAGAATTTCCGCCTGCCGACCATCACCAACACCATCACTACCGGCCCCAATGGCTACCCCGCCGGATACGTGCCGGTCTGGACCATCAAGGAAGACGACTACCAGGTGGCCGGCGGCGCCAAAGGTCTGTTCGGCGCCTGGGACTGGGACCTGTCGACCACCTACGGGCGCAACGAGGCCGAGCAGGGCAGTTACCACAACCAGAACCCGTCGCTGGGCGAAGCCACACCCAACCATTTCACCAACGGCACCTGGGTCTCGGATGAACTGACCACCAACCTCGACCTCAAGCGCAATTACGATATCGGCTTGAGCAAGCCACTGGACGTGTCCTGGGGCCTGGAGCACCGGCGCGACAGCTACGAGGTGAAGAAAGGCGATTACGCCTCCTATGCCGACGGCGGCTACTGCGTGGCACCGGGCAATTGCGCCTCGTCCGGCGCTCAGGTCACCAACGGTATTTCGCCCGACGAAGAAGCCAGCGCCAGCCGCAACAGCGTCGCCAGCTATGTGGACTTCGGCGTCCATCCGCTGCCGCAGTGGTACCTGGGGACTGCGCTGCGCTATGAGCACTACAACGAAGGCGTGGGCGCGACCCGCAGCGGCAAGATCACCACCCGCTACGAGTTCACCCCGCAACTCGCGGTGCGCGGCACCGTCAGCAACGGCTTTCGTGCGCCGTCGCTGGCCAACAGCCTGTTCAGCGCCCGCTCGACCACATATGGGGTGGTCGACGGTGTCTACCAGTCGATCAACTACGGTGTGCTGCCGGTGGACTCCGCTGCGGCCAAGGCGCTGGGTGCCAAATCGCTCAAGCCCGAGCGCTCGACCAACTTCAGCCTGGGCCTGACCTACACGCCCACCGATCGCCTGACCCTCACCGCCGACGCCTACGTGGTCAATATCCGCGACCGCATCACGCTCACCGGCACGCTGCTGGGCAATGAGGTGACACAGGTGCTGCAAGCCAACGGCATTACCTCCACCTCGGGCGGCCAGTACTTCCTCAACGGCGCCGACACCCGCACCAAAGGTCTCGATCTGGTCAGCAACTACAACCAGGACCTGGGCGCCTGGGGCTCGCTGAAATACACGGCGGCCTTCAACTGGAACCAGACCGACATCCTCAACAGCTCAGGCAGCACCGATATCGGCGGCACCGCCTACGAGCTGATGGACCGCAAGGCGCGCAACGTGCTGACCACCGTGCAGCCCAAGACCAAGTTGATCCTGGGCGGCAACTGGAGCATCGACAAATTCAACGTCAACCTCGGCCTGACTCGCTATGGCTCGTGGAAGGAGGTCAACGATGCCGATGACCGCTCCCTGGACCGGACCTGGAACGCGCAGTGGATCACCGACCTGGATGTCGGCTACAGCCTGACCAAGAGCCTCAATGTGGCCATCGGCGCCAAGAACCTGTTCGACGTGTATCCCAAGAAACAAGGCGTGCCGTCATCGACCATGGTCAGTGGCTACGGGACCTACTCGCCTTACGGGTTCACCGGTGGCTACTACTACACCCGCTTGACGTATGCCTTCTAAGGAGCTTGCCATGCCCATCGTTACCCAAGCCGTCGGCTATCGCGACAGCCCCGAAGAGACCGCGCCGCCAGCGATCGACACGACGCTCACGGTCATCCCCGCGCGTCACCCCTGGCGCTGGGTCGGCTCGGCCTTTGCCGCGCTGGTACTGCTGGGCATCGTCCACTCGCTGGCGAGCAATCCGCGCTGGGAGTGGGGCGTGTTCGCCCATTGGTTCCTCGCGCCTGCGGTGCTCAAGGGGCTGGCCAAGACGTTACTGCTGACCCTGGCGGCGACCGTGCTCAGCACCGTGCTCGGGACCGCCCTGGCGCTGGCGCGGCTATCCGGCTCGCCGTTGCTGGCGGCGATGGCCTGGGGTTATATCTGGTTCTTCCGTTCGATCCCGGCGCTGCTGGTGTTG
Organism: Pseudomonas baltica; assembly: GCF_031880315.1. Lineage (NCBI taxonomy): Bacteria > Pseudomonadati > Pseudomonadota > Gammaproteobacteria > Pseudomonadales > Pseudomonadaceae > Pseudomonas > Pseudomonas baltica. The sequence goes on along the minus strand of NZ_CP134771.1, from coordinate 19,025 downwards.
ATCATCCTCTACAACTTTGCCTACCTGTATGACCACATCAGCCTGGGCCTGCCGTTTACCGACACGGTCTGGTACCAGTGGTCGACGGTGGACGTGCTCAGCCAGTTCGCGGTCGCAGCGTTGGGGCTGGGCATGATGCAGGCGGCCTATACCGCCGAGATCATTCGCGGCGGCATCCTTGGCGTCGACCCTGGTCAGCATGAGGCAGCCGCGGCCCTGGGGTTGCCCGCCAGCCGACGGATCTTTCGCATCATCCTGCCCCAGGCGCTGCGCTCCATCGTCCCCACCGCGTTCAATGAAGTGATCGGCCTGGTCAAGGGCACCTCGATCGCCTACGTGCTGGCCATGCCGGAACTCTTCTATACCGTGCAAGTGATCTACAACCGAACCCAGGCGGTGATCCCACTGTTGATCGTTGCCACGGTCTGGTACCTGCTGATTACTACGGTGCTGACCAGCCTGCAGTATTACGTGGAGCGCCATTTCGCTCGCGGTGCCCTGCGCCAGCTGCCAGCCACGCCGCTGCAGCGCCTGCGCGGCTGGCTGAAGGAGAAGGCCCGTGGCTGAAGGTCGAATCCAGATCCAGAACGTCAGCAAGCGCTTCGGCAACCAGTGGGTGCTCAACGACATCGACCTGACGGTAGAGCCCGGCAAGGTCACGGTGATTCTCGGCCCGTCCGGATCGGGCAAGTCGACCCTGCTGCGCACCATCAATCACCTGGAAAAGGTCGACGCCGGGCACATCACCATTGACGGCGAATACGTCGGCTATCGGCGCAAGGGCGACCACCTGCACGAGCTCAAGGAGCGCGAAGTGCTCAAGCGGCGCTTGCACGTGGGCTTCGTGTTCCAGAACTTCAACCTGTTCGGCCACCTGACCGTGCTCGAAAACATCACCGAGGCACCGCTGGCGCACAAATTGTGGCGCAAGGCCGAGGCCCGTGATCAGGCCCTGGCGCTGCTGGCAACGGTCGGGCTGCAAGACAAGGCCGATGCCTACCCCAGGCAGTTGTCCGGCGGCCAGCAGCAGCGGGTCGCCATCGCCCGGGCTCTGGCACTGCGTCCCAAGGTGCTGTTGTTCGATGAGCCCACCTCGGCGCTGGACCCGGAACTGGTTGGCGAGGTGCTCGATGTGATTCGCCGCCTGGCGGCGTCCGGCACCACCCTGGTGGTGGTCACCCACGAGATCGGCTTTGCCCGCGAGGTGGCCGACCATGTGGTGTTCCTGTGCGACGGCAAGCTGGTCGAGCAAGGCCCGCCCGAAGTCATTTTTCAACATCCGCGTCACCCGCGCACCGCTGCCTTTCTGGGCAAGGTGCTGACTGCCAACCTGTTAAAGGAATAACCCCATGAAACGTCCCATTGCCTTGCTGGCCATGGCTATCGGTGCCGTGATCGCCCTGCCGACTCTGGCCGCCGAGCAGCCGCCGGTATTCGACCTCAGCCCGCAGCGGGCGCCTATCGATGCGCCGCGCAATCCGGCGGCCATCGCCCAGATCCCCCAGGGCTTCAAGTTCGTCGAACCCGGCACGTTCACCGTGGCCATCGCCGGTGCCTCGGGGCCGCCCTTGGCGCTGTTGGCCAGCGACGACAAGACCACCATCGGCAGCGAGGCCGACACCGCTCGGCTGATCGCCGACAGCCTGGGCCTGCAGCTCAAGGTGGTGCAGACCAGCTGGGAAGACTGGCCGCTGGGCGTCAGTTCGGGCAAGTACGACGCCGTGCTGAGTAACGTCACGGTGACCGAATCACGCAAAAAACGCTTTGATTTCGCCACCTATCGCCAGGACGTGCTGGGCTTCTACGTCAAGGACAACAACCCTGTGACGTCCATCAAAGAGGCCAAGGACATTGCCGGGCTGAAGGTGATCGTGGGCTCCGGCACCAACCAGGAAAAAGTCCTGCTGGCCTGGAACGAGGCCAACGAAAAAGCCGGGGTCGAGCCCGCCACCCTGGTGTACTACGACGATCAGGCGGCCGCGACCCTGGCCCTGCAGTCCGGGCGCGCGGATGTGTTCTTTGCGCCCAACTCGCTGCTGGCTTATATCGCCGCCACCCGTGGCGGCATCAAACGGGTCGGGCAGTTGAACGGTGGCTGGCCGCTGCAAGCCGACATCGCGGTGACCCTGCGCAAAGGCAACGGCCTGGTCACGCCGATCCATACTGCCCTGGAAGGCGCAATCGCCGGTGGCCAGTACGCCGCCGTGCTGGAGCGCTGGGGCCTGGATGCCGAGCGCATCGATCATTCGCAGATCAACCCGCCGGGTTTGCCGGACTGAGGAGGAGCTCGATCATGACTATCAACCTGACCCGCCGCGAAGCCCTCGCCAGCGTCAACGCGGTGGGCGGCGAACACGCCGCCAAAGCCGCACTCGCGGCCTTGGGCCTGGGGCCGTCGACCCATTTGCAGCACCTCAAGCTCGATCATCTCCAGCAGGCCGGGCAGGGCGCCCGCGTGCTGATCCTCGGCGCCGGGATCGCCGGGCTGGTCGCGGCGTTCGAGCTCAAACGTGCGGGCTTCGAAGTGCGCATCCTCGAAGCCCGCCAGCGTGTGGGTGGACGTAACTGGACGCTGCGCAACGGCGACCGGGTCGACTATCTGGACGGCCGCAGCCAGACCGCCCAGTTTGCCCCGGGCCTGTATTTCAATGCCGGGCCGGCGCGTTTGCCAGGCCAGCACCGGACCATCCTCGACTACTGCAGCGAGCTGGGCGTGCCCCTCGAAGTACTGGTCAATACCAGCCACAGCGCGCAGCTGCGCCCCGAACTGGACCACCCGGCGTTCAGCGTGCGCCGCGCGCTGAACGACACCCGCGGGCACCTGGCCGGCCTGCTGGCCAGTGCCATCAAGCGCGATGCACTGGACGAGGAGCTGTCGGCCGAGGAGCGCGTGCGCCTGCTGAATTTTCTCCAGGGCTACGGTGATTTGTCCGAAGAGCTGGTGTACGAGGGCAGCTTGCGTGCGGGCCACGGTGTCGCGGCGCCGGCCCCCGGTTCATTGCCCGGCTTCACGGCCCCATTGGCGTTGGATCGGCTGCTGCATCCGGAGCTGTGGGGCGCCCTGTTGCACACCGAGTACCCGGAGTTTTCCGCGACCATGTTGCAGCCGGTGGGCGGCATGGACCGTATCGCGACAGCGTTCGAGCAGCGGCTGCGCGATCAACTGCAATTCGGCGCAGTGGTGCGTCAAGTGCGCCAAAGTACCGAGGGCGTCACGGTGACGTATACCGACAGCGCCAGCGGTGAAGCGCATCAGGAGCAGGCCGACTATTTGATTTCGACCATTCCTCTGCCCTTGCTGGCGCGCCTGGACACGGACTTCAGCGAGCCCTTCAAGGCCGCGTTGCACAGCACCCGCAATGGCGCGGCGACCAAGGTGGCCTGGCAGGCGCCACGCTTCTGGGAGCAGGACTATCGCATCTATGGCGGGTTGTCCTGGGTCGAGCACCCGGCGCGCATTCTGTGGTACCCCAGCAACGAGCTGAACAGCCCCGAAGGGCTGCTGGTGGCGGGCTATGTGACCGGCGACGGCGCCGATACCTTCGGCCGGCGGCCGTTGAGCGAACAATATGCGACCTCGGCCGAGGCGGTAGAACTGCTGCATCCAGGCCACGCCGCCAGCCTGCAGCATCCGTTGGCGGTGTCCTGGGAGCAGGTGCCTTTCAGCGAAGGGCCGTGGTTGTTGCGCGAGCAATTCCCGGCCCACGCCCATGCCTTGCTGGAGCAACCCCAAGGCCGGGTTTACCTGGCCACCGATGGCCACGGCCAGAGCGGCGTCGGGATCTGGCAGGAATCAGCTGCCAACTCTGCGCGACGCGTGGTCGGGCAACTGGCCGAGCACGTCATTCGTCAGCGCCAGACGGCGTTGGCATCCTGAATATTTTCCAATAGAGAGAGACCGAACATGACCCAGACCCTCGTGCGCACCGGAGCCAGCACCGCGCCTATTTCCCAGACCGTCAGCGTGCCGGCCAGTGCGCAGCTGGTATTCCTCAGCGGCGCCTTGCCCGACGTCGCCGACCCACAGGCCCCTCAAGGCACGGCCGCCGCCTACGGCGACACACGCACGCAGACGGAGTCGGTGATTCGCAAGCTCCAGCAGGTGCTGCAAGCCCAAGGCCTTGATCTGGGCGATATCGTCCAGTTGCGGGTGTTTCTGGTGGGCGTGCCCGAGCTGGACGGCCGCCTGGACTTCGCCGGCCTGCAAGCCGGCTACACGCCGTTTTTCGGCACCGCCGAGCAACCCAACAAACCCGCCCGCACCGCCATCCAGGTCGCGGGCCTGCCGTTGCCTGGGGCGTTGGTCGAGATTGACGGGATCGCGGTGCGCCAGGGCTGACGCCGAGCGGATACGCACCTGGCCGATGACGGTTACTTGCGATGGGTCTTGAGCAGCCGCTGGGCCATCTGCAGGTGTTTTTTCATCATCGGCAGGTTGGCCTCGGCAAACGCCTTGAGCTCGGGGACGGTAGCGTTTTGTGCTTCGTCCTCGAACAGTTTGACCGCGCCCTCGTGGGCCTTGACCTGCGCCGTGGCATAGCTGGTGTCGAAGCTCTGGCCCTTGGCGGGTAGGGTCTGCAGCTTGGCGGCCTGGGCCTGCACGGTCGCGTCGTCCGGCAAGCTGATATTCAGCTGTGCGGTCAGCGCGGCCAGTTGCTGGGCGAGGGTCGTATGGTTGTCGATCAGGCGCCGCGCCAGATTGCGCGTGTCGTCGAAACTGGCTTTGCTCAACGCTACCTGACTCGCCTGTATTTCTGCGGCGTTGGCCACGGCAAGCTGGTCGACGAAGGTGTCGGCGCTGGCGATGCAGGCAGCCCCCAAGGTGCCCAGGCCGAGCAGGCAAGACAGGGCCAGACGGGTAGTAGCCAGTCGGGTAATAACCAGCCGAGTCATAAAAAGTGCGGACATGAAATTCCCTCTGAAGAATCGCGCAGTGTAGGCAAAACCTCGCAGGTCAGGGCCGGCTGAGGAAAATTTAATTCCCTGCCCGGACTGTGCGGCATCCGCAAGCACAGGCGCCCGCAAGGCGCGGTGCATTAACAGCACAATCATACAATCCTCAACGCCGCCTCTGCGGCCAGTATGCCCTGTCTCTTTCATCATCCCCGTTGCTGGGGATCATCATGAACTTGCTGGGTCATCCACCATGATCAACCTACCGCTCAAACGTCTGGCCGTTGCGCTGGCGTTCTCTTCCCTGTGCAGCATTGGCGCGTCGGCCGCTACCGCGCCCGTTGCCGTCGCCCCGCAGTACGACACCAGCCACGTCTATGTCGCCCCGGCGGATGTCGACGCCTTCGTGAAAAGTTTCCTGGCCACGTTTGGTGGCAAGAGCACCGCCCAGGTGGTGGTCAACGTGCTGCCAGTGCCGAGCAGTACCACCTCGCAGCTGCTGCAGACCCCAGTCGGCACCGTGTCGTTGTTCGGCTTCACTACGCCGGTTCCGTACCCCTTCGGCAGCGAGCGCAACGGCTACCTGGTCAAGGATCTGGACGTCGCCATCGCGGCGGCCAAGGCCAATGGCGCGGATGTGATCGTGCATGATTTCCCGGATCCGATCGGTCGTGATGCAGTAGTGCAATGGCCGGGCGGTATCAACCTGCAACTGTACTGGCACACCAAGGTGCCGAATTACGCCGCCTTCGAGCACATCCCGGAAAACCGTATCTATGTCTCCCCTGAGCGCGGCGATGCGTTTGTCAAAGCCTTCCTGGGCTTTTCCCATGGCAAGGTCGTGAGCGACGACCGCCACGCTGCCGGTGAGCAGATCGGCCAGCCAGGCAAGACGTTCCGTCGCGTTGCGCTGGCTTCCGAGTTCGGCAAGATGACCGTGCTGATCACCGACGGCCACCTGCCATTTCCCTACGGCCATGACACCACCGGTTATGAAGTGGCCGACCTGACCGCCACGCTGGCCAAGGCCCAGGCAAGTGGTGCCAAGGTGCTGGTCGGCGCTGCGCAACAGGCAGACCGCAGCGCGGCGATGGTCGAGTTCCCGGGCGGTTATGTGGCCGAGATCCACCAGCTTGCTGCCAAGAAATCCTGAGCGGGAGAACGCTTATGCACCGGCGCCTGACACGCAGCAACCCGACGTCCCGCCAGCAGGTGCGCGCCTGGGCGTGGGCCTTGGCTGCATTGGGGCCATTGGGCCTGTCTCACAGCTACGCGGCCGACTCGGCGGCCACCGTCGAGCGGCCGACCCTGAAGACCAATCGCTGGCAAGAGGACTGGTCGGTCTTGCAGGACCCTGCGCTGCGCACCGCCCCGCTGGACAACCTCAAGTACATTGCGCTTTCCAGCGACGACGCCCAGCGCTATCTGTCGCTGGGCGCCATCGTGCGCGAGCGTTACGAAATCAACGACGCGCCGGCCATCGGCACCCGCGGCGCGCGCGACAGTTGGTTGATCCAGCGTTTGCAGATTCATGCCGATCTGCACTTCGATGAGCACTGGCGGTTGTTTACCCAGCTCGAGGATGCCCGGGCATTTGGCAAGGACAGCCTCGGCGGCGCCGACCAGAACCACTTGGACCTGCGCCTGGCGTTCGCCGAATACGTGACGTCGCTCGGGCAGAATACCTTCAAGGCGCGGGTCGGCCGGCAGGATTTCGCCTTCGACCTGCAACGCTTCATCTCCAGCCGCGACGGGCCGAACGTGCGCCAGTCGTTCGATGCCTTGTGGGCCGACTGGGAAACCGCGCAATGGCGCTTGATCGGTATTGCCAGCCATCCGGTACAGTATCAGGACCTGCGCCATTTCGATGACAAGTCCAACTCGGACGTGGCCTTTCACATGCTTCGCGTGGAGCGCCTGGTGGGCGGCAAGAACGAGTTGTCGGCCTACTACGGCCTCTATGAAGAAAAAGACGCCAGCTACGTTGACGCCCAGGGCGACGAGCACCGCAATATTTTCGACACGCGCCTGGGCGGCAGTGCCCTGGGCTACGACTGGGACGTGGAAGGCATGCTGCAACGCGGCGCCGTCGGGGCCAAGGACATTCGTGCCTGGGCTGCCGGCAGCCGCCTCGGTTATACCTGGGCCGACACCGCCTGGAGCCCGCGCATCGGCCTGCAACTGGACGCCGCTTCCGGTGACCGTCGCCGCGGCGATGGCACCCTGGGCACCTTCAATCCGCTGTTCCCCAATGGCTACTACTTTTCGCTGTCAGGCTACACCGGCTACAGCAACCTCTATCACGTCAAACCGACCCTCACCGTCAAGCCACTCACCGGCCTGTCGGTGATGGCCGGTGTGGGCCTGCTATGGCGCCAGACCACCGAAGATGCCGTCTACACCCAGCCCAATTTGCCGGTGGCCGGGACTGCAGGGCAGGGTGGTCGGTGGACGGGCTACTACGACCAACTGCGGGTCGACTATGCCTTTACCCGCAACCTTTCCGGGGCCGTCGAAGCGGTGCACTACAACGCCGGCGAGGCGCTGCGCGATGCCGGCGCCCATAACAGCAACTACCTGGGGGTGGAAACCAAGTTCATGTGGTGATGGTGCCCACCGCCATTGATGGAGTTTTATTAATAAATTCCCCGGAACACCGTCAGTCGACTGGCACTCAGAGTGCTGAACTTATTCATTCAAGGATGCCGCAATGCCTACCGCTGCCGATTTCATGGTCAATACGCTCAAGCAAGCCGGAGTAAAACGGGTGTACGGGGTGGTTGGCGACTCGCTCAACGGCTTTACCGACAGCATGCGGCGCCTCGGTGGGCTGGACTGGGTGCACATGCGCAACGAGGAGGCGGGTGCCTTCGCAGCGGGTGGCGAAGCCCACCTCACCGGGGAGCTGGCGGTGTGCGCCGGCAGTTGCGGGCCGGGCAATCTGCACTTGATCAATGGCCTGTTCGATTGCCACCGCAGTGGTGTGCCGGTCCTGGCCATCGCCGCACATATTCCCAGCACCGAGATCGGTATCGACTACTTTCAGGCGACCCACCCCGAGTCGCTGTTCAAGGACTGCAGCCACTACGTCGAGCTGGTGTCCAATGCCGAGCAATTGCCGCAGATCCTCGAGCGCGCCATGCGCGTGGCCATCAGTCGCCGCGGTGTAGCGGTGGTGGTGATCCCTGGCGATATCGCCCTGGCGCCCCTGGACGCAACCGTTAGCCAGTGGCTGGCGCCCAAACCGCCCGTGGTAGTGCCGGCGCCGGCGCAACTGGACGAACTGGCCGAGTTCCTCAACACCGGTAAACGCATCACCTTGTTCTGCGGCGCTGGTTGCGCGGGCGCCCATGCTGAAGTCGTCGCCTTGGCCAAGCACCTCAAGGCGCCGATCGTGCACGCGTTACGCGGCAAGGAACATCTGGAGTACGACAACCCGTTCGATGTCGGCATGACCGGCCTGATCGGTTTCGCCTCGGGCTTCAAGGCCATGAAGGCGTGCGACACGCTGCTGATTCTGGGCAGCAACTTTCCCTATCGCCAGTTCTTCCCGGAGCATGGCCGCATCGCCCAGATCGACTTGCAGCCTGAGGCCTTGGGCAACCGCTGCCCACTGACCTTGGGCCTGATCGGTGACATCAAGCACAGCCTCGAGCAATTGTTGCCGCGCCTGCACGAGCACACCGACAGCAGCCATCTCGACAAGGCGCTGGCCGACTATGCCAGCGCCCGCAAGGACCTTGACGCCCTGGCCGAAAGCGGCCCCGACAGTTCGATCATCCATCCCCAGTACCTCAGCCGCCTGGTCAGCGAACTGGCGGCCGAGGACGCCGTGTTTACCTGCGACGTCGGTACCCCCACGGCCTGGGCCGCGCGGTATCTGAAGATGAACGGCAAGCGCCGCCTGATCGGCTCGTTCAACCATGGCTCGATGGCCAACGCCATGCTCCAGGCCATTGGCGCCCAGGCCAGTTTTCCGGGGCGTCAGGTGGTATCGATGTCCGGCGACGGCGGCTTCAGCATGATGATGGGCGACTTCCTGACCCTCAGTCAGGCCAACCTGCCGGTCAAGGTGATCGTGCTCAACAACGGCACCCTGGGCTTCGTCGAGATGGAAATGAAAGCCAGTGGCTTTGTCGATGTGGGCTGCGACCTGAAGAACCCCAATTTCGCCCACATGGCCGAGGGTATGGGCATCAAGGGTATTCGGGTCGAGCGCCCGCAGGACCTGAAAGCGGCGCTTGCCGCTGCGTTCGCCCATGAGGGACCGGTGCTGGTCGACGTGGTCAGCGAGCGTCAGGAGCTGATCATGCCGCCCGAGATCACTGCGGCCAACGTCAAGGGTTTCGGCCTGTTCATGCTCCGCGCCGTGCTGGATGGTCGGGCCAAGGAGCTGGTGAGCCTGGCGAAGAACAACCTGTTTCGCTAGGGCCTGACATAAGGCGTTGCCTGTGCTGGCCCACACTCCTGGAATCTCCCGCCAGGGGCAGTCAGCACAGGGCGCCATAAGCGGGCAGGCGGCCGTAACCCTCCCCATGGCGCATAACTCTTGTGCCATTGGGGGGCTTAATCGCATCGGGCAGGTCACCTACAGTAAAGGCACACCAAAAATAGCCCCGAGGTCATGACCGTGAACGCATCCCTGCAAGCCATTGCCATCGACAGCCCGCAGTATGAGGCCGAAGCCGAATACTTCGAGTACAGCAAGGCGGCTAATCCCATCGCCGCGAAAATCATCTCCAGAATCCCCTACAAGACTTTTCCGGGAGCGCTGTGCGCGACGGGCGAGTCCCGGGTGATTCCTTTGGATCTGAGCCAGGAGCTGGGCTGCGAAGGGCCCGCCACCGGCCCCGGTCTGACTGCCAATTTCATCCGCCTCAATGCTGGGGATCGCCTGGCACTGCAGCCGAACGCGACCTCGCAGGTGCTCTACGTCATTGAAGGTGCCGGATCCCTAGCTTACGGAGACTCGTCGTTCGAGTGGAGCAAAGGCTGCTTTATGGCCTTGCCAGGGCTGCTGTCCACGCAACTGAGCGCCACCGCCGATGCGCGGTTCTACTATGTGCATGACGAGCCGCTGTTGCGCTATCTGGGCGTCGAACGGACCCAGGACCGCTTTCAGCCGACGCTGTATCCCGCCGCAGTAGCCAATGCCAAGCTGCGCGAGGCGGCCGAGGACCCGCGCGCCAGTGACCGCAGCCGCGTCAGCATTCTGCTGGGCAACCGCAACTTCCCCCAGACCCGCACCGTGACCCATGTGCTATGGGCAATGTACGGGATCGTTCCCGCAGGCGCCGTGCAGAAGGCCCATCGGCACCAGTCGATTGCATTGGACTTCATCATCGATTGCCCGGTCGGCTGTTACACCTTGGTCGGCGCCCAGGTCGATGAACACGGCAAGATCCAGAATCCGACTCGGATCGACTGGGAGCCGGGCCTGGCCTTCGTGACGCCACCGGGCTACTGGCACGCACACTTCAACGAGTCGACGGAAGAAGCCTTCCTCATCCCGATCCAGGATGCCGGGCTGCAGACTTATCTGCGCTCGCTGGACATTCGGTTTACTTGAAGCGACTGCTATACCTGAGGCGTCAAAGTGTCCAGTACGGTGGCGAGCCGATGCGCGCCACCATGAAGTCGATGAAACTGCGTACCTTCGACGACACGATCCGCTTGGGCGGGTAGATGAACCACAGCGCGGCCGGCTCACTCGGCGGCGCGCACTGCCAATCGGCGAGCACGCGGACGAGGGCGCCAGCGCGTAACGCCGGGCCCGCCAGCCAGGTCGGTAACAGTGCGACGCCTGCGCCGATACTGGCGGCAACGAGCCTCGCTTCGATATCGTTGATTACCACACCCGGTGCGTAGTGCTCGGTGAGGGATACCTGCGGCCCCGTCCAGAGCAGTGACAAGGATTCAGCCTTGCCGGCGATGAATCGGTGGCTGCGCAGCTGTTCGGGGTGATCGACGCTGCCCGCGCCCAGGAGGTATTCGGGAGAGGCACATAACACCCACTGCACGTCGGCAATCTTGCGCGCCTTGAGGGTCGAGTCCGCCAGGCTGCCGATCCTGACGGCCAGGTCGACGCCGGCATCGATCAGGTTGACCTGATGTTCCTGGCAGCTGATCTGCAGTTGCACCTCGGGGCACTGGGCGCGGAAATCCTCCAGCGCCGGCACGATATGGTGGCGGGTAAAGGCCGGCGGCGCGTTGAGCTGCAGCACGCCACGAGGCTGGTGGTTGAGCGAGGCAGCAGCAAATCGGGCTTCATCGAGCGCTTCCAGCACCTTGGCCGCATGAAGCAGAAATGTCTCGCCGCCCTCGGTCAATTTCAGCGCGCGGGTAGAGCGGTTGAACAGTGCAATGCCCAGATCCGCTTCGAGGTCCTTGACGTAGCGCGAGACGGTAGAGGCTTTCATCCCCAGCCGGTCGGCCGCACGCGAAAAATTGTTCAATCGGGCCGCTTCGACGAAGGCCGTGAGTACCGCGAAGTAATCCATGCCGGTTTCCTTGCACCAGGCGGCGCCTCGCTCGGAGGCGGGAGTGCCACTATCGCATGGCTCGGGGTGGCGCTGAATTTTTTCAAGCGCATCGCGCTGTCGGTGCGTCGCGCGGCTTTGGCGCAGGGGCGATAGGTGTGGCGGGGGGGGGTGTGGCGAGGCCGTGTAGCCAAGCCACTGATCGGCCCGAGCAAAAGCAGGCAAAATGCTGGCCCCCAAGCCGTTCGCATAGGCACAAAATCCCCGTACTTTCAGGAGGTTGAGGCAGGGATCAAATGCGAAGTGTCATGATCACATTAGCGGGTTTTGCACTGACGGGCGCCAGCCTGTGTGCGCAGGCACGGGATATTCGCCCTGATGATCGCTTCATGTGCAGTTGGGGCGCGGGCACGGCAGCCAAGGCTCAGGAGCTGAAACTGTCCGGGGTGTCGCGTTATGCCGCGGCGCAGAAAATCCAGACCCTTTCCTTCAGCAAGAGCTGGATGCGCAGCATGGCCCTGGGCATCACCGAGCAGACGTTCGACAGCACCTCGCGGGCCAAACCGGTGGTGGTGCACGACACCTTCTATGACGGCTGCATCCACTATCGAGTTGCCCGCAAGGAGCCGGTCAAGCCTGCGCCACGTCAATCCACTGGGCATTCACCAACTCGGCCATACGTTGCGGGGGCACACGTACCGCAGCATTGACAGCGCCTCCAGCGGGAAGCACCTCGTCAAAAGCCTGCAGGGATACGTCACAGTACACCGCAACGGTTTCGGGCAAGCCGAACGGGCAGACGCCGCCGACCGGGTGGCTGGTGTGCGCGAGGACCTCGCTGGTGTCGAGCATCTTGGCCTTGACGCCGAAGTGCGCCTTGTACTTTTTGTTGTCCAGGCGCGCGTCGCCACGGGTGACGATGAGGATGATCTGATCGTTGACCCGCAACGACAGCGACTTGGCGATCTGCCCCGGCTCGACGTCGTGCGCGGCGGCGGCCAGGGCCACTGTCGCGGTGCTTTCCGGCAGTTCGATCACGCGAAGGTCCGGGGCATTTGCCGCGAGGAAGGATTTGACGGTTGCCAGGCTCATTGCATCTCCATGTGTAGGTAGCCAAAAACGCTGGATACCATAGCATGGCGATTTGCCTGCGGGTGCAGTTGGATCCTGATGCGGGCGGCTTCAGGCGAAAGAAGCCACCTCATCCAGGTGGTTCAACAGGTCCAACGGATCGTCGTATACCCGCAACGCACCGGCGCGCTCAAGCTCGCTGACATCGTAGCCCCCCGACAGCAGGCCGATCCCCGTGGCCTTGGCGCGACGCGCCGCGAGCATGTCCCAGATCGCATCGCCCACCACCAGGCATTCCTCGATGCCTACGCCCATCTTGTCGGCACCGGCCATGAACAGGCTGGGATCGGGCTTGCCTTGCTTGACGTCATCACGGGTGACCAAGGTGATGTCCTGGCTTTTCAAGCCGAGCGCCTTGAGGTTGATCTCGGCGGTCGCCATCTCGCCGCTGGTGGCGATGCACCACTTGAGGTTTTCCTGAGTGAGCGTGCGCAGCAGATCCGTCGCGCCGGGAAGGGCGATGATCTGACTCTGCAGGCGTTCATAGGCTTCACTGTGCCGTTTACTGAGCCGCTGCGCCTGATCGTCGGTCAGCGTCAGCCCCGTCTCGCGGGAGAGATTCTTGAGCATCAGGCCACCGCTCATGCCGATCTTGCGGTGGATGCGCCACATGGCCAGCGGGATGTTCTCGGCATCGAGGGCTTCTTTCCAGGCGGCGACGTTTTGGTAGACGCTGTCAGTCAGGGTGCCGTCGAGATCAAAGATGAAGGACGTTTTTTCACGCATAAGAGCAATCCATTTTCGGGAGCAGGTATTGATCTAGAGAGAGGGGTGGGAGGGTTGGTTCCGGCGGTAAGCTGGAAGGTAAAGCACTTGCCCGCATGCCTGATGGAGGGCGCACACCTGGACGCTATCAGGCCTGCGTTAGCCATGTTGGATATCCAACTGAAAGGTTGGCGCCGGCGCATCGCTCATACACATATTTGACATGGCTTTCACCGAGGCCCCATCCCGTTGTTTCTATCTTCCAGCCGCCGTGGACGACTCCTCCGAGTCCTGATCACGGGCTCGGCATGGCCGGCTGCGCGCCATCGACTCCCTAGGCGGCAGCAGGGCTGCTTGAGCGAATATGTAAGTAAACGTTTATTTTTCAACTGTTTAGTTGCAGTTAACTTTGGCCAGATTAGTCTGTTGCCCGCAGGCACCGTTGCCTCCATCCACCCCCCATAAAAGCCAGGGATTGCCATGTTTGTTGACCGTTTCACGACCCTCGATCCTGTCCATTCGCAACGCAGGGCCGCACGATGCCAAGCATGAAACAACGCTGGGTAGTGCCACTCCTGCTCCTCGCGTTCGCAGCGTTCTATCTGACCCCATTGGCATTCCATGGCCTGTGGATACCTGATGAAACCCGCTATGCGCAAATCAGTCAGGAAATGCTCTTGAGTGGGCACTGGGCGACGCCCCACTTCATGGGGTTGCGGTATTTCGAGAAACCTGCAGCTGGTTATTGGATGATTGCCGTCGGCCAAGCCATCTTTGGCCAGAACCTGTTCGGGGTGCGTATCGCCTCCGCACTGAGCATGGGGCTCAGCGTATGGCTCGCCTACGCGGTGGCAGGCCGCTTGTGGAACGATTGGCGCACCAGTTTTACCTGTGCAGTGGTGTTCATGAGCCTGGCGCTGATAGCGGCAGGCTCCGGTTACGCCAATCTCGATCCGCAGTTCACATTGTGGATGAACCTCGCCGGGGTAGCGCTGTGGTTCGCCTTCGTCAGCCGCAGCTCTAGGGCGCGGCTTGCCGCCTGGTGCGTGCTGGGCGTCGCCTGCGCCATGGGGTTCATGACCAAGGGATTTCTGGCCTTGTTGTTGCCGGTGCTGGTCGCGTTGCCGTACATGATCTGGCAGCGGCGCTTTCTGGAGCTGGTGCGTTTTGGTTGCGTTGCGGTGGTGGTCGCGGTTTTGATTGCATTGCCCTGGGCCTTGACTGTCCACGCGCAGGAAGCGGACTTCTGGCGGTACTTCTTCTGGGACGAGCATATCCGCCGCTTTGCCGGTGACGATGCCCAACACGCCGAGGGCTGGTGGTACTACCTGCCTTTGCTGTTGGTCAGCAGCCTGCCGTGGATCGCGCTGCTGCCAGGTGTCTTCAGAGAGGGCTTCAAGGCCCGCGGCGACCGGGCAACGTTATTCTTGTGGATGTGGTTCCTGCTGCCGCTGGTGTTCTTCAGTATCGCCAAGGGCAAGCTGCCGGCCTACATCATGCCGTGCATGCTGCCGTTGGGTTTGTTGCTAGGCCATCGATTGGCAGGTGCAATCCGTGAGGGCCGGACGCCAGGGCTGCGCGCCAATGCCGTGCTTAACGTAGCGCTGGGCGCTATCGGCCTGGCAGTGATCACCTTCTTGCAATTCACCAAGCCGATCTACATCGATGAGCCAGGCCACCTGGCGTTGCTGGTGATCGCTATTGTCGCCTGGGTCTTGTTGAATGGGCTGGCGGTGTGGCGGCCCCTGCGCTGCTGGGGCGCACCGGCGCTGGCGATGGGCGCGGTGTTGGCGTTAGTGCCTGCCGCATTGCCCGTCAGCGTGGTGGTCAACAAGACGCCTGATGTCTTCATCGCGCAGCACATGTCCGAGCTTCAAGGGGTCCATAGCCTGCTGAGCAACGAACTGGGCACCGCCTCGGCACTGGCATGGCACACACGTAATCCCGGCATCACGCTGTACAACACCGGCGGCGAGACCAAGTACGGCCTGCGTTATCCCGACGCGCAAGGGCGGGCGGTAACCGTTGAGGGTGTCGAACAGTGGTTGATCAACGCCCGCCGGGCAGGGAGCGTAGGGGTAGCGATGCGTATCAAGGGCGTCGACGAGCAGAAGGAGCTGGATCTGCTGCCCACCGATGGCAGACGCTATCAGAAGGGTTCGGTGGTGATCGTCATCTACGACCAGCAGCCCTGAGCATTCAGCCAGCAAAGACACGAAAAAGCCCGGCCTCGTGGGCCGGGCGCTGATGCCACCGACAGATCAATAACGCTGGTAGCGCGAACCGAACTCCGCACGTGTTTCGGCCACATAGATCGGCGTCTGGCTGTTGGCATGTTGCTGAGCGATAACGCGTTCGCTACCGTCGTCCGCCACTCGTTGTTTGAGATCGCGTACCGTTTGGGTACCGTCCTGGACCACGGCGATCTGTGCGTGGCTAGTGACGTTCTGTGGTGTGGCGAAGGCATGGGTGGTCGCGAGTGCGGTAAGGGTCAGGCCAAGGGCGAGTATCGTTTTCATGATTGAGCTCCAGAGAGTGGGTAAGTGCATGGGGCTCACTTTACGGGCGTTGGCTGACTAGCAAAAACCACTCGGGGACATAGTGGATATTGATGCGGATGATCGGTTTGACAGACGGCTAGTGACACCTATAAATGCATCGAATATAGTGCAAATATGCATTTATATTGGATTATGCACTGTATAGGATTCATTCTGTCATGGGCGACCTAGGTGTTCTTATCAAAAATCTGCGTAAACAGGCCGGCCTTTCACAGAGCGACCTGGCGCATCGGCATGGCATGAGCCGCGCGACCATTTCCGGTATAGAGAACGACACCATACCGGAGGTGGGAATTCGCAAGGTGGAGGCGATCCTCGCGGGCCTGGGCTACGAACTGACTGCTACGCCCACGCGGCGACGCAAGACACTCGATGAGCTGAAATCCGGAAACGTCCATGAATAGGCAAACCGACCGGCTCTATATTGGTGCTGCCGGCGTGGCTGCCGGCACGCTGGGGCGCAGCGGGGAAAACCACCACGATTCGGTTTTCTCATATCATTCTGCAGTTGCCGAAGAAAACGCCGTGTCACTGACGATGCCGGTACGCCTGGAGAGCTACAAATGGGAGTACGGTATTCATCCGCTGTTCGAAATGCACATTCCCGAAGGGCACCTCAAGAACGAACTCGTGCGGCGTTTCAGCAAGACGGTGCGCGGCTTTGACGACTTCGCGTTACTGGGCATCGTGGGTCCGCACCAACTGGGCCGCCTCAGCATCGCCCACGACCTCAGGGATGAGCCGCTGCCCGGCATCAAGCTTTCCGAGCTGCTGGTCTATGACGGTGCCAAAGATCTTTTCGACGACCTGATGCAAACCTACGCGGCATATTCCGGGGTGTCGGGTGTACAGCCCAAGGTGCTGGTACGCGATATCGACTCTGCCGGACCCGACATCGAGCGGCTGACCCACCGGGGCGCCACGCACCTGTTGAAGACCTTCAACGACCTGGACTTCCCACAACTGGCAGCCAACGAATTCTTTTGCATGCGGGCGGCACTGCACAGCGGGCTGCAAGTGCCTGAGTTTCGGTTGAGTCAGCAAGGCAAGTTTCTGGTGGTCAAGCGCTTCGATATCGGTCATAGCGACTATCTTGGCTTCGAAGACCTGTGCGTGCTGTCAGGGTGGGGCACGGCGAAGAAATACGACGGCAGCTACCAGGGCTGCGCAAAACTGATCAAGTCCTTCGTTAGCCCCGCACGCGTGACCAAGGCGCTGGAAGACTTTTTCATGATGGTGGCGTTGAGTGCAGGCATCCAGAACGGCGATGGGCACCTGAAGAACTTCGGCCTGTTATATGAGAACTGCAGCGAGGATGCCGACGTCTGGCTCGCCCCGGTCTACGACCTGGTGACCACCACGGTGTACAAGAGCAACGATATCATGGGGCTGTTGCTGGGCGGATCGAAGGCTTGGCCCAAGCGCAAGATGCTGGTGCAGTTCGCACGCAGTGCATGCGGTTTGACAGAGGCACGCTGCGGTGAATTGCTGCGCAGAATCCAGTCAGGCATGAGCCGCGCGATGGCCGAGATGGAGGGTTATCGGCGCGACCATCCCGAGTTCGACGCCGTGGGGCAAAGGATGGCGGCGGCATGGGCTGCGGGGTTGAACCGCAGTATTGCAGTTGAGTGACGTGCATCACCACCCAGCGGCCCATTGAAAACGAGACCGATGCGATCACTGATCACCCAGAAAATGCAGCACCGTGGCGCTGAACAACGCAGGGTCCTGCAAGAACGCGAGGTGACGGGTAGCCGGTAGCACCAGCAGACCGACCTTCGGGGCCCGATGCCGAGTGGACCCATCGACGGACGTGGCCCGAGGGACGGCGGCCGTGCAGTGCTGTTGCGCTGCCGACCGCGCTGCGACTTAGCGACCTTTGTTGAGCTTGATCACATCACCCGATACCGTGGTGGTGTAACCGTTCAGGACCCAGGCCCAGAACCATTTTTCCTGTACTTGCGTATTGATCAGCGCATCGCCGCCTTTGGCCGCGATCGCAGCATTCTGTGCGCGCACAAAGCGGGTGTTCTGGCGGATCGGGATCACGCCTAACAACATCAGGCCGGTGGCGCTGGCCTGGCTGTGACCCAGCACGGTGTACTGGCTGCTGTCATAGTGCGTGGAGGTCATCGGAGTGCCGGTGCACCCGGCCAGAGCCAGACCGAAAATGCCTGCGGCTACAACTTTGCTGAGGTACTTCAATTTACAACTCCATAGCGAAAATGCCGGGATCCAATTCCCGGGGCGCGACACTCTACCTGCCGAATCAAACGATTGAAAGCGCTGGCCGCTGCGTAAAGCCTAACCTGGCATGCGGGGTCATTGACCGCTAGAGTGTCCGGTCTGGCAACAGCCAGTCCTGCATCCGGGATTGATCGCTCACGCCACAGAGACCTACTACATGCCGCACCGTTGACGTGCGACGCGGACGCTTCAACGGTCTTGGCGATATAGCCCTTAACGATGTGAAACAGGTTGTTTGAACAATGAATCGCGCGCTGTTTATTGCTCTGGATGGGCCCAAAGGGACCGGTAAAACCACGCTGCTCGAAGCCGTCACGAAACGCCTGAGAGCGGCCAACAGAAAGGTCATCCGGTTGTGCGAGAAAAAAAGCGATCCCTACCGGGGCGAAACGATGGCCTTGGTGAACCAGTTCGTCAGGCATCCCACACGGCAGCTGGAATGGGCGGTGTGCGAGCGTTTTGCCGATAGCCGTGCCTGGATCTCCCGGCACGTGCTGCCACAACAGCCAGCGGACAGCATTATCCTGATCGATCGCTGGTATCCGTCTGATGCTGCGTTTCGCCGGTTAGTCCCGTTTGCAGAGATCCTGCGGTTGAACATCGAACGCAACGTGCAGGTGCCCGACCTGCATGTCGGGGTCGTTACCGCTCCTGATATTTCGTGGGCGAGGGCAGCGGCACGCTCGCGTGGGCTTGGCAGTACCGTTATCCAGCGGCTGGATGAGCAAACCGCTTGTACCCAGGCGTTCGAGCGAGCGGTTGCGGATAATGGCTGGGTGTCATGCCGCAATGAAGGAACGATCGAGGCGGCGACGGAGCAGGTGGTTTGCGAGATTTACAAGGTACAGGACGAGGTCCGCTGCGCGGTTGAGAAACCCGTATAGACCGACGGCAGCGGTTTGCAGATCATCGTGGCCGTTCGCAAAAAAATCACACCAAAGCATTGACGCCAAACTAATGGCTATTTAACATCTCACCCATGATGTCGCAGTGCCATGCAAGGACGCTC